>JBEKRO010000016.1:0-83071 GCA_049518655.1 Bryobacteraceae bacterium | reverse complement strand
TGCCACCCATAGATCCTCCTGCTTCTCCCGATCCTTCTTGCGCCCCATGCCCATAGACAAAAGACGTTCAAAACACAATCAAGGTCACATGTTTTGGAAGGTTTTTACCACGGGCTGTTAGGCCGCTGTTCACAAATAGTGCCGAATCCGCGCTGAAAGATTACAAAGCGGCAAACGCGTGAGTGGTATATACTTGCGTGAGCCCAAAAATGAAAAACATAATTGCTGTTCTCCTCTGCATTTGTGTGCCAATGGCTGTGTTTTCCGCAGACAGCGGTTACAAGCTGGCGTATGACGGCGGCTCCATCTCCGATATCAAAACCGGAACGAGCGTGAAATTGCACCTTGACTCCAACCAGATACGAATCATGAAAGACAAAACAGAGCTCATAACGATCCCGGCCGCTGCGGTTACGGAGATTAGCTACGGACAGGATGTTCACCGGCGAGTGGGCGCAGCTATAGGGCTTGCTGTCGTTTCATTCGGTATTGGCGCACTCATGGCTCTGACCAAATCGAAGAAGCACTTCATCGGTCTTACCTGGGACGACGGAGGCAAGAAAGGCGGCGCGGCTTTCCAAGCTGACAAGAGCGATTACCGGGGCGTCTTAGCCGGCCTGGAAGGAATAACAGGGAAGAAAGCGGTTAACTCGGACACCTTGACCGTAAAGAACTAGGAATTTGGAAGGCTCGATCACCGAAGGCCATACCTTTCGGCCCAGCGGAGGTTTTCCGGGGATGAGTTCGAGTCGCGGAGCACCTGCTCCGTCTCGCGATCGAGCTTGGCTCCATACTGCGCGTCCAAATTCCCCAACATTGCTAGCGCCTCCCTCCCGACCGACCACCAGTTGCCGGGTGGGACCTCTTTATCAGGAAGCATTCTCTCCAGAGCCTCGATTACTCGCGCATCCGCGCCGCCGCGCCCGGGCCACTGCCCGATGCCGCCAAGCGCAAAGACTGACCAGAATCGGATTCTGACATCCGGTTCGTCAAGAACTGAAATTAGAGCCGGGATAGCCTGGGCGTAACGAGAATACGCGAGTGATTCTGCGGCCTCCTCGCGCACGGGCTGAGGTTGGGACTTATTCAAGAGTGCGCCGATCAAGGCGTTGGAGGCTCGCTTGCCCACAGGCCAAATCCAACCAAGAGCTCTTGCCGCAGCATGTCGGCGGTTAGGATTCGCATCGTCAAGTGCGGCAATAAGTCGTGGAACAGCAACGCGATCTGCGATATGTTCGATTGTCAGGGCGGTCTCCCACAATTCGATCTTGTCTGCTTGCCTGAAGAACAAATCGAGCAAGTTCTCGATCGAGGCATAGGGATTGGCTAGCGCCAGCAACTTTGCCGCTGTCCCTCTCCTGTGCCAGCCAGCCCCTGGATCAAGCATTACATGACGCAATGCCGAGCCGATCGGGAGTCCAGACCGTTCGCGTCGGCGCAACATAGCTCCGAACTCCGGGTCTTGGTGTCGGATCAACCGAAGGTGTTTTCGGATTCTTCGTTCGATCCTTTGTCGCAAACATTGATGATGCCAAAGATCACCGGTTGCCGCCTGCCGCGAGCGCCAACTCGTAGCGTCGGGGTGCGCTTCCGCCCTCGTGTTAGAATGAAAACGATTTCACCCCCACCCGATGTCCGCGCAACCCGATCTTTCTAAGCTAAGCGTTGGCCAGTTCGCGGAGCGTTTCCGCGGCGAGATGATCCCGCTCAGCAACACCTTCTCCTACTTCTGCGCTTCGGTGCCGTTGAGTGAGGAGGACGTCAAAGAGTACCTGGAGGAGCCCATCGCGGCGCTGCCTCCGGCCATTTCCGCCCTGTTGCCGAAGGTTTCCATTATGCTGGTCCCCTACCTGGAGCGTGTGGATGGTAAGGAAAAGGGGACCGTCCGCCGGGATGAGTTCGTCGTAACGGAAAAACCACCCGACAGCCGGGCTTCCTGGGCGGCGCAGGTCCGCTTCGACAAAGAAGAGGTACTGGTCTTCGCCCTCAAGGATCAGGACGTCTCGGAGTATCACTACCGCTTCTATCATGTGCTGGCCACTCTGGCCGCCGATCATGGCTCGGAAGAAGCCTTGTCCCAATACAGTTCTCTGCTGCGCGAGGAGATGAATGCGCGCGTGCATGGCGAAGTGGACGAAGAAAGCTGGCACATGAAGCAGGCCCTGCTGCGGCGCGACACCAACATCCGCAAGGAGACCAAGCCGTTTCGCGATTACGTCCGGCAATCGCTGATCGACACCCTCACGCTGTACTTGCATGGCATCTGCTGCGATATCGATGTGGAAACCGGCCCGCGCCAATTGCCGAGCCGCCACATGCGCAAGCGGCTGAATCTGCTTTATAGCCTCTACCCGCCACCCGAAAACTACGCCGTTTTTCCCGAGCACCAGGAACCGTCGCAGTAGTTTACGAATCGTTACAGCAACGCCGAAACGGAGCGCACGGCCAGTGCGTTCTAACATCTTATGGTGTCTGAGTGGGCTCTCGATCCGGATGCGGCCTTGATGGTGAGGGTTTGCGGAGGGCACGAACCCAGCTTTGAAACCCTGCTCCATCGTCACCGCAGTCAGGTGGTGAACCATCTGTACCGTTTGGTGCATAACCGGGCCATCGCGGAGGAACTGGCGCAGGATGTCTTCCTACGCGTCTACCGCTTTCGCAATCGATATCAACCGGAGGCCAAGTTCAGCACCTGGCTGTTCCGGATCACCACGAACGTTGGGCTGAACTGGCGCAGGGATACACGGCGCGAAACCGCGCACTTGCGGCTGGACGCTGCCCTTCACGATGCCCGCCGGATCCAGGTGCCCGATCAGACCCTGCGTGCCGATCAGCAGTTGCTGATGGAGTACCACGCCAAGGAAATCCGCGACGCCATTGAAAGCCTGCCCGGCAAACAGCTCGCGGCAGTTCTCATGCATAAGTACGAAGGCATGGATTACGCGGCAATCGCGAATGTGCTGGAGTGTTCCATTCCCGCGCTGAAATCGCTGCTGTTCCGCGCCTACGAGACGCTGCGCCGCCGCCTGGCCCATTTCGCTCCGCAGTCTTTAGCCTAAACAAGCGTTATATAATAATGCCCGGCTCTTCAGGAGCCTTGCCATGAAAGTTACACTCCTGCTCTTGCTCGCTATTCCTGCTATCGCCCAGATGGATTTTTCCGGTGAATGGGCGCCGGTTCAGGATGAAGACAATACCGGAAATCCTTATATCGGCGAGTTCATTGGGATTCCGCTGAGCCACGCGTCGCTGCTCCGATCCGAAGCGTGGGAAGCGTCCTATCAAACGCTGCCCGAGTGGCAGTGCAGGCCGCATGGAGCCATGTACATCTCGCGCGGACCCTCGCAAGTTCGCATCTGGAAAGAAGTGGATTCGGTCACGCGTCAGATCACCGCCTGGCATGCCGAGTGGCTGCGCTCCATCGATAATCCTTACTACATGGATGGCCGCGCGCGCCCTTCCGAATTTGCGGCTCACACCTGGGGTGGGTTCTCAACCGCCGAATTTGTGGGCGACATGCTGAAGATCACCACCACGCACTTGAAAGAAGATTACTACCGCCGCAACGGCGTTCCATCGAGCGATCTTGCCACGCTCACACAGTACTGGATCCGGCGCGGCGATTATTTGACGTGGATTCTGATCGCCTATGATCCTGTCTATTTGACCGAGCCTATGATTCGCAGCTCCGAATATCGGCTGGCGCTGAATCAGCAAATTCCGCCTTATCCTTGCGACGTCGTTGAAGAGGTGGTCCGGCCCAAGGGCGAAGTGCCGCATTACATGCCTGGGGCAAATCCGTTTCTCGGCGAGTTCGCCAAGAAATACAACTTGCCGATCGAGGTGACCATGGGTGGCGCCGGCACTATGTACCCGGAAGCAGCTAGAAAGCTGATCCGGGCAGCGAACGGGGAGCCGGTTAAGAAATGACGATCGCAAGAACTTTGCTGCTGGCGAGCGCCGTGGCTATGGCCAGCGCCTTCGCGCAACGTCCGCAAACAACTCCCGCGCACGTCGAAATCGTCCCGGTCCGCGGCCACATTTATATGCTGGCCGGCGCGGGCAGCAACATCACGGTCTCTGTTGGCCCTGACGGTGTTCTGCTGGTGGATTCAGGTCTCGCACAGATGAGCGATCAGGTTCTCGCCGCCATTCGCCAGTTGCAGCAGCGCGTGAGCGTGAATGGCGCGCCGGCCAAGCCCATTCGCTACATCATCAATACAAGCTTCGATCCCGATCATATCGGCGGCAACGAAAAAATCGGCGACGCGGGCAAAACCATCACGGGCGGCAATGTGATCGGCGATATTGGAGACGCCACCGAAGGCGCAACCATCATCTCGCACGAGAAAGTGCTGGACCGGTTGAGCCCCGACGGCAAGCCGACAGTCTCCTTCAAGGCCTTGCCGACCCTGACGTTTCTGAGCGATCAGATGAAGCTCAGCCAATTTTTCAACGGCGAAGGAATCCAGATTTTTCATGAGAAGGCGGCGCATACCGATGGCGATAGCATCGTGTTCTTCCGCGGTTCCGATGTCATCAGCGCCGGCGATATTTTCCTCACTACCAGTTACCCCATCATCGATCTCGCCAGCGGCGGCAGTTTGCAAGGCATCATCGATGGGTTGAATCACATTCTGGATCTGTCCGTCGCCGAGTTCCGCACCGAAGGCGGGACGCTGGTGATTCCCGGCCACGGCCGCATTTGCGACACCGCTGACGTTGCATACTATCGCGACATGGCGACCATCGTTCGGGACCGCATTCAGGCCATGATCAAGAAAGACATGACGCTCGCGCAAGTGAAGGCGGCCAAGCCCACCGCGGATTGGGATCCGCGCTACGACAAAAGTACGTTCTGGACGCCCGACATGTTTGTCGACGCGGCGTACAAAAGCTTGAGCCAATCGAAAGCGACCCAAGGGAAATGACCATGCCGCGCCTATTGGTTCTGCTCTTGATCTCCGCCGCTGTGTATGCGCAGAATGGTCCGGCACAGCCTGTCGCTCCGCGAACGGCCCAAGCCGCGGCGCCCATCGATCTCACCGGCTATTGGGTCTCGCAGATCGTGGATGAGTGGCGCTTCCGCGTGACGCCGCAAAAAGGCGACATCGCCTATCTGCCGATCAATCCCGAGGCGCGCAAGATTGCGCTGGCCTGGGATCCGGACAAAGACACCGCCGACGGCGCGCAATGCAAAGCGTATGGCGCGGTGGGAGTGATGCAGCGGCCGGGCCGGTTGCATGTGTCATGGAAGGACGAAAACACTTTGCAGATCGACGCGGACGCGGGCACCCAGACGCGTCTGCTCCACTTTGGTGCTGCGAGCGCCCCGGCTGGCGATCCCACTTGGCAAGGCTACTCGGTCGCGCAGTGGCAGGTTCGAGGACGCGCCCTGATCGATCTCGGCGGAATCGGTTTTGTGCCCGGCGGGGGCCGGCCTCAACCCACGCGCGGCCAAGGCGGAACATTGCGAGTGGTTACCACGAAGATGCGCCCCGGATACATTCGGAAAAATGGGGTGCCGTACAGTGGAAACGCGGTTCTTACCGAATACATGAATATCGTCACGGGACAGCAGGGTGATGTCTACCTGTCTGTCACTGCGTCCGTCGAAGACCCCGCGTATCTGAATCAGCCTTTTGTTCGGACCTACACCTTCAAGAAGGTCGCCGACGCGTCCGGCTGGGAACCGACGCCCTGCTGGAACAAATAGCTCGATAATAGTATCGATGAAAACGATGGCGCTGGCTGCGCTGTCCGTCTTTGCAGCGTCCGCGCAGCAGGCGGCCAACTTTGTTCTCGTCGCTCATAGTGGCGCGGGTGACTATTCCACCATGCCGCAACAGATCATCGAAGCGCGGCGCGATGGCATGCTGAAAGCGATTCGAGCTGGATACGCGATTCTGGCCCGAGGCGGCACCAGCATGGACGCAGTGGAGGCCACCATTCGCGTGATGGAAGATTCCGGCCTCTACGACGCCGGCCGTGGCGCTTATTACACCCAAGAAGGCGTTCCCGAGATGGACGCCGCCATCATGGACGGGCGCACGTTGCAAGCCGGCTCCGTCGCGGCGCTCAAGCACATCGCCAATCCCATCCATCTGGCGCGGTTGGTGATGGAAAAAACGCCGCACGTGTTGCTGGTGGCCGATGGCGCCGAACAGTTCGCGAAATCGCAGGGCATCGAACTAGTCTCGCCGTATTACTTCTACACGGAGCGCGAATGGAACCGCTACAAAGATGCTGAGAAAAAGAAGCTGGCCGGCAATAGACATGGCACGGTCGGCGTGGTGGCGCTGGATCCAGCGGGCAATCTGGCAGCCGGGACATCCACTGGCGGCACCGTGCTGAAGATGCCTGGCCGCGTCGGCGATTCGCCTATCATCGGCGCTGGCACTTATGCCAACAACGATAGCTGCGCGGTGTCCGCCACAGGCACCGGTGAGTATTTCATGCGCAACGTCGTCGCGTCGGATATCTGCGCGCGTGTGCGCTACCTGCATGTCTCGCTCGATCAGGCCGCCAACGATGTAGTAATGAAGGAACTGGTGGCCCAGCACGGCGACGGCGGCGTCATCGCACTGGACCGGAAGGGCAACGTCGCCACGCCGTTCAATACCACGGGCATGATGACTGGCACGGTCCGCTCCGACGGCAAAATCAAAATATCGGGCATCCCCGGCCAATGAACTGGGCTTGGTACGCAGTTCTATCGGCTTTCTTCGGCGCGTTGGTCGCCATATTCGGCAAGATCGGCGTGCAAGGAGTGGACAGCAATCTCGCGGTTGCCTTTCGAACCGCGATCATCGTGTTCTTCGCGTGGGGCATTGTCGCGGTGCAAGGCAATGCGTCCGACCTCTTCAAGATTTCGCGGCATTCGCTGCTGTTTCTGTTTCTTTCCGCGATCGCGACCGGCCTTTCGTGGCTCTTCTACTACAAGGCTCTGCAACTGGGTGAGGCATCGCGAGTGGCGCCCATCGACAAATTGAGCGTCGCGTTGGCGGTCGCCATGGCGTTTGTATTCTTAGGCGAGAAGCCGCATCTGGGCAATGTGCTGGGCGCGAGCCTGATTGTGGCGGGCGTGCTAGTTACCGTGTTCGTCCGGTGAGGGCTCCTCCGACTCCAACGCGTCCAGTACCTCGGTCGCTTCCGGCTGGCTCGCAAAGCGCTTCAACACGCGAATCGACTGCCCCGCTGAAAAGCCCGCATACCGCAGGCGCCGAAAGGCTCCGGCCAAATTCTTCTCCTCGCTGAGAAACGTGCCAAGCTGTTTGCCGCGATACTTGCGTCGCAAAAACTCCTCGATCAGATTGGCTTCGTCGGTTTGTTCGTAGGTCTTCTCCGTTACCTGCTCGGCTAGTTTGGGCGCGACTCGACGCTGGCGCAGATCGCGCAAGACCCGCATCTTCCCAAGACCCTGATTCTGGAGACGAGCAGACGCGTAGTTCTCGGCGAAACGGCGGTCGTTCAGGTATCCGGACTCCTTCAGTTTCGCGAGCACCGCGTCCACGTCCTGATCGCTCTGCGCCCGGCGGCGAAGTTTGTCACGCAGCTCGCCCGAAGAATGCGCGCGTCCACCCAAAGCTCGTAATGCAACGTTTAGGAGCTTATCGCGGTCTAACGGTTGTGGCTGTCGTTTCGCCATACCAAACGAACACTAACAGATTCGAGACTGCTATTGTAGAGGAGAGTCTGAACTTATTGGAAAGAAAGGACGGCTAACGATGGACGACGACAACAAGTTTTCGTACTTTTTTCTGGGGTTGGGACTGGGGGTAGCGGCCGGGCTGCTGTTTGCTCCGAAGTCCGGACCCGAGACGCGGGACCTATTACGATCCAAAGCCGACGAGGGTAAAGAATACCTGAAGCGGCGGAGCACTGAACTACAAGACCAGGCGTCCGAAGTGCTTGAGCGAAGCAAGTCGACGGTTTCGCGCCAGCGCGACAATCTTGTGGCTGCGGTGGAAGCCGGTAAGCAAGCCTATCGCGAAGCGGTGAGCACTACGCCGAACGACGCGGAACACATCTAATCACCGCCGGAGGGTACCATGAGCGAGTCCACTCTGCTTTATGTGATGACGGCGTTCGTCATCATCTCCGCTATCGCGCTTTGCATCCAGGCGGGTATGCTGGCGGCAATTTATAAGACCACCAAGTCGCTGCAGGAATCCATCAATCCTCTCGTTCCCAAGGTGGAGGATTTGGTCGGGAAGGCGACTTCGACGGTGGAACAGAGTGGTAAGCAGATCACCGAAATCACCACGCGAGCCAACGACATTTTGGATTCCACCAAAAGGCAGTTGGCTATCGTGGAGGATTTGGTGGGCGACGCCGCCCAACGCGCCAAGGTGCAGATGGAGCACGTCGAGATGGTACTGGACGACACGCTCAGCCGCACGCACGAGACGGTAGCGGTTGTCCACGAAGGCATCATGCGGCCTCTGCGCGAGGTCAACGGGATCGCCGCCGGTGTTCGGGCGGCGCTAGGAGCAATGGCGCGCGGCAATCGTCCCACTGTCGATCGAGCCACCAGCGACGAAGAGATGTTTATCTAATCAATTCAGACTTATTGAGAAGGCGGTGCTGTGGTTGGAGCAGCCGGCGCCGCCGGGCTGGCCGGACTTGAGCCCGACGGGGAACTCGTTGGAGTGGAGCTGAACGGCGACGAATTGCTTCCGCTGCTTCCAAAAACTCCATTGGCCCCGTTTTGGTTCTGCTGCATTTGCTGCTGTATCTGCTGTTGTTGGTTTACCCCCGCGGCCCCCACCACGGTTTTGTCCTTCTTCAGGTCGTAAACAAACTCCCACTCTTTGTATTTCGCGTGGTCGTTGACTACGTGTATTCCTTTGCCTTCCGCGGTGCTGGCAACTCCAGCAATGCCGCCGGTATTTCCCGAGGTGAAATTCAGGGATGAGGGAGGTTGGCGCGGCGTAGTGAGAAGGTTCTGGATGAGGTTCGCCGCGCTTTGTGGCTGGCCTCCATTACCCGGTGTACCTGGTTGTCCCGGTAATTGTGTTTGCCCTGCCTGTTGACCCTGCTGCGGAAAAGGTGTCGAAGTTGGCGGCGTTTGCGCCGGAGTTGCGCCCGGCGTCGGCCCCAGCGGCGCAAATAGCACAGGGGGCTGGGCTGGCGGTTGACCTGGGGGTTGACCTGGGGGTTGACCGGGAGGTTGAGCCCCCGCGGGCAATCCTGGAATCGGTTGCTGGCCCGGGGCCTGAGGCTGAGCGGGGTTCTCCGGCTGCGTGGGATCCTGAGGCGCGTTTGGATCTGCCGGCTGTTGCGGGGTCTCCACCGGGGCGGCCGGTTGTTGCGGCTGCGCTGGCTCGGGCTCAGGTGGTGGAGGCTGCTCGACGACCGGTTCGGCAGCAGGATCACTCACTGGAGTTCCCCCACCTGCTCCGGTGCCCCTTCCGATGATGCGATCGCTCGGCCGCCGCGCCGCCATGTTGAGTGGATCGGGCGCCTGCGCATTGGGATCGTTGGGATTATTGGGATCTACCGGCTGAGTTGCATTGGGCGTTTGCGCTGAATTCGAGGTTTGCGATGAATTTGAGCCTTGTGCGAAAGCGCCGCTCTGTTGGGAGCCTGGAGCAGAATTGGGACCGCTGCCCGTACTGCTGCCGGGGAGCGGAGCTGGGGGTTGGACCAGCGAATCGGTAAGCTGCCCCGCTGGGCCAACGTGCAGCAAACGCCACTCCTTGCCGGTCAGCGGATCCAGGTAGCGGCGGCGCAGAAAACGAATGTTGCGCGTGGTCTCGAGATCGTCCAGCGTTTGAGGATAGATCTGGTATTTTCGGTAGAAGAGCTGGATGGCGCGCTTGTACTGCAAGCCGCGATCGATGGCCATCTGCTCTTTCGCTCGCTGCGATTCAAACGCCATACGGGGCACTTCCATGTACAAGGTGATGGAGATGGCCGCCGCCATGACGAACACCAGCAAAAGCGCAAAGCCGGACTCATCGCGCCGTTTCATCCGTTCATCTCCGCGGCTTTTTTCATCCGTTCAGCTCCGCTTCCAGCGGCAACGTCTGCTGGTTGTTGCCCTTGAACTCCGTGTCTTCCACGACGGCCGAATTCACGCCAATGCGCACGATCTTGTAGCGCTTCTTGATCATGTCGCCTTCACCCGCGATGACGATATCTTCGCCATCCAAAAAGAACGCACGCTTGTCCCCTACCTTGGTTTTATTGACGAAGCCGTAGAACTTCAGCGGAATGGGCGGCGCTTTCGGCTCCGGCGCCGGCTCCAGGGGCTTGGGCTGCTCCGGACCGACAAACGGCCGCGCGATCGCGATCTTCGCGGGCTCCTTGACCTTGATCTCCTCCGGCGGTGCGGCGGCGATCTCAAAGAGCGAGCGAGTGCCACCATCCACTCCAACTGTTTTGACTTTCGCGAGCAGATCCAGGCGTAATGTCGGGTCGATGCTCGCGGTGTCGATGTCCTTGGGCTTCAGGGACGGCCGGAATTCCCGAGTGCTGCTGGCCGATTGCTGCACGCTGCGGAACGTGGGGCGGACGGCTGAACCCGGCGCTGTCGCCAAAGTTGCCACCGGGGCGCGGCTGACGATCGGCGTGGACCCCGAGCCTCCCCCCGAGTTGCTGTTGGAAAAGTAGAAATAACCGGCGACCAGGACCAGCCCCGCCAGCACGGCGATCTTCTTCGGGTCGGCCCCAACTTTGGACGGAATCAGGTTCATTGTGCCGAACCGTCCTCCTGGACGAACGTGTCTAACTTGAGCATCACGTTCAGCCGGCCACCGGATTGTTGCGGCGTCGCGTTGAGGCTTTCAATAATCAACAGCCTGTCCGACTTGTCCAGCAAATTGATGAAATGGATCAGATCCGGATACAAGCCCTCAAAGTTGGCCGAAATCTGCATCATATCCAGGGTATCGCTTCCATCCACCGCGTCGAGGGCCCAGGCGCTGTCGCGCGAAGTGATCTTGGCTTGACCAGCCAGATTATTGAGCTCCGCCATGATGGTGGAGAAGGCGGTCCGGCGCGGCAGGAAATAACTGCTCATGAACTTGTCGCCTTCGCCTCGCCCGCTTTCAATTTTGCCGGCGAGCAGCCGGGTACGGTCCAACACACCCTGCTGCTGTCGGATCGCCGAATGCATCTCCAGGGCCTGCTGTGCCAGATCCTGGGCAGAGCCCCCAATAGGACGGATCACGAAATACAGCGCCACCAGGTTGGCCACCGCCAATATGCCCAGGCCCAGGCGGATCAGCGCGCGCGGATTGTTCGACCACGCGCTAAAGCTTCTCCCCACGTTAGAGCTTCTGAGCATAGGTCACCGTGACGTGATAGCGATAGAACGGATCGGTTTGGGAAGGGGGCGCCGAAGACTGCACGCTGGTGTTGCCAAACTGCGGCGAGCCCTCCAGACGCTTGAACAGTTCCAGAATGGGAGGCACATCTTTCGCGCCCACCACCATATCCAGCAGAACCTGGTTGTGGGAATCCACCTCGGGCAGCCGCACCGAGACCAGCCGGACGTTGTACGGCATCACTTTTTCGAGGTCATCGAAGATCTTGGTCCAACTGATAGCCTTGCGTTCGATCAGCGTGTTTAAGAAAAGACTGCGCTCCAAAACCTCGGCGTTGGCCGGCTTGCGCAGCGTCGCATTCAACTTGGCTTGTTGCGCCGCGATGGCCTTGAGCCGAGCGTTCTGTTGATCGATCGCGATACGAATGTCGGCCGCCTGATGGCGTTCCGACACGATGTCGACCACCTGGTAGATCAGCAACAAACTGAGCACGATGCCCAGCGCCGCCGAGCCCACCAGCAACGGCCGGTCCCGCCGGAAGGGCTCGCTAGCAAGATTGATAGGTACTCGTAGCGCCATTCTCTAAGCCACCGACTCCAAATATCCGAGCAATCCGGCATTGCCTCGCCCGGGTGAGCCAAAACGCGAGCGGATGGCCTGTACGGCAACCCCCCACTCGCTCTCCCAGCGTGGAGCCAGTTGTTCCATCTCCGGTCCGAATCCCGCCAGCCAGATTTGCTTCGGACGCCCCTTCAACTCGTCCTCGACATAGGCAATGGTGGGATGCAGGACGGCCTCAATGTCTTCCACGCGCACTCCTTCCATTTCGATGCAGCGCGCCAGGTTTACCGCGTTCTCCTGCAGCACCAGTACCGAGAGAACCCGCCCGCTGAGCTTGACCAGGAGACTGATGCCGTCCGGAGCCAGCAGATTGAGCGCCGCGAGCGATGACGTGGTTATCAAGCCAGGCTGGAAGCCGGCCGCGCGAAACGGCGCTTCGTACTGGACCACGATATCGGACGACATCACAGCCGCGAGTACTTCCACCTTCGCGCCGTTTATATGTGGCTGCTCCACGTAGCTGACCACCGCCGTGTCTACTTCGAACGGGACGCTTTTCTTGAGACGGAACCGCACCAACGCCTGTTGCTCCTCCGGATGGGAGGGAAAGGTATCGAAATCGAGCACCGCCACGCGAGCGCAGTAATCCGGCAAAATGACGGCGGCCCGCCGCTTGCGTTGGCCGTTCGCGGGTGCGACGGAGTGAATATGATCCAACAGAACTTGTGGCTGCTGGACGTTGTCGTGCAGCGGTGAAACCAGAAGCACGCCAGGTTGGAAGTGCGAGAATTCCGCCAGCGCGGGCTCGGACACGGGAGCAAACGCCAAGCCCTCTTCGGAAAGCTCGAAGGCATGCGTGGGCGGCGGATCTTGAAGCAGATTGGCGAGAGACATCGGTCAGCCTAACCTTCGATGAAGGTTACCTTGTTGATCTCCTTCAATGTAGTTACTCCCTCGCGCGCCTTATCGATAGCGTGATCCCGCAGGAATGTCATGCCTTCCTCGCGCGCCACACGCTTGATTTCCGATGCCGGCCGCTTATCGAGAATCATCTCGCGGATGTGCTCGCTCAGATCCAGCAGCTCGTGAATCGCGGTCCGTCCGCGGAATCCGGTACCGCCGCACTCAAAGCAGCCCGGGCCTTCATACAGCGTCACGTTTCGCCATTCCTCCGGGTTCAGGCCGCTTTCAATCAAGTAGGAATCCGGATACTTGACGGGCGCTTTGCAGTACACGCAAATCACACGGACCAGCCGTTGCGCCAGTATACAATTCAGCGCCGAAACGAAGTTGTACGGTTCCACGCCCATGTTCAAGAAACGGCCCAGCACGTCCAGCACGTTGTTGGCGTGAACCGTGGTGAATACCAGGTGCCCGGTGAGCGCGGCATTGATTGCGATTTGCGCCGTTTCCTGATCGCGAATTTCACCCACCATGATCTTGTCCGGATCGTGCCGCAGAATGGAACGCAGGCCGCGCGCGAATGTCAGGCCCTTCTTCTCGTTCACCGGAATCTGCGTGATGCCTTTGATCTGGTATTCCACCGGATCTTCAATGGTGATGATCTTGTCTTCGTCGTTCTTGATCTCGCTTACTCCGGCATAGAGCGTTGTGGTTTTGCCCGAACCCGTGGGACCGGTGACGAGCACCATTCCGTAAGGTTCCTTGATGTAGCGGCGGAACTTGACCAGATCGGCATCCGAGAAGCCCACCACGTCGAGCGAAAGTTTGGCGAACTTCTCGCTCATCGATTCTTTGTCCAGCACGCGCAGCACGGCGTCTTCGCCGTGTATGGTGGGCATGATCGACACGCGGAAATCGATTAAGCGGCCCTTGTAGCGCACCCGAAAACGGCCGTCCTGCGGGGTGCGCCGCTCGGCGATATCCAGCTCGCTCATCACCTTGATGCGCGAAATGATGGTGGAGTGCCAGTCCTTTGAAATGGGCGGCATGGCATAATGCAGCACGCCATCAATACGATACTTAATGGCTACTTCCTGGTCGCGCGTCTCGATGTGAATATCGCTGGCGCGCCGTTCCAAGGCGTTAAAGATAGTAGTGTCCACCAGCTTGATCACCGGCGCGATATCGCTGTCGGCGGTCAGCTTGTCGATGCTGAGCGTTTCGTCGGCGTTCTCTTCCTCGCCGATTACGTCCAGCGTGAAGCCCTCCGTGACCTCTTCCAGCACGCGCTGGGACTGCTCGGTTTTCTTGAGCAGATCGGAGATCTGCGACAGCGTGGCCACCTTGACGTGCAGCTTCTTCTGCAGCAGGATGGCCAGCTCGTCGATCAGGTTCAGGTTGCGGGGATCGGCCAGCGCGATGTCCAGGTGCCCGTTTTCCGAATGGATGGGCACGAAGTTGTAGCGGAACATCAGGTCCACCGGCACCGAGTGGAACAGGTCGTGATCGATGCGCACTTCACGCAGGTCCACAAAATCGCAACGGTAGCGCGTGGCTAGCGTTTTAGCCTGTGCGATCTCGTCGGCGGGCTGAATGATTTTGATGGTATCTCTAGCGGCCACAAAACCCCTTGGAACCCAGAATCCAGAAGCCAGAATTCAGAAGGGGGGAGCGACCCCGCGCACCTCGGTTTACTGACTTCTGACTTCTGAATTCTTGCTTCTGACTTCTGACTTCTGACTTCTGACTTCTGACTTCTGAATTCTGAATTCTTCATTTGAGCGTGTCCGCCAAGGAGAAGATCGGCAGATAAAGCGCAACCAATACGAACGTCACGAAACAACCCATGCAAATCATGATTGCGGGCTCAATCAGCGAGAGCGCCGCCGTCATCCGGGTATTGACGTCGTCCTCGTAAAATTCCGCCACGCTGGCCAGCATTTGCGGCAGCGCGCCCGTGGATTCCCCCACTTCGATCATGTCGATGGAAAGCCCTGGAAATATGCCGGTTTTGGACAGCGATGCCGATAGCGCCTGGCCCTCCTTCACCCTCTGGCCAGCCTCCGCCAAGCTGTTTTTCAGCAATCGCGTGCCCAGCGAACTGGACGCTGTATCCAGGGCCTGCAGCAACGGGATTCCACCTACCAGCAAAGTGCCAAGCACACGGGCAAACTGCGCTACCTGATATTTGATCCAAATCTCGCCCACCACCGGCACCTTGAGCCGGGCGCGATCGATCCGCTCCTCGCCCGCCGGAGTTTTCGCCCAAAAACGAAACGCGATCGCCGCCACAATCAAGCCGACAAATCCAGACAGGATGTAGTTGCGCGCCGTGGTCCCGATGGCGATCAGGATTTGTGTGGCCGCCGGCAATTGCGCCGACATGCTGCTATATAATTCGGCGAACTTCGGGACCACGAAGGTGATCAGGAACACCATCAGGCAGATCACTAGCACGATCAAGAGGCACGGGTACACCATCGAGAGGACAATCTTCTTGCGGACCGCCAACGCCAGCTTCTGATAGGTGATGAAGCGGTCCAGCACCTCGCCCAGCGCGCCGCTTTTCTCGCCCGCCAGCACCGATGTCACATAGATAGGTGGAAACACTCCCTGTCGCGCGAACGCATCCGATAACAGCGATCCGTTCTTCACTTCTTCCCGGACGGCTTTGATGTGCGGCGCCAGCTTGGCATCCGTGAGACGCTCGGACAGAAGATCCAAGCCTTTCAAAATCGGCAGTCCGGCCCGAATCAGCGTAACGAACTGCTGGTTAAAGATCAGGAACTTCTCCAGGTTGATCTTTTTCTTGCCCCCGCCAATCGCCATGCCGGCGATCTCGCGGCGCGGCTTGATGGAGTAGATCAGGAAGCCCTGTTGGGAAAACCGGTCGCGCAATTCCCTTTCTGAGCCGGCCTCGGCCACCTGCTGGTGCATCTCGCCGCGCGGGTCGGCGTATTTCAGCACGAATTCAGCCATTATGCGCCCCCCTCGGCATCCACCAAAGTTGCGCCGGCGGGCATTTGGAACTGGAACAGAGCATCGTTGACGGGCGGGTTCACCTTCTCGCCGTCCAATTGGAAGGTGAGGATCGACTCACCCTGGAGGTTGATCGCCATGCGCTGAATTTCGTAATCGGGCGTCACCAGCATCTGGATCTTTTCGTACGGAAACTTGTCGTTCTTGGCCTTGGCTGTGACCAGGTAATTCATGCCGTCGGGCTTGAATTCAAAATCCCGAAAATCCTTGGCGAAATCCAGCTTGCCGAGCAGGAACGCCAGCGGCGCGCGCATGTCGTCGCTGGCCTTGAGCTTGGTTTTCTCCACCCGGTGCGCCTCGGGTGTGTAGAGATAGACATCTTTGCCGTCGGAAACGAAAAGCTTCCCCGAGGGTGTCGTGTAATCCCAGCGCATTCTGCCGGGCTTGCGCAGCGTCAGCTCGCCCGATTCGCTTTTCCGCGCCCGTCCCTGGACGGTATAGGATTCCACAAAATGCACTTGCAGGGTCTTGGCGCGGTTATAGCGCTGTTCCACCCCCTTGAGTAGGGTGTTGAGATCTACATCGGCTGCCTGGATCGGGAGGCACACTCCAAGCACCGAAAAAAGGCACACCCAAAGCGCAATTCGGGTCACATAGTTGTTGACGTGTGGGAGCCATCAGGTGTGCAGAATCAATTGGATAGAGAAAATGCTTTGTAAGTTGCTGATTTAACGGCCATAATTGCCTTGTGCCGAAAGTCCTGGTTACCGAGGATGCCCTGGCGGCAATCCGCGCCATCCGCGAGTCGCCCGAGAAGTACGATCTCCAGCGCGATCTGGCGCCGTTTCTGCGTCACAAGAGCAATCATGCCGTAGCTGCTGCTGCGGCGGCCGTCGAACAGCTGGAAGCAGGCGCCCTGGCGCCGGACCTGGTTCAAGCTTTCGAAAAGCTGATGCGAGATCCGGCCAAGCTGGATCCTGCCTGCAAAGCCACCACGGCCATCGTCCAGGCCCTGATTCAATTGGACGATCCTGCCGCGAAGGTCTATTTCGCCGGCGTCCACCACGTCCAGTTGGAGGGCAGCTTCGGCCCGAAAGTGGATGCGGCCGCGCCACTTAGGGGTTTATGCGCTCGGGGCTTGGCGCGGATGGGACATCCCGATGCCTTGCTCGAATGCGTCACGTTGCTGGCAGATCGCGAGGTCCCGGCCCGTGTGGGGGCCATGCGCGCCATCGCCGATAGCGGCCGTCCCGAAGGCAGTCTGCTGTTACGGCTGAAGGCTTTGCTCGGCGACAAGGAAGTCGAAGTTTCGGGCGAATGCTTCGGCGCGCTGCTCAGCCTGGATCCGGCGGGGTCGGTCGCGTTCGTGGCGAAGTTCCTGAATTCCAGCGTCGAGGGCATTGGCGAGCAAGCCGCGCTGGCGCTGGGCGAGTCGCATTTACCCTCCGCATTCGAGGTGTTGCGCGAGGCCTGGGAGCGCGGTGGCGCAGCGGAACAGCGGCGGACGCTGCTGGTCGCGATCGCCATGCTGAGAATCGACGAAGCGCTGGAATTCCTCCTCGGCCGGTTGGCGGATGAGAGCGGCCCCGTGGCCGCGGATGCTCTAGCCGGGCTGGCCTTCTACGCGCGCGACGAAGCCGTGTTGACGCGTGTGGAAGAGATCATCCGGCAACGCGGGGATGGCGCGCTGGATGCCGTATTCGCGCGCGAATTCGCCCAGAAGTAACGGGTAGTGCGCCGGGTGGTGGGTCAGCTTGAAATGAGAAATCAGGTGCTTCAAGCCATTTGGCGACTTGGCCGTTTCTCGTCAAGTTGATGTCAAACATCCGAACTTCCGGGCGGCGCGTCACTGCTTCTGGCGAGGACTCGCTGAGTGCGCTACAATGAGGCTAATTCCGCAACGAATGGCATATTTGCGATTTGGGCCGGAAGTTTCGAAAGACCGGGGCGGCACGGCCTAGAGCGTTCCCACAGCGACTAGTTCAACCGACCGCTGATAAAGCCCGTCTAGCGAGGTGGATAGATTTAAAAAATGGGGCCGCAGGGCCCCATTTTTGCGTACAATCGTTTAGTCGAATGGATGAAGCTTGGAAACAGATTGTTGCAGAGGCACTAGCGGTCGGATTGAAGACTTCCGCCGGCCCCGTACCGGGTGCGAAACTCCGCCAGCTGATTCTTAAGGTCGCAAAGAGACGCGATCTCACCTATCCGCCCAGTGGGCACGAGCAAGAATCATTCGGAGATTTCCTTAAGCATTTCGAATCGATCGCGCTTGTTCGTCGCCGAGAGGGTAGAGATCTCGTCGTGGCGCCTGCGGACATGCCCCAACTCCTCGCGGACGCGCCGGAAAGCGGCGCTACGCGTCTGCGGGAGGATATCTTCGAAGCTTTTACACGAATTCCGCGCGGCCTGCCACCATCGGAACCGTGGTACGTGCTTTCCGAGGATACCGTCGTGTGGTTATTGCCCACAGAGCTCTCAGGATCCGGTGAACTCGTGAAAATTCCGGCCGCGACTCTGGAGCTCGAGCTTGGCGAGCGAAAGTCTTTCATCCAATCAGCGGATTTAGCGGAAGACGTCAAGAATCGAATCGCTGGAAGCCTTGATACCCACTCTGGCCTCGGATCTTTTTCAAAGCTCATCAAAGCCCACGGCCTTTCACAAATCTGGCACCGCCATCGATTTCAAGCAGTCGTACGCAGAATTAGGGCGTGGTGTACCGCAGCGGGTGTTCCTTGGCGCGAGGAGTGGGTTTCGTCGAGCGATGCATCGAAGCCATTAACGCCAACTGGGGATGATCTACCAGGTACGAATCAGCGCCAACTATTCGAGCGCCTCGTCGAATCGCTCACCGACGAAGACCTACGTCGAATCTCCGTGCCACTCGATATCGTGATCAGGTTGATCCGAGAATAGCCTCAGGCCGATGGAAACAGCGATTCTGCTCGGCATTCCAAGCTCGTACGGTGCGCGTCTCCGCAACGCGCTGGATTCGCAGGGCGGACTGCCAGCAGCTTGGTCCCTGTTATTCGTTCCAGCCCCGAAAAAGAATCCGGAAATTAATATAGGAACCGTTCGCCAAGCCTGCCATATCGCTGATAAGCATCAGAGCCCGCACATATTGGGGTTCTCGACGCAACAACATCGATCCGAGTTCGCGGCAAAGATTGTGCAATACTTTCGCTTCAGATGGTGCGACCAACTTGTCGGCCACTTAAGCAGCCTCGCCACGCCGAATCCTGGCCCTTTTCTGGAAAGGCTGGCCGCTGATCTCGCCGAAGAAGAGCAGTGGTCCGCTCGTATTAAGCCGATCGACATGGGATCGCCTCTGCTCCTCCCGGAGTGTTCATTCAGCGCCGGTGGCGGGCATAAAAGTCTCTGGCGTCATGCCCGCAGCTATGGCGACGAAGCAAATATCGAGGGAGCCGCGAAAGCGGTGCGCGAGTTTGAGCGCGCCTATCTTCGGAAGCAGGAGCACTATCAATGGATCGACGATCGAGACTTGATTTTTGGCCGTAACGGAGCTCGGCATGCCGATGCTCCATTTCCGCGGGGATGGAAGTTTTCCTATCGCCTGCCGGACGGTTTCCACTACGACATCATGCATCTCGAAAAGCGCAAATTCTCGATCACTGATATCGGAGGAGCGCTTCACGCCACGGCAGCAAACGGACATATCAATATGGACCCGCACGGTTACGTCAGGGGCTGACTGTGGCGAGGCCGGACTTTCGTCAAAGGCGATTGCATAACCGTGTTCTTCCCCTGGAGCGCCATATGCTGTTGGAGGAGTTCCTGGACCCAGGGTCCGTGATCCGGAAGTAATCCACATGAGCGAGAAGCCGGCAAACCGTCGAAAGGGTTCATGTGATCAAGCTGACCCTTGCCCGCGCCGGGCCTCTGCTATAATCAAACAACTGCTCAGTTTGTCGCAGTTTCCCGCTACGTAGCGTTTCGCCTAGTTAGCCCAGCTCGCCCTGTTAGCCCAGCTTCAGAGTTCCAAACACGCATAGGTGGCCACTTACGCCGCCCCTTGGGAAATTATGCTGCAAGTGTCACCCAGCGAGAATCGCACGCCAACTCGAACTTGCGCCACGCATTGCCCCTATTGCTCGCTCCAATGCGGCATGCATCTCCAAGTCACCGGCGAAGATACTTGGGCCGTAACAGAGCGTAATTTTCCGACCAATAACGGCGGATTGTGCCAAAAAGGCTGGACGGCCGCCGAACTTCTGACGCGACCCGACCGGTTGCGAACTCCCCTGGTTCGCGACCACCGGACCGAAGCTTTACGGCCTGCCAGTTGGGACCAGGCGCTGGATCGCATCACTAGCGCGATTGAAAAAGCACAGCGGCAGCACGGCCGAGATGCGGTTGGCGTTTTCGGAGGTGGCAGTCTCACCAACGAGAAGGCGTATTTGCTTGGCAAGTTCGCTCGGGTGGCGCTGCGGACTTCGCAGATCGATTACAACGGCCGTTTCTGCATGTCGTCGGCCGCCGCGGCGTCGGCAAAGGCCTTTGGCATCGACCGGGGACTTCCGTTTCCATTGGCGGATCTCCCGCACGCGGACGTGATTCTTCTAGTGGGAAGCAATGTGGCCGAGACCATGCCTCCCGTGATGCAGTATTTTCAAGCGCAAAAGAGGCGGGGCGGCTCTCTCATCGTGGTTGACCCTCGGGCTACCCCAACCGCCGCCTCATCCACCCTGCACCTGCAAATCACCCCGGGCACCGATGCCGCGCTTGCCAACGGACTGCTGAATATTGCGATGAAAGCGGGCTACTTGGATGAAGCGTTCATCGCCGGCCGCACCTCCGGCTTCGACGCGGTTCGCAAGGTTGTGTCCTCGTATTGGCCGGATCGCGTAGAGCGCATCACGGGCATTTCCGAACAGCAGTTGCGGCACGCCGCACGCCTGCTGGGTGGCGCGAAGACCGCTATGATTTTGACGGCGCGCGGTCCCGAGCAACAGAGCCACGGCGTGGACAATGTCCTGGCCTTCATCAACCTCGCGCTCGCGCTGGGAAAAGCGGGTAAGCCGTACTGCGGTTATGGCTGTTTGACGGGGCAGGGCAATGGCCAGGGCGGGCGCGAACACGGCCAGAAAGCCGATCAGTTGCCCGGCTACCGGCGTTTAGACAATCCGGAGGATCGCGCGTTCATCGCGCAGGTGTGGGGCATAGACGAGGCGGATCTGCCCGTGCCCGGCCGGTCCGCTTACGAAATGTTGGATTCCATGGGGTCGGACGGCGGAGTGCGAGCGTTGCTGGTGTTCGGATCCAATCTCGCTGTTTCCGCGCCTCGCGCCGCGCACATGGAGCAGCGCCTGGGAGAGCTGGATTTCCTGATGGTTTCCGATTTCTTCCTATCGGAAACGGCCGAACGCGCCGATGTGGTGCTTCCTGCCGCGCAGTGGGCCGAAGAGGAGGGCACAATGACGAACCTGGAAGGGCGTGTCATCCTGCGCCAGCGTGCTTCCGATCCGCCCTGGGGAGTGCGGACCGATCTGGAGGCCCTGGCGGCGCTCGCCAGCCGGCTGGGTTACGAGCGATTCTTCCCCTCCGAACCAGCCAGTGTCTTCGAGGAATTACGGCGCGCGTCGGCCGGAGGCAAGGCCGACTATGCCGGTATCACTTACCAACGCATTCTTCGCGAAGACGGCGTCTTTTGGCCTTGCCCCAGTGAGGACCATCCTGGGACGCCCCGGCTTTTCGCGGAGCGCTTTGCCACGCCCGATGGCCGCGCTCGTTTTCATCCCGTGGAATTCCGGCCGCCGGCAGAAGAGCCGGACCCCGAGTATCCGTTGTATCTGACCACCGGTCGCATCATGGCGCAGTATCAGTCCGGGACGCAGACCCGGCGCGTGCCGGCGCTATTGCAAGGGTCGCCAACCGCCTTTGTACAGATCCATCCTTCGATGGCGCGCACCTATGGCATCGCTGAGGGCGAGGAAGTCCGGCTCACCTCGCGGCGCGGCAGCGCGCTGCTGACGGCGCAACTGACGCCCTCCATTCGAATGGATACGGTGTTTGTTCCGTTTCACTACGCGGGCGTGGGACGCGCCAACCTGCTTACCAATCCGGCGCTTGATCCAATTTCCCGCATGCCCGAGTTCAAAGTCTGCGCTGTTCGTTTGGAAAAGGGGATTCATTGCTAGAGAAACCCGTGTTCCTTCAGGGCCTGTTTGCCTATCACGGCCGCGGTCTCGATCGTCCGGTCTCGCTGGACCCGCCGGCCGAGTATGTCGTGCCCGTCGACCGCCGTTCGCAGACCATCTATTTTCGCGCCGGGAACCCTTCCGGGGAACTCATTTATCTGCTGCTCGCGAGTCGTGGAAAGCCCATGCGCTACTTTCCGGTCGGCGCAAAGGCCGCCATCCACGTGCCGCTTGCAGTATTGGAGGATATTCCGCCGGGAAGTCCAGTGGAAGTGCTTGTAGCGGGACCCGCGGAGTTGAAGTCCTCCGTGGTTATTGATATCGGATTCATGGAGATTACGTAATGGAACAGAAACGAAAGCTCGTAGTGATCGGCAATGGAATGGCGGGAGCGCGAACCGTAGAGGAAATTCTCGCGCGCGGAGGCGGGGGCCAGTTTGATATCACCATGTTTGGCGACGAACCCACGGGCAATTACAACCGCATCCTGCTGTCGAACGTGCTGAACGGCTCCTACCAGGAAGAGGAGATTTTTCTGAATCCGCTGTCCTGGTACCAGGAAAACGGAATCCATTTGCACGCCGGGTTGCGCGCCGCCGGTTTGCTGCGCCGCGCCAAGCTGGTTTACGGCGAAGACGGAAGCGCCGAACCCTACGATCAATTGATCATTGCCACCGGTAGCCGCCCATTCATCCCGCACATCGAAGGCATCAGCATGCCCGACGGCAGTTTCAAGCCAGGCGTATTTGTATTCCGGACCCTGGATGATTGCCGCGAGATCGCGCGCTATGCCCAAGGGAAGAAAATCGCCGCCGTGATCGGCGGGGGATTGTTAGGCCTGGAAGCGGCCCGTGGGCTTCAAAACTTCGGCGTGGAGGTGAACGTCGTTCACTTGGCCAGCCATCTCATGCAAGTGCAGTTGGACGCGGGCGCCGGTGCGATTCTCAAGGAAGGCATGGAGCGATTGGGCGTCAAAGTCCTGCTCCAAAAGAACACCACCGCGATTCTTGGCCACGACCAGGTGCGCGGACTCCGCTTCGCGGACGACAGCACGCTGGACTGCGACATGGTGGTGATCTCCGCCGGAATCAAGGCCAACTGGGAGATCGCAGCCGGATCGGGGCTCACGGTGGAGCGCGGCATCGTGGTCGACGATCAGATGCGCTCGGTGGATGATCGCAATATCTACGCCGTCGGCGAGTGCGCCCAACATCGAGGCCAGATGTACGGGCTGGTGGCGCCCCTCTGGGAGCAGGCCAAAGTGCTGGCCGACCACATCACGGGCAAGAATCCGCGAGCGGCTTATCACGGCTCGAAAGTCGCCACCAAGCTCAAAGTCATGGGCGTGGAAGTGGCGTCCATGGGAATCGTGGACCCGCAGCTTCCCGAAGACGAAGTAGTGCAGTTCTCAGAACCCAAGCGCGGGACCTACAAGAAGCTGATCATCCGCGACGGACGCCTGGTGGGCGGCATTTTGCTGGGCGACATCAGCAAGGCCGCTTATTTGATGCAAGCCTTCGACCGCAACACGCCGCTGCCCGAGGAACGGCTTCGCCTGCTGTTCGATATCGGCGATCCGCCCAAACAAGTCACCTTCGAAGAGATGAATGCGAGCACGCAAATCTGCAACTGCAACGGCGTGAGCAAGGGTGCTCTGGTGGCCTGCGTTCAGGCTGGTAAGCGCAGCGCCAAAGCGGTGATGGACGCAACGCGCGCCGGCATGGGCTGCGGATCCTGCAAAGCGATGGTCGCCGAGATCGTGGAATGGGCCTGCGGCGGGCAAACCGAAGAAGATCCATCGGTGCACTACTACGTCCCGGGCGTGCCGCTGACCAAGCCCGAGCTGATCCGGGCCATTCGGGAACGGAACTTGCGATCGGTCTCCGCCGTCTTTGCATCGCTCGCCGCCGGAAAAGAAGACGCTGCCAGCAAGCCGGGCCTGGCCTCGCTGCTCAAGACTCTTTGGAAGAGCGAATACGACGATCAGAAGGACGCGCGCTTCATCAATGAACGCGTTCACGCCAACATCCAAAAGGATGGAACATTCTCTGTAGTTCCTCAGATTCCCGGCGGTGTTACCTCGCCTGCCCAATTGCGGCGGATCGCCGACGTGGCGGAGAAGTATCACGTCCCGCTGGTGAAGCTGACGGGCGGCCAGCGCATCGATTTGCTGGGCATTCGCAAAGACGACTTGCCCAAGATCTGGCAGGACCTCGACATGCCCTCGGGCTACGCGTATGGCAAAAGCTACCGCACCTGCAAGAGCTGTGCGGGCACCGACTTTTGCCGCTTTGGAATCGGCGACAGCATGGCGTTGGCCACCAAAATCGAGCTTGAATTCCAAGGGTTCGACAGTCCGCACAAGATGAAGCTTGCAACCGCCGGTTGCCCGCGCAACTGTTCGGAGGCCATGGTGAAGGACGTCGGCGCAGTGGCCGTGGAAGGCGGCAAGTGGGAGATCTATGTGGGTGGCGCGGCCGGCTCCTCGGTGCGTAAGGGCGACATTCTCTGCGTCGTCGACACTCATGAAGACGTTCTGAAATACATGGGCCGCTTCATTCAGTACTATCGCGAGAATGCAAAATACCTGGAACGGACGCATGGCTTTGTGTCACGCCTGGGGATCGACAAAATCCGTGCCGTGGTGGTGGAGGACAGCGAGGGAATCGTGGCCCGGCTGGAGCAGGAGATCGCTCAATCCAAAGCGGCCCACAAAGATCCTTGGAAGGAAGCCTACCTGACCGCCCATCAGAATGAATTCGCGTCGGTGCTGCCGGTGTTGTCATGACCGGGGGCATGACAGGGAACATGACCGAATTGATCATTGGTCCGCTCGACGCCATTCCCCTCGGAGAAGGGCGCACCTATTCCGTTCGCGGAGAGGATATCGCTGTGTTTCGCGCACGCAGCGGCCAGCTGTTTGCCGTGCAGGCGGCGTGTCCCCATCGGGGCGGACCGTTAGCCGACGGATTGCTGGGAGGAACCACGTTGATCTGCCCGCTACATGCCTGGAAATTTGATATCGCTACTGGCCAGGCGTTGTTTGGCGAGTGCGGGATTAAGACTTTTCCGGTGCGTCTGGACGATGCGGGCCAAATCGTTCTGGGGTTGGACACGCATGACGATTCGCAATAAGGCCACCAGCATCCGGCTCCTCGATTTCAGCAGCACGCCCATGCGCGCCTTCCACATGGCGTGGCTGGCGTTCTTTCTCTGCTTCTTCGGATGGTTCGGTATTGCTCCGCTCATGCCCATCATCCGCGATGAACTGCACCTGACCAAGCAGCAGGTTGGCAATTCCGCGATTGCCGCGGTTGCGGCGACCATCCTGGTGCGCTTGTTAGTAGGCTGGCTCTGCGACCGGATCGGCCCGCGGCGGGCCTACACCTGGCTGTTGGTCTTGGGATCGCTGCCCGTTATGGGTGTGGGGTTCTCGCACGATTACACATCGTTCCTGATGTTCCGGTTAGCCATCGGCGGCATCGGCGCGTCGTTCGTGATCACGCAATATCACACGTCCGTGATGTTCGCGCCGAATATTGTCGGAACGGCGAATGCCACCGCGGCGGGCTGGGGCAATTTGGGCGGCGGCGTCACACAGATCGTGATGCCGTTGCTGTTTAGCGCGTTTCTCAGCCTGGGTGCGGGGAGCTGGTGGAGTTGGAGGCTGGCGATGTTGGTGGCGGGTGTGGCGTTGCTGCTCACCGGTATCGCGTACTACTTCCTGACCGAAGACACGCCCGACGGCAATCTTCGCATCGAGCGCGCCGGCCGGGCGACGGGCGCTTTTGCTGAAGCCTGTCGCGATCCCCGGGTGTGGGCGCTGGCTCTGCTCTACGCCGCTTCCTTTGGCATCGAACTGACTATCGACAACTTCGCGGCTTTGTACTACACGGATTCCTTCCACCTCTCGCTCAAAATCGCGGGCGTTGTCGCGGGCAGTTTCGGAATGATGAACCTGTTTGCGCGCGCTCTCGGCGGCATGGTGAGTGACCGCTGCAACCGGCGCTGGGGCCTGCGCGGCCGTGCTCTCCTGCTGGCCTGTACCATCGGTGCCGAAGGATTGGCGATGATGCTGTTCTCCCAGATGCGCTGGCTGCCGGCTGCCATCGCCGGGATGATGCTGACAGGCCTGTTCGTGAAGATGTCGAATGGGGCGAATTACTCCGTAGTGCCGTTCATCAACAAGCGCGCGCTGGGCGCAGTGGCGGGCATCGTCGGAGCTGGAGGAAACGCGGGAGCCGTTTTGGCGGGATTTCTTTTCAAGTCTCCCAGCCTCACCTATCCGCAGGCGTTCCTGATTTTGGGCGTCATTATCACTGCCTGTTCCGCGCTCCCGTTCGCTGTCCGTTTCCCGGCCCAAAACGAAACAGAAGTAGGGCGTGTCGGGGATTTGGCCGCGGCATCAGCGATGGGCGACTAACGGCTAATCCAACAAATGTCCCATCTTCTGCTTCTTCGTCCTTAAATATCCCTCCGTCGATTCATGCGGCGCGATAATGCACGGAATGCGCTCGGCCACCCGAATCCCGGCATTCTCCAGCGCGGCGATCTTGTCCGGATTGTTCGACAGCAGGCGCACGCTCTTGATCTTGAAGTACCGCAGAATTTCGGCCGGCATCCGATAGTCGCGTAGGTCGGCCTCAAAACCCAGGCGCTCGTTGGCTTCCACGGTATCGGCGCCCCCGTCCTGCAACTCGTAGGCGCGCAGCTTGTTCAGCAGCCCGATGCCGCGTCCTTCCTGGTGCTCGTAAATCAGCAGCCCACGGCCCTCTTCGGCGATCAGGTTGAGCGATAGCTCCAGTTGCGACCGGCAGTCGCACCGAAGGCTATGAAACACGTCGCCCGTCAGGCACTGGGAGTGAATGCGGACCAGCGGCGGGTCGCCCGAGGACACTTCGCCCATCCTCAATACCACGCATTCCTCCACATCCCGGCCATATGATCCCTCGAAGCCATAAATGCGGAAATGGCCGAATCGGCTGGGAAAATTAGCTTCGGCGACTTTGCTCAGCATAGGGTAGGAAATCGAGGAGTCGAATCTATTCATTATAATGACCAACAGGCGCCCCCATGGAATCCCAACATCTGCTGACCCTGCTGCTACGGGTGGCAGTGGCGGCGTCCCTGGCCAGCATCCTTTCGCGTTTCAGCGCGTTCCAGTTGATGTTGATGCGCGAGGATCGCACTTTGGTGCAACGCGTCAAGCTAGCCCTCATGTTCTGGGCGATGTACGGCGCCAGCGTCCTCTTTCGTGTCTTGAACCAAGTGAAATACGACGCTGTGGACTTGGGCCTGGAGGGCAGCATGCTGTCCGGAATGGTGGGCGGCTACGTCACCGGGCTGCTTTCGGGCATCCTGATCTCCCTCCCGGCCGTAGTCGTCCGGGGCGAGCTGATGACGATGCTACTGTTCGCCGGAGTCGGCGTACTCGGCGGATTATTGCGCGATCTGGCGCCCGAGAAAGAAGACGTCTGGCGCTTTTCGCCGATCGCGATCTTTAGCTTGAATCCTCGCCGGTTGCGTGAGCGGCCCTATCAGCTCCGGCTTCTGTTTCAATTAGGCTGCCTGTTCAGCATCATTTTCAGCGGGCTGTTGCGCATCGAGGTGGCCCACCTGCGCAAAGACGGCGTGTTTCTGGCGCCCATCTGGAACGAAACCCACTGGGTCACGGTTCTTGCTGCGTACGCAAGTATGCTATTCGCCGTGATGATTCCGCTCAAGATCTGGAACAGCGCGCGCAACGAAAAGAAGCTGGAAGCGCAGCAGTTGCGCTTGAATGAAGCTCGTCTGGCCGCCCTCACCAGCCAGATCAATCCACACTTTTTATTCAACACGCTCAATTCGGTGTCATCGCTCATCCGCAGCAATCCCGAGCAGGCGCGCAGCGTGGTCTATCGGCTCTCCAGCATCTTGCGCCGCCTTCTGCGCAAGACCGACAATCTCACCCCCCTGCGCGAGGAACTGGCGTTCATCGACAATTACATGACCATCGAGATGGTGCGCTTCGGCGAGAAGCTCCGGTTCATCAAGGACATTGATCCTGAGACGCTGAACCGCATGGTCCCTAGCATGCTCCTGCAACCGTTGATCGAGAACAGCATCCGGCACGGGCTGGCCACCAAAGTGGATGGGGGGATGATTCGCGTCCGCAGCTACCTGGCCGATGGCCGCCTGCATCTGGTGGTGGAGGACGATGGCGTCGGCATTCCGGAGACCCGCCTTGCGACCCTGTTTGAGCAGGGCATCGGCGTGAGTAACGTAAATGAGCGTATGAAAGTGCTGTACGGCCCCGATTATCGCATGTGGATCGACAGCAAACCGGGCGAAGGAACCCGCACCGGCATTGAGATTCCGGACGTGCAATTAGCCGCCGAAATCGGACAGGAGGTCACGGCTGCCGGTTGAGAGTGAGGTTTCCGAAACCACCCCTGGCCAAGGGCCGTCCTCTAACACAGTGCTAGCTCCTACCGGCTCCATCGGCGCTTCTGCCAGTATCGGGGCCTCTATCAGTAAGGACAAGCTTTACCGGGATCGCGTCAATCCCGAGTGGGCTCGTTTGCTGGATGTTCTCGAAATGAATGCGCGCTACACGCGCTGCGAAGGAACCGAGCTTTTTACCGAAGACGGCCGTCGGATCCTCGATTTTCTTTCGGGCTATTGCGTGCAAAACCTGGGGCACAATCATCCCTCGGTGATTGAGGCGATCAAGGACGAATTGGACCGTCGCGGTCCGGCCATGCTCCAGAGCCACGTTCCGGAACTAGCCGGCGAATTGGCCGACAAGCTGTGTTGGCGCGCGGGCGGGCAAGTCAAGAAGGCGTTTTTCTGCAGCTCGGGCAGCGAGGGCGTGGAAGCCGCCATCAAATTTTCGCGTGCGCACACCCGGCGCAACGGTCTGCTCTATGCCGAAGGCGCGTTCCACGGCTTGACATGCGGCGCTCTCTCGCTCATGGGCGATCCGTTCTGGCGCGAGCATTTTGGTCCGATGCTGGCTGACACCGAAGCAGTCCCGTTCGGGAATCTCGCGGCGCTGGAACACAAGCTGGCCAGCAAGCGATTCGCGGCCTTCATCGTTGAACCGGTGCAGGGCGAGGGCGGCGTGCGCGTTCCACCGCCGGTGTACCTGGAGACCGTCCAGGCTCTGTGCCACCGTCACGGGACGCTCTTGGTAGTGGATGAAGTGCAAACCGGTATGTACCGGACCGGGCGGTTCCTGGCATCGCATTACTACAACATTGAGCCCGACATGATCGTGCTGGCGAAAGCGCTCAGCGGCGGCCTGGTTCCGAGCGGCGCACTGCTCATGTCGGACCAGGTTTATCAGTCCGTGCACGGGTCCATTGCACGCGCCATTGTCCACACGTCCACATTCAGCGAGAATGGGCTGGCCATGCGCGCGGGTCTTGCGACCATCGAAGCCCTGGAGCGCGAACACCTCGGAGAGCGGGCCCTGGCCGCCGGAGATTTCCTGCGCACCCGCTTGCGGGAAGCTCTATCGGGGTATGAAATGGTGAAGGAAGTCCGCGGATTGGGGCTGTTGAATGGGATTGAGTTCCAACCGCCGCGGAAACTAGCATTGCGGCTTTCGTTCGAAGCCTTCGGGAAAATTCATCCCGGCATGTTCGGACAGGTGGTGGTGATGCGGCTGTTTCGCCAAGGTTTTCTCACGCAAATGTGCGGCAACAATTTTATGGTGTTGAAAGCGTCGCCTCCACTGCTGGTGAAAGAGCGGGAGGCCGATGAGTTCGTGCGTGCGATGAAGAACGTAGTCGAAATGATGCATTCCTCGGCCACCTTCTGGAGCGAGGCATTGGGTCTTGCGAAAAGAGTGATCCTGAAATGATCCTACGCGCCTTAGTCTTCACGGTTCTTGCTGCCGCCTCAGCCATGGCCGCTCCGAACCTTACCGAGCCCAGCGTGAATCCGGTCATCGATCGCGGTTATCGGCAGATGTACAATCTCGATTTCGACCAGGCGCACCGGACCTTCGGGCAATGGGAGCGGGATCACCCCGCCGATCCGCTCGGCCCGGTTTCCAACGCCGCCGCGTATCTGTTCGCGGAATTCGATCGCCTGAATATCCTCCATTCGGAATTCTTTGTCGACAGCGGAATGTTCCACCGCCGCCCCAAGGTTACGCCCGACCCTGTGGTGCGCCAGGCATTCGATCAGGAACTGGAAAAATCCGGGGCGCTGGCGGATGGAATCCTCCAACAAATGCCTGAAGACGCCGACGCGCTTTTTGCGAGAATCCTGACGCTGGGCCTGCGCGCCGATTATGAGGCGCTGATCGAAAGACGGGACTTCGATGCCTTGAAAGTGATCAAGGACAGCCGCGCTACCGCAGAAAAGCTGCTCATGATAGAACCGAATTACTACGACGCATATCTCGCCGTCGGGGTCGAAAATTATCTGTTCAGCCTCAAGCCCGCGCCCGTGCGCTGGATTTTGCAGGCTGGCGGCGCGCAGACCGATCGCGACAAAGGTGTCGATGATCTACGGCTCACCGCCGCAAAAGGATGCTATTTGTCGCCCTATGCCCGGCTGCTGCTGGCCGTAGCTGCTCTGCGCAGCAAGGACGTTCCGAAGGCGCGCGACCTGCTGGGCGCGCTGGCGCGTGAATTTCCTCACAACCGGCTCTACGCGCAGGAGTTGGCCCAACTCCACTAAGCCCATTCTGACTTCTGAATCCTGTCTTCTGGATTCTGAATTCTGCCTTCCGGATTCTATCTTGTAAAATACCCCCAGGGAGTCCCACCACCTTATGACCATCGCCGGAGTTGCCAGCGCGCTGCCTCAGCACAAATACGATCAGCGCGTGCTGCTGCAGGCGCTGCAAAAGCATTGGGGGCCGAAGGTGGATAATCCCGTATTTCTGGAGCGCCTACAGGCTCGCGTGGGCGTCGAGACGCGGCACTTGGCGCTACCGATTGAAGAGTATTATGGGCTCACGCGCTGGGGCGCGGCCAACAATCATTGGATTGAAGTGGCGCAGGATCTCGGCCAGAAGGCGCTCTGCTGCGCGCTGTCGCGCTCGGGTTTTGCCACCGAGGATCTGGGCGCTCTCTTCTTCGTCTCGGTGACGGGCATCTCCAGTCCCTCTATCGACGCGCGCCTGGTAAACCGCATGAACCTGCCGGTGAATATCAAGCGCGTGCCTATCTTCGGCCTGGGTTGCGTCGCTGGGGCCGCCGGCATTTCGCGCGCCGCCGATTACGTACTCGCCTATCCCAAGCAGGTGGCGGCGGTTCTTTCCGTCGAGCTTTGCTCGCTCACCTTGCAGCAGGAAGACATTTCCATAGCGAACATTATTTCTTCCGGATTGTTCGGCGACGGTGCGGCTGCCGTGCTGGTTTCGGGCGCGGAACGAAACGCCGATGGCCCGGAGATCCTGGCGACCAAATCCATCTTCTATCCCAATTCCGAGCACGTCATGGGCTGGGACATTTCCGAAAAAGGCTTCCGCATTGTGCTGTCGCGCGAAGTGCCGGAAGTGGTGCAAAACCATCTGGCTTCGGATGTGGACGCGTTTCTCGAGGAACAAGACCTAACCCGATCGGATATCGGTTCCTGGGTGCTCCACACCGGCGGTCCGCGCGTTTTGGAGGCTACCGCGGCGGCGCTCGATCTGCCGGAAGGCGCACTCGCCGCGTCCTGGGACTGTTTGCGGCGGACCGGAAATCTTTCGTCGGCATCGGTTTTATTTGTGCTGGAAGAGGTCATGACCAAGCGGCGGCCGGCGCCGGGGACCTACAGCATCCTGGCCGCGATGGGCCCAGGCTTCTGTTCCGAGCTTGTACTATTAAGGTGGTAACCTGATCGCCATTCCTTCCAATACGGATGTCTTCGTCGCCGGCGGCGGGCCGGCGGGATTGGCGGCTGCGATTGCAGCGCGGCTCAAAGGTTTCAGCGTTGTTGTCGCCGACGCCGCGCAACCGCCCATCGACAAGGCTTGCGGCGAAGGCCTGATGCCAGATTCACTCAATGCGCTCCGCGGGCTGGGCGTCACGCTCGATCCCGAGCAATCGTTCGCGTTTCGCGGCATCCGTTTTATCGGCGAGGGCGGAACGGTGGCATCTGACTTTCCGCGCGATTGCGGGATTGCCGTCCGGCGCGTCCGGCTGCATCAAGCGCTGATCGACCGCGCTCAGGAAGTAGGCGTAAAGCTCCTCTGGCGCTCACACGTGACGGGCATTAGCGACTTGCGCGCCCGCTGGATCATCGGGGCCGACGGACAGAATTCGCGCGTTCGTCGCTGGGCCGGACTGGATGCAGTACGACGTGAATCGTTCCGCTATGGATTCCGGCGGCACTATCGCGTTGGCCCCTGGACCGATTTCATGGAGATTTACTGGGGCCCCGGCTGCCAACTGTACGTAACTCCGGTGGGCTGCGGCGAAGCGTGCGTTGCGCTGATTACGTGCGATCCGCGCCTGCGTGTCGATGCTGCCATGCCTCACTTTCCCGAGCTCGCGAAGAGGCTGGAAGGCGCGGCCACCGTCGGTGAAGAGCGTGGTGCGGTTACGGCCACGCGCCGCCTGAAGCGGATCTATAGCGGCCGTACCGTGCTGATCGGCGACGCTTCCGGTTCCGTGGACGCCATTACCGGCGAAGGCATCAGCTTGGCTCTTCGACAGGCGCTGGCGCTGGCTGACGCCCTGGTCGCGGATAACCTGGAGCTATATGCAGCAGCGCATCGACGAATGGCGCGCCGTCCGGCGTTTATGGCCCATCTGATGCTGATGCTCGACAGGTTTCCGCTCCTGCGGCCGCCGGTGCTGCGCACTTTTCGAGCGAAGCCCGTCCTATTCGAAAGATTGTTAGCCGTCCATGTCGGCGCATGAGCCGTTCATGCGGGAAGCCTTAGGGCTGGCGCGCCAAGCCGAAGCGATCGGCGAGGTCCCGGTAGGCGCAGTGGTAGTTGTCGATGGCGAGATCATCGGGCGCGGTTTCAATTCGCCCATTGCGAAATCCGATCCAACCGCCCACGCCGAGATGCTCGCTCTTCGCGAAGCAGGCGCTAGTTCGCACAACTACCGGTTGGAAGCCGCCACGCTCTACGCTACGCTGGAACCTTGCGTGATGTGCGCCGGAGCCCTGGTGGCCGCGCGAGTGCGCCGGCTGGTGTTTGGCGCGCGCGATCTGCGATTCGGCGGAGTGCGCAGCAAGTTCCACTTGGCTGATTCCGAGCTGTTGAATCATCGCGTGGAGATTGTGGAAGGCGTGCTCGCGGCCGAGTGCGTGGAGTTGGTGAAGAACTTCTTCGATAAGCGGAGGTAGCTGGCATGGAGATTTCCGGCAAAGTAGCCGTGGTGACGGGCGGAGCGTCGGGATTGGGCGCTGCCACGGCCAAAATGATCGTCGAGGAAGGTGGCCACGTCGTCATCGTCGATCTGAACGATCAGGCCGGCCACGCGCTCGCCAAGGACCTGGGCCATCACGCGCGCTTTGTTCGCGCCGACGTGAGCGATCCCGCCGAAGCCCAAGCCGCTGTCGAATCCGCGATGGATACCTTCGGCGCGCTCCATATCTCCGTCCAGTGCGCTGGCATCGCCGACGCGCAGAGAGTGATCGGCAAAACCGGTCCAGCGGATCTCGCGCGGTTCTCGAAAACCATCCACGTGAACTTGATCGGCACATTTAACGTCGCGCGGCTAGCGGCGTGGTTGATGGCGACCAATGCGCCCAATGACGAAGGCGAGCGCGGCGTGATCATCAACACAGCGTCGGTGGCGGCCTTCGACGGCCAAATCGGACAGGCGGCCTATTCAGCTTCAAAGGGCGGCATCGCGGCCATGACACTGCCGCTCGCGCGCGATCTTTCGGGCGTCGGAATTCGGGTGATGGCCATCGCACCCGGGATCTTTGATACGCCCATGCTGGCGGGCATGCCGGACGACGTGCGCGCCTCACTCGGCGCAATGGTTCCGTTCCCCAAGCGCCTGGGACGGCCATCGGAGTACGCGCAGCTCGCCCGCGACATCATCGGGAATCCGATGCTGAACGGCGAAGTGATCCGGTTGGACGGCGCCATTCGCATGGCCCCGAAATAGCCGCGGCGCGCCGCCTACTTAATCCACACCGTCTTGATATTGCAAAATTCGCGGATCCCATTGGCGCTCAACTCCCGCCCGTACCCCGAGTTCTTCACGCCGCCAAAAGGCAATCGTGGGTCGGAAGCAACCATGCCATTGATAAACACGGCACCCGCCTCAATCTCACCGATGAATCGCGCCCGCTCCGCCTCGTCGTTGGTCCACACGCTCGACGCCAGGCCGAAATCGGAATCGTTGGCGATCTCGATTGCTTCGTCGATACCCTTGGCGCGGAATAGCATCGCCACCGGTCCAAAAATCTCTTCGTAATAAACCGGGTTGCTCTTCGGAATGTTCGTAAGCACGGTCGGCTCGTAGAAGTTGCCCGGTCCTGGCACTCGCTTGCCTCCGGTCAGCAATTTCGCGCCACTCGCCACCGCACGCTGCACCTGTTCTTCCAACTCGCTCGCGCCCGCCGCCGTCGCGATCGGTCCCACTTCCGTCGCCAGATCCATCGGATCGCCGACCTTCAACTTCTTCATGCCTTCCGTAAACTTCTTTTCAAATTCGGCGTAAATCGATTCATGCACGATAAACCGCTTCGCCGCGATGCACGATTGCCCGTTATTGATACACCGCGCCCGCACCGCTGTCTGGACTGCTTCGTCGAGATTGGCGCTGGGCATCACGATGAACGGATCGCTTCCGCCCAGTTCCAGCACCGTCTTCTTGATTTGCTTTCCGCACTGGCTGGCCACTTCCCGTCCCGCCGGCTCGCTGCCAGTCAGCGTTGCCGCCACCACGCGCTTGTCGTCCAGCACCCGCGCCACCTGCGACGATCCGATCAGCAGGGTCAGAAACTCGCCGTTTGAAAACCCGGCGCGGCACAGGATCTCTTCAATCGCCAGCGCCGACTGCGGCACGTTCGATGCGTGTTTGAGCAATCCCGTATTTCCCGCCATCAGCGCCGGTGCGGCAAACCGAAACACCTGCCAGAATGGAAAATTCCACGGCATCACCGCCAGCACCACCCCCAGCGGCTGATACGCGATGAAGCTTTTCCCCGCGTTGGTAGCCACTTCTTCATTTGCCAGAAACTTTTCGGCGTTGTCGGCGTAATAGCGGCAGGCCAGGGCGCACTTCAGCGCCTCATCGCCCGCCGACTTCAGCGTCTTGCCCATTTCCGTGGTCATGATGCGAGCCCAGCGGTCTTTCTCCGATTCAAGAATGTCCGCCGCTTTGCGCATCTTGGCGGCCCGATCGCCGAACGAGGTGCGGCGAAGCGCGTGAAATGCGTCGAACGCAGTCTGGATCTTGGCGTCCACCTCGGCGCTCGAAAGCGCTTCAAAGGTGCGTACAGTTTCGCCGTTGGCGGGGTTGATCGTCGCAATTGCCATACCATTGGTTTTGACACCATTGGAGGAAAAAATCAACACTGGGGTCATGAAGAGTTTCGGATTAGTACTGCTGGTAACCGCCATCGCGTGTGCTCAGACCGACATTTCGGGTGAGCGAATGCGCGCTCACGTGAAGTTTCTGGCGAGCGATTTGCTGGAAGGACGCGGCGTGGGAACTCGCGGCGGAGAGCTGGCTACCGACTATATCGCGGCGCAATTCGCCCTGGTTGGCGCGAAGCCCGCCGGCGACAATGGCACTTATTTCCAGCGCGTGCCGATGGTGGGCGCTACAACCTCGCCGAGCGCAAGCCTCAGCGAAGTCGGGCCCAACCAAACCGTCTTCTTCCGATGGCTGGACGATTTCGTAGGCGTCAGCGAGCAGCAACAACCCAACGATCAGTTCGATGCCGAGGCAGTCTTCGTCGGTCACGGCATTGTCGCGCCCGAGTTCCACTGGGACGATTTCAAGGGCGTCGACGTCAAAGGCAAGGTGCTGGTGCTGTTCACCAATGAGCCGCCCTCGAACGATCCAAAGTTCTTCGGCGGCCGCGCCCTCACCTACTACGGACGCTGGACCTATAAGTATGAAGAGGCTGCGCGTATGGGTGCGAAGGCCGTTCTCATCATCCACACCACGCCCACCGCGGGCTACAGCTACGACGTAGTGCGCAGCTCTTGGGGCAAGGAAGATCCGCAGTTGAAGCTGCCCGCTGGACAGCCGGCGCTGGCGTTCGCCGGTTGGGTAACTCAAGACGCGGGCGCGAAACTGGTGGCCTTGTCCGGCAAGACGGTTGACGAGCTGCTTACCGCCGCGAACTCGCGCGACTTCAAGCCCATCCCGCTTGGCATCCATATTCGAGGGAACATTCCCACCGAGCTCCGGCAGATTCAATCCAGCAACGTGATCGCGAAGGTGGAAGGCAGCGATCCGCAACTCAAGTCGGAAGCGGTGATCTTCACCGCGCACTGGGATCATCTAGGGATTGGTCCGGCCGTGAATGGCGATTCAATTTACAACGGCGCGGTGGACAACGCCACGGGCTGCGCCATCGTCATCGAGATGGCGCGCGCCTGGGCTGCGCTGGAACATAAGCCCAAGCGGTCGGCATTATTCATGGCCGTGACTGCGGAAGAAGCCGGCCTGCGCGGCACCGAGTATTACGCCGAGCATCCCATGATTCCGCTCGCGAAAACGGCGCTCGATCTGAATTTCGATGCGTTCTATCCGTTCGGCCGCACGAAAGATGTTTCCGTCACGGGCGCGGAGCGAACCACCGTGTGGCCGATTGTGGAACAATCCGCGCGCCGCATGGAACTCGCGATCAAGCCCGACGCCCAGCCCGAGCAGGGACACTTCTATCGCTCCGATCATTTCTCACTCGCCCATGCCGGCGTGCCCGCCTTTTCCATCGATCTGGGCACCGAATATTACGGCAAGCCCGCCGGCTACGGCGACAAGATTTTCGAAGAGTACAATGACAAGCACTATCATCAGCCGTCCGACGAATATCATGACGATTGGGATTTCTCGGGGATGGAAGAAGCGGCGAAGTTTGGCTTCCTGATCGGGATGACGGTGGCCAATGAGACTCAGCTCCCGACCTGGCACGCTGGCGACGAGTTTCTACCCGCACGCTTGGGGGAAAAACAATGAGCCACAGATGAACGCGGATAAACTCAGATCAGTGTTCATCTGTGTTTATCAGTGGCTGAACTATTTTGCGTCTCTCCAGTTTTCGCCGATCCCCACGTCCACGATCATCGGCACATCCAGCTTGTGAACATTCTCCATCTCCCGCTTCACCATCTTCGAAACCTGCTCGGCTTCCCCTGGCGGCGATTCGAACAGCAATTCGTCATGCACCTGTAGCAGCATCTTGGTTTCCAGCTTTTCACGCCGCAAAATATCGTCGATCCGAATCATCGCCAGCTTAATCAAATCCGCCGCGGTTCCTTGCAACGGCGTATTCACCGCGGTCCGCTCCGCAAAGGATCGCGCGTTTGGATTCCGGCTATGCATGTCGGGAATCGGGCGCTTCCGTCCGAACAGAGTCGGCGCGAAACCGCTCTCGCGCACCTCCGCGATCGTCTTTTGGATGAATTTCTTCACTCCCGTGTGCAGCTCGAAATAAGTCTGGATGTACAGCTCCGCTTCCTTGCGATCGATTCCAAGCGAAGTCGCCAAACCAAACGGCGTCTGCCCGTACACGATCCCGAAATTCACCGCCTTCGCGTTGCGCCGCATCTCCGACGTCACCATCAGCGGAGGCACGCGGAAAACTTCGGCGGCCGTGCGCGTGTGAATATCCTCGCCTCGCCGGAACGCGTCCACCAAAACTGGATCGTGCGACATGTGCGCCAGCAGCCGTAGCTCGATCTGCGAATAATCCGCCACCACCAGCTTCCAGCCCTCGCGCGGGACGAACGCGGCGCGGATCTCGCGGCCGAGCGCGGTGCGAATCGGGATGTTCTGCAGATTCGGATTCGATGACGACAGCCGCCCCGTGGCCGCCCCCGTCTGATTGAACGTGGTGTGCAGCCGTCCCGTCTTTGGATCGATCAACTCGGGCAGCGCATCGATGTAGGTGCCCTTCAGCTTCGAAAGCTGGCGATAGTCCAGGACCTTGCGCGCGATTTCATGCTCGGCCGCCAAGCCCTCCAGCACGTCGGCAGCGGTCGAGATGGTCTTCCCTTTGCCGTACTTCACCGGCGCGGGCAGGTTCAGGTCTTCAAACAGGATTTTGCCGAGCTGAGCGGGCGAATTAATATTGAAGGGCTTTCCAGCAAGATCGTAGATCTCCCCCGATAACCGCTGGATGTCGATGTCGAGCGCGCCGGAAAGAACCCGAAGCTGCTTCGGATCCACGCGGATGCCGATCTGCTCCATGCGCGCCAGCACTCCGGCCAGAGGCAAATCGATGCTTTCATAAAGCTCGCGAAAGCCCTGCTCATCGATCTCAGGCGCCAGACGCTCAGCGAGCGTCACAGCTAAGTCGGCGTGCTGCTCGGCCGCCGCACCCAGCTTGCGATCCAGATACCGCTCCGCCAGCACCGACGGCGAGCACGCCGACGGGTCTGCGCACAGCAGGAACGCGTAAAGCATCACGTCATGCCGGAAGCCTCGCGCCTCCACGCCGTGCTTCGCAAGCTCCAGCGTCACCGCCTTCACATCGTGCGCAATCTTCGTCCTGCGCTCATCTTCCAGAACCGGTTTCACGGCCTCAATAAAATCGATGGACAGCGCGCGCGCCACCCCCGGCTCCGATGACACGCCGATCATCGTCAGCGGCAGATCGCCATCCACCGTCGATTCAATCGCAAACGCAATCGGTGTCGCCGCATCCAGCTTCGCCAGGCTCGCGCCATACGCCACAGCTTCCTCGCGCGTCGCAATTGTCGAGTAATCGCGCGTGTGAGAGTCCTCGCTGGGACCAACCTCTTTCAGCAGGCTGTAGAACTCCAGCTCTTTATAGACCTTCTTCAGCTCGGCGATGTCGGGCTCTTGCGTCGCCAGGTTCGCCATTTCGAATTCCACCGGCACCGTGGTATCGATGGTCGCCAGGCGCTTGCTCAGCAGAATCTGCTCGCGATTGTTCTGCAAACTTTCGCGATACATCTTCCGTTCCACCTCGGCGGCGTGCTCCAGCGCGCCCTCCACAGATCCGAAGCGTTGGATCAAATCGCGCGCGCCTTTGTCACCGATCCCAGGCGCACCAGGAATATTGTCGATCGAGTCGCCCTTCAGCGCCAGCAAGTCGGCCACCTGGCTCGGCTTCACGCCCATGAACTCCTCAGTCGCCGCCGGATCGTACCAGACGTCTTCCTTCACCGGGTTATACATGTGCACCCGCTCGTCGACGAGCTGCAGCATGTCCTTGTCGCTCGACACGATCACCACGTCGAACTCTTCGCTGGCTCGCCGCGCTATTGCGCCAATCACGTCGTCGGCTTCGAAGCCCGGATATTGCAGGATGGGAATTCGCATCGCTTCCAGCAATCGCCGGATGTAGGGAATCTGCTCGCCCAAATCGGGCGGCATTTCAGTTCGATTGGCTTTGTACTCCGCGAAAGCTTCTTCGCGGAACGTCTTTCCCGATTCAAAAATCGCCGCGAGGTACTCCGGCTGATGCGCCGTCCGCAACTTCCGCACCATATTGTGAAAGATAAGAACGGCTTCGGTCGAGATCCCGGTCGTGGTCCGCATGGGCGGCGCGCCGCTCCGCGCCCTCGCATGATAAGCCCGGAAGATAAACCCGTAGCTGTCGATCAGAAAGAGCCGGGGACGGTGCCGGGCGCCTTTCTTGGCTTCCCTGGCTTCGGCTGCTGTAGGCATCCAGAGATCAGGATAGCCAATTCCCAATTAGCAACGTCTAACGAATTTCAATTCCGGTGACGATCCTTTCGGCCTGACTTCGCGTGAAATTATCAGTGATCCGGGCTGACGTGCCGATTGGCGTCCGTAGCGTAGGAGCCATAACAACCTGGCCATCAAAGAGGATGGCTATCGGCTTTCCAATGTGATTGTCGGTAGCTGCACGCATCTTCTCCGCCCCAGTTGCATTGAACTCGATGCCAACTGCATATTCCGACGGGCCGGAGCCTTGAACCACTCGAGTCACTGCGATGTCGCTGTTGGTAACGATGATCTCTTCGTGAAGGTAGACCGATCGGTTCGAACCTGATACCTTCGCCTCTCGCAGGCCAGGAGCCGGTTTGTCTTCGGCCAGCCTCACTTCAAAGCGGACGGCCGCTTGCAGGTCGCCAACGAACAGCGACCACACGCGTGAGCCTAAGAACGAGGCGGTGATCATCACTAAGGCGACCACAGCGAAGACCGCCATCCGCCGCGACCGCGATGCCATCCTGCCGGGCGCACCGGCGCTGCAAGCCGCCGCAGTTACCGCGTGACGGAACAAATCAGGCTGACCCGGGGGCGGCGAGGGTTCGTTCCGAAGCGGGTCTGCGTCTCGCAAGAGTTCACTAATATTTTTCATTGCTGTCTCCCATGTAAGCCTTAAGCACGCCCGTTAAATCGCGTCTACCTCTCGAAAGGTGCCAGCGAACCGTCACTGCGCTGATGCCTAAGAGGGCCGCAATCGCCGGAATGCCCAACCCTTCTAGCTCATACATCACGACGATAGCCCGGCGGCGTGGCGGCAGAGCGTCCAGGGCTTGCCATATGGCGTTCCTGGTAATGAACTCCGCTTCAGGGTCTCCACCGCTCCTCGCGAGGCGGCCGCCTCCTGGTGCTGTTTTATCGTGGCGATTGCGGGTAGATGTCCTGCGCCATTCGTCACGGCGGATATTGATGAGCACTCGCACCAGCCAGGCTTCCTCATTTGTGACGCCAAAAGGTATGGACTTTGGGCATCGGGCCGCTTTCAGAAACGTGTCTTGCACCAGGTCGCGCGCATCGTCTGTGCTCGGTGCAAGTCGCCTGGCCAAGCGGTAGAGACGGGCGTAATGAACATCGAACAAGGATGTCAGGCGGTCCACCGCGCTGCCAGCAACTACGTCTGGAAGAGCACCGGCCATGTCCTGTCCGTTCATACCCTGTTAAACGATCCGGCGCGCGATTATGTTGGCTCAGCGGGTTTCAACTATCCGCTGGATCGCTATCTTTTGACCTGATTCCGATACACTACCTGTGTCTTTAATGCCACACACCAAACTTTACAAAGCTTTTTGAATCAAACAGGTAGCGTGAAGTGTTAGTCCCTTGTAAAATGGGACATCCAGTTGGATTAGCAGCGTGCGAATCGAGAGAACCGAATTACCCACAGGAAGCCGCATTGCGGTTTGAGACCACCGTCCAACGGCCGGTAGAGGCCAAAGGCATCGGACTTCACACCGGCGTTTCCGTCTCTATTCGGATTCTTCCGGCGCCTCCATCCACCGGAATCGTCTTTCTCCGCACGGATCTCGACAATTTTTCCGTTCCCGCCCTTTGGCGCTACGTGGCGCGCGTCAGCTATGCCACCAGCCTGATGCGGCAGGGCGTGATGATCTCCACCACCGAGCACCTGCTCAGCGTGTTCTACAGCATGGGGGTAGACAACGCTTACGTGGAAATCGACAACCTGGAAGTCCCCATCTTGGACGGCAGCGGGTCGCCGTATGTGGAACTGCTTACTGCCGCGGGATTGAAATCGTATCGCCGGCGCAAGCGCTTCCTGCGCATTCGCCGTCCAGTGACCGTAGAGGCTGGATCGAAGCGCATCACTATTCTGCCGTCGGACCGGTTCCTCCTCACCTGCGACGTGTTTTACGATCACCCTCTGATCGGCAAGCAATCCCTCGACATGGAAGTTACGCCCCAGCGATATGCGCAAGAGATCGCCCCGGCGCGGACCTTTGGCTTCTCCTACGAGCTGGATCAAATGCGCGACATGGGCTTGATTCGTGGCGCGGCGCTCGAGAATGCCATCTGTTTCGACCGCCAAGGCGTACAGAACCCGCAAGGCTTGCGATTTCCCGACGAATGTTGCCGGCACAAAGCGCTGGACTTGATCGGCGACCTGGCGTTGATCGGTAAGCCATTGCTTGGGCACGTGATCGCCGAGCGCGCCGGACACGCCATGCATACCGCGCTGGTGGCGCGCATCATGTCCGATCCCTCACTGTACGAAATCCTGACCTTCGACCAACTGGCCACGCGCGTGGCGCATGCCCTTGTATCCTAAGTAGTCTCGACACTCGATGGCTAAGACCGGCCCACAGTCCGTGGACGAGTATATTGCCTTGCAACCCGCGCACGTGCAAGGTGTACTCGGCCGCGTGCGTAGCACCATCCGCCGGGCGATACCGCGAGCGGAAGAAGTGATCTCGTACCAGATCCCCACTTATAAACTGCACAACCGGCCCGTGCTTTATTTCGCTGGGTGGAAGCAGCATTATTCGCTCTACCCCGCCACCGAGCGCGTTATCGCGGCGTTCAAGCACGAGCTTGCACCCTACGAGGTAAAGAAGGGCACAATCCGATTCCCGCTCTCCCAGCCCGTCCCTGTGAAGTTGATTGAACGTATCGCTAAGTTTCGTGCGAAAGAGGTCGCCGAGCGCGAGAAGGCGAAGCCGGCAACTTAAAGCCTTCGTCCGCATTCGCCGACCCTGCTGGGGAGCGCCTGCGTACTTGGCATTGTGTTGGGCGTGGCGGTCAGCCGGCTGCTCTCGGGGCCCGTAAGACGCGCCCTGCACATCGATCGTGCAACATTGCTCCGGGAAACAATAAATGGAACCGACCCATATTATTTGCGTACCGATGCTCAGGAGGGCGCATGGAATCCGTTATCGGTCGCAATTACCCGCTAGCATTTGAATCTACCTTTCTCTCTGCCAGTGCTCCGATCTGGCAGGATGTCCTGGCACAGGCGATGACCGGAGAACTGGTCGCCGCCCTGAACTACACCTCCTTGTCGGAGATCTGTGACGATCCAGAAGAAGTAGCCGATGCACTGGAGCATGCGGAGATTGAACAGGGGCATGCTGCCCGGTTCGCTGCCGAGGGCCGCAAGTTCGGAGTGGATGTGGCCAACAACGTCGACGCAAAGCATTGGAAGCGCCTACGCGAGGCATTTTTGTGCTGCATCAGAGAGCGTGACTTGATTGGCTGCCTGATCGTCCAGGAGATCATGCTGGAATCGTTCGCCGTCGCAAGCTATGCGCGTGTCGGGAAGGTAGCGCCAGGCAGTCTCGGCAAGACCTTTGCCTCCATCGCAGCCGAGGAAGAAGAGCACATCGATCACGCCATGGCGATCCTCAGAGCGGAGCGAGCCTTGGACGCGCAGCGCTTCGACGACAAGGTACACCGGCTGCATCTGGATGTGATGACGACCCTCGCCCGGATGCTGGCGAAGGAATGCAGGGATGGACACTGCGAAGTGTGCCACGCAAACTGTGTGAAGCCGTCGCTGTTCGAGGTCAGCTTGAGTGCGGCCGAGCTTCGCGGAGCGTCGCTGCAACAGTACCTGAAGACGCTGGATGCGCTGGGACTGCCCGGCGAGGTGACACTTGCATGGGTGACTCAGTTGCCCGTGTAGCTAGCACGAGTTGCTCCGCCGAGTTTCTGAGCCGCGACCAGAGGAAGCGGTGTTGCGAAATCGATTTCGCCCTCATCGGGCATCAGGAGAGTTGGAGAGCGGCCGCGGACGTACTCGCCGTCCTGCGAGGACCCGAGCATACGCCTCTCCCAGACGACGAGATCAAAGACATCCTTCCCTGGATTCCGCCCAGACCTGTCTGTCACGTCCACGTGGAATCCATCGGCGGCGCCAAGGCGCGCGGCCTCTACATCGACTCCTTCATTCCTCCCGACCGTCTGGAAGCCTCCTACACGCTCGACAACGTGGCCCGCGTTCGAGCGGCCGCGGCCTGCGCCATCAAGGCAGGAGTGAAAATCGTGAGTCTCGGCGGATTCAGTTCCATTCTGATGGAGGGCAACTTCGACTACTTTCGGGAAAAGCAGGATACGGTTTTCACCACAGGCAATACGTTAACGGTTGCTTTCATCGTTCAGGGCATCCAGAAGATGTGCGCGCTCACTGGGCGGAACATTCGAAGATCGACGCTGCTCATCGTGGGAGCAACGGGAGATGTGGGATCCGGCTGTGCCCGTTGCCTGGCGCCTATCGTGAGGCGCGTGCTGCTCAGCGCACGCAACCTGGAGCGACTCCACAGGCTCGCAGCCGAATTGAAAGCCGATGGGGTGCAAGTGGAGATCGCGACGGATCTCGAGCAATTCTCCGTGGAGCCCGACCTCGTGATCTGCGCGGCAAGTCTGGCGTCCCCTTCGCTTCTGTTGGGCCGTATCGCGCCCGGCGCCATCGTTTGCGACGCGGGCTACCCCAAGAACCTCTCCCCAAGCGCGCAAACGCCTGGCGTCAAAATCTTTTTCGGAGGTTTGGGCCAGATCGCTGGCGGATTGAGATTCACGCCCGATTTTCATGGAATCCTGAACCGTCATCCGTTCCCCGACATGGTGCATGGATGTCTGCTCGAGGGCATGGCTCTGGCTCTGGAGCGCCGGCTCGAGCCATTCTCTCAGGGAAGAGGGTTCATCACCCAGGAGCGGGTTGCCGAAATTGAGACAATTGCCGCACGGCACGGGATCTATCTCGCACCGCTGTACAACGCCGATGGACCACTGGAGGAAACCGATGAAAGCTATCGTCTATCGCAATTACGGTTCGCCTGATGTACTTCGATATGAAGAAATCGAAAATCACGGCCGTTTGCTCCGTCCGCTGGACCGTATGCTCAAAGCGCTCGTGTTGTCGTGGTTCGTGAGCCAGAGCCTGGTCCCATTTATCGCGAAGGCCAGCACAGAGGACCTGATCATCCTGGGCGAGCTCATCCTGGCGGGAAAGGTCACACCGGTCATCGACAAGTGTTACAGATTGAGTGAAGTCCCTGACGCTATCCGATATCTGGAAGAAGGACATGCTCGAGGAAAAGTTGTCATTACTGTGGAGTTTCCGCCCGACGCAAAATAGAGAGTGAACTTCTGCCTGCGGGACTAGTATCCTGATTCTTGTTCAATCTCCCGAACCTGTTTACGCTGGCGCGCCTGGTTCTCGCTCCTTTTGTCGCCGCTGACATTCTGCACCAACGTTACGGCCGTGCGATTGTCCTTTTCTTTCTTGCGGGCATCTCAGATGTGATGGACGGATTTCTCGCCCGGCGCTTTGAAGCATCCACTCCCGCCGGCGCTTACTTCGATCCCATCGCCGACAAAATTCTTCTGAGCGTGATCTACATTTCGCTTGGTCTCGCTGGCGCGATGCCCTGGTGGATGGTGGCTGTCGTCTTTGGACGTGACGTGCTGATTCTCGCGATGGCGGCCTACGGATTGCTGTTTACATCGGTGCGAAAATTTCCGCCATCGATGTGGGGCAAGATCAGCACTTTTTTTCAGATAGCGGCCGCGCTGGTGGTCATGGGCGCGCGCGCCGGCATCGCGGCGCCAGTCACGCTGGCCCTTTGTTTAATGCTGTTTGGAACAATTGTCAGCGGCCTGCACTATATGTGGAAGGCCGTAGGAATGTTGAGACAAACGTCTCATTGACGTGCGCTGCGCTCCGGAGTAGTCTGAAAGAGTGCCAGCGCCAATCACGCGTTATCGAGTGCCCGGCCACTACTTTTGGGCTGGCTTGACGCTACTGGCGCTTACCGGCTTTTCTTTCTGGTTTGCATTGCTCTGGCCGTTATGTTGGATCGCAACCGGTCTGTTTCTCGCGGGCGCGGCCGTAGTGCTTTACATGGCGTCGCGTCCCTCGGTTGAGATTTACGAAAGCCACGTGAAGATCGGAAATCACGCCATTCCCTGGCGGCACATTCGCCGGCTGGATCGCAGCGCCAACCTTCCGCTCATGGTGCGGCTTACATTGGCCGACAAGACGCGCATCCTGGTGATCTATCCGGGCGATCCGAATTCTTCCAGCGGCTTGCTCCGCAGCTTGCGCCGTCATGCTCGCGAAGCTTTGATCGACGGCGTGCCTTACCGCCAGTTCTGGGGCGAGGCGACAGTGAGCGCAATCGCAAAAAAGCAGTTGCCGCCGCCGCGCTATCCGCTGCTGCTGGCTGACGACGAAGCCGAAGTGGAGCGCATGTTCCAGAGGCTGAAGTCGGTGGGCCATCTGGACCAGAAGACATCCTCTGAGGACAAGTAGCGCGCGCCCGCCTTACCGCCAACGTCGCGGTGTTTCGCGATGGCTGGTTGCCATAGTTGTTTTCCTACTAGTTGCCGCCGCAACCTTCCACTTTTGGTTGGCTGCTCTCGGCCACTACCTGGTGCGCGCCGAATCCCCGGTGGCTGCCGACATGATCGTCGTGCTAGGGGGCGACTTCTCGGGTAACCGCATTCTTACGGCTGCGGATTTAGTCCGTCGCGGCTTTGCGACCAAAGTCCTGGTGAGCGGAACGTCGGGAGAATACGGATTGCACGAAACCGATCTCGCCATTCCTTTCGCTGTTCGCCACGGTTATCCGGCATCGTACTTCGTCGCGTTGCCAAACGATGCCCGATCCACGAAAGACGAGGCCGCGGAAATTCTCAGGGCTCTGAGTAGACGAAATGTGCACCGCATCGACATCGTTACCAGCGACTATCACACCCGCCGCGCCGGCAACATCTATCGCGCTCAAGCTCCCGGCCTCGAAATCCACGTGGTGGCCGCGCCCGACCTCTACTTCACGCCCGACGGCTGGTGGCACAATCGAGAAGGGCGCAAGACTTTTCTGCTGGAATGGATGAAGACCGTCGCTACCTGGTTCGGCATGTAGTTTCCAAATGAAGTCCAAAGCGATTCTCAAATCCGCGTGGCCTTATCTCTGGAAGTACCGGCGCGGCATGGTGCTCGGAATGGGCGCGCTGCTGGTGAACGACCTCATGAAGGCCGCGCTGCCACTCGCCATTCGCAGCGGCATCGATTCGCTGATGAAGGGCTTTCGCCTGTCGCTGGTCTTTGAGTTTGCCGCGCTCGTGGTATTGCTGTCGGTGGTCAAAGGGATTTTCCAGTATTGGATGCGCGTCATCCTGATCGGCCTGTCCCGAGACATCGAGTTCGATCTGCGCAACGATCTGTTCTCCCACATCGTCACGCTCTCGCAGGACTTCTATGCGAAATACCGCACCGGCGACATCATGGCGCGCGCCACCAACGATCTGAACGCCGTTCGCATGATGCTGGGCCCGGGCATCATGTACTTCACCGAGACATTTTTCACCGCCGTCTTCTTGATTGGCGTGATGGGCCGCGTGGATTGGCGGCTGACCCTGTTCTGCCTGATTCCCGCACCGCTGGTTAGCATCGCGGTGATCCTGTTCGGCCGGCGCATCCACGATCGTTTCGAAACCATCCAGAAAATGTTTTCCGACATCAGCAGCCGGGTGCAGGAAAATCTCTCGGGCGTGCGCGTCATTCGCGCCTACGCGCAGGAGGAGCCCGAGATCCGGAAGTTCGAGCAACTGAACCAGGATTATGTGGCCCAGAATATCGGGCTTGCGAAACTTTCGGCGCTTTTCATGCCGTTGTTGCAAGCCTTGATCGGAATCGGCTTCCTGATCGTGCTGCTAGGCGGCGGCTATCAGTTACTGGCGCATCGCATTTCGCTCGGCAGCTTCGTCATGTTCAACACCTACATGGGCATGCTGATTTGGCCCATGATCGCGCTCGGATGGGTGGTGAACCTGATGCAGCGTGGCACCGCGTCATGGAGCCGGATCATGGAGCTGATCGAGGAGAAGCCGGCCATTGCGCGGCGTCCGTCGTCCTCACCGGGTCAGCTCGCGCGAGTGCGAGGCGAACTGCGATTCGAAACGGTGGAGATGAAATATCCGGCGGGTTACGCGCTGAAGAATATCACGCTCGAGATTCCGGGCGGCGCGACGGTAGCCATCGTGGGCCACACCGGCAGCGGCAAAAGTACGCTGGTGAGTTTGATCCCGCGTCTGATGGATCCCACGCGCGGTACCGTGTCTTTGGATGGCATCGACTTGCGCGATTTTGATCCCGAATGGCTTCGCCGCCAGATCGGATTCGTGCCCCAAGAAACGTTCTTGTTCAGCGCCACACTGGCTGAAAATATCGCGTGGGGCGTGGACAATACGACTGAAGAAGACATCGCGCGCGCCGCGGACCTCGCTGGACTCGCGCCCGATATCGCCAGTTTTCCGGAGGGTTACGGCACCATCATCGGAGAACGCGGCATCACGCTATCCGGTGGCCAGAAGCAGCGCGTCGCCATCGCTCGCGCCATCCTGCGCGATCCCAAGATCCTGATCCTCGATGACGCGCTGGCAAGCGTGGACACTCTCACCGAAGAGCGCATCCTCCAAGGCCTCGCCGATGTCATGCGCGGGCGCACCACCATCCTGATCTCGCACCGAGTTTCCACCGTCCAGAACGCGAGTCAAATCTTCGTCATCGAACATGGCGAAGTGGCCGAGCAGGGGACGCACGCCGAACTGATTCAAAACGGCGGCTACTACGCCGACCTGTATCAAAAGCAATTGCTCGAAGAAGAGCTCGAAACCATCTAGGGTTACTTGATCGCTACGGCGTTCGGCGGCGATGCGATTCCACCTTCCACATTCAAGGGTGTGGAAACCACCATAAACTCGTAACGCCGATCCCGCGCGCAGTCTTCCGCCAGCGGTGCAATCACGAATAGCTCACCGAGTGGCAGTCCCAGCAGCGGCAGCGTGCGATAGTGCAATATTCCTTCATTCGTGAAGTCGGAGGGAAATGCTTCCACGGAGGGGCAATCTGTTCCGATCGCTGCCACGCGATTGTTCCACATCCACGCCACTATTTCGCGGGTGGCCTCGATGCCGGCCGATCGCATCTTCTCCATGGGCGCCATCGAGCGCTTCTCCCCGGCAGTCAGCTTTTCGTACGATTCCATCCAGCCCGTGCGAACCAGCAGGATCGTGCCCGGCTTCAGTGCGCTGCCCTGATGCTCGAGTGCCGCCTTCAATTCCGCGAGGGTATAGACCTCGCGATCCAACGGATTCACCGGAATGCCTTTCGCCTTCCGATACCCGAACGCGTCGATCAGCAGCCCGCGCCCTACGAACTTGTTCGCCCAATGGTGAATGCCGAGCTTGGCGTTCCCGCCCCTCACCTCGTCGATCGTTACATCGCCATAAAAACGCTCGTGCCGGACGTGGCCCACGTGCCCTAGCCCATCCCACTGGCTGCCCTCCTGGGTGTTGAAATGCACGAAATCGTCGTTGGCCATGGGGGCTAACGGAACCACCTTGTGCTCAGCCGTCGCGCGTCCGAATAACGGCGGCTTGGCGAATCCCATGCGCGCGTCCAGGCGAAACACTTTCCCGGACTTCACCAGCCCCGCCGCGTCCACCACGCCCTCGGGCGTCAAGAAGTTCAGACACCCCAGGGCATCGTTGTCGCCAAACACGCCCCAGGAGCAATCGGCCGGCAAGTCTTTCCGTATCGGCAATTCTTCAAAGGTTGGAATCTTCATTTCTGAGCCAGTATATAGTCTCCAGTTGATCGGATGTGCAACCAATCCCCAAACACTGACCACCACTCCCTACCAGCCACCAGCCACCCCTCCGTCCTAGTACGATTCCAAACGATTCTTAATCCTCTTCCGCGATCCCAATTCGCAAACCGGTGATAGCCTAGTAACAGAGGGGGCTCGGTACCATGGACACCAATGGCGCTCGCGGATTCCGTGGCGTCAATCTAACCAAGAAGTTCCGATCCGGCGGAACCGATTTGGTGGTGTTTCAAGACCTTAGCTTCGATATCGCTCCAGGCGAAAGCCTTGCACTCATTGGCGAATCCGGCGCGGGCAAGAGCACTCTGATGTACCTGCTGGGCGGCCTGGACAGGCCTTCGGGGGGTACGATATACTTCGGACACCAGGACATTTCCAATTTCTCGGACACCGAGCTCGCGGAGTTTCGTAACCGGGAGATTGGGTTCGTTTGGCAGAATCACTCGCTGCTGCCTGAATTTACGGCGCTCGAAAACGTGATGATGCCATTGCTGATAAGGGGCGCTCGCATTAAGGATGCGGAGCCTGTTTCACTGGCGAGGTTGGATGAAGTTGGGTTACGAAACCGCGCCTCACACCGCGCGGGAGAATTATCGGGAGGCGAGCAGCAACGCGTTGCAGTTGCTAGAGCCTTGGCCGGTAACCCCTCTGTTTTGCTCGCCGATGAGCCTACCGGGAACCTGGACTTCCGGACGGGCGAAATGATCATTTCCCTGCTTCAAGAGCTGCACCGTTCTCATAAATTGACCTCGATTTTCGTCACGCACAACCTCTCGTTTGCGACCCGATGCGACCGGATTCTGCAGTTGGACAAAGGGGATTTGACCCGCTGGTCCGGAGATGGAGTACCTGCTCTGTCGGCCGGGCCTGGAACATCCGATAATGTGGAAGGACGGCGGTAATCATGTTTGAACGTTATACCGAAAAGGCGCGCCGAGTAATCTTCTTTGCAAGATACGAAGCCAGCCAGTTTGGAAGTCCCTATATCGAGACGGAGCATCTCCTGCTCGGTCTCCTCAGGGAGGATAAAGCTTTAGCGAATCGCTTCCTGCGGTCCCACGCCGCCATCGAATCCATTCGTAAGCAGATTGAAGCCCACACTACCATTCGTGAGAAGGTGTCCACTTCGGTGGATCTGCCGCTCAGCCACGAATGCAAGCGGGTGCTCGCCTACGGTGCCGAAGAAGCCGAGCGCTTGAATCACAAGCACATCGGAACTGAGCATCTGTTGCTGGGCCTGCTCCGTGAAGAGAAGTGTTTTGCCGCCGAGATCCTGCATGAGCGTGGCTTGCGTCTTTCGCAGGTCCGCGAAGAGATTCAGCGGTCGTCGTCCGAGAAGGTTGCCTCCAACCGCCCCAAGGAAAGCTCGCTACTGGCTGAGTTCAGCCGCGATCTCACGCAGGCCGCCATGGACGGCTCGCTCGATCCGCTGATCGGCCGCGACTATGAGCTGGAACGCGTGGTACAGATCCTGTGCCGGCGCACCAAGAACAATCCGGTGCTGATTGGTGAACCGGGTGTTGGCAAAACCGCTATCGTGGAAGGCTTGGCCCAGCGCATTGCCGAGGGCGATGTTCCCTCGTTCCTGGCCGACAAGCGCATTCTGGCTCTCGATCTCTCGCTCATCGTGGCTGGCACCAAGTATCGCGGCCAGTTTGAAGAGCGGCTGAAAACCATCATGAAGGAGTTGATGGAGAACCAGAACGCCATCATCTTCATCGATGAGCTGCACACCCTGGTAGGCGCGGGTTCCGCGGAAGGTTCTCTCGACGCCGCCAATATTCTTAAGCCAGCGCTCTCCCGTGGTGAGATCCAGTGCATCGGCGCCACCACTCCCGGCGAGTATCGCAAGTCCATCGAAAAGGACCGGTCGCTTGAACGCCGCTTCCAAGCGGTAAAAGTGCCGCCGCCCAACGAATCGGATGCCATCCGGATTTTGTTCGGTATCAAAGAGCGCTATGAGAAATTTCACGCCGTTGCTTATACCGACGAAGCCATTGAAACCGCGGTCCACGCCTCTACCCGTTTTATTCCCGATCGGTTCTTGCCCGATAAGGCTATCGATTTGATCGATGAAGCCGGCGCGCGCGTGAAACTGCGCCAGACCACGCTGCCCGGCGAAGTGGCCGATATCCAGAAGCGCATCAAGTTCATCGTGCATCGCATGGAGAACGCCATCGCGAATCACGAGTTCGAGAAGGCGCGTTTCTATTCGGACGAGGAGCGCAAAGAGCGCGAGAATCTGCGCCTATTGCGCGAGAAATACAATTTGGACGATACTTCCACGGGTGTCGTCACAAAAGACGACATCGAAGACGTGGTGGCCCGCTGGACCGGCGTCCCGATGACCGCCATCCGGGAAGAAGAAATCTCCAAGCTCATTCGCATCGAAGAAGAGCTGCATAAGCGCATCATCAGCCAGGAAAAGGCCATCTCGGCCCTGGCACGCGCCATTCGCCGTTCCCGTGCCGGATTGAAGTCTCCAAAAAGACCGGCCGGATCGTTCCTGTTCCTCGGCCCCACCGGCGTCGGCAAGACAGAGGTTGCCCGTGCGCTCGCCGAATTCCTGTTCGGCAGCGAGAAATCGCTCATCCGCTTCGATATGTCCGAGTTCATGGAAAAACACTCGGTCTCGAAGCTGATCGGTTCGCCTCCCGGATATGTCGGCTATGAAGAAGGCGGCCAGCTCACCGAACGCGTGAAGCGCGCCCCCTATTCCATCATCCTGCTGGATGAAATCGAGAAGGCGCACCCGGATGTCTACAACATCCTGCTGCAGGTGTTTGAAGATGGCCAGTTGACCGATGGTCTCGGCAACACAGTCGACTTCAAGAACACCATCATCATCATGACCTCGAATCTCGGTGCGCGCTTCCTCGACAAGAAAGCGTCCATTGGATTCTCGGCGCCCAACATCAGCGGAGTTCCCACCAAGGTGGAGGACCAGGTGATGGCCGAAGTGAAGAAGGCCTTCAATCCTGAGTTCTTGAACCGGCTGGACGAAGTGATCCTGTTCACCTCGCTCAGCGATGACGATCTGCTGCTGATCATCAACCTGTTGGTCGAGCAGATCAACGTGAACCTGGTGGCCAAGCAGATCAAGATCCGTGTCAACGATGACGCCGCCAAGTACATCCTTGAAAAAACGCTAGTGGATCGCAGCTACGGCGCGCGCCCGTTGCGCCGGGCGCTGCAGAAATTCATCGAGGATCCGCTGTCGGAAGCGCTCATCCAGGGTACCCTGCCTCGGCCTTCCGAGCTCGAAGTCTACCTCGGCGACTCCGGCATCTTTTGCCGCCCGGTAGCCGGAGAGCTTCAAGAACAGCCCGTGGGCGCTCCTTCCGACGAGCAAACTGTGGCTCCGGCCGCCGGCATTTCGCTGTATCCGTTTTAATCTGTACAATCGTACAGATGAAAGTTTACGAAGTTCAAAAGGGCGCAACCAGCCTGGAGGGCCTGCGCCCCGCCGAACGCCCTGACCCACAGCCCGGACCGCGCGAAGTCCTGATTCGCGTCCGCGCCACATCGCTCAACTATCGCGATCAGATGGTGGTTACCGGCAACTATTTCGGCGGCCCAGTGACCCGCAACCTGATTCCGCTCTCCGATGGCGCTGGTGAAGTGGCGGCTGTCGGTCCCGGAGTAACACGATTCAAAACCGGCGATCGAGTGGCCGGCACGTTCTTCCAAGGCTGGATCTCGGGGCCTATGACCGAGCGCCATCCCGCCCTCGGCAGCCCTCTCGATGGAACGCTCGCCGAATACATCGTGCTGCACGAAGACGGCATCGTGCCAATGCCGAAAACGCTATCGTTTGAAGAAGCCGCCGCGCTCCCTTGCGCCGGTGTCACGGCCTGGAATGCCCTGATGGTATCGGGCAAGGCTGTAAAGCCGGGTGAGACGGTGCTCTGCCTCGGCACTGGCGGCGTTTCGATGGCCGGGCTGCTCTTCGCCAAGACGGCGGGCGCGCGCGTCATCGTCACTTCTTCGAGTGACGAAAAGATCAAGCGAGCTTGTGCGCTGGGCGCTTCCGACGGCGTCAATTACAAGCGTTCTCCGGACTGGCAGAAAGAAGTGATACAACTCACCGGTGGCCGTGGCGTCGATCATATCCTGGAGAACGGTGGCGCGGCCTCGCTCAACCGATCCTTCGAAGCGGTCTCGTTGGGCGGAAAAGTCGCGCTGATCGGCTTCCTGGCCGGGCGCGAGGGCGACATCAATCCGGCCATTCTCATGATGAAGAGCGGCGTCATGATCGGGATCGGGGTCGGCAGCCGCGCGATGTTTGAAGACATGAATCGCGCCATCGACGTGAACAAAATCAAGCCGGTAGTCGACAAAGTTTTCCCCTTCGACAAAGCCGCCGACGCGTTCCGCTGTCAGGCTGCTGGCGACTTTATCGGCAAGGTTGTCATTCAGATTTGAAACCGGAAAAAGTTTGATACTGGAACTGATCGCGGCTGCTTCGCTCGGGGCATGGGTCTATCTTTTCACCGCCCGCGGCAGCTTCTGGCAGATCTCGGCTCCGCCCAAGCCGTCGCCTTTGGCGGCCACAAAATCGGTCTGCGTCATCATTCCAGCCCGCAATGAAGAGGCTGTCATTGGCGCGGCTGTCGCTTCGCTATTGGAACAAAGCCACGCGGGACCGCTGCACGTCCTTGTTGTCGACGACCACAGTTCCGACCGCACGGCGGCGGTCGCCGCTCAAAACGGCGTCACAATCATTCAAGCGAATCGGCTGCCGGCAGGCTGGTCGGGAAAACTTTGGGCCATCTCGGAAGGATTGCGGTACGCCCGGTCGCTGGCGCCGGACTATCTGCTGTTCACCGACGCCGACATCGTTCACGCACCCGGCAATATCGCCGAGTTGGTCGCGCGCGCCGAATCCGAAAAGCTGGATCTGGTCTCTTTGATGGTCAAACTACGCTGCCGCTCGCTGGCCGAAACGCTGCTGATCCCGGCCTTCGCCTTTTTCTTTTTCATGCTCTATCCTCCAGCCTGGGTTATCCGGCGCGACCGCAGGACTGCTGCCGCTGCCGGAGGGTGCATCCTAATCCGCCCCGGCGCCCTGGATCGCATCGGTGGAATTGCGAGCATTCGTAACGAGATCATCGATGACTGCGCTCTGGCACGCGCCGTCAAGCGAACCGGCGGCGCCATCTGGCTGGGCGTGACGCGGGACACTGTCAGCATTCGCGACTACGCCACTTTCGCCGAAATCCGCGCGATGATCTCCCGCACTGCTTTTGCCCAGCTTCATCACTCCGCTCTGTTGCTCGCTGGAACAATTCTCGGAATGGCGATCATCTATCTCGCTCCCGCCCTGCTGCCGCTCACGCACTACCCGCTGGCGGCGATTTGGGGATTGGCGGCTTGGATATTGATGATGGTCGCGTACGTGCCAGTGTTACGTTTCTATGATCGATCGGTTGCCTGGGCGCCGCTGCTGCCATTGGTCGCGCTATTCTACATGTCGTTTACTATCGATTCAGCTCTTTCTTACTGGACTGGCCGCGGCGGCCTCTGGAAGGAGCGCGTGCAGGATGCCAGATAATGACGCCAGATAATCAAGACCTCACCACCATCGCCCGCAATCACGGAATCGGTTCGCTCTCGCGCCACATTTTCTTGTGTGCCGATCAAACCAAACCCAAGTGCGCGGAACGCGAAGTCACCAACGCTGCTTGGGACTATTTGAAAAAACGTCTGGCCGAGTGCGGCCTGATGCAGGGCCCTGGATGCCTCTATCGCACTAAGGCCAATTGTCTACGTATCTGCGAGCGCGGTCCCATTGCCGTGGTTTATCCCGACGGTGTTTGGTATCACTCGGCCACGCCCGAAGTGCTGGAGCGCATTATCCAAGAGCACCTGATCGGCGGGAAGCCGGTGGAAGAATTCGTCTTCGCCGTGGATGCTCTTAGTGCTCCAGTTTGTAAATCGTCAGACCACTGAGCAGCTTCGGGTAGAAGTCGGTCGATTTCTGCGGCATCACGCCTCCTGAAAACGCCACATCAGCCACCTGCTTCACCGTTACCGGCTCCAACAAGAAAGCGAGCTGTGCGCCGCCAGGATGGACCTTCGCGTAGGCTGCATCCAATCCCCGTACGTACTCGATATGCTTCTGCTCCCGCACTGCTTCATCGCTAATGCCGAGCACGTTGCCGAGCAACTCTTCGTGGAGCGCCTTCACGTCGAGATCTCCGGGCTTGCGGTCGCGTTCATAGAGATAAACTTCACTCGAAGCTAGCGCCAAGCCGATTCGGACCTTGTCCGGCGCGGGCGTTCGAAAGATCTTTTTCAAATCATCGATGGAACCCAGCCGCCGCGCGTGAATCTTGCTGGCAAAGCCCGGTCCATCAAATTGAGCCAATCCACCGAGAACGCGATGCGTCGCCAGAATCTCCAGCCCCGGCGAATGCATGTTCACGAAAGTCATCATGACTTTCTCGGCATCCTTCAGCCGCGGATTGTCGTTTCGAAAGGCCAGCGCGGTCTCATAGCGATGATGCCCATCGGCGATCAGCAGCTTCTTGTCCGCCATCAGCGGCTGAATTCGCGCGATCGCGTCCGGATCTGAGATCTTCCAGAGACTATGCCTGACGCCATCCTCGTCCGTGAGCGTTGTGATTGGTGCACCTGTGGCAGCCTGGTCGAGAATCCGGTCGATCGCAAGTTCCGGATCGGGATACAGCATGAAGATCTGGCCGAAATGCGCATGCGTGTGGCGCAGCAGTTCCATCCGATCTTTCTTGGGACCGGAGAGCGTGTGTTCATGGCGATGGACCACGCCGGCCGAATATTCCTCCACGGCGCCCACGCCAATGAAGCCCTTCCGTTCCAGACTTTGACCTGAGTCTGGCGCCGTAAACTTCTGAAAATAGGCGTAAATACTGGGTTCGCTCTCCTGTTCCAGAATGCCACTGCCGATCCAATCCTTTAGGAGCCCAGCCGCGCGGGTGTACACATTGTCGCCTTCACGATCCTCAGGCGCCCGCTGGCCGAGAATGATGCGAACCAGATTATAGGGGCTCAAGGAGAGATACCGGGCTTGCATGCCGGGCGAGATCTTGTCATAGGGCTGCGTAACGAGGTTCTCGACGGGCCCGGCCTTTCGGCTGTAGCGATAGGGTTGAAAAGGGAAGATGCGTGCCAAGCGATCAGGATAGCAGAGGACCCGTGAGATTCTTGCAGCGCGTAGAATGGAAATGCACGGGATTATGAGCCCCCAGAGCGAACCATCCCCCACGGACGAGGACCAGTTCGAGGCTCGTCTCATCGCGGAGCAGAAGCGGCATCACGAAGAATTCCGGCAATTCGCCTATGCGGTTTCTCACGATCTGCGTGAGCCCATTCGCATGATCGTGAGTTATACCCAGTTGCTGGACCGGCGCTACCAGGGCCAACTGGACGGCGATGGCGCGGATTTTATGCGCTATATTCTTGAAGCCACCCAACGCATGGACCGCCTTTTGGGCGATCTGGTCACCTATTCCCATCAGTTCCGCTCCTTGGACCAGCCGCTGGAGACCGTGGGGCCGGAAGGAGCGCTGCAGGGCGCGATCTTGATGCTCGATGCAGCAGTGCGCGGGAGTGGAGCGCAGATCACCAACGATCCGTTGCCATCCGTTCTGTTCGATTTTGCACAGTTGACGCAGCTCTTCCGGCAGTTGCTCTCGAATTCCATTTGCTTCCGAAGTGCGGAGCCACCCAAGATCCATATATCCGCCACCGACACTGGCGCTGCGATTCAATTCTCCGTTCGAGATAACGGCATCGGGATCGACCCCCGCTATCACGAGCAGATCTTTGGCGTGTTCAAACGACTGCATGGCCGCGAATTCCCGGGTACGGGGATTGGTTTAGCGATCTGCAAACGGATTGTCGAGCAACGCGGCGGGCGCATCTGGGTGGAGTCCCAGCTCGGCCAGGGCGCGACCTTCCACTTCACCGTTCCGAAGTAAGCCTTCCTCATTTTTTTGGTGCATGGTACACCGGTACTAGTTCGTCCCAGGACTTTTGAGACATCCTGTCTCATGGCCAGACAAGTTGTCAAAGGCAAACTGTCCCATGGCCTCTAAACTCACACATTCTAAAACCACTTAGTTTGGACTGTCACCTGCCTTTATCAGGACGGAGGTTCTATTCCGCCCATGAAGCCAACAATTCGAATTGCTCTGATCGGTCTGGTTGGCTCTCTGGCTTTCGCAGGCCCCAAGGTTGCTTCGGACATGCCGCATTCCACTGCCTCTGGCATGGTGGATGTCATTGTTCAATACAAGAGTTTCGCCAGTGTCGGATCCGGAGAAGTGGCGGGCCCTATGGGCCGCATCCGGCGCCATTTCCGTAGTATCCCCGCAACCCATATGACCGTGCCGGTTTCGATGATCGAAAAGCTTGCATCGAATCCGCAGGTTGCGTACATCTCGCCCAACCGGACCGCTACCAGTCTCCTGGACGTCACCACCCAGACTGTGAACGCCAATCCTCTGTGGAGTGAGGGTTGGAGTGGCACAGGTGTCGGAGTGGCCGTGATCGACAGCGGTGTCGCGCTCAAGCAGGACCTCGCCGCGAAAGACGGTTCGCATTCCCGAGTGATCTTCAGCGAAAGCTTCGTCACAGGCCAAAACGCTTCCGATCAATACGGCCATGGCACGCATGTGGCCGGTATCGTAGCCGCCAACGGCGCGCAATCCACAGGTCCGAATTTCACTCACACTTTCAAAGGGGTAGCGCCCAACGCGAATATCGTTAACCTTCGCGTGCTGGATGCCAATGGCAATGGCCAGGAATCGGACGTCATCGCGGCCATCGACGAAGCCATCGCGCTGAAAGACAAGTACAACATTCGCGTCATCAATCTTTCGCTGGGACATCCGGTTTACGAAAGCTTCCAACTCGATCCGTTGTGCCAAGCCGTGGAGGCCGCCTGGAAGGCTGGGATCACGGTAGTGGTGGCAGCCGGAAATATGGGCCGTGACAATTCGCTCGGCACGCTGGGCTATGCAACCATCAATTCGCCCGGCAACGATCCTTACGTTATCACCGTCGGCGCCATGAACGCCAACGGAACTCCCTGGCGGAGCGACGACAAGATCGCCAGCTACAGCTCGAAGGGTCCGACGCTGCTCGATCACGTAGTGAAACCAGACCTGGTGGCGCCCGGCAACAATGTGGTTTCGCTGCTTGCGTCGCCCAACTGCACCATCGCGACGGAGCATCCGGACACGCTGATCTCCACCGCCACCTACGAGAAATCGAGCGTTGGCCTGTCGAAGGACTATTTCAAGCTCAGCGGCACCAGCATGGCGACGCCGGTGGTAAGCGGCGCGGCAGCTCTGATGCTCGACGAAAATCCCTCTTTGACACCGGATCAGATCAAGGCGCGGCTCATGAAGACTGCCACCAAGCAGTTCGCGCGCTACACAACCGCCATCGACGCGCATCACACCGGCACGTTCGAAACCCAGCAGGACATTTTCGCGGTGGGCGCCGGATATCTGGATATCGAGCGGGCGCTCACGAACACGGACCCGGTGAATTTTCAGGCGCTCTCGCCCATCGCGCAGTACAACGCGCAGACTCAAACCGTAACGCTGGTTTCGGCCGATGCCATCATCTGGGGCGACTCCAATGTTCAATCCAACGCGATTATCTGGGGCGACTCCACCACTTTGGGCAGTTCTTCGATCTGGAGCAACGCGATCATCTGGGGCGACGCCATCATTTGGGGCGATGCCATCATCTGGGGTGACGCGATCATCTGGGGTGATTCCACGCTGCAGGGCTTCGCGATCATCTGGGGCGATTCCACTGTGCAATCCAACGCCATCATCTGGGGCGATTCCACGGTCCAGGGATCCGCACTGACGTGGGGCAGCCACGCCGCGTCCTCCGACGACGGCGACCTGTAAAGCGCTCCGGCTCCCTTACCGTCGCGGTTCCGTTGCCGCGGCTTCGTCGAATACGGCCGCGAAGAATTCCCGCGACGATGGGGAGCATCCAATGTGGACCGTGTCACTGGTTACCTGAATGAAGCCCAGATAGCCATCCCAGCCCATATCGTCCAAAGTGAAGTTCAGGCACTCGCGCTCGCCGCGCGGCAGATTCGACCGATCGATATCGAACACTTGACCGGTGGAATGTTCCGGGAATTCGGGATCCACCAGCAGCGTGCCGGCTTCGGACGGACGGTCTGTTGTGCCCACCAGTTCCGCCACCTGCAACGGCACAAAACGCTCACCCTTCGGCCTCAACTCCTCGAACAGCCGCCGCGTCTCAAACGCCACGTAGAGCAAGGTTCCAATGGCAGCCGGAGAGTCCTGCAAGTAAAGGTCTCGATTGGGACCCTCGGCCATCTCCGGCAGCGAGAATCCGAAGAATTTGGGATCGTCGAACACTCTTGCCAGCCCTCTGCCGGTGGCGAGGCGTAAGTCATCCGGGGATCGGTAGAAGATATCGTGCGATTTCAGCCAGATCATCAAACGATCCGCTGCGCGGCGCTGAGGATGGATCGGGTTCTGGTATTCTTCGGCGAGTTCGCGGAATGCCGCCGGGTCCTCTTGGTATAACGCCAGCAACTGCTCGGCGCGTTTGATGCGGAACCAGTAAGTGGGTGAATAATCGCGCTGCATTTCGCGTTGCAACGCTTCGTAGAGTTCGCCGTGATGCGCGGGGTTGGCGGCGAAGAACATCTCCGCTACGGTGGGCTGCTTATGATGCACGGCGGCTTCAGTGAGTGGAAGCAGATCCGAAACGCAGCCTTCGCCGCAATGATACGCGAAGATGGCCCAATCGCGGCTGCCGAACTTGGTTTCCATCCGGGCCAGATAGCGCGCGGCGGCGGGCGCGGCGCGTTCCGGATTTAGCCGATCGTCGCGGACGGTCACGGTGTACGGCATTTTGTGATGAACGGTCCGATAAACGGATCGCCCGCGTTTTCGGCGCACCAACTCGTGCGAGGTGGTGACTTGAAATCGCGTGATGCGGACGATGCGCAGTCCGGCAGCGCGGGCCGTTGCCTCGGAGAATTGCATGATGCCTTTGGGACCCGCGGGACTAGCAGCCTGCGCGTCGCCCCAGCTTTCCAGATACGCAACCGCCGAGATCAGTGAAACGGGCCAGCCGCTCTCATCCGCCGCGCGGCGGAAAATCGGAGTGAGGCGCGCGCCCGTGATTCTTTCCGCGCCTGCTACGGCCTGAGGCTCCCGCATGATAGTGAAGGTTTGCGACTGAATCATGCGGTCCGTCCGGGCGGCCAAAAGCTCGGCCGTCATTTCGGACCGGCCCACGCCGATTCCCAACAACTGATGTTGCGGCGTAAAGTACTCGAAGGACGCTACCAACAGGCTGCCGGAGAACAATACCAGCAAGGCGACCCAACGGCGAAGCAAAGGCACGTTCTTTTATTTTAGAACAAATCAGAGCAGAAATGTTTCGGAGGTCAGAAGTCCCAGTCGAGAATGTTCTTCTGGACAGTAGCCCAGGCCTTCGCGCGCGGATCGATCAGATCGAAATGCCCCGCGCCCGGCAGCGAAATGAGCTTCGCATTCTTGGAAGCTTTGGCGAAGCGCTGGCTCATGTCGAATGGCACGATGTTGTCCGCTGTCCCATGTACCACGCGCTGCGGCGCGGAAATGGGCAACAGCTCCATGGGAGAAGCCGCCGCATAGTGCTGGGGCACCCGATCCGGCGAACCACCCATAAGCTGACCGACCACGCCTCCGTCCATCTGTAACGCGTAAGCGCGCCGCAAATCTGAAATGGCCGCCAAGGGAACCACACCGCGCAAGTCAACAGCCATCTGCGCAGCCAGCCACAGCGCCAACTGGCCTCCAGCCGAATGGCCCGCCGCGATCACGCGTTTCAAATCCAAGCTGTAGCGGTTCGCTACGGGCACCAGGTGCTGAGCACCGCGAACGATATCGTCCGACATGCCCGCCCAATCTCCACCGGGATCGCCCAGCCTGCGATACTCCAGACTCCACACGGCTGCCCCGGCGCGGGCCAACGCAGCACACAGATGACCTGCGTGGTCCAAGCTGTAGTTGTTTCTCCAGAATCCACCATGAATGAAAAGCACTGCGGGATGCGGGCCGGTCCCGTGAGGAAGATAAAGAAACCCGAACTGCTGGGTCGCCTTTCCATACGGTATTTTTGCGGTTGGTTTCGGCGGGGCCAGCGTCAGGATGTCTTGTGCGAAGGCAGAAACAGAAGCTGCGGCAAGGAAGAAGCGCCGGGTCACGGTACCATTTTACTGGAGAAATAGGGACGCGCCCCCATTAGGGAGTGCGTCCCCTTGTTGTGGCCGATCTCTGTACGCGTTATATGCGAGTTATATCCGCGTACCCGGCCGCTCGCTGACTGCGTAATCCGCCTTGGCTTCACTACTCGATGCGATGTCCTCCGCGCCGGTGTCTTCCAAAATCTTTTTGGCCCGCTTCACCCACTCGGAATTATCGCAGTGAATGGAAACCAGCGTGCCACCAGACTTCACGCGGCCTTCGAAACGCTTGGCCTCGTATTCGGGAATCCCGAGTCCCACTAGTGTGCCAACGATGCCGCCAGCCGCGCCAACCGCACCTGCGCCCGCCAGCAACGCGACGATTGGACCGGCAGCGATCAGCGGCCCAATACCCGGGATCGCTAAAGCGCCGATACCCGCCAGCCAGCCTACGATGCCACCGACTATTGCTCCCGTGGTCGCGCCAGCCGTGGCCCCTTCGGGCGCCTTGGTGTCCTTCTGATGAACGAAGTCCTTGGTGCCCGCATTCTCCGGTAGCAGCACCGAGATATCGGTGTTCCGAAAGCCCGCAGTCCGAAATGCCTCCAGCCCGCCACTGAGGCCGACTGAATCTCGATACACTCCAAACACCGCTGTGTTGCTCATAATTATCCTCCTCGAGCTGGATGCTCGTCTGTGGTTCAGTAAATGATGTTTAATAACAATGAGACGCGAATGCAATCTGCGAAGTGAAGTGGACTTCTCATACGCCGCCTCAATATGCACGGCGATTGCCAGATGCTATTTCAGCGGATTTAAAAGCCTTTTACGGGTGTGTGCGCGAGGTGAGCAGGAATTATTACCGCCTGCTCCCAGCTGCCGGCGTGTTAATGGGATGTGACAGCGCGCGGCATCACCAAACCCGGCAGGCGGGTGCGTGAACCATCGGCTGCCCCACGCGGCAAGCGAAGGCTTGGCGAAACTCCGGCATGTTTCCCAACACGCCATTCACGCGATCGCGGCTCGGGGAATGACCATCGGTCTGCGCCAGCATCCGCGACATTTCGGGCCGCACGTTCTCGCACCAGGCTTGACCCCAAGCAAGGAAAAAGCGCTGCTGCGGAGTGAATCCGTCGATTTTCGGCGGCTGCGGCTTGCCCTCCATCGATTTCATCAGGGCCATAAATGCCAGGCGCACGCCGCCGTTATCGGCCGTGTTTTCGCCCAGCGTCAGCTTGCCGTTCAAATGCACGTCATCCACGGGAGTAAACGCCGAATATTCTTTGATGAAACAATCCGCGCGTTTTTCAAATTCCTTAGCGTCTTCCGCCGTCCACCAGTCCCGCAAATTGCCATCGGCGTCGAATTGACGGCCTTCATCGTCGAACCCGTGCGTGAGCTCATGCCCCATGATGGAACCGATGGCGCCGTAGTTCACCGCCGCATCCATGCGGTTGTTGAAGAATGGCGGCTGCAGGATGCCGGCCGGGAAATTGATGTCGTTGTGCTGCGGGTCGTAATAGGCATTTACCGTGGGGGGAGTCATGCCCCATTCGCTGCGATCCACCGGCGTGCCGATCTTCCGCAGTTGGCGTTCGACTTCGAATTCGGTGGCGCGCTGGTCATCGCCGAGGTAGTCTCCCCGCACAATTCGGACCGTGGAATAATCGCGCCACTTGTCCGGATAGCCGATCTTCCCGTTCACCGCGCGCAGTTTGATCAGTGCCTGCTGCTTGGTGGCGGGCGTCATCCAATCCAGCGATTGAATATCTTCGCCCAGCATCTTTTCGATCTCCTGGACCATGCCCAGCACCCGCGCCTTGGCATCCGGAGGGAATTCCTGCTCCACGTATTTCTGACCCAGCGCAAACCCCAAATTGGCATCCGTGGCATCCACGCAGCGCTTCCAGCGGGCTCGCAGCTGGGGAACGCCAGCGAGCGACGTACCGTAGAAGTGAAAGTTCTCGTCGACAAACGGCTTCGATAGCAACCGCGCTTCGGAATGAACCAATTGCCAGCGAAGATAGGTCTTCAGATCGGCCACTGTACTTTGCGTGAAAACCGTGTTCAAGCCTTTGAAAAAGTTCGGCACCGAGACGTCGAGATCGCTGAAAGAGGGAGCGCCGACGCCGGTAAAGTATTTCCGCCACTCAATGCTCGGAGCCAACGCTACCAGCGCCTGAACAGACATCTTGTGATAAACCTGTTGGGGATCGCGACGCGACACAACGTCGAGCGAGGCTTTGGCCAGATCGGTCTCCATGCGCATCACGGTCTGCGCGCCGGCCGCGGCCTTGGCGGGCGATTCACCCGCCAGCACCAGCATCTTTTGAACGTGGGTTACGTAGTCCTGGCGCAATTTGACCGATTTCGGATCCGTTCGGAGGTAATAATCGCGATCCGGCAGGCCCAGGCCGCCCTGGTCCGCGCCGGCGATCATCTGCATCGAATTTTTAGCGTCGGGTTCGGAGGAGAATGCGAAAAACGCTCCCACGCCGATGCGGTGAAGACGGATCAGCGCGGCCAATACGTCTCCCTTGGATGCAATCGCATCGATGCGCTTCAACTCTGGTTCCAGCGGTGTAAGCCCCAGCTTGTTGATGGCGGGTTCGTCCATGCAGGAACCATAAAAGTCGCCGATCTTTTGTTCCACCGCTGAGCGCTTGGGATCGTTGACCGAGGCCTTGTCCAAGATTCCGCGCAGGGCGTCGCGATTGCGATCCCCCAGCACGTTGAACGTGTTCCACGAAGGTTGATCCGCGGGAATCGGATTGTCGGCCATCCATGTGCCGCAGGCGTATCGATAGAAATCGACGCAGGGATTAGCCGTCATGTCCATGTTGGCGGTGCTAAACCCAGAGCCGGATTGCGCCCAGGCGCTCAACGCGAAGATGGGGAAGAGCAAGATCAGTCTCATATGTCACCAAACGCGGCAGGCCGGTGCGTGGACCATCGGCTGCCCGGCATGACACGCGAAAGCTTCACGAAACTCCGGCATGTTTCCCACCACGCCGTTCACGCGATCGCGGCCGTCGGAGTGAGGATCGGTCTGAGCGCGCATCCGGGCCGCTTCGGGACGCACGTTCTGACACCAGAGCTGGCTATAGCCCAGGAAAAAGCGCTGCTGGGGCGTGAATCCGTCGATCTTCGGCGGTTGCGGCTTATTCTCCAGCGACTTCATCAGAGCCATGAACGCCAGATGCACGCCGCCATTGTCGGCCGTGTTTTCGCCCAACGTGAGCTTGCCGTTCAGATGCACGTCGTCCACCGGAGTAAACGCCGAGTACTCGTCGATAAAACATTGCGCGCGCTTCTCGAATTCGGCGGCGTCCTCGGGCGTCCACCAATTGTGCAGGTTCCCCTCGGCGTCGAATTGTCGGCCCTGATCGTCGAACCCATGGGTCAGCTCATGTCCCATCACGGCACCGATGCCGCCGTAGTTCACTGCCGCATCCATCCGGTTATCGAAAAAGGGCGGTTGTAAAATGCCCGCGGGAAAGTTGATGTTGTTTTGCAGCGGACTGTAGTAGGCGTTCACCGTTGGCGGAGTCATGTTCCACTCACCGCGATCCACCGGCGTGCCGATCTTGTTTATGTCGCGCCGGACTTCAAACTCGGTGGCGCGTTCGTCATTTCCCACTGCCTGTCCCCGCACGATCTTGACGCTGGAATAGTCGCGCCATTTGTCGGGATAGCCGATTTTGTTGGTCACGGCGCGCAGCTTGACCAGAGCTTCCTGTTTCGTGGCGGCTGTCATCCAGTCGAGCGATTGAATGTCTTGGCCCAGCATGGTCTCGATCTCTTGAATCATGCCCAGCACCCGCGCCTTGGCGGCCGGCGGAAAATTCTGCTCGACATATTTCTGTCCCAGCGCGAAGCCCAGGTCTTCGTCGGTGGCTCTCACGCAACGCTTCCAGCGGGGCTCCAGTTCCTTGGCGCCGGTCAGGATCTGGCCGTAGTAATGAAAGTTTTCATCCAGGAACGGCTTCGCCAATAACGGCGCTTCGGAGTGGAGCAGATGCCAGCGAAGATAAGTTTTCAGATCGGCCACGCTGGCGCTCGTCAGAACCGTGTTCAGGTCCTTGAAAAAGTCCGGGACCGAGACATTCAGATCGGTGAAGGCGGGCGTCCCCATTCCAGCGAAGAACTTCGGCCAATCGATCCCAGGGGACAAGCCTTCCAATTCTTTGACGGACATTTTGTGATACGTCTTGTTGGGATCGCGCCGCGACACGCGGTCGAGCGATCCTTGGGCTAAGCCGGTTTCGATATGCAACACAGCCTGCGCGTCCGGGGCGGCCTGGGCGGTCGATTCACCCGCCAGCTCTAACATCTTTTGCACGTGCGCTACGTACTGCTCGCGCAACGTCACCGACTTAGGGTCCTGTTTCAGGTAGTAGTCCCGATCCGGAAGACCGAGGCCGCCTTGGTCCGCATCGGCGATCATTTGCATCGAGTTTTTGAAATCCGGGCTAGAAGAGAAGTTGAACAAAACTCCGACGCCGGCCAGGTGCAGACGGACCAATTCATCGATGATCTGGTCTTTCGACTTGATCGCATCAATGCGCTTCAGCTCAGGGTCCAGCGGGTGGATTCCCAGCTTGTCGATGGCAGGTTCGTCCATGCAGGTAGCATAAAAGTCGCCGATCTTTTGCTCCACCGCCGAACGCTTGGGATCGTCAACGGAGGCTTTCTCCAGGATTCCACGCAGTATCGTCCGATTACGATCCGCCAGTTGCTCGAAAGTGCCCCACCGGGACTGGTCGGCTGGAACCGGATTATCGGCCATCCAGCCGCCGCAGGCGTACTGATAAAAATCGGCGCAGGGGTTGGCGGTCATGTCCATGTTGGCGGTGGTAAATCCTGGGCCAGTCTTTGGTGTGCCGGACTGGGTTGGGCCCTGCTGCGCCAGGGCGATTATCGCGAGGAGTGGAAAGAGCAGGATCAGTCGCATGCTTAATATTACAGCGCAAAAGGGCTTATTATATTGTCAACGCTACTATGAAGGCCTTGCAGTTCGAATGCCAGCCCGGCTGTACTAACTGCTGCGAGCAACAAGGCTTCGTTTACCTGACCGTGGAGGATCTCAATCGCATCGCGGAGCATGTCGGCATGACGGCGCGCGAGTTTGAGCGGCGCTACGTGTATCGCACCAAGCATCTGCTTCGGCTGCGCGTCCCACGCCAGCAGCAGTGCCATTTTCTGCGCGATGGCGGCTGTTCGATTCATGCGGTGAAGCCCGTACAGTGCCGAATGTTTCCGTTCTGGCCGGAGCTGGTGGATAGCAAGCGCGACTGGAAAAAAACGGCGGCGTGGTGTCCGGGAATGGGGAAGGGCGAGCTGGTGCAGATAGAGACGGCTCGGGAACGCGCGCAGGGGATGAAGACGGCGTATCCGAGTATGTATACCTAGCAAGACCGCTTGCTACGCGCCACCCGTCCGGTGTTCTTCGAGTCGATGTTCTCCAGTGCACGCCTTCCGGTCGTCTCCGGGTGTGCTGCTGGCGCGCGGTTTAGTGAGGCTATTTGACGACTACTTTTTCGACGGCTTGATTGTCGAACTCGTCGCTCACGCGGACGGCGATCACCTGTTCGCCGGACGCTGGATGATCGATCAGAGCGCGGTATTCTTCGTCGGGTGAATCCGAGAGCCGGCTGACGGGATCGATCCGCACCCAGTCGCCGCCATTCACCGAATATTCGGCGTGATCGATGCTGCTGAGCGCGTCGCGAGCGCTCCAGCGGACCTCGAGTTTGTTCCCCGCCCCAGCACCGGCGGTCAGCTTCGCGATCTGCGGAGGCGTGTTGTCGATCAAGAACGGATCGCTGACCAGCGACGCACTGAGCGCCTGATCGGGCGGGTTGCTGGGCGAATCCGAGGCCGTCACCCGCAACACATATTCGCCGTCCGGAAATGCGCCAGTGTCCCAGCTTAAATACTTTTCCGGCACGTTGTCTTTGAGAAGCTTCCACCCGGACTCCTTCACGCCGCGGATCTCCACGCGATAAACCAGCGTGTCACCGTTCTCATCGGATGCCAGCCAGCGAGCGCCTTGGAAGCCCTTGGCATAGTTCAGTGTTTGAGAAACATTCTCAATGGACGCGGCGGGGCTGCTCTTTTGGCCGATGGGAGGAAGCGTAATGGACGTGGACGGAGTGATGGACAGCGACTGTGTGGGGAAACGATAATTCACCGGCGTAATGTCGATGGCTACCATCTCAGGCGCCACGTTCTTGGGAAGATAAGCCACCTCCACGTAAGAGACCTCGGGCTCGGGCTGGCCGGTGGCCGGGGTCAAGTCGATTTTATATTGCAGGAATCGAGCCGGGGGTGAAGCGGTCCGGCCAGCTCCGCAGGAATCGCACGCCGCGGCGCTGGTTTCGGTTTCAAGCGTCGCCCACGGACTCCAGTTGCTTTCCGGATGGCTCCGGTTTCCGCTGCGTGTGTAGACCGTGATTTTCCCCAAGCCGCGATAACTGATCCGGCCCCAATAGGCGAAGGCTCCAGCGTCCAGCACGGGACTTTCAAACGATCCTGTCTTCTCAAAGCCAGGCCCCAGACGAAATACTTTGCCGATGTTTCCAGTAACCGCATAGAGCTCGCCCTTGGGTCCACGGCCAAAGCCCGTCACCTGCGTGGGCGAAGCATCCAGCAGCAGCGTGCTCACGGTGTCCGAATCCAGGCGATAGATCTTGCCACGATTGCCGGTTCCCACCAGCGGTAATCCGCCGGCGTCAAATCCAATGGCATACACGATATCCTGCGGGTTCGACCAGACCTTGCGGGGCGATCCGTCGGGATTGATCCGGTATACTTCCGAGCCTCCCGCGATGGATGGCCCTGGGCCGCCCGTTACCGGCGTGATTCGCGCGTTGCCCACACCCGGTCCGCCGGGAATCGCGAGCGAAGGAGGGGGGCCGGGCGGCGGCGCGGCCTGCACTACAGCCGTCTTGTTACCGACGCCCGAGGCGTAAATGGCGCCATCCTGCGTGACCGCAACGGCCGTGATCTCGCGCTTCGGAGATTGATACAACACAAAGCCTTGGCCGGCGGGGGAAATCCGCAGAATCAAACCGCTCGGCTCGGTCCCCACAATCAGGTTGTCTTGCGCATCGATGGCCAGCGAGCGCGCATGAGTCTCCTCTGTCTTGAAAAACACCGAGCCGGCGCCGGCCGGTGTCACACGATGAATCTCGCCTTGATCCCCGGTTGCGACGAACAGATCGCCCTTGCTGTTGAACGCCATGGCCCAGATATATTTCTGGTGCGGATCGTAGAACAGCTTCGGCTTGCCGTCGGAGCCGATTTTGAAAATCTTGCCGTCGGGATCGGTTGCGGCGTAAACCTCGTCCTTGGAATCGAGCACAATGGCGTGGATCTCGAGACCGTCCAACTCGGCGAATGGACGGCTCTTTCCGGCGCGATCGATCACGAAAACTTTGGCCGATCCGCTGCCAGTACCCCCGCCCGCCGTGTACAGATTGCCTTTGGAGTCGGCGGCCAAGGTCCAGAGATAGGGCGTGGAGGAATCGAAGATCTCGGTGAATTGAGGAGCCAGAAAGACGCGGCCGTCCGCGCGCAGGGAGAGATTCTTGAGCGTTCCGCTTTCAAAATCGGCGCGGTCGCCGTGCTGCCAAAAGTGGGTGTCCACGGCAAAGCCGGTGGCTAGGGCGCTGAGTGCCACCAGGAGGAATCGAATTGTTTTCATTGGTGCAGTCTTAAGAGTGATGGGTATTACTTTACGGTGATTCTGAGCGAGTAGCTGCCGTCGATCAGCATGTCGAATGGAATACTGCCTTGCTCCATCGCGCTCTCCGCAGACGACTGCAGATGGCGGCTGGCGGTGCGATCGGTCTGCATCACGTTCATGATGGAGGCCGGAAGGCTGGGCAGCGTCTTGTCTTCATAGAACACCGTTGGCCGAGGTTCGATGAGCGAAATGTAGAGCTTATTGTTGCTGCGTTCCTGGTTCATCAGCGAAACCGTCTGCCGGATGTCGATGAAAGGCTCGGACATGGTCGCACTGCTTTGCATACGGTTCAGCGTGTCGGCGTCGCTGAATAGCACGCGATGCTCGCCTTTGGGTAAACCGGCTGGAATCTTGAGCGTGAAGTCTTTCTCAATGCGGTCGCCCCGGTAGGGCCGTACGAACACTTTCACCGGGACTTCGGTGCCCGCTTCCACTTCGCTCGCCGGGACCCAGGCGTTCTCGATCATCGCTTCGCGGCGGTCCGGCAAAATGTCCACCGTCGCATCCACGGACTTGAGTTTCGGAATCTGCACCGGATTCAGGAACAGGCGATTAAACTTGTCGCCCCACCATCCCGCCAGTTGGTTGGGAACCGGCGCGGGACCCTCGTTCGCCGCCAGCATGGTGGAGAGCGAAACGCCGGGCTGTCCGTCCAGCGCCACTTTTCCGCTCAACCGGTAGGTGGTCTCTTCGGCGAATTCGTTCAGGCTGGAAATGGAATTGAAGAGCGTCATCATCATCAAATAAGGCGTCCACTTTTGCTGGACGAAGACGCTGAAGTGCAAATCTTTTTCCTTACGCACGGTGTTGTTGTCGCCGAACGAGCGGACGTGGAGCGTAACGGGAACCATTTCAGCGGTGTCGCCCAAGTCGCCCAGAACGCCGCTGTGCCGGTCCTGCCTCAACGCGCCGACGATCTCCGTCGCATTCCCGAACTTAGTGGGCTGGTATTGCGAAGCGAGCGTAGTGATCACATCGGCCTTGGCCATGGGCATGTCCACCGGACCGAGGTTGAAGAAGGAATGACCGCAAAACAGCACATGTTTGAGATCGTTATAGGTGACGGTACACATGGCGCTGATGCTCATGTCGCCGGTGACCAGAACGCCGCTCACCGCATCGCCCGGCTGCAACGATTGCTGCCAGCCTGGAGCGGGCTTCGAGCTCATCATCGTACTGGCGCCGCCACCACCGGACACGGTCATCCCCATCTGCTGAAACTCTGGTGCAAATGTGGGTAGGACGTTTTCAGCAAACCCCGCGAAATTCAGCGGAGTCTCGATGGGAACCATATCGGCGACCGGGAATGGGTTCGAGCCAACGGTAGAACCTTGCGACGATTGCGGGTCGACGAAAGCCGCGTTGCGGGCTGCGTTTTTGCCCGGTACGCGCGCGTTGGAGGGACGCGAATCGTCGAATTCATTCACTTCCAGCATCAGCTCAATGGGCGTAATGCCGCATAATGCATCCGGCGAGAAAGTGCTGAACCGCAGCGCGATTGCGCCCACCAGCTTGCCGTCGATGTATACGGGGCTGCCGCTCATTCCAGCGGCGACGTTGGTGCGCTGGCCCTTGCCACCCAGTTTGGCGAGAATCACATCCTGCTTGGGTCCCCATTGGTTTTTGTAAATGCCTAGGATTTCCACCGGAAGCGCTTCCGGCTCCGAACCTTGAAGCACGGTCCAGGCGTAGCCTTTCATTCCGACTTTGAGGTCAGCCTCTTTGAAAATCTGGACCTTGCCGGCCCTGGGACGGACGGGCGCGGGTTCCTGACCAAACATCAAACAGGAACACGCCGCTGCAACCGCGATTGCGGCCAACTTCTGCATGGGAACCATCCTTGTTGCTACGCTGCAGGCACTATCTGCTTGCTTGTTCCTATTATCGTCCAGATTTTCAAAGAGTGGGAAGAGCCGCATGCCGCGTGGGACGGGGCCGTCAGGTTTAACGGGGCGCTTAGGTCTGTGGGTAGGTACCGTCCGGGTTGTAGCCGCCACCGGCATCCTGGTCGAGTTCGGCCGGCTGAGGCGGATGCAACGGACCACGCGGTGGCGCGGCTTCGTCGTCCTTAGGTAGCTGAGTTGTTCCCTTCAGCTCGTCGATTATTGGCTGCACGATGGATGGCTGCGGCTCGGGCTTGGCGATCGAAGCGCTAGCCGGTGTTTCAGCAGGTTTTTTGTTCACGAAGCACTTCCTTTCTGCCTGCGATTCTATGGAACCGGGGCCGATGCGACGACACGGCCGCAGTGGAAGTGAATGAAAAAGGCTGGAATAGAGCGACTCCAGATCGGTCATTCCCAGATCGGTCAACAGAAGATCCAATGAGTCTATGAGCGCGCGAACCCGAGCAACGGTCCGAGGTCGAAATTGTCGGCGGTCTTCAGGGCCGCAATGTAGCGGTGCCGCATGGCGCCGGCATTGCGGAGACTTTCTATGCCCCATGAAAACCGTTCGCGCCCCAGCCTCATGACCAGGAGATCCGCGGCGAGCCGGGCATGGCGGCCGTTGCCGTTCGGGAAAGGATGAATCTGCACCAGCCGGCGATGGAAGCGCACTGCGATCTCATCGGGCGCATAGCTGCTGTATTCGATCCATGCGCGCGTGTCGTCGAGCAACTGGCGCAGGGCCAGCGGAATCTCATAGAACGGTATTCCGAGATTGCGCTCGCTCTTGCGGAATTTTCCGGCCCATCTCCATACCTCGCTGAACATCCGCCGGTGCAGTTCCTGGATGAACTTCTCGGTCAGCGGATCGCGCTTGCGGCCCAGCGCCCAGTCCTGCGCGCGCGCTATGTTTTCCTGCTCGGCTTCATTCAGCTCGCTCCGATAGGCGATGTGCGCCGGAATCAGATCGCGTATCTCGTCCGGCATGAGCGGCGTGGCATTTTCCGGCTGATCGAATAGATCGCTCACGAGATTAATCCCAGAACAAGCGCGGGTTGGTTTCGCGAATGACCTCGTCGAGCAGCGCCTCGGCATTCCTCGCCGTTACTTTCTGGTCTTCCAGCAGCATCGTGTGCTCCACGTGTTGCCGGCGTTTGCGGATGAATGCGCGGGCGCGGTCGCGGACCATCTTCTCCAGAGGTTTATTAGGCACAAGCACGTAAACCAAAGCGCAGTCGAGCGCTTCGGCCACCCGCCGTAACGTCGCCAGTTCGATGGTGCCCTTGGCTTCGGATTGTTCGAGCGTAACCAACGAGGGTTGCTTGATCTTCAGACGCTCGGCCAGCTGCGCTGTGGACATGCCGAGGGCCGTACGGATGGCCCTAATCCAGCCCCGGATAGGCGGAGCGTAGAGCCGGGCTGGGCCGAGCTTCCTAAAGCGTTCATGGAGTTGCGAGCGGGAATGAGCGGCAAGTCTTTGTCTGTTCATAGGTTGTGGCCTATGGTATATGGCCATTCAGATAGATTATAGCCTATAATAATTAGTCAGGTTGATAGGGCATAGCCTATGGGATGCAAGCAAGCTATTCCTTGACGCAAGCCCTCAAGTCAAAGAGCTATACTGTTTCAAATATGTCCATCCAAAGACCCTGGTTAGTTCGCTTGGGCGGAATCGTACTGGCCGCGTCCGGACTGAGTTTTATTTGGCTTCAGGCGCAACAACCTCCCAAGCAGCCGCTCAATGTGCAGAAGGTGACCGACCATCTGTGGGTGATCATGAATGCGGCCAGCGGAAACGTGGCCGTGATGCCCACCGAAGAAGGCCTTCTGCTGGTCGACGACAAGTTCGAGCAGGACGGGCCGGAGATCCTGGCCAAGGTGAAGGCCGTCAGCGACAAGCCGATCAAATACATCTTGAACGCGCACCAGCACGGCGACCATACCGGCGGCAACGCCTTCATGCTGAAGAATACGCCGGCCGAGATCGTGATCCACAAGAACGCGCGCGCCAACATGGTGGCGGGCAAGCAGCCCGGACTACCGCAGATCACGTTCGCCGACGAAGCGCAGGTCTTCATCGGCGGCAAGGAAGTGAGCGCGCATCATCTGGGACGCGGGCACACCAACGGCGACGCGGTGATCCTGTTTCCGACCGAACGCGTGCTGCACACCGGCGACCTGTTCGTGAATGGCAGCGCGCCGTTCATCGACTACAGCGCTAAAGGCAGCATCGTGGCCGAAAACGCCCCTTCGGTGCATCGGGATTGGGACAAGACGCTCGATCGTGTGTTGCAGCTCGACTTCGACATCGTGATTCCGGGACACGGGCCGGTGGCGAAGAAAGCGGATCTGATGAAGTGGCGCGATTCAATCGCCGAACTGCGGTCGCGCGCCAAGACGGCTTGCGGGGGCGGCGCGGCTGGTGCGGAAAAACGTCTGAGTTTGTCCGGGCTCAACATGGACGACAGCCTGGGCTTCATGGCGCGGAGCGTGCCGGGGATGTGCGCGGAACTGGCGAACTAACGAATTTGCTTGACAAGGGCTTGTCTCTTATAGTATCTATAAATGGGTTCCGTAGGGGACTCTTAGACTAAATATAGAGGTGTTGGATGAAGATTGAAGAATTGGAAGCTTGTCTCGAGCGGGACTTTGCTTTGTTGCGTTCTCCTGCGTACAAATCCCTAGACGCTATTCAAAAGAGCCTTTTTCCCCCAGGTTATCGAGCTCGAATATCGCTATACGACAGTGGCGTTAAGCCGCGAAAAAAGAAGAGAAATGCTTCCGCTGACAATTGGTCGCCCAAGAGCGGTGAGATTCGCATCTCCTTCGAGCCGGATACGCTATCTCCGTCTAAACCTGCACAGACAGATGCACCTGCAACCTTCGAAGCGCATGTGGAATCCGATCCTGTCGTCGACTTGGTTCGGGTTTTGGATGCCGTGGAATCCCGACCTGGGTATAATTTCGTGGCGCTAAAGTGGTTCCGCGACACTGCTCTTCCCGAGGCAAAGTTGGAATGGGCGGCGTCGGAGCCTATGAGGCAGACCGTGCTTCGGAGTTCGATTGACCGCCGTCTTGTGCTCACCAGCAGAGTTCAAAACCCCAAGGCTCCGCAATTTCCGACTACGGCTATCCGGCTGAATCGAATTCTTCCCGAGGTGAAAACGATGCTTGGCGATAGGGAGAACTCTATTCGTGATTTTGAGCCGGTGAGCATTCGAGGCGAATCTCTTTCGGAAACCGTGTTGCGCGAAAGACGCTAGCGGTTGGCTCTTTACTATCTCGACACGAGTGCTCTTGTGAAGTTGTACGTTCAGGAGCCTGGAACGCAAAGGTTACTTGGCCTCGCCACCAGGTCCAGCGATCATCGCTTTGCCGTTTTGGATCTTGCCAGGGTGGAGCTTCATTCTGCGATACGCCGACGCCAGCGCGAAGGTGACCTTGATGCACGAGTTGCCGGGCAGATCCTTGCTCGGTTCGATCAGCACATGGAGACGAGGTTTGTCCGGCAGCCTGTGAATGAGCCATTGGTGGATATCGCGCTGACATTGCTGGAGCGTCATCCGCTTCGAGCTTATGACGCTGTCCAATTGGCTGGCTGTCTCGTGCTGAAGTCATCGTCAGGTGCTGAGCCACCAATTTTTGTATGTTCCGACCGGCGGTTGGTCGAGTTCGCCGAAGGGGAAGGCCTCGCCGCAGTCGATCCTGCGGCGTGAGAAAACATTACCCAATGGCACTTGCGGCAAACGCTGGTTTCCGCCGCGCGTTCATCTGTTGCTCCCACGCGAACGCCAGCTTAATGAGCGTCGGCTCGCTCCAGGCCGCGCCGAAAAACGACAGTCCGATCGGCAGCCCACTATAAAATCCCGCTGGCACGGTGATGTGCGGATATCCGGCGACGGCCGCGGGCGTCGTGCATCCGCCGGTGTCGCGATCGCCATTGATGTGGTCGGTGAACCAGGCGGGGCCGGAGGTGAGCGTCACGATCGCATCCAGCTTGTATTTGGCGAGCAGAGCGTCGATGCCATCCTGGCGCGAGAGGCGCACGCAATCGGCGCGAGCTTTGACGTACGCCGGATCGGTCAGCGGACCTTTGGCTTCGGCTTGAATGAAAAGCTCCTGAGCAAAGAAGGGCATCTCGCGGTCCCGATTCTGTTCGTTAAAGGCAATCAGATCCTTCAGCGCGCGCGCGGGACTGGCGGCAGGAAGCCGTGTGAGGTAGCGATTGATTCCATCCTTGAACTCGTAGAGCAGGACCTCTAGCTCCGGCGCGTCCATCTGGCCGTGCGTGGCCAGATCGGCGGGATCGATCACTTCAACGCCCGCTTTCTTCAGCGCGTCGACGCAGCCGTTCAAGAACGCGTTGAGCGGCGCATTGCTCTCGAAGAATTTGCGCGCGATGCCGAGCCGCGCACCGTGTAAGCCGTTGGGATCGAGAAAGCGCGTATAGTCGGCCGGAGTTTTGCCTTGGGCTGCGGCCGTGGCTGGGTCCTGGGGGTCGACACCCGCCATGACGCTCAGCAAAATAGCGACGTCGCGAACGGTGCGCGCCATGGGGCCCGCAGTGTCCTGGCTGGCCGATATGGGGATGATGCCGGAGCGGCTCAGGAGTCCTACGGTAGGCTTGATGCCAACCAGGCCATTGATAGACGAAGGGCTGGTGACCGATCCATCGGTCTCGCTGCCAATAGCGGCGGCGCACAGACTACTCGCGGCAGCAGCGCCCGATCCGGAGCTGGAGCCCGACGGATTGCGGTCCAGCGCGTAAGGATTTTTGGTTTGCCCACCGCGGCCGCTCCAGCCGCTCGTGGAGTGGGTGGAACGGAAATTGGCCCATTCGCTGAGATTGGTTTTGCCGAGAATGATTGCGCCCGCGGCTCGCAGTCGCGCTGCGACGAAAGCATCTTGTGGAGCGCGCCAATCGGCCAGGGCGAGCGATCCGGCCGTGGTGCTGGTTTGGTCGCTGGTTTCAATGTTGTCTTTGAGCAGAATTGGAACGCCATGCAGCGATCCGCGCAAATGGCCGGCCTTTCGTTCCTGGTCCAGTTGACTGGCGATGTTGGCCGCATCGGGATGGAGCGCCAATACCGACCCGAGCTGTGGACCGTTGCGATCAATTGCCTCGATTCGCGTGAGATAAAGCTGCACCAGCCGTGCCGAGGTCCACTTGCCTTTTTCGAGACCTGCGGCAATTTCGCCGAGGCTGACTTCGTCCAGTTCAAAGTCGACCGCGCTCGACGCCGCCGCCGTCGCGGGCACATATTGACAGGCGGTTTGCGACGCGGCCGCGGCAGAAATCGAGGTGGCGAGGAAGGCGCGCCTTTTCATTTGCCGTATGGTAGCATCTGTGGTCACAAAGAGGGACCTGGAATGTCTCTTTCAAAACGATCTTTTGCCGAGTTTATTGGAACATTTTGGCTGGTCTTCGGTGGCTGCGGGGCCGCCGTGCTGGCCGCCGCTTTTCCGGGTCTGGGCATTGGATTCGCCGGCGTCGCACTAGCGTTTGGACTCACTGTCTTGACCATGGCTTATGCGATCGGCCACATCTCGGGATGCCATCTGAATCCGGCCGTTTCCGTGGGCCTGGTAGTAGCGGGGCGCTTTCCAGCCTCGGAATTGCCGGCTTACGCAGCGGCGCAGGTGCTGGGGGGAATTGCGGGATCGGGTGTTCTCTATTTGATCGCGAGTGGTAAGGAGGGCTTCACCCTGGCCAACGGATTCGCCGCCAACGGCTACGGTGCTCATTCCTCCGGTGGGTATGCATTGACGGCGTGCCTATCGGCCGAGGTAGTGCTCACGTTTATGTTCCTGATGATCATTCTGGGTGCCACCGATAAACGCGCTCTGCCGGGTTTCGCGCCGATTGCTATCGGGCTGGGCCTGACATTGATCCACTTGATTGGGATTCCGGTAACCAACCTGTCGGTGAATCCGGCGCGCAGCACGGCTCCGGCTATCTTCGTGGCGCTGGAACAACTCTGGATGTTTTGGCTGGCGCCGATTGCGGGCGCTGTCGTGGCGGGCGCGGTATACGCCGTGTTTGAGACCAAAGGACGCTAAAGCGGGGCGCTAAAGCGGGGGGCGCTGAGGCGACCCCATCGCCGGCGTTTAGGCCGCGATATTCAATTCCTGAAGAAACTCGAGATCCTCAGCCGTCAGCGCGATCTCCCCGTTCGAAGCCGGCACATTGGACCCCAAGCTGGGTTCGGGCTGGACATCGGGCTGCTGGTCTTCGATAGGGCTGATGGTCACCGTGGATTCCAGCATCAAACACAAGTCGTAGCCGGAACGCTTCATCTCCTCGATGATCTCGCCGACGCGCCCTGATTCGGAGACCGCTTCGTCGATGGCTTCCTGTAGTTGGCCGAGTAAGAAGGACTTTTTTTCCGATGTCATGCCGCTCTAAAAAGCAGTTCGGTTGCCAATAGTCAACTTCATTGATATCAGTATCTTACGAATAACGGCGTGACAGAATGTCACGGGCTGAGGAAGGTCAGCGGGCCAAAGTGGCGTTCCGTGGCACTAGAACCGAGCCAAGCACCCCGAGGCCACCGTCCGGGCGTAATCTCGAAAGGGTCCGTCAAAAATTTGACGCTCTTTTGCCGCTCAATTGTATACAGCTTGACGTATACTGGCTGCCGAATAGTCTTGCAGCTTCAGAGTGGTTAGACGCACCTTTGTGTTACGTTAGCGGCCCGATATCGGGACGCGTAACTGCGTGCGCGTGTGCAAAACCAAAGGAGAAGAGAGAGAACATGGAATCAAAGACGCCTTGTACGCGGCTTATGGTGGGCGCGTTGTTGTGTCTTTTGTTGACTACAGCAGTTCCCTATTTAATGGCTCAGTCGGCCGGCACGGCAGCATTGGCGGGGACGGTTACCGACCCATCGGGTGCGGCCGTTCCGAATGTAACCGTGACCATTACTAATAACGATACCGGACAGAGCCGCACGACGACCACTGGATCGGATGGCAGCTACAAGTTCGGCCTGCTGCCGCCTGGAAGCTACAGGGCCTCGTTCGCAGCCTCCGGGTTTAAGACCGCCGAAGTGGCTGCCGTTCAGTTGAACGTCACCGAGACGCCGCAACTGAACAGAACGCTCGAGGTCGGCACTCAAAACGAACAGGTCACGGTGGAAGCCGCGGCGGAAACGCTGCAGACGCAGAGTTCGACACTCGGAACCACGGTCACCTCGCAGCAAGTAACGGGACTCCCGCTCAGCAACCGCAACTACACGCAGCTCCTGACGATGGCTGCCGGGGCCAACGTCGGCGTAAACAATGCGACTTCGATCGGCAAGGGGACCCAGGACATCAGCGTGAACGGCGCCGATCCCGGCAATAACAACTACCAAATGGACGGTGTCTCCATTGTGAACACAGCCAATACAGGATCGGCGAAGGACTGCGGCATTTACGGCGGTATCGGAATCCCCAATCCGGATGCGATCCAGGAATTCAAGATCCAAACCTCCACCTACGATGCCAGCTATGGCGGGCATCCGGGTGGGAACGTGAACGTGGTAACAAGGTCCGGAAGCAACGCGTTTCACGGGAGCGTCTGGGAGTTCTTCCGCAACACGGATTTAAACGCCAACGGCTTTTTTGACAATCGCGACGGCGGCGGAGTGCAGCAAGTTCTCAATCAAAACCAGGTCGGTGGCGCTATCGGCGGACCGATCAAAAAGGACAAGCTCTTCTTCTTTGCGGACTATCAGGAAACTCGCCAGAAGAATGGCGTGGCGAACGGCGGTTCCAGCAGCGTTCTTTTGTTCCCGCTACCCACTGATCGCACGGCGGCGAACCTTGGCGCGGCTTTGTGCGCGGCCAATCATCCGGGTAACTCCGCGTACAACACCTTTTTCGGCGGTCCCGGGGTGGCTTGTGACGGGTCCAATATCAGCCCCGTATCCCTGGCGGAGCTAAACGTGAAACTGCCCAATGGATCGTTCTACATTCCGGGGAACCCCACCGGGCAATACGGGCCAGTAGAATACTCCGATCCCGCCACTTTCACGGAACATCAACTGATCGCCAATGCCGACTACATCATCAACTCCAAAAACACATTGGCGGTAAGGTATTTCTGGACTGCGGACCCGCAGAATCTGCCTTTCAATCCCGGCATCGCTGGGATCGCAACCAGTCCCCCGGGTACTCCCATCGCGCTCAATTACACCAACATCAACGCGGTCATCAAGCTCACCACGCTGCTTAGCAACACTTTGGTAAATGAACTTCATGCCTCCGGGCAACGCAACGGCGCGCATGGGAGCGACTCCACGCCGGTCACGCCTCAACAACTCGGCCAAGCGACCATCGTTCCGACCGAAACAGAACTGCCCGTGACCACGATTTTCAACGGTCCCGCCCTCAATGGTTCGCTCTATCCTGACAATAGCCCCACCGATCAGGTCGAATACGGCGACCAGATCTCCTGGTCACACGGTAAGCACACCATTCGCGTCGGCTATTCGTTCCAACACGCGCAGTGGCCCATTTCGTTCCAGGGACTGGAGCGCGGATTTCTGTTCTATGGAACGTTCGAGGACTGGGCAGTCGGCGGGAACGGCAACATTTTGCAGTGCTTGTTCTGCGTCCGCAGCGGACCGAATGGAATCATCCACAATTATCAGGAAGACAATCAGACAGCGTTCGTTCAAGACGACTGGAAGGTCAACTCGCGCCTGACGTTCAACCTGGGCGTTCGCTGGGAATACGACGGCACTTACTCGGACAAGTACGGAAACCTCACAAATATTTCGGTGCCTCTACTGGCCAGTGTTGCTGTTCCTCCAACTGGCCCCACAACGTCTGGCCCCGGTCTGGTAGGTTACGTGGTGCCTAACAATTACACGAGTCACTATCCAGCGCCTCCGGCCGGAGTGACGGTTTCAAACCGCAGTCTGCCGGTGACGTCCGGGCCTCCTTTGGACAACTTCGCTCCCCGCTTTGGTTTTGCGTGGCAGCCAATGAAGGACGGCAAATTGGTGGTTCGCGGTGGCGTCGGTATGTTCTACGATCGCATCGGCGGTGGATCGTTTGTACACGGGTTGGAGCAAGGTTATCCTTACGCCGTAACGCTGGATTATAGCGGACCGGCTGCGGCAGCCTTCACCAATGAGAATCCGTATCCGTCCACTCCGCTGGGCACCTTTGCATCCCGGTATGCCAATTTCGCCACCGGCGCAACTTCCGCATTGGATACGCCCGCTCTCGACATGGCCCTCCATACCCCGTTGACTCGCCAGTACAATCTCAACCTCCAGTATGAATTTGCTCCCTCATGGATTCTCGAAGCTGGTTTCGTAGGATCCAGTTCCATCAACCTGGAGGATCAGTACCATTCCGTCAACAACCCGTTGCTGGCCAGCCCTTCCAATCCCGTCAACGGAATCACGACCAACACCCAGGCCAACGCAGCCTTGCGCACGCCGTATCTGGGCTATATCCCGGCTGGCGTCGACGTGACCGCCTTTGATGGCATCTCCAATTACAACAGCCTTCAGGTGACCGTGAGAAAGCAATTCACTCATGGCTTCCTGATGCAGGCGTCCTATACTTACAGCAAAGACCTCAGCGATATTGGGGCGATTGTAAGCGGTACCGGCGCCAACAGCAATCTCCCGACAGCATTGGGCCAGCAATATGGTCCGGTGGGCTTCAGCCATCCGCAGCGCTTCGTGGTCAACTATAGCTACGATCTGCCGTTGGGCAAGCACACTGGCGCCCTGGGTCTTCTGGCGAACGGCTGGAACTTATCCGGCGTTACGACCATCCAGGATGGAACGCCGCTGACGGTTACCGACCAAACTGGCGGCACTGTGTACGCGCTTGGAACCTACGATACGGCTCGGGCGCAGATGTGTCCGGGAGCATCCTATGGCTCCATTGCCACCTCGGGGGGCGTCGAGTCCAGGCTGGGTGGCAGAAGCGGTGGCGCAGGCTACTTGAACACAAGTGCATTTTGCGCCCCGCCCGTGGCGCCCTTTTCTCCGGATGGATCGACCCTCTTCGGCGATTCGGGAGCCGGCGTCTTATTGGGCCCCGGCCAGTTCAATTTCGATATCTCCCTGGTGAAGACCACTCACATCACGGAGCGGCAATCGTTGATCTTCCGAACGGAATTTTTCAACGCCTTCAATCACGCTCAGTTCTCGAATCCTTTTCTCGCGGTCAGTACGCCGAGCACGTTCGGCCAAATCACGACGACGTCCGTCGGCCCGCGTATCATCCAATTTGCTCTGAAGTATGTTTTCTAGAGCAAAATAACTTCGGGCTGGCTGCCGTCTCTCACGCGTAGCCAGCCCTCTTCTCTTCAGTTGAGCGCTTCTCCTTTGTTGCAAAATATAAGTTGAAGTACGTCACGTTCCTTCTTGGCCTGGCAGCGGCGGCCGCCACTGCACAAACGAACGGCGCCACCGGCGCTATCCACGGCACTCTCTTCGATTCCATCGGCGATCCCATCGACAACACCGCTGTGCTTGTGCAGAACGCGGATTCCAAGGCCGTTTTCAAGGCCATTACTTCCCCCCAGGGCAAGTACGAAATAACGGGCCTGCCACCGGGCACATATTATGTCGCGGCCTCCACGCCCGGCCTCAAACCTTTCGCGATGAAAGGCGTCGTCGTCAAAGCATCTCTGGCTCTGAAGCTCGACATTCACTTGGCCGACACCACGCAGCTCAACACGCTGGGTGAAGACCGCTTGCGGCTCGCTGCGGACAACAAGCGGGACAACCCGCCCCCCGGTCCAACGCCGCGAACCTTTGACGGCAAGCCTGATCTTTCGGGCGTTTGGTGGCAGCCGCGCACGGTAGATCCCGGCCAGCCCGAGTTTCTTCCGGCTGCCATCGACATCCAAAAGCAGCGCCTCGAGAACAACTTGAAGGACAGTCCCCAGGCGCATTGTCTGCCCTCTGCCCCGCTGCGCAACGGCCCGCTCTGGGAGTTCGTGCAGAGCAGGAATTTCCTGGTTTACATTTCCGATGATGAAAGTCCCGGCTTCCATCAGATCTATCTGGATGGCCGCGGACACCCGGCCGATCCGAACCCGGCCTGGTATGGCCATTCGATCGGCCGCTGGGACGGCGACACGCTGGTGGTCGATCGCATTGGCTTCGACTCGCGAGTCTGGCTCGATATCGAAGCTCATCCCCACTCCGACAAACTGCACATTATCGAGCGTTACCATCGCCCGGATCTCGGCCATATCGAAATCGCAATTACGGTCGACGACCCAGGCGTTCTCGCCAAACCTTGGACTCAGAAGCGCGTCGCCGATCTGGCGAAGGAAGAGATTCTCGAATTCATTTGTACCGAGAACAATCGGGACGTCCAACACATGGTCGGCAAGTAAAGCCGTTCAGCCCCAATTAGTGCGCGGCGGAGGACTGTTGCTCGCCCGGCTTGGGACGCCGCATGATGAACGGCAGCGGGCTGAGGCAGGCAATGATCACCGACATTACGAAGAAGCTGTTCTTGAAGCTGAGGGCGTTGGCCTGGCTTTGGACCGTGAAGTAAGCCATCCCGAGCGCCTTCTTGGCGGCGGTGGCAGAGTCGTAGCCTTGCGAAACGAACATCGCTGTGAGGCCGTTCAAAAACTGTCTGAAATTAGTGTCGCCCATGCTGGTGTGCGACGCGAAGGCCACTTGGTGGGTCTGGTTTTGGCGCGTTAGAAAGACGCTGAGTCCGGAAGTCCCGATGCTGCCCCCAATGTTGCGCATGAAGCTCGAAATGCCTGAGACCTGATTGTTCTTTTCGCGCGGCACGCCGACATAGTTCAGCGTACTGATGGGAATGAAGATCAGCGGCATGAAGATTACCTGGAACATGCGCAGATAGACAATGGTGCGGAAATCGATCTGGAGATAAATATTGGTCATCA
>JBEKRO010000015.1:0-84138 GCA_049518655.1 Bryobacteraceae bacterium | reverse complement strand
TCCTTGCGCCGATGGCCGCTAGTAGTGGAAAGGGTGATGCGAGCTGGCGTGCAAAATGGTGGACACGGAAGTAAGCACCATCAGCGCCCAATCTCTCAGCCTCTACGGCCAGATCAATGGACTGCAAGAGCGCGTCGGACCCAGAGCGTGTCATTGAACCTGGTGACGGCGTCCAGTGCCCGAACGAAAGGAAACCAATTGTTTTCATGGATAAGCCATTAAAGGCGTAGGCCGATTCTGATGCTTGTCTCGTGTTTAAAGCTATTTCCAACCAATCTCAGCATAGGCGACTATACGTCGCTGTGGTTTGGTAAACGCTGCGGCGTTAGAACGAAGCCGCCCGCGCGTCGGACGCTACCCGCAGTAACGATGGATCTTGAATAATGAGCACGTCGGGCTGCGCCACCGGCTCGCGGAGCCGGATGGGCCGGTCGGAGATGCGGCAGAAGGCTATAACTGGCGCTCCCATGCGCTCTGAGCCAAAGCTCGGAAACGCTTGAGCGTACCGTTCGAGGAAAGCTGCGATGGAAAGCATTTCGGCGGCCGAAAACCACGCCTTGCCCTCCTCGTCCATGAATACGGATTTCCACGACGCCCATCAAGCACGCAACTGATGTGCCGATCGCAATTGGTGAACACGCAAGGTCACTTTGACGCCCTGAGTGCTATGCCCCAGGAGTAAGAAAGTGGACGCAACAACCACAGGTAGCATCGGGGACGCGTTTCACAAACGCAGACCGGAGCACCCCCAAGCGCGCGATAATGAAGTTCTCGATCTGCCGAGGACTCGACACTGCTCGATTATGATTCCATGACTCCCGCTGAGCCACTAGAGAAAATGCTCGAACGCGTGATGTCCCGGCACCAATACTCCGGCAGCGCGCTGATCGAGGTGCTCCACACCGCACAACAGCTCTACGGCTATCTTTCCAAGCCCTTGCTGGGCACGATCGCGCACAAGTTGAGATTGCCGCCCAGCAAAGTTCTGGGAGTGGCGACGTTCTACCATTTGTTCCGGTTCGTGCCGGTAAGAGAACACACCGTGGTGGTGTGCTTGGGCACCGCCTGTTACGAGGCCGGCGGCACCGAGTTGATGTCCACGGTAAAGAGGCATCGTCCGGAGAGCGAGTGGACCGTGGAAGCTGGACGCTGTGTCGGTTCCTGCGGGCTGGCGCCGGTGGTGATTTGCGACGGGGAAGGCCTGTCGCGCGTTACCCCTGAAACCCTGGTGACGCGGCTGGGCGGCCGGCTCTCATGACCGCCGACTCCCTGCACGCCATGCAGCGGGCCGAACAGCAGAGACGGCTGCGGCTTGAGGACCGGATTTTGTGCTGCACCGTGGCCGGGTGTCTCTCCGGGCGGGCCGCCGCCGTGCGCGCATCCATTCAGGAACAGATCGATCTCCAGGGGCGGGCCGGACGCGTCGAGGTGTGCGGGACCGGTTGCATGGGGTTGTGTTGTGAGGGTCCCTTGGTACGCAGCTCGGCCGCCGATGCCATCCTGACGAACGCGACACCAGCGGATGGCGCGGCTCTGGCGGCCGGAGACTGGAGTCGGTTCGGCGAAAGAATCCTGCTGCCCGATCACCCGTTTTTTGCGGGACAAAGGCGCATCATTCTTGGAAACTCGGGCCACGCCGATCCGGAACGATTCGCCGATTACGTGGCCGGAGGAGGCTATCGATCGCTGCTGCGCGCGGCGACCGAGATGGCTCCGGAGGAGATTATCGCCGAGGTGAAGAAAAGCCGTTTGCGCGGCCGCGGCGGCGCGGGTTATCCGGCGGGGATCAAGTGGGAGCTGGTGGCGCGCCAGCGTTCCGCCGCCAAGTACGTCGTGTGCAATGCCGACGAGGGCGATCCCGGCGCGTTCATGAACCGCAGCGTGCTGGAAGGCGATCCGCACCGGGTGCTGGAAGGCATGGCCATCGCCGGACGGGCGCTGGGGGCGCAGCAGGGATACATTTACGCGCGGGGCGAATCTCCCCTGGCCATCGCGCGTCTCCGAACCGCTCTAGAGCAAGCTCAGCGCGAAGGTCTGCTGCGAGGACAGATGTTCGACAGCCACTTTTCCTTCCGCATCGATCTTCGCATCGGAGCCGGCGCTTACGTCTGCGGCGAGGAAACGGCTCTGCTGGCTTCGATTGAAGGCAAGCGCGGGCAGCCGGTTCCGCGGCCTCCGTATCCGCCGGAAAGCGGATTGTGGGGACATCCCACGCTGATCAATAATGTCGAAACCTTCGCGAACATTCCAACTATCCTCGAAAAGGGCGGGGATTGGTTTGCCGCCATCGGGACGCCCGCCAGTCCGGGAACAAAGGTGTTCGCGCTGGCCGGGCGAATTGTTCGCACCGGACTGGTGGAAGTGCCCATCGGAACGCCCTTGCGCACGATTCTGTACCAGTTGGGCGGAGGCGTACCGAAAGGCCACGAATTCAAAGCCGCGCAAACCGGAGGCCCGGCGGGCGGGTGCATTCCGGCTCGGTACTTGGACCTGCCGATGGACTATGACTCGCTCACGGCCATCGGAACGAAGATGGGCTCCGGCGGATTGATCGTACTAGACAGTTCCTCCTGCATGGTCGACCTGGCGCGGTTCTTTATGGAGTTCTGCATGGACGAGTCTTGCGGGAAATGCATTCCGTGCCGCGCCGGAACGGTCCAGATGCACGACATTCTGGCGCGCATGACGCGCGGCGAAGGCGTGGAATCCGACTTCGAAATCCTGGAGCAGCTGGCTGCGCTGCTGAAGGAGACCAGCTTGTGCGGATTGGGCATCGCCGCGCCCAATCCAGTGGTCAGCACGTTGCATCACTTTCGCGAGGAATACGAGGCGCACGTTCACGAAAGGCGTTGTCTCGCGGGACACTGCCGGATGCCGGTTCCGGCCGGGGCGATCCAATGAGCGTTCGGACGCTGGAATTGGACGGCGGGACGATCACCGCGCTGGAAGGCCAAACCATTTTCGCGGCCGCCTGGGAAAGCGGCGTGAAAATCCCCCGGCTGTGCCATCTGGGCGGTCTCTCCGACGTGGGCGCTTGCCGGCTTTGTCTGGTGGAAGTGGAAGGGCAGAAGAAGTTGCAGCCGGCCTGCCTGACAAAAGTCGCCGAGGACATGGTGGTTCGCACCGCTACGCCGAGGCTTCAGGCCTACCGCAAGCTGATTATCGAGCTGCTGCTGGCGGAACGAAACCATGTCTGCGCAGTGTGCGTATTAAACGGCGCTTGCGAACTCCAAGATTTGGCGGCGGAGCTGGGAGTGGATCATGTCCGGCTGCGCCCCCAGTATCCGCATCTCTCGGTGGACGTCAGCCACGAACGCTTCGGCTTGGATCAAAACCGCTGTATCCTCTGTACCCGCTGCGTTCGCGTGTGCGATGAAGTGGAGGGCGCGCACACCTGGGACGTCGCCGGGCGAGGCCGAAATTCCCTCGTGATTTCGGATCTGGGCGAGCCCTGGGGGGATTCCGACACCTGCACCGGTTGCGGGAAATGCGTGCAAGTGTGTCCCACCGGAGCGTTGTTCCTAAAAGGCAAGACGGTGGCGGAAATGCACAAGGACCGGAGCTTCCTCAAATACATCACCACGGCGCGGGAAAAGAAGTTATGGATCGCATGAAACCCAGACTCGCGACCGCTTGGCTGGGAGGCTGTTCGGGATGCCACATGTCTTTCTTGGATCTGGACGAGAGGCTGATCGATCTCGCGGGGCTGGTGGATGTTTGTTATTCGCCGATTGCCGACTTCAAGGAGTTTCCAGAAGAGGTGGATATCGCACTGGTCGAAGGCGCTGTAGCGAACGAAGATCACTTGCGCGAAATCCGGCTGATTCGCAAGCGCAGCAGGATCCTGATCGCCTTTGGGGACTGCGCCGTGACGGGCAATGTCACCGCCCTTCGGAATCTGTTTTCGGTGGAGGATGTTCTGAACCGGGCGTACCGGGAAAACTCGACCGTAATTAACGGCGTCCCCAGCGGGAATGGAATTGTGCCCAGGCTGCTCAATCGGGTCCTGCGCATCCAGGACGCGGTGCGCGTCGATCATTTCCTGCCCGGCTGCCCTCCCGGCCCGGATACCATCTACGCTTTCTTATCGGATCTGGTGGCTGGCCGCGCACCTGCCGACAGGAAAACGAAATTCGGATCATGAGCAGAACCGTCCTCATCCAGCCGGTGACGCGAATCGAAGGGCACGCCAAGATTTCGATTCAACTCGATGACGCGGGCCAGGTCGAGTCCGCCCGCTTCCATGTCACGGAATTTCGAGGCTTCGAGAAACTGTGCGAAGGTCGGCCGTTTCAAGAGATGCCGGGGTTGATGTCGCGAGTCTGCGGAATCTGTCCGGTCAGCCACGTGCTGGCCAGTTCGAAAGCGGGAGACATGCTGTTAGGCGTGGAGATCCCGCCGGCTGCGGAACAGCAGCGCAGACTCATGAACTACGCCCAGATTCTGCAGTCTCACGCCTTGAGTTTTTTCCATTTGTCCTCGCCGGATCTGTTGTTGGGAATGGACGCGCCGCCGGGTCAGCGGAACATCTTCGGATTGCTCCAACACGACGCGGATTTTCTGCGGCGCGGAATCCGTTTACGCCAATTCGGGCAAAGGGTGATCGAGCTGGTGGGCGGCAAGAAGATTCATCCCGGCTGGAGCGGACCCGGCGGCGTCCAGCGGCGCTTTACCTCCGCGCAGCGGGACGAGATTCTGGGCTGGATTCCGGAAGCCGCGGAGTCGGTCTCCCTGGCGCTGGAGCGGGGGAAACGCGTGCTCGATTCCTTCCGGCCGGAGATCGAGTTCCTGGGGAATTTTCCGTCGTTGTTTCTGGGGACGGTGAACGAGCTCGGCGGTTTGGAATACTACGATGGACTGATTCGGATCGTGGACGGCCGGGGCAACTCCATCGCTGAGAATCTCGATCCCAAGCGCTACGCCACCTTTCTCGGCGAAGCCAGCGAAGATTTTTCGTTCGTCAAGTTTCCTTACTATCAACCTTTCGGTTATCCGCAAGGCCACTATCGTGTCGGGCCGCTGGCCCGGCTCAATGTCGCAGCCTTCGCGGGGACCCCGCGCGCCGACTGCGAGTTGCGCGAATTCAAACAACGCGGCGCCGGAGCCGTGTGCGAATCCTTCCATTACCACTTGGCGCGGTTGATCGAAATGCTGCATTGCGTGGAGCGCATCGAAGAGTTGATGGCCCACCGGGATTTGTTCGAAGAAACGATTCAAGCGCATGCCTCGCTGAACCGGCGGGAATGCGTGGGATCCTGCGAAGCGCCGCGAGGCACGTTGTTTCACCATTACTGGGTTGACCCAGACGGCTTGATGACTCGCGCCAATCTGCTGATTGCGACGGCGCAAAACAATCGCGCCATGAACCTTGCCGTAGACCAAGCCGCGCGACGTTTCCTCAAGCCCTCGTCCGCCAGCGGCGAGTTCGAGGAGGGCATGCTCAACCGGCTGGAAGCGGCCATTCGCTGCTATGATCCGTGCCTTTCCTGCTCCACGCACGCCCTGGGACATATGCCGGTGGTGGTCGAAGTGTTCGCCGCGAACGGAGACTTGGTTCGGCGGATCGCGCGGCCGCCTGATTCACAAAACGCCTGATGCGAACCGTACTCATCGCCTGTGGAAACTGTTTGCGCGGCGATGATGGCGCGGCGCACCGCGTGCTGCATCTGCTCGGTCCGCAGAGCGGCGCGGAGCTACGTTCGGTGCAGCAACTCCTTCCCGAACTGGCGGGCGAAATCGCAGGGGCCGAGCTGGTGGTTTTTCTGGATGCCGCGATCGATTGCGACGGCTTGAGCGTGGAGGCGGTGCGGGAACCAGAGGCGCCTCCGGCTCTGACACACATTTCCAGACCCTCGGAGATCGTGGTCCTTTCCAGGGCGCTGTTCGGATTCAAAGGACTAGCATTTCAGTGTCGCATCCCGGTTGGCAATCTTTCCACAGGCGAAGGGCTGAGCCCCTCCGCCGAGGGTTTCGCCGGAGAGGCGGCCCGAATCCTGTTGGATCTGCTCGGCCACCCGGCCGGGTGATATTGACGGATTTCGCGCAACCTTGGGTCGCAAAACTCGCTCTTCCCCAGTGCCCATGAAGCGACACTGGAGATCCACGTCGCACCGTTTTTCGCCCAGCAAAACGTGCCGCCGTTACGGGACACTCCTGGATCATCAGGTCCCTTCCCAATCGGTCCAGGCGCTCCACCAGAACCAATCTCACACCGTTGCTGTGTAGTGCTTCCAACATCTCCGAAAAGGCGGGGCGGCTCGCCATGTCCTTCGTTCCGCTGACGCCTTCTTCCCGGAAGACTCTGACGATTTTGACGCCGTGGGTCCGTGCGTAGGACTTGACCGCCGCAAGCTGGCGAACGAGCGCATAGTAGTTTGGGCTATCGGACGCCGAATGAGTTCGCGGCGATCTTGAAATCCTCAGTTATGACTGGCTGAAATAATCGAGGCAGGTCATACCTTATCCGGGAGATATACCGATTCCGGCCCGGAGGCGGATACGAGACCGTTCTGCGTTTGGGGTGTTCGCACCGGGGAGCCTTCTGAAATTTTGGATTCGCATAGATAGTGGTGCAGACGAAAGTTTGCCGTGCTGTAAGGACGCAACCGGACCCGACTTCCTTCTGGCGTTTTCCATGCTGGCAGGCGGCTAAAGTGATCGGTAAAAAGAAGGGTACTGGAGAAGAACGAGACCATGCTGGAAGGCTTGGGAAGTTCGACAAGAATGAATCATTCTCCAACGGCGTTGATTCGAGCACGTGAAAATTGGACCCGGACCTGGACGCATCGTGCGATGGTCCGACCCCATGCGAATCAGAACTTGGTTATGCTGCACCGCTAAAAAGAAGTGTGCCGATTCCGTGCGGCTCCAACACGCAGGATTTCGATGCGAATCCCTTTTCGGTAAGGGGTTCGTGTCTCAAGCCGTCCACCAGCCGCAGACACGATAAAAAACAAGATTGGAACGTGAAGCGGCACGCTTCACGGCTGCGAAGCAGCCCCACAGGTTCGATAAGCTGAAAGTTCAAATGCAAATCGGAACCGATTTCGTACTTCGTGTTCAACCTGGTTGTCTTACTCGTACAGGATATGGAAGCATTTGCGGCCAGGTCTGGTGCGAATCTGGAACGCTGGCCTTTCCAGGACCGCATTGGAATGATTTTCCGATAGTGGTCGTGAGTTGGTGGCTAGAGGCGGTAGTCAGTCTCGTTGATGGTAGAAAGCGGAATGCCGACGTGAGTTTCATGGACGGACCCTACATGGTCCACGTCTTCGCCAAGCATCGAGAATCATGGCAAGCCGAGTGGGTGGAAAGGCGTGCTGCCGGAAACAATGTGATTCACCAGTTCGACTTTACGCCTGATCCATTCATCAGAAGCCTGATGGCTTGCTCGGATGACCTGTTGCAGGAGTGCTCGGCGAAAGGTTGGGAATCCACCGATGTCGATTCCGTTATCTTGCACCGGGAACGGCTGATCCACTACGTCGCCAAGAATCGCAGCGCTCATTAGCTTCTTGGGCACACGTTCGGGCACAACCGATTTTCAAGGAATCGATGCGTTCAAGACGGCTCTTGTACCAGATTGAAAGCTGACAACTTGCTTGGTGCGGATGAGAGGACTTGAACCTCCACTCCCTTGCGAGAACTAGAACCTGAATCTAGCGCGTCTGCCAATTCCGCCACATCCGCATGATGGGTGGGACGCTCTTATTGTCGAGTAGGCCGCCGCCGAGTGTCAACAGGCGCCGCCGTGGACAGACCTTCCGACGCTGCCGGCTTCCGCAACCGCATCCTTTCGATCAGTTGCAGTACGCGCTGCTCGATCTCATCGCGCACCTGCCGGAACACTTCGTCAGATTCGCCGATGGGATCGCGAACGTCCCATACTTCCACTTCCGTGCCAGCGCGCTCCGGCAGATCGTGGCCCGACATATTGATAATCAGGTCGATGGCGCCCTCCACGTGCTCCATCTCTTTGGGATAGCAGTCGCCCAGATCGATGTTCTTCTCCAGCATCACGCGATGCGTGAGCGGCACGATGGCCAGCGCCGGAGCCAGGCCCGCGCTCTGCACATACAGCACATCCGATCCGTGAGCGCGCGCAAAACCTTCCGCCATTGGACTACGACAGGCGTTACCAATACATAAGAACAAGACCCGAGTCTTTGCCACTGATTCCAGTCTACCGGAGCGAACGCCGTTCGCATTCGACTAAGGTATTTTCTGAAGGAATATTAGGTGAACACGGGAGTCGTCCGTTAGTTCCGGATGAAACGTAGCCGCCAGATGCCGGCCTTGCTCTACTAGTACTGGGTCGCCTAAATAACTAGCGAGAACTTTGGCATCCTGGCCAACACTGCGAATAATGGGCGCACGAATAAACACCGCCTCCAAGTCGCCTTCCATGCCTTCCGGTTTCAAGCGAGCTATCCGGCTGTCCAACTGACGGCCATAAGCATTGCGCTCTACTTCCATGTCCATCAGTCCGAGCGAAGCCTGGGGTGTGTTGGTTACATGGGACGCCAGCAGGATCGCGCCCGCGCACGTTCCAAAAATCGGCCGCTCCCGGCCGAACTCGCGCAACGGATCCAGCAGCTTTTCCTCTTCCAGCAGGTTCATCATGGTGGTGCTCTCGCCGCCCGGAATTACCAGCCCTTCCACGTCTTCCAAATCCGAAGCAGACCGCACTTCCACTGCTTCCGCGCCGGCTCGCCTGAGCGCGCGTTCGTGCGCCTGAAAATCGCCTTGCAACGCCAGCACGCCCACCCGCTTCTTCTTGACGCCAGCCGCCACTACCAACCTCGCGTTTGCATCAGTTCCGATTCCGGCAATTTCGCGATGTCGAGGCCGAACATGGCAACACCCAGATCTTCGCTCGCTTCCAGGAGCTTGACCGGATCGTTGTAATAAGTCGCCGCCTTCACGATCGCTCTCGCGCGCGCCTCCGGATCGGACGATTTGAAAATTCCCGACCCCACGAACACAGCCTCCGCGCCAAGCTGCATAACCAGCGCCGCATCGGCGGGCGTCGCAATGCCGCCGGCCGAGAAATTGGGCACCGGCAGCCTGCCGTGCTCGGCCACATATTCCACCAACTCCAGCGGCGCTTGATGCCTTTTCGATTCCGCCACCAGCTCTTCATGCCCCAGCACCGTGAGTTGCTTCATCTCTTTCACGATGGTCCGGATGTGACGCACCGCTTCCACGATATTGCCCGAGCCCGCCTCGCCCTTGGTACGGATCATCGCCGCCCCTTCGGCGATCCGCCGCAGAGCCTCGCCCAGATTGCGCGCCCCGCAAACGAATGGGACTTTGAAGCCGCGCTTGTCGATATGGTGTTCTTCATCGGCGGGCGTCAGCACTTCGCTCTCGTCGATGTAGTCCACAGCCAGCGCTTCCAAAATCCGCGCCTCCATGAAGTGGCCGATGCGTGCTTTGGCCATCACCGGAATGCTCACCTGGTGCATGATCTCGCGGATCTTGCTAATGGGCGCCATGCGTGCCACGCCGCCTTCTTTGCGAATATCGGCCGGCACCCTTTCCAGCGCCATCACCGCGGTGGCGCCCGCCTTCTCCGCAATAACGGCCTGTTCGGCGTTGGTGACATCCATAATCACGCCGCCCTTCAGCATCTCGGCCAGGCCCACCTTCAGGCGAAAACTTTCATCGATGTACATGACTATCTCCTCTCTTAAACTAACGCCGCGGCTTCTACCAACGGCGCATGCTCGCGAACGCGCTCCAGTTCATTTTGAAATATGCGGCCCAAAACCTTCAGGCCCGAGCGGATCTCTTCCGGCGTCATCCCGGCAAAACTAATGCGCAGGCCATTCGGTTGCGGCCGCGATACAGCGAAATATTTCCCCGGCAAATACGTCACGCCTTCGCGCTCGGCCCTCGCCAGCAATTCGCCCGCATCCAGCGACTCCGGCAGTTGGATCCACAGGCTCATCCCGCCACGCGGACGCGTGTATTTCGCTCCGGCCGGCAAGTATTTTTCGCAAGCTTCGAGCGCCGCCTGCAAACGATCGCGCCCGGCTACCAGCATCCGCTGCCGGTGGCGCTCCAGCCGGCCCGATTCGGCGAAGCGCAACAGCACCGCCTGCGAGAGTTGATCGGTGTGCAGATCGCTCCATTGCTTGGCTTCGGTCAGCTTCTCAATCAGCGCCCGCCGCGCGATCACCCAGCCCACGCGCAATCCAGGAAACGCTACTTTGGAAAAACTGCGCAATAAAATCGTATCGCCCGTTTCGTCCAGGGTCTTGATGGCTCGAATCGGCTCGCCTTCATAACACAGCGGCCCATAGATGTCGTTTTCTATCACCATCACCCCGGCGGCCCGCGTGATTCGAAGCAACGCCTCGCGCGCGGCCAGCGGCATGGTCGCGCCGGTCGGATTTTGAAAATTGGGCGTCACGCAAAGCAAGCGCGGCCTCTCTCGGTCGATAATTCGCTCCAGGCTTTCCAGATCCATGCCATCGGATCCCATGGGTACTCCAATCAGCCGCGCCCCCGCGCGTTCGAACACGCTACGCACGCCCAGATATACCGGATCCTCGATCAGCACGGTGGCGCTTTGGCCAATCGTTCGTTGGATCAGGTCGAAAGCCTGCTGGCAGCCGCTGGTAATCAGGATGTCATCCGACTCGCAGGCTGTGCCTTCGGCTCGCGCTTCTTCGAGTAGATAGCGGCGCAATGCCGGATAACCCGCGGGCGTTCCCAATTGCAGAATGGCTGCAGCCTCGTCGCTCGCGATTACTTCCGCGCAGGTCTTGCGGAATTCGTCGAGCGGGAACAGCAGTTCGGACGGCCTCGACCTCGAAAAACTGGCCGTCGCGCCACTGGTCACGAAACTACCTCGCCCCACGTGCCCTGCGATCAGCCCTTCCGATTCCAGCAATGCGTAGGCTGCCGATACGGTAGTCCGGTTCAGTCCAAGTTGGCCAGCCAATTCGCGGGTGGCTGGCAAGCGGCTACCCTTCGACACCACCCCAGAATCGATCAAACTCTTTATCCGCTCATAGAGTTGACGAAAAAGTGGCGCCTTGTCGCTGGAATCTAATGGACTGATCGGAAGCATACCAATACAACCAAATCCTACCATATTGGATGATCTACGTTTATCGGCGTTTATCGGCGTTTATCGGCGGCCCAAATCACAAGGTCCGGTAATACGCCATCAAATCCAACGGCGGCGGCGTCTGCCCCATCGCGCGCAGGAATCCCGAAACTTGGCCCCGGTGGTGCGTCCCGTGATTTACCACGTGCAGAAGGATCTGCCACACTGGCTGCGAGTAGCCGCGACCCTTGGTGTCCTTGTATTCGATCACCCGCAGCACATCGTCATCCTTGAAATCGCGCAACCACAACTTCCAGCGCTGTTGCAACGCCGGCCACTCCGTTTGCAGCAACGTGAGATCGCGATCCTCCGGATCGATGAATGTCGCCCTCGGTTGAGCCAGTACCCGCGTCAGCCAAATCCGGTCGGCCGCGTAGATGTGGACCAGCGTATCGAGCACCGTTTTATCAGCGGTCTTGAAATCGCGTGTGAGTTCTTCTTCGGATAGCTTGGCGGCAGCATCCATCAGGCGCTGGCTGGCCCAAGCGGAATAATCGAGCTGGAGTCGAAGGGTGTCGACGGAGACAGGCATCCTCAGATTATAGCCGCAGGCGCCAGATTATAGCCGCAGGCGCTACATTGTAACCGCAGGCGCAGGCGCCAAATTGTGCGTGGGTGGTACACTCGATTCCCATATGGCGTTAAGCCCCGCAGCGCCCGGCGCACGTATTCGGGCATTACTGATGGCGCCCACCGCTTTGGTAAGCCTCGCGGCATTCCTATTATCGGGCCGGCTCATATTCCTCATTTGGCATTATTCGGCTAATATTCCGTTTTCGGATCAATGGGATTTCCTGAGCCCCCTGTTCGGACCCCATCCTCGAATTTCCGAGCTATTCCTTCTCCAGCAAGGACCACCTCGCGAAGGCGTGGGGTTGGTCCTAACCGCCATCCTTTACCATTTCACCAGCTGGAATGTTCGCGCGGACTCGTTGATGATCGGAATTTGCGTGATTCTCGCCATGCTCGTAGCGCTCGTCCTAAAACGGCAACTATTGGGTCCGCTGGCATATTCCGACGCATTGATTCCTGTCATTTTCTTGACGCTCTCGCAGTACGACACGTTCCTGGGCGTGCCGAACTCGTCCTATAGCGCATTCCCCCTCCTGTTCATAATGCTCTACATGCTCGCGCTTCAAATACCTCATGAGGCGGTGAGATGTGGTGTATTACTGGCACTCAATATCCTCTTAATCTATACAGGATTCGGTTTTTTTATGGGGCTGGTTACGATAGGCGTGTTTGCCCTGGCCCTCTATTGGTCCACACGACAGAAGGCTCGCACATCCATAGCCCTATCCCTGGCCGGGCTTCTGATCAGTATGGCTTCCTTAGCCATCTTCTTCATCAACTATGTCTTCCAGCCCGCCGTTGACTGCTTCGAATTCTCCCAGACGCACTTCGGGCAGTATCTCTGGTTTGTTTCGTTGATGTTCCCGACCTTCGCCGGAATCAAAAGTGCATCTGGATTGGTTGCCGTACTCGGCGGAATTCTTCTTCTGTGCACACTCGGGATCATCGCGATTCAACTCTTCCGGCTGATCGTCCGACAGACAAGCTTTCGTAGCCCCAGCCTTGTGATTGTCACGCTCGCCTTGTACAGCTTGCTGTTTTGCTTCAGTACTTCTGTGGGACGAGCCTGTCTGGGACTTCCCTTGGCCGCTCAGTCCTCGCGCTATGCAACGCTGCTCATCCCCGTCTTTCTAGCCATCTATTTCCATCTCCTTACCATCCCCCCTGGCGCCCTCCGAAACTCGATTCTCATCGTGCTGGGATTACTCTTGCTGCCGGGGCACATTCATCTGCCGGCCAGGCTATTTTGGGAGACCGGAAAGAAGCAAGAGTGGGCGAACTGCTATCGGCAGGCCCAAGATATCGCGCATTGTGATTCGATTACGAATTTCGCTGTGTACCCCTTCCCCGAGCGGACTCATCTGAAAGAGAAGCTGGTTTACCTCCAGACGCACAGGCTGAGTCTATTCGCAGACTCGCAGTAGGGCACGGCGGCGGGGCTGCGCACGCCTAAGGTAAACCACTTGGTTTCATCGTCCGCTGGACTCACTGAACGCGGTATTACACAACTCTTACAAACGAGCAGAGACTTCCCTGTTACGTTGGGACTTAAGGGTTGGGACATTTCAGGGAGACTTCTTGACTAGCGATATTCAAAGTATCTACGAACACCGGAAACTGAACTGGGCCATCATCAGCGTTCTGGTCGTTTTGCACGCGGGAGCCATCGCTGCACTGTTTATGTTCAGCTGGCACGCTCTTATCATATCGATTCTGCTCTATTGGGTCAGCGTCGGGCTGGGCATCAGCATGGGCTACCATCGGCTGCACACGCACCGTTCGTATAAGCTTCCCAGGGCGCTTGAATATTTTCTGGCGTTCTGCGGTACGCTTTCGCTCGAAGGCGGCCCGATCTTTTGGGTGGCGACGCATCGCATCCATCATCAGTATTCCGACCGGCCCGGCGATCCCCATTCGCCTCGCGACGGAGCCTGGTGGTCCCACATCGGCTGGCTGATCACGGGCGAATCCAAGCACAACGACACCAAGCTGATGGCGAAGTATGCGCCCGACTTGGCGAAGGATCCGTTCTACGCCTATCTGAACACCTACCACTGGATCCCGATCGTCGTCCTCTCCGTGTTGTTGTTGGTCTTTGGCGGGCTTCCGCTGTTACTGTGGGCCACCTGCATGCGCCTCACCTTTGGCCTGCACGCCACCTGGACGGTGAACTCCGTCACCCATATGTGGGGCACCCGCCGTTTCACCACGCGCGACGATTCCCGCAATAACGTCCTGATCGCCCTGCTCACCTTCGGCGAAGGCTGGCACAACAATCACCACGCTCATCCCACTTCGGCCCGCCACGGCCTGGCATGGTATGAGATTGACTTCTCCTGGATCCAGATTTCGATCCTCAAGTTCCTGGGCATCGCCAAAGCCGTGCGCGTCGCCAAGGTTCACACCGCCGTCCCCGAGCGCGAAGCGGCCTAGTTCCTTGTCCGACTTCTGTCTTCTGTCTTCTGAATTCTGACTTCCCTTCCGCTACCCTGGAACTATGGTTGTCGCCGGACGCCGCAGATCCATCGCATTCTTCATCGCCCTCGGCATCGGCCTCATCTCGGTCATCGTTCTGCTGTACATCGGCTGGGTGCTGCTGCGCTGGCACACCGGCATCCTGCTCTTCCTCGGCTCGCTGCTTGCTCTTGTGATCGTCGTTGGCGTGGTCCTCAACACCACGTTCCTGGTCCGTGAGATCCGGCGTAACGAACAGCACGACGCCTTCATCAACGCCGTCACCCACGAATTGAAGACTCCGGTCGCCTCCATCCGGCTCTACCTCGAAACCCTGCAAACCCGGCCCGTGGAAGAGACCAAGCGCCAGGAGTTCTATCGCACCATGGTGGAAGATAGCGACCGGCTGCTCGCCACCATCGAACAGGTCCTTCGCACCGGCCGCATCGGGTCCACCAGCCGCCGCAGGCTGCATCTGAGCCGCATCGATCTCAATAGCGTGATTGACGAATGCCTCACACGCACGCGCACGCTGCATCGGCTGCTGCCCGAAGCGCTCCAATATCACCCAGGTCCGCCGGTTACCGTCCTGGGCGATCTCGACGAAGTGCGCGCCGCCGTATCCAACTTGATCGATAACGCCGTCAAATATTCTGGAAGCGCCGTAAAGGTCCTGGTGGAGACCCAGGCCGTGGACGATAAGTTCGTGTCGGTTCGAGTACGCGACCAAGGCCCCGGCATCCCCAAGATGGAACTGAAACAGATCTTCAAGCGCTTTTATCGCGTCCCCGGACCCCTCGCCACGCGCGTCAAGGGCACCGGTCTCGGGCTCTATATCGTTCGATCCGTGGCCAAACGGCACGGAGGCCGCGCCTGGGCCGAGAGCGAGGGCCCCGGCCACGGAAGCACGTTTGTCTTGCAGCTTCCCATCGCGAAGTTGACCAAATGAGACAAGTTGACTAAATGAGCAGAGTTTTGGTGGTGGAAGACGAGCAGCATCTCGCCGAAGGCCTCCGTTTCAACCTGGAAGCCGAGGGCTATCAGGTGCAACTGGTGGATGCCGGCGAAGCCGCGCTCGAGAAACTGAAAACCGAATCGCAGGCCTTCGACGTCGTGATTCTGGACGTCATGCTGCCCGGCATCAGCGGGTTTGACGTCGTATCGCGGATGCGGGAATCCGGGCAATTCGTGCCGACATTAATCCTGACCGCGCGCGGCCATGCCGACGATGTTCTGCAAGGCTTCGCGGCCGGCGCTGACGACTATCTGACGAAGCCCTTCGAGCTGTCCATCTTAATAGCTCGCATTCGCGGGCTGCTCAGGCGTCGCGAATGGCTGCGCGCGGCAGCGGTATCCAGAACCGAATCACAGGCCGAGCCGCCCCCTGAATCGAAGCACGCGTTCACTTTCGGGGAAAAATCGGTGGACTTCGACCGGCTGGAGCTGCGCGTGCGCGATCAGGTCTTCCCCCTGACGCTGATGGAGGCGAACGTTCTTCGCTATCTCATCGACAACGAGGGCAAGCGTGTTTCGCGCAAATCGATGCTCGCCAACGTGTGGGGCCTGCATGAAGACACCGACACCCGCGCCATCGATAACTTCATCGTGCGCCTGCGCCGCTATATCGAAGACGACCCTACCCGCCCACGGCATTTGCAAACCGTGCGAGGGGTAGGCTATCGTTTCGTAGCTTCCCCGCCCGCATGAGAGTAAGGCAGTGCATTCTTCTCCAACTCGAAGATGGAAGGTCCTCCCCCGAACGCCCGTAGAGTTTTCGATCCCCACCCCGAAACCCTATGGCCGCGTTTGACACCTCCCCGCCCGATTCGGTAACCTGAAGTGACCAGAAGTCTCGTATAGAGAAGGTCTGTCTTTATGAAAACTCTTATTCCGTCCGAAGGGGAAATCGTGCGCCAGTGGCACGTTGTCGACGCCGCCGATCAAGTGCTCGGCCGGATTGCCAGCGCCGCGGCGATGATCCTGATGGGCAAGCACAAGCCCACCTACACCACCTTCCTGGACACGGGCGATCACGTGATCGTGATCAATGCCGCCAAGGTCCGGCTCACCGGCCGCAAGGAAAGCCAGAAACTTTATCGCCGCCATTCCGGTTACCCGGGCGGCCTTACCGAAGTCGGCGTTGCCAAAATGCGCGCCACGCATCCCACCAGAATCCTCGAGCACGCAATCGCGGGAATGCTCCCGAAGAACAAGCTCGGCAAGCAAATGTATCGCAAGTTGAAGGTTTATGCAGGCGACAAGCATCCCCACCAGGCGCAAAAGCCGGTGGATCTGTCGGTTACGTAGTGCTCCGAATGTCTTTCCCCGCCCGACCGTCAACCTCCAAACAAGAATCAAGGAAGGTATTTGAGTGGCAGGATTAATCCAGCATCTAGGAACCGGCCGCCGCAAAACTGCGGTCGCTCGCATCTTCTTGCGCGCGGGTAAAGGCGAGATTACGGTCAACGGCCGGGCCTTCGACCATTACTTTGTCAACGAAGCGGCACGCGCTTTAGTACGCCAGCCCCTGCTGGCGGCAGAGGTGGCGGACAAGTTCGATATTTTGATCTTGACGGATGGCGGCGGACCCAACGGTCAGGCCGGCGCGGCTCGGATGGGTATCGCCCGCGCGTTGCTCGAGTTTAATGCCGAGTTGCGTCCGAAGTTGAAACAGCTTGGACTGCTGACGCGCGACCCGCGCTCTCGCGAGCGCAAGAAGTACGGTCAAAAGGGCGCGCGCAAGCGGTTCCAGTTCTCCAAGCGCTAGCCGCTGCCGAGTTCATGAGTCAACGTCCGTTTCCGTCCGGCGTACACAAATTCCGCTTTGGGCCGTGTGCGCGGGCGCGATCGGGCGAAACCAGTAACCCAGTAACAAAGGAGGCAGTTTGCCATCAATTTCCATGAAGGAATTGCTCGAAGCCGGCGTTCACTTCGGGCACCAGACCAAGCGCTGGAATCCAAAGATGAAAGAGTACATCTTTGGCGAACGTAACGGAATCTACATCATCGATCTCCAAAAGACCTTGAAGCTTTTCAAGGACGCCATGCGTTACGTCGCCGAGGCGGCCGCGCAGGGCAAGACCGTTTTGTTCGTCGGAACCAAGCGGCAAGCGCAAGAGGCTATCTCCGAAGAAGCCACGCGCTGCGGCCAATACTATGTCAACCAACGCTGGCTGGGCGGCCTGCTCACCAACATGTTGACCGTGCAAAAGTCCATCAAGCGGCTGAAAGAACTGGACGTTATGGCGGCTGAAGGCGCGGGCTACGAAGGCCGCGTCAAAAAGGAAGCCAGTAGGCTGGAGCGCGAGCGCAAACACCTGCAGCAGAACCTGGCCGGCATCAAGGACATGTCTGGACTGCCCGACGTGCTCTTTGTCGTCGATTCAAATAAGGAAGCCATCGCGGTGAAGGAAGCGCGGCGGCTGGGAATTCCGGTGGTCGCGGTCGTGGACACCAATTGCGATCCCGACGAAGTGGATCACGTGATTCCCGGCAACGACGACGCTCTGCGCGCCATCCGGTTGTTTACCACCAAGGTCGCCGACGCGGTGATCGAGGGCCGGGCGCTCGCCACCGAACAGGATTTCGTTGCCGAAAAAATCGTCACCGACGAAACTCCCACCGAAGAGAATCTCGAGTACGCGCAGTTCGATCCGCAGCAACTGGATCAGCTTATGTCGGAAGGTCTGTCCGACGAAGATCTGCCGTCTATGTCCCTGCCCCGCAAGGGTCCGGGATCGGAAGCCAGCGACGCGGCCAGCACCACTCCGCAAACGGTAGAATAGCCAGCGTTAGGATAAGGGAGCCACAGGCAGCGGGCCCGAAAGCCAGCAACCCGCTCGCTGCCTGCCCCATAACCTCAGAATTAGGACTCGACAGGAAGCCATGGAAATCAGTGCGAAATTAGTGAAGGAACTCCGCGACCGGACCGGCGCGGGCATGATGGAGTGCAAGAAAGCCTTGACCGAAGCCAAGGGTAATCTGCCCGAGGCCGAAATCATTCTGCGCAAAGCGGGCATCACCAAGGCGTCGAGCAAGGCCACGCGTACCACGCGGCAAGGCATCATCGGCAGCTACATTCATCCCGGCTCCCAATTGGGCGTGCTGGTGGAGGTGAACTGCGAGTCGGATTTCGTCGCGCGTACCGATGACTTTCAGCAACTGGTGAAGGACTTGGCCATGCAGGTTGCCGCCGCCGACCCGCAATTCATCCGCAAGGAAGACGTCACCGCAGACGCTTTGGACAAAGAGCGCGACATCCAGCGCGCCCGGGCCTTGCAGGAAGGCAAGCCCGAGAAGATGGTCGACAAGATCGTCGAAGGACGCCTGGCCAAATTCTACGAAGAAATCTGCCTTTACGAGCAGCCGTTTATTCGCGACAACGCCACCACTATCGGCGACCTCATCAAAGCCACCATCGCCAAGTTAGGCGAGAACGTTTCGGTGTCGCGCTTCGTCCGCTTTAAGGTAGGAGAAGCGGCGCTCATCGAAGAAACAGCGGAGCAGACCCCGCCGGCGGCTTAACCACCGGCAGCGCGCGCCATGCCAAAATATCAGCGCATCGTCCTCAAGCTCAGCGGTGAGGTTCTGGCCGGCGGAAGTTCTTTCGGCATCGATCCCGAACGCGTGAAGAGCCTGGCGGAGGAGATCGCCGAGGTGGCGCGAACGGGCGTGCAGATCGGGCTGGTAGTGGGCGGCGGCAATTTCTTTCGCGGCGTCGCCGCGGCGGCCATGAAAATGGATCGCGTCGCTGCGGACCACATGGGCATGCTGGCTACTGTGATCAACGCCCTAGCTTTGCAGGATGCGCTGGAGAAGACCGGCGTTCCTACGCGCGTGATGACGGCCATCCAGATCCACCAGGTGGCCGAGCCGTACATCCGCCGCCGCGCAATTCGCCATCTGGACAAGGGCCGCATCGTGATTTTCGCGGCCGGAACTTCTAATCCGTATTTTTCGACGGACACCGCCGCCACGCTGCGCGCGCTCGAGATCCACGCCGATGTTATCGCCAAAGGCACGCGCGTTAACGGCGTCTACGACAAGGATCCATTGCGTCACGACGATGCGATCCTGTATCCGGAAATCAGCTATCACGACGTACTGGCGAAGGCCTTGAAGGTGCTGGACGCCTCGGCCGTGGCCATGTGCCGCGACAACCAGCTTCCCATCCTGGTTTTCAATTTGAATGTGTTCGGCAATATAATGCGTATGAGCATGGGCGAACCCATCGGGACATTAATTCACTAGGTTCCACCAGGCTCTTTTAGGCCCGACATGAAAAACGAACCTTCCACCACAACCCAGACCGCTCACGGCTTTCAAAACGCCAAGGAAATTGACACTCACGCCAAGTCCCGGATGGACAAGGTGCTCTCGGATTTGCAGCACGAAATGGCTGGCGTCCGCACCGGCCGCGCTTCGGTAGGGCTGCTCGACAACGTGCGTGCCGAGGCCTACGGAACGCCCATGCCGCTCAACCAGTTGGCGACGCTGCACGTGCCCGACGCAACCTTGATCACTGTGCAGCCCTTTGATGTCTCGCAAATCGGGGCCATCGAGAAAGCCATCCGCGGCGCCGACCTGGGATTGAACCCCTCCAACGACGGCAAGATCATTCGAGTGCCCATCCCCTCTCTCACCGAAGAGCGGCGCAAAGATTTGGTGAAGAAGGTCCACCACATCGCCGAAGACCATCGCGTGGCGTTGCGCAATGTTCGCCGCGACAGCAACGAACACATCAAGAAGCTCTTGAAAGACAAGCTCATCAGCGAAGACGAGGAACGCCGTGCGCTGGAAGAGAGCCAGAAGCTGACCGACAACTACATCCAGCGGCTGGATCAGGCCGTCAAGACGAAAGAAAAAGAAGTTCTCGAAATTAAGTAGCTATCGGTGTTGATCTGCGTTCATCGGCGGCGAACAAGAATTTGGCCACAGATCAACACGGATGGACGCAGATGACCCAAGTCACTCCAGATCCTTACCGTCGCTGCCAGATGTAAAGTGCGTCGGGACCGCAGTCCCATGGAATCAGGAGAGACGTCAGTATCCTACGGAGGCACTCTTCTGGAGTCGCTCTGATCGTCTGCTCAATGCAGCCATCAAATAACGCGATCCCTCCCGACAAGGTTTTCTCGCGCTGAATGATCGCGGCTGCAAAATTTCCAATGCTAGTATCGCGAAGCTCGCGTTCAACGGCCGCAGGCAGGTCCAGTTCGTCGATCCGCATGGCACGATCAGGCGGCGTCGAGCCGATCGCGCGAAACGCCTTCAGACCGACATCTTGCGCATCATTCCATACCTTCACAACATCGGAGTCGCCGGCCTCTGAGTGCGCCGCAAACACCACTCCGTCACCGCTTAGTTCGGGAGGCTCACTTAAAACGGCCACGTCCTCGGGATCGACATCGAACGATACGGCCATTCCGGCTTCTTTGGCCGAAGCTTGCAGCGACACCCGGCACTCAATGGCGCTCTGACTGATCAGTTTGCCCAGACAATATACAGACATAGCCCTCTCCATCCTATGGACTGCTGGTTTCGCTCACGAGGCTTTCTTCGTGGACCCGCACGCCGGCCGTGCGGCCCGGCGGATATTGAACAACGAAGGTTCCCGCGCGATCGGTCGAGATCTCGCGCATCTCCTCGTCATCGGTCTCGACCAGATATTTTTGCCGCGGCTTCAATCCGATCACCAGAATCGTCCCGCCTTCCATCGAAAATTGAAACGGAGTGCGTCCGAAGATCACGCTGGCGTCGCCCAACTGCAACGGCTTCGGCGTGGAGGAACCGGAGACTCCCTGGTTCACGACCATAACGTGGCCGTTACGAAACAACTCGGCTTCGCCGGCGTATAGCCCGAACCAGTCGGCGTCCTCGTCCCAGGCGGACCGGACGAAAAGCGCGCCTGAGTTGGGGTCATGAAACACGAGTGGAAGTTGATAGTAGCTCAATCCAGGTTGATAGGGGTTGGCCCAGAGAAATTCGTAGGGCGTGCCGAACGGGCTCATCATCAGGAAACGGTCTTGAATGAGCCAACCTTGTAGAAACTGATTTTCGAGGCCGTTGTTATCGAACGCGACCATGCTCAAACCGGCCGCGCGCGCCAATGCCGCGCGATTCAAGTCGGGCTGGCCGTCGCCCTGGTAAACCGGGATCCTGAATTCGTTTTCGGGCGCACGGTACGGCGCGGGATAATTGCCGGCGATCAAAAGCGTCGGAAGGTGCGCGAAGTAATCCAGAGCGTCGTCGCGCAGATCGATCTTCAGATTGTCGCGGATGGCATGCAACATTTCGAGAAGCGCATAAATATCCGAAAGCGAGGGTGCAATGCGGCCGTCGGCCAAGGCCGGGGCAAATCCGGCGCGCCATCCTTTTTGCACTATCTCACCCAGCGGCGCTTCTTCGGAGTGTTTGGGATCGTCGGCGGTCGCAATCAGAGCCAGAACGCGATCGCGGCGAGCTGAGATCGTGTCTGCCGTACGCTTCTGGACCAACTGCCGGATTTTCCCGGAAAGCGCTCCGGACTGCTGGGCGGTCAAAATCGGCTGGCACCAATCGTAGACCAGAGCGAGTTGCCGCAGGTCGTCAGCCGGCCCCAAGGCCCATGCCACGGCCCGCTTGCCCGCTCCTTCGTCGCCCGACACGGCATAGTAAAGCGCCAGTGCGAAGGCGGGCTCGGGAAGAGCTGTTCCCTTGACGAGAAGGTCGAACTGCCGCCAGCGTTGGGACTCGCGTTCGCGCTCGCGCTTGAGCAGGCGCAGCCGCTGGGCGGTGAGGATCAGCCGGGGATGCTCGGTATAGACGCGGAATTCGTCGGTTTGCGCTTCGGAGGTGGAGAGCAATAGGACAAAGAACGGGATGGCGAAACGCATGAGCAATGAGCTAGAGGCATTGTGTCACACTGACACAGGACTAGCAGCCAGCCGCCCCAAGCATCGCTCGGAGCCTGCACAAAACAAAGGAACATTTCGTGGCTGACGGCGTGCAATTAGAGGGATCGAATTGATGAAGTGACCTTTAAAACCTGCCCTCTGCTTGCAATGAGCGGGACGGGGTCATGAGCGGGCTGGTGAACGGCGTGCTTGCGGGAACCGGTGCTTTCGAGATTTGCAACCGCTTTGACTCTGAACGGCGAGTTGCAACAGAGGGATTTTTTTGGGCCGCTTCGTCGAATGAAACCGATCCAACTCGCATCTTGGAATGGTTTCGGCGGCGTTTGGCATTCCGGGCGAGGATAGCAGGACGCGGGCCTCGTTCGCGAAGGAACTGAAAGTTAGTATCCGGTCAGACGTGCCGGCGCTAGATCCTGACCGCACCGGAACCGGCGGCTTCCATGAGTCCCACCAGCCGGCCCCCGGTGCGGGTTTTGTTCAAACCTTTACAGTGTAATCGAATATCCTTAACGTTACAAGCTAGTTATAACCGTTTCAACAGTTTCCGCGCGGGATCTTTAAAGCCTGCGGTGAGAGCTTCTCGCCCTCCTGCTTCTGCTCTATAATCAGAGCAAGGCTCAGACATGTACCTGCGGTTCGCGGTTTTTCCTCTACTTGCGATTTCTCTTTTCGGCCAATCCACTAATCCGGCGGTGCAGAAACTGGACGTGGCGCCCGGCTCCGCGAATCAGGTGAGCCAGCCTCCAGCGGCGCCGCCCATCCAGGTGCAAGTGAATGAGGTCATCGTGCCGGTGACCGTGACCGACGACAAGGACCGCTTTGTGTCGGATCTGGAGCAAAAGGATTTTACCGTTTTCGACGAGGGCAAGGAGCAGCAGATCCAGTTTTTCACCCGCGAGCGGAGCCAGCCCGTGGTGGTGGGATTCCTGATCGATTTGAGCAACTCGAGCCGCCTGCATTGGAAGAACTATCAGGACGCGGCGGTTGAGATGGTGCAGAACTTGATTCCGGGCGACAACCCAAAGTTCAGCGGTTATCTGATTGGTTATTCGAACACCGCGGACCTGCTGATCGACACCGGTACGGATCCCGAGCCGATGGTGCAGAAACTCCAGAAGCAAAAGCCGAGCGGGGGCTCGGCGCTGTATGACGCCATTTATATGGCCTGTACCAGCCGCAAACTGATTCAGGGCGAGCCGATTGAACCGCGGCGCATCCTGGTGATCATCGGCGACGGGCACGACAACTCGAGCAAGAAGACGCTGGACGAAGCACTGGAAATTGCTCAGCGGAATCTGGTGACCATTTATGGGATCAGCACGACGGCCTTCGGTTTCGCCAACGAGGACGCGAAGAACCTGGTCCGGTTGGCGGAAGAGACCGGGGGGCGGGTGGAGTATCCGTTGGAAGGCGTGTACAAGGACGTGGCCGGGTATCTATCGACTCCTTCCGACGAAGGTAATTACGCGCTGAAGGTGGGTACCGGCCAATACGCCGCGGAGCTGGCGAACGGGATGTACCACGCGGTGGAAGCCGTGGTCGGCGAAGTGACTACACAGTACATCATCCGCTATACCCCCAATGCGACGGACGCCAAGAGACAGTTCCGGAACATTGACGTGAAGGTGAATCTGGCCAACGTGAAGGTGCGGGCCCGAAAGGGATACTATCCGTTCGCGGCTCAGTAGTTACTCCGCACAACGGACCGGCCACCCCGCGCCGGCCTGCTTTTCGTCCTCTAGGCGTGAGATTGGCGGTCGATAAGCCTGAGTGAGCTTTGTGTATGTCAAACTCGGGTATGCTAGATTCGACCGCAATTCTCCAAGCCCGGCGGGGCAACTATTGCATGCTCCAGGCCGAGACGCCGGAGCAGGGCTTGGTAAATCTCGGGGTTCTGCTCGAAGATCCTGAAATGGATTTGCTCCGCCTGCGCTTCCGCAGAGATCTGGAGAGGCTGGTGGCGGACGAGGAAGACCGGGAGGTCCTGGAAGCCTTGGCGGACGACCTGGCGCAAAAGGCGCAAGAGATGGGCGCCGCGAAGCTATTCGGTTACTTGGAATCCAACCTCTCTGGCGCTATTCGCGTGACGGATCGCGAAGAGATATTGGTAGACGACTTCGGACGTGCGTTGGACCGGTTGTATTTGCAGAACGTCCAAAGCAACGTGCTCGAATTCCGCACCCATCTTCCGAAATACTCGCTTCGGGCAGCCGCCGGAAAATTTCTCGAAAACCAGGAGATTTCAGAAGACGGCTGGGTGGAAGCGCCCGAAGACCTGCGCCTCACCTCCGATCTGTTTGTGGCGCAAATCGCGGGGCATTCCATGGAGCCGCGGATTCCCGATGGCGCGCTGTGCGTTTTTCGGCGTGACGTGGCCGGGTCGCGGCAGGGCCGGCTGGTGCTGGTGGAGAATCTGGGGACCACGGGAAATAATCGGTACACCGTGAAGCGCTACGAGAGTGAGAAAGTAGAATCCGAACAGGGTTGGGCGCACGCGCGGATTCGTCTGGAGTCGCTGAATCCCGAGTATCCCTCGTGGGATCTCGATCCCGACGAGGATAAATACCGGATCCTCGCCGAGTTCGTTCGCGTGCTGGATTAGGGACGGGCCGCGAGTTGCCGCACTACGTAGGGCAGGATGCCGCCATTCCGATAGTATTCGGCTTCCTGCGGCGTATCGATGCGAACGATCACCTCAAAGGTCTTGTCCCCCTGAGCAGAGCTGGCTTGCACGCGAGCTTTCGCTCCGGAAGCGACGGCTTGCGGGATGCCGGTGATCGAATACTCTTCGAAGCCCGTTAATCCGAGAGTCTCGCGATTCTGGCCGGGTAGAAATTGCATCGGCAGCACGCCCATGCCAACCAGGTTGGAGCGATGGATGCGCTCGAAGCTTTCGGCGATGACGGCGCGTACGCCTAACAGCAGCGTGCCCTTGGCGGCCCAATCGCGTGAGGAGCCCGATCCGTATTCTTTGCCCGCGATGATCGCGAGCGGCGTGCCTTCTTTTTGATACTTCACCGAGGCATCGTAGATGAACATCTTCTCGCCCGTTGGCACGTGCGTGGTCCAGCCGCCTTCGGTTCCGGGCGCGAGTTGGTTGCGCAGCCGAATGTTGGCGAGCGTTCCCCGCACCATCACTTCGTGGTTGCCCCGGCGCGCCCCGTAGGAGTTAAAATCACCGGGCTTGACGCCCTGTTCGATCAGGAATTTTCCGGCGGGACTGTCGGCGGGAATGTTGCCGGCGGGTGAGATGTGATCGGTAGTAACGGAATCGCCGAGCATCGCAAGCACGCGGAGGCCGGTGAGATCCTTCACCGACGTCTTGGGATCCACCATGTTGTCGAAATAGGGCGGCTTGCGAATGTAAGTGGACTTTTCGGACCAATCATACCGATCGCCGGTGGGGACTTTCACCGAGTTCCATCGCGCGTCGCCTTGAAATACTTCCGAATACTGTTTCTGGAACATTTCCGCGCGCACCGAGCGCTTCACAACGGTTTGGACTTCTTCGGAGGTTGGCCAGATGTCCTTAAGAAAAACGCTCTTGCCGTTTTGATCCGAACCCAGGGGTTCGTTCTGCAGATCGATGTCCACGCGGCCGGCGAGCGCATAGGCGACAACCAGCGGAGGCGATGCCAGATAGTTGGCGCGCACCAGCGCATTGATGCGGCCTTCGAAGTTGCGATTGCCGCTGAGGACGGCGGCAACGGTGAGCTTTCCTTTTTGCACCGCGTCGGCGACCGGTTCGGGTAACGGGCCGCTGTTGCCGATGCAAGTGGTACAGCCGTAGCCGACCAGATTGAATTGCAATTTTTCGAGATAGGGAGTGAGACCGGCGTCATCCAAATAGTCGGTAACAACTTTGGAACCCGGCGCGAGGCTCGACTTCACCCAGGGTTTGATTTTGAGGCCTTTTTCGACGGCTTTCTTCGCGAGCAGCCCGGCGGCGATCATGACCGACGGGTTCGAAGTGTTGGTGCAACTGGTGATGGCGGCGATGACTACAGAGCCGTCCTGAATGGTGGACTTCGAGCCGTTGGTCGAGACTTCGGCGGTCTTCTGCGCTGCGTTTAATGTGTCAAGAAAGTTCTTCTTCACATCCGGAAGGTTGATGCGATCCTGCGGGCGCTTGGGGCCGGCCATCGACGGGACCACGGTGCCGAGATCAAGTTCGAGCGTGTCGGAATATTCGGGATCGGTGGATTCGGGAGTGAGGAACAGGCCTTGCGCCTTGGCGTAAGCTTCGACCAGCGCGATTTGTTCCGGCGAGCGATTCGACAGCCGCAGATAATCGAGCGTCTGATGATCGATGGGGAAGAAGCCGATGGTTGCGCCGTACTCGGGCGCCATGTTGCCGATGGTGGCGCGATCCGCCAGAGGCAGCGCGGCTACGCCCGGTCCATAGAATTCGACGAACTTGCCGACCACGCCCTTCTTGCGCAGCATCTGCGTGACGGTGAGCACGAGATCGGTGGCGGTGCAGCCTTCGGCGAGCCGGCCTTTCAGCTTGAATCCGACCACTTCGGGAAGCAGCATCGAGATGGGCTGGCCGAGCATGCACGCTTCGGCTTCGATGCCGCCGACTCCCCAACCGACCACGCCCAGGCCGTTGATCATCGTGGTGTGCGAATCGGTGCCGACCAGAGTGTCGGGATAAGCGAGCACGGGCGATTGCTTGCGATCGGTGAACACAACGGGTGCGAGATATTCGAGATTCACCTGGTGCACGATGCCGGTGTCGGGCGGTACGACGCGAAAGTCCTGAAATGCTTTTTGGCCCCAGCGGAGGAACGCGTAACGCTCCTGATTGCGTTGGAATTCGAGCAGTGCGTTGAATTCGAATGCGCCGGTGGAACCGAACTGATCCACTTGCACGGAGTGATCGATCACGAGATCGGCTGGGATGAGCGGATTGGCGCGCTGGGGATCGGCGCCCATCGCGCGGAGCGCATCTCTCATTGCCGCCAGGTCCACCACGCAGGGAACGCCCGTGAAATCCTGCAGCAGGACGCGGGCCGGGCTGAAGTTGATTTCCTTGGCTGGCGCGCCGATTTTCCATTGGGTGACATACTCGACGTCGGACGCCTTTACGACCCCGCCGTTTTCGGTGCGCAACAGGTTTTCGAGCAGAATCTTGATGGAATAGGGGATGCGAGAGATGTTGGCGCCGCGCTTTTCCAGCGCCTCCAGCGCGTAGTAGCGGTACTGGCTGCCGCCGACCGTCAGTGTGGAAGCAGCACCAAAGCTATTCGATTGTGGCATTTACTTTCATTGTAGACGCTGGAGGTGCTCGAGGCAGTTGTGCCCTCCCGTGGACATGATCGATACTGAAAGGCGCGGATTATTGTTACTCGGGAGAGCCTCGTGCGTCAGCAGACGCTTCTTAGCTATTTTGAAAGCGAAATCCAGCAGCGCAACGCGCTGGATGCCGTCACAAGGCGGGGCTGGCTGGTACCTAGTGAAAATCTGAACCTCTACGACAGTATCGCAGCGCGCTTTCGATCCGACCTTCAGCGCAGAGGAGGCATCGGGAGAATTCCACGTGATTTATGAAACGCTCGCGGGCCGCAACTGGCAGGTGTTCCGCCCCAGAAGTTCGCGAGACTGCTGGTCGTCGCGGAAGATTTTCGAGAAGATCAAACGCGAGTTCTCCGAATTTTCGTGGTCCAGTCCTGTCAACCTGCTCACTCTCGGGGAAAACGAAGCCCGCTGCCGTCTCCAAGGTCCCCTTGCGAACATGCGAGGGATTAAGCCAAAGAAAGGCTATCCCCACATGACAGTGTCGAAGTTTCTCCACTTTTACAATCCAGGGCTCTTCCCGATTTACGACAACGCGGTGATTTGGAACAAGGTATTCAGGCACTTCCGGAATGACTTCCGGGACTACTGCGTGAGAAAGGAAATTCCATACAATAAGGCTATCAACGACGACACGGAGACCTTCCTGCTCCAGTACATGGGCTGGGCGAGTTTCCTCTTGTCGCCTCGGCACAAGAACTTTATGCGGGTGTTCGTTGATTGGTTGGATAAGCAAGAGGGCGCGGCGCTCCGTAACCGGAGGTTTGACCCCAACAGGCTCTACGCCACCGCTTTCGAGTTCACTGCGCATCGGCGCAACGGAGGCGTCCTGAAATCGGCGCGATGCGGTTGACCTGCGCTCAGCAGCGTCAGTCACACTACCGGTTGAGTTCTGGTGGTCGCCCAGACCAGAAAGCGGCGGCTCCAGCAACCGATTCGCCTTCCAACCACCAGCTGCCGAGGCGACTCTTCAAGATTCGAGCAGTTGCTTGAGATCGCGCTTACCGTGCAGGATGCGAACAATTTCCAGGGGATGAGTTTCCGGGCGGTAAACGAGAACATAACTTGGATACCGCTGGACCGTCCAGAAATAAACTGGAAGGGCAGTGACGTGCCTGCGCGCGCTGCCGCTCCGCGGCTCCTGGGCAAGAAAAAAGCAAGCATCGTAAATTGCGGATTCCACACGGTTGGCGGCCGCCACACTATCGCGAGCGATGTAGACCCAGATCTCGAACAGATCATCTTCCGCTTCCGGCGTGAACCGGTAGTCGTTCATTCGCGGTTATTCTGGTCCATCCAAGCCTTCTTGCGTTCATTCAGACGTGCGCGAACCTCAACAGGATCGAGGAGTTCACCGCGTTCGGCCTGACGAAAGCCGTGCTCGATTTTGGCGGCAAGATCCGCCTGATTATCAGCCAGCCATTGTTCATGTTCATGGAGCATCTGAACCGCCTGGGCGACAAATTCATCGGCGGACTGGTAGGGACCCCGTTCCACGTCCTGTTGGATCAGCGCTTCCAACTCAGGCTTTAGATGAATCGTCATACCTGTAAGCTACCTACGATGCGACAGACTGTCAACACCTACATGTATTCAGGAACAGCGATGCCGAGCACTGCGAGCGTGCGTTCGAGCTGCCTTCGAACATAGTCGGTTATCCAGAGAAGAAAGAGACGCTTCTCGCGGTTCTCTTCGCTCAGAACCTGGTAGCCATGGTAGAAATTGTTGAACGCCTGCGCGAGTTGGAAAGCGTATTTCGCGACGTGGGCGGGTTCGCCGGATGCGATGGCGCGTTCGATGGCGGAGTCCGACTTGGACGCCATGAGCAGTAACTGCCAAAAATCTTCAGAGGCAAGTTGACGGGCGAGCGCAGCCTGATCGAGCTCGCGCGCAAAGTCGGGGAGAATCTCGCCGCGTTCGGCCAGTTTGCGCAGGATGTTGCCCGCGCGAACAGCCGTGTATTGCACGTATGGCCCGGTCTCGCCTTCGAAGCTGAGCGCTTCCTGAAGATCGAAAGCGATCACCGAATTACGCGTGAATTTCAGCATGAAGTAGCGCAATGCGCCGACCGCGATCTGGGTGGCGATTCGGCGGCGTTCCGCGGCGGGCGCTTCCGGATGCCGTGAGTCCACTTCTTCGAGCGCCTTTTCGATGAGCTTGTCGATCAGATCGTCGGCTTTAACGCCCAGGCCCTTGCGGCCCGAGACCTCGACGTAGGTCCGCTTCTTGTCTTCTTCAGAAAGCTCGATGCCCAGCTCGACACAAGTGCCGGGCGTGAGCGCGACCATTTCGTAGGAGAAGTGAATCGAACGGTCGGCTTGCTGGTTATAGCCGAGGGCACGGAGCCCCGCGACGACGACGTCTTGCAAGTAAGATTGGCGCGAGTCGATGACGTTGTAGGCGGATTCGCCATGGCCGAACGCCTGAGGTGGCGGCGGCACGTTGGGATCGCCCGTGGTGATGTACACGTCCTGATTGGGCCAGAACTTATAGTAAAAGTCCTTACCAAGCAAGCCAAACTTCCAGAGCTGATAGGCAATGTCCTTGCCGACGTAGGTGACGGTATTGTTGGAACGCACGATGACCTTACTGTCGTCGGTATCCTCGCCAGTCTGCTCCTTGAATGCGCTGGCTGGCATGACCCAGCAGCCCTTGTTCTTGCCTTCGGTTTCAAAATAGATGGCCTTGCGCTCCTTCAATTGCTCGAAAGCCGTCTCCCAGAACTTGAGGTAAAGGATCTCGCTCTCGCGAGGAAGCAGGTCATAGGTGATGCCGAGCCTGCGCATGGTGTTGAGGTGATAGCCGACGATTACCTCGCTGACCTTCGACGCCAAGTGCACGAGTTCTCCCTCACGGTGCTCGATGGCGTGCAGCGTCACCTGCCGCCACTCCTTCAACTCGGAGTGCGCGGAGACCTCGGCATAGAGGTCCCAACAGTAGTAATCGAATCTCGTGCGCTGCATAAGGTCAACGACGTCGTCGTAGGACATTTTGCGGAGAAAATGGAAACCGGCCACAACGTCGGCCACCTGTACGCCGGTGTTGTCGATGTAATTTTGCACCTCGACCGTGCGGCCGTTGGAGCGGAGCATGCGCACGAACGTGTCGCCCAGGACGGCGTTGCGCAAGTGTCCGATGTGGGCGGCTTTGTTGGGATTGATGTTGGTGTGCTCGACGATGATTTTCCCGGGGACCGGCTCGCCGGTCTTGTTCGCTGTGTGTAGTACGGCGTAACCATAAGCGCCCCGATCCAGACGCACATTGATGTAGCCGTTGCCCGCCACTTCGAGGGCGGCCACACCTTCGATGGATCCCAAGCCCGCTACTAACTCCGTCGCAATCGCGCGCGGCGCTTGCTTCAGTTGGCGGGCCAGATGAAACGCGACGGGAATCGCCAATTCGCCGAAGGACGACTGTTTGGGCTGCTCTAAGGTGGCGCCGCTCTCGACGCCATGCCTGGTGCGGACATAGGCGCCGACCCGCTCGGAAATCTTCTTTTCGATGGAATGGAACACGTCATTCTATAATAGGACGTGCCCAAGGTTACGATTGACGGCAAGACAGTAGAATTCGAGCCGGGAAAGCTGCCGTACCACGAGCACGGAAAGCCCGAGTCGCTGCTGGATATCTGCCTGAACGCAGGAATCCATTTGGAACATGCCTGCGGCGGGAACTGTGCCTGCACGACATGCCACGTAATCGTCAGAAAGGGCATGGAAAACCTTTCCGAAATGGACGATGACGAAGCGGATCGCCTGGACATGGCCCCTGGTCTGACGCTGCGCTCGCGCCTGGGTTGCCAGTGCGTGGTGGAGGGGGACGTCGAGGTAGAGATCCCGACCTGGAACATCAACTACGTCAGTGAAGGCGGCGGATCGATGAACCTGGGCGACGCGATTCCCGCGCCAGTGGGCAAGAAGTAGCCGCCGGTTATTTCTTTAGCCACAAATCCAAAAACTCGTCCGCCAGGTCTTGAGGGACATTTGCCGTCACTTTCGTCTGCGCCTGCTGCTGGGTCACTTGAATGGCATCGTATAGCTTGAGCAGGTCAGGCTGGTTATCGGGCGTGTTGAGGCGTCCGAACCCGACCAGACCCCGGACCAGGTCGTGAACGAACTTGGCATCGCGTTCGGTATTGCAATTCACTACGGCGATGGCGTCGATGCCGTTGGTCAGGTTCATGCCGAGCATGGCGCTATCCACGGATCGCAGGGCCTGCATGATATTGCCGAGGTTTCCTTCGCGCGGCAGCGGCAAATTCAGGTTTTCGACGCCGCCGGTGAGTGCGGCATATACCTGATCGCCTTCGGGCAGCGTGCGGAGCAGATCGCGAAGCGGCACCGGCAGGCCGCGTCCCGAGCCGGCGGGAGCATCAATGAGCGCATGAATCCCGGCAATGGTTCCGGCGGCGGCGGTGGAATCGTCCAGAAACGTGATAACGGGCCGGTCAGAGCCGCTGTTGTCGCCGTACAGCGCATGCCCCTTATAGCTCGACGGCGTGACCCCGTTAGACTTGAAGCGGGCCTGCAGATCAGCAATGCGGAATTTTCCTCGCACCAGGAGCAGAGCGGTCTTGCCGTTGGAGCAGGTGAGTATTTCCGAGAGATCTTTGCGCGGATCGAGGCCGGTTTGTTGGGTGAACCGATCAAGCTGCGGCAAGGGGACACGGGTAATGAGTTTTTGATAGATGGCCGTGTTGCGAATCCCGGCGAGGTTCACTCCCAATAGCACGACGGTGTCGGACGGGACCAGCGCTTCGAGCGAGGGGCTGACGTGCAGAGAAGCCGATTGCTTGGGCTGGCAGCCGCAGAGGGTGAGGAACAACAGTGTAAGCACGACCAGTGGGTTGACCCAGGCGTCGCGCGCGGACGAGGGCGTGCGCCCCACTAGAAGTCTCTCCGGGCGAAGATGGCCAGGGCCGCGCTCAGCATCACCGCGCCGAACAGGGCCGAAGACCAGATGGGCGCGAAACCGGCGAAGGTACGGCTTTGGATGGCGTCCAAAGTCATTTTGCCCAGTTCGTAAACCTTGGGGAGCGCATAGTAGAGCACGCGCCAGAGATTGCGCGACCACTCCGAAGACAACAGCCGCATCATCAGGCTGGTCTGCGCCAGGATGGGGCTGATGATCATGAGAGCGACCGTGATCATGGTGGCGGCCGCGGCGCTTTCGAGCGTCACGCCGATGAGCACTACCACCGCGAGCAGCACGGCGAAGATAAACGTGGTGGTAGCGATCGCAATCAGAAAGCCCGGCGACCAAATGCCGGTCTTTACACCCAGGATCGTCCAGACGCCGAGCACCAGGTAAGCGCTATTGAGCAGAACCACCAGAACATTGCCGGCGAAACGGCCGAGGAGGATATGCGTTCTAGAAAGGGGCTTGGAGAGCAGCAGCTCGATGCGACCGGGCTCGAGCACGCTGGGAACCAACCCGGCCGAGGCGAACACCGCCAGAAACATTCCCCAGGTGTAGAGGAAGGTTGCGATTCCACCATAGACGCCGCGTACCAAACGGTCGGTGTTCGCATCAGGGGGGCCTTGGCGGCCAAACAGCGACACCGTGGCGGTGGCGCCGGCAACGATATCGATCCGCAACAGAAACAAGAAGAACACGATCAACAGGGTGGAGAGGCCGAACAGCACCCAGAAGATTTTTCGCGCCAGAGCTTCACGAAATGTATCGCGGATCAGAGCCAGGGTGACCATTATTTCTGAACCGTCCGTACGAAGACTTCTTCGAGCGTGCTGGTGGTGGGCGCCAGAGCCTCGATTTCGCAGCGTTCGGCACGCAGAAGATCCACGGCGCCATTGGCCAGCTCGCGGCTTGAAAACTGGAAATCCACCAGTCCGTCACGCACGGCCATGGAGGACGCCCGCCCGCGAAGCTCTTCCGTCAGAGCCTCCGGGGGCTGCGCGACGGTTAAGCGGTAGCCTTTGCCGGCCGTAAGATCCTGCATCTTCCCCGAAAGGGCCACTTTCCCCTTGTCCAGAATGGCAACTTCGCGACACAGGGTTTCAACTTCCGCCAGCAAATGGGAGTTTACGAAGATGGTGACGCCACGCTCCTCAAAGCGGCCAAGAATCTCGCGAATTTGGCGGCGGCCCACGGGATCGACGCCATCGGTGGGCTCATCGAGTATCAGAATCGTCGGAGAATGAATGAGAGCTTGCGCCAGTCCCAGACGCTGCAGCATGCCTTTGGAATACTTGCCGATCCGCATGGTGGCCCATTCGCCCAGGCCCACTAACTCCAACTGCTCGGGAATCAGCTTCTTTCTGCGCGAGGCTTCGATGCCAGAGAGCGCGGCGTAAAAGTCGAGCATGCCGGCCCCCGTAAAGTAGGTGGGGAAGCGGTGATTCTCGGGCAAATACCCAATGGGACGGCGTGCCTCCGGCTCACTGGCGTCCCGGCCGAAGATGAGGGCGTTCCCCCTGGTTGGCCGGACTGCGGAAAGCAGGGTCTTGACGAAAGTGGTTTTTCCAGCGCCGTTCGGGCCAAGGAGCCCAAAGATGGCGCCAGGCCGGACACGCAACGAAACGCCGTCAATGGCGCGGACCTGCCGACGCTTCCATTGGGAAATGTAAACTTTGGTGAGATCCTGGGTTTCGATGGCGTATTCGGATTCCACTCACACCCTCCGCTCACACCAGGATACGCAGGAACACCGGCATTTTGTTCCCCACAGGTAGCGACGCCGGTGGGAGGCTGTCACCAGGCTCAATTCCCGTGAAAATCCACGGAGGAATGTCATAAGATAAAGGTATAAATTCGAATGACGCCTACCAGAGCCGCTAACCCGCTGCTTCAAATTCAGTTTCAAATCCCCTTCGATCAAATTCGCGCGGAGGATGTAGAGCCCGCCATTGAGGAGCTGCTGCAGGATGCGCGCGAGGAGCTGGATGGTCTGACTTCGCAACCAGGCCCGCGAACGTTCGCCAACACACTGCAGAGGCTGGATCAATTAACCGAGCGTCTGGATTACGCCATGCAGATTGTGCGTCATCTCGAAGCGGTGGCGACCACACCGGAGCTGCGCGCGGCTTATAACGCAGTACAGCCCAAGGTGAGTGAATTCTACTCCTCACTGCCTCTCAACGAGGCTTTGTGGCAAGCCGTGCTGACCTATTCGCGAACCGAAGAGGCTGGCGGGCTGACGGGGGTACGGAAGCGCTTCCTTGAAAAAACCACGGACAATTTCCGGCGTCACGGGGCCGAATTGAATCCAGAAGGCAAGAAACGCATTGCCGAGATCGACGTGGAGCTTACCAAACAGACCATCCGGTTCGCTGAAAATGTCCTGGACTCAACCAATCAATGCGAATGGGTGATCACTGATGAGCGCCAACTGGCGGGGCTGCCGGAAAGCGCGAGAGCGATGGCACGGGCCAGCGCGGCTTCCAAAGGATTGCCGGAACCCTCTTGGCGTTTCACGCTGCAGGGCCCCAGCTATCTGGCTGTGATGACGTATTTGGATGACGAAGGGATGAGGCAGAAGGTTTACGAGGCCTTCGTCAATCGCGCCACCCAGGACAATCATGACAACCGGCCCATCATGCGGAGCATTCTGGAACTGCGGGGCGAGAAGGCCCGGCTGCTGGGCTATCGCGACTTTGCCGATCTGGTGCTGGAGGACCGGATGGCGCACGCCGGAGACCGGGCGCAACAGTTTCTGGAGGATTTAAGACACCAAACCGAGGTGCCCTTTCAGAGAGAAAACTCGGATTTGTTGGCCTTCTCTGGAAAATCCGAGCTGCATCCATGGGATATCGCTTATTACGCGGAAAAGCAGCGCACTGCGCTGTATGATTTCGATGAGGAGGCGCTGCGGCCCTACTTCCCCCTGGACAGCGTCATCCAGGGCATGTTTGAGATTGTCCGGCGTCTGTACGGAATCTCAGTGGCTGAAAAGAAGGGCGTACCGGGCTGGGATCCGCATGTCAAGTATTACGAGATTTATGACGAGATCCGGCCGGGCGGTCATGACCTGGTTGGAGCGTTTTACGCGGACTGGTTTCCGCGGGAGAACAAACGGGGCGGCGCGTGGATGGATACTCTAATCACCGGACTGCCGCGCGGCGACCGGCAAGATCCGGGGCATCACGATCCGCACCTGGGCCTGATCTGCGGCAACTTGACGCCGCCCGGCGAGGATCGCCCGTCGCTGCTGACGCATCGCGAAGTCCAGACGATTTTTCACGAGTTCGGCCATTTGCTGCATCATTGTTTGACCCAAGTGGAACTGCGCGGCTTCGCCGGCGTGAATGTGGCCTGGGATTTCGTGGAACTGCCGTCGCAAATCATGGAGAACTGGTCCTGGGAACGCGGTGCGCTGGATCTGTTTGCGCGGCACTACCAGACCGGCGCGCCCATCCCGGCCGAGCTTCTGGAGAAGATGCGCAATGCACGCAATTTCCGGGCCGCTAATAACCAGATGCGCCAGCTCGGATTTGGACTGGTGGACCTGGCGCTCCATCGGGATATTCCTCCCGGTTCGAACATCGATCTGCTGGCCTTTGCGCGCGACATCCTGCAGCAATTCTCGGCCGCGAGATTGCCCGAGCGCTACGCGATGATCGTCAGCTTTACGCACTTGTTCTCAAGCCCTGTTGGTTACGGCGCGGGCTACTACTCCTACAAGTGGGCTGAGGTTCTGGACGCCGACGCATTCACCCAGTTTCAGAACGGAGGCATCTTCAGCCGTGAGGTAGGCAACCGGTTCCGGGATCTAATCCTGGCGCGCGGGGACAGCGAAGATCCGGCTGAGCTATATCGCAGTTTCATGGGCCGCGATCCGGATCCGAATGCGCTGCTGGAGCGGTCGGGCCTGCTAGTGCAACAATAGCTACAGGCGCGCGTCTCCCAAACAGGGTAGTGCATGAGATCTTCCATTCGGCTGGGCAAGCTATTCGGCATTGAGATTGGCCTCCACTACAGTTGGTTTCTGATCGCGTTGCTGATCACGATGTCGTTAGGCTCGCAATTCCAGGAGAGCCATGCGGAATGGGGCTCGGGCGTCATCTGGGCCCTCTCCATACTGACTTCCCTGCTGTTTTTCGTTACTCTGCTGGCTCATGAGATGTCGCATGCCATGGTGGCTCGCGCCCGCGGATTGAGCACCAAAGCGATCACGCTGTTCGCACTGGGTGGCGTGGCCCAAATCGAGAAGGAACCGGAGGACGCGAAGACCGAGTTCCTGGTGGGCATCGTGGGGCCGTTTTCGAGCGCCGTGATTGGCTTGGTTTCGCTCGGAATCGCCTGGGCGCTGGGATGGAAAATTGGAGCCTCGCCCGCCACGCCCTTGCGTGCGATGTTCGTTTGGCTGGGATACATTAACTTTTCGCTGGCCGCCTTCAACATGATCCCCGGCTATCCGCTGGACGGCGGGAGAATTCTGCGATCGATCCTGTGGCTGACATCGCGCGACGCCGTACGGGCCACGCAACGCGCAGCCGCGGTGGGAAAGGTGATTGCACTGCTGTTCATCGCTTTCGGGATCTTCCGCTTCTTCGGCGGCGCGGGCTTCGGCGGCTTGTGGATCGCTTTCATCGGATGGTTCCTGTTGCAAGCGGCCACCGCCAGCGCCAGTTCGGTGGCTCTGACGGCGGGGTTGAAAGGTGTCCAGGTGAGCGATGTGATGACGGCGGATTGCGTCATGCTGGACGGCAACATGAACGTGGAGCAGTTTGTGGAGAATTACCTGCTTCGATCCGGCAAGCGCTGTTTTGTAGTGCAGCAAAATGGCGAGGTGGCGGGGTTAGTAACTCCGCACGAGATCAAAGCGTTGGAGCGCCCGCGTTGGCCTTACACCACGCTATCCGATATCATGCGGCCACTGGATCAACTGCACACGGTAGCGCCTACGACGCCGGTGATGGAAGCGCTGGAGACCATGGGCCGGGACGACGTGAACCAGCTTCCCGTGGTGAGCGGCAACCACCTGGACGGCATCATCACGCGCGCCAACGTCCTGCAATTCCTGCAGACGCGGGCCGAACTGGGGCGATGAAGGGCTCCGATCTCCGGGCTGGCGTGAGATTCTCCGGGCGGTATCCATCTCGCCGCGCATAAACGTCGCCGGGACCGCGTAAACTTTGGTAAAGTAGGCGCAGTGCGATCCGTTTTCGTCGCAGCGTTGGCTTTTTGCTGCTTCGGCGCTTCCATAGACGATCAGGACTTCAACGGCAGGTGGGACATCACCGTTGGTGGTTCCTCGTCGTTGCGCGGATGGTGGTTGGAAGTGTCGGGCGCGGGCTCAGATAACCTCAAGGGCCGGTTCCTGGGCGCCCCCGTTGGCTTGCTGGACGACATCCCCAAGCTGTCCATTTCCGAAGGCGAGCTTCGCTTCGCGTTGGAGGCCAAATTCCGGAAGGATCATGGTCCGGAAAAAGGTCTTTACTGGGCGAGATTCGAGGACGGCAAACTCAAGGGGACTTTCGAAATCGAGGGCGATCCTTCCACCTATCTGGAGTGGACCGGTGTTCGCGCACCGGCACTCACGGAAAAAGACGACGCCTCCTGGAAACGCGGCGACCCGGTAGTTCTGTTTAACGGACGCGACCTGGCAGGCTGGCAGGCTGTGCCACCCGCGCATCTGGCGGGCTGGCTGGTGAAAGAAGGCGCGTTGATCGCTCTGGCGGGAGCGCCCGATCTGATTTCCGATAAGAAGTTCAACAATTTCGTAGTGGACACCGAATACCGGATCGAGCCCCACGCCAACAGCGGCATTGGATTGCGGGGGCGCTATGAAGTCCAAATCGCCGACGATGCCGATCGCCCGTCGTCGAATCGCTGTACGGGCGCGATTCTAGGCCGCATCGCACCCTCGCTAAACGCGGAAAAACCGGCCGGAGAATGGCAGGCGCTGGTGATTCGTTTGGTGGGCCGCGAAGTCACCGTGGTCTTGAACGGCATTCGAGTGATTAACCGGCAGAGCATCGATGGGCCCACCACCATTGCGCTGGACACCAACGAAGGCGATCCGGGGCCGATCCTGCTGCAGGGCGATCGCGGGAGCGTGGAGTTCCGCCGGATTGTGGTGTATCCGCTGATCAAGAGACCTTGAGCGAACGGAAACTGGCGAAATTGTATCGGGTGCGCGGACGCGTGCAAGGCGTGGGGTTCCGCTACTTTGTCGAGCATTCGGCCAAGGCGCTCGGGGTGAGCGGGTGGGTGCGGAACGTGGATGACGGCAGCGTAGAGGTGTACGCATGGGGGACGCTGGCGCAGCATTCTGAACTGGCGGGGCATTTATGGAAGGGTCCGCGGTGGGCGGAGGTGCGGGGCGTGGATGAGAACGAAGCGGCGCTAGAAGATCACTCGGGATTTTCGGTGAGGCAGTAGTGGTCAGGCCAGCAGGCGGGCGGCGTCTTTGGCAAAATACGTCAGCATGAAATCTGCGCCGGCGCGGCGGATGGCGGTGAGCGATTCGAGAATGGTCCGGTCACGATCCAGCCAGCCGTTGTTGATGGCGGCCATCATCATACTGAACTCGCCGCTGACCTGATAGGCTCCGAGCGGCAACGGGAAGCGATCGCGAGCCTGGCGGATGATGTCGAGGTAAGCCATGGCGGGTTTGACCATGATCATGTCGGCGCCTTCCTCAATGTCGAGCTCGATTTCGCGCATCGCTTCGCGAGCGTTGGCCGGATCCATTTGATAGCTGCGCCGATCGCCGAATTGCGGCGTGGATTCGGCGGCCTCGCGGAAAGGCCCATAGAAGACCGAGGCGTACTTGGCGGCGTACGAAACGATGGGGGTGTTCATGAACCCCGCGGCATCCAGAGCTTTGCGGATGGCGGCCACGCGACCGTCCATCATATCGCTGGGCGCGACGATATCGGCGCCAGCGCGCGCGTGAGACACCGCCGCTTTCGCGAGCCACTCGAGCGTGGGATCGTTTTGCACTTCGCCATCGACCACCAATCCGCAGTGGCCGTGGCTGGTGTACTCGCAATTGCAGACATCGGTCATGACCAGCAGCTTTGGAACTTCGCGCTTGAGTGCCCGAATGGCCTGCTGCACAATGCCGTCGTCGGCGTATGCGCCGGAGGCAATTTCATCTTTCGTTTCCGGAATCCCAAACAGAATGACGCCGCCGATGCCGAGCGAATGGGCTTCCGCGCACTCCCGCACCAGCCGATCCACTGAAAGCTGCGCGTGTCCCGGCATGGAGCTAATCTCGCGGCGCACGCCTTCACCCGGGCAGATGAACAACGGGAGGATGAAGTCGGCCGGATCGAGCAGAGTTTCGCGAACCAGGTTCCGCAGCGCTTCGGTGGCCCGGAGGCGGCGCATTCTATGAATGGGAAAAGCCACGCGATCAGCCTTCCTGAATGGTGACGGACTTCAACTGATCGCCCTGCTGCACCTTGTCGACGACGTCCTGGCCGCTGGTGACCTGGCCGAAGACGGTATGCTTGCCGTCCAGCCAATCGGTGGCGATGTGGGTGATAAAAAACTGGCTGCCATTGGTGTTCGGACCGGCATTGGCCATGGAGAGCGAGCCAATCTTGTGGCGATGCGGATTGCCCTTGGTCTCATCCTCGAACTTATAGCCGGGGCCGCCGCGACCGCTGGCCGTCGGGTCGCCGCCTTGAACCATGAAGTCCTTGATGACGCGATGAAACTGCGTGCCGTCATAAAAGCCCTCGCGGGCGAGGAATACAAAATTGTTCACCGTCTTGGGCGCGTCCTTGGCGAAAAGATCGCAGACAATCTTGCCCTTCGATGTTTCGAACGTGGCCGTGTACTTGGCGGCCGGATCGATCGACATGGACGGCGGTGCTGAATATTGTTTGGACATATTTCCAGTGTAGCTTCGCCCTACAGGCGCAGGTCGCGACCGGTCATTTCCTTGGGCTGTTTTTCATCCATGAATCCCAGGACAGTGGGCGCAATGTCCTGCAGCGCGCCGCTGGACCGCAACATGACGCGCGAATCACTCACCAGGATGAACGGGACGGGATTGGTGGTGTGGTAAGTGTGGGGACTCTTGGTAATGGGGTCGATCATCATTTCGGCATTGCCGTGATCGGCGGTGATCATCCACGTTCCCCCGGAGCGGCGCAGCGCGTCATAGATCTGGCCGAGCCCGGCGTCCACGGCTTCGACGGCCAGTATGGTGGGCGCCATCTTGCCCGAGTGACCCACCATGTCGGCGTTGGCGTAGTTCATGATTATCATGTCGAACTCGCGCCCATCGATGGCTTTCACCACCACGTCAGTAATGCCTTGCGCGCTCATTTCGGGCTTCAGATCGTAGGTGGCGACCTTGGGAGACGGCACCAGTTCGCGGCTCTCGCCGGGATATGGCTTTTCGTTCCCGCCGTTGAAGAAGTAAGTGACGTGCGCGTATTTCTCGGTTTCGGCGACACGCAGGTTCTTCCAATTCAATTGCGCCATGACGTCGGCGAGGATATTGTTGGGATGCTCGCGCGGCAGCACGAAAGGAACCTGGAAGCTCTTGTCGTACTCGGTCATGGTGGTGAAGTGCAGATTCTTCGGGGCAGCCGACCGCGACGGCGTTTCGAGCGTTGGATCGGTAAGGGCCATGGTCATCTCGCGGCCGCGATCGGCACGATAGTTGAAGAATATGCAAGCGTCGTCGTCGCGAATCAAACCCACCGGCTGGTGGTGAGCATCCACAATGGTGACCGGCTCAACGAACTCGTCGGTAACGCCGTGTTCGTAGGATCGCTTCATGGCAGCCACGGGATCGTCCGCCTTCTCGCCCTTGCCGAGCACCATGGCGTTGAAGGCGCGCTCCACGCGATCCCAACGCTTGTCGCGATCCATGGCGTAGTAGCGGCCGGAGACCGACGCTATCTTGCCGACGCCGATCTGCCGCGTCTCTTTCTCAATCTGCTCGATGAACCCGGCGCCGCTTTCGGGCGGCGTGTCGCGACCATCCATAAAACAGTGGACAAACACCTGCTCCACGTTTTGCTTCTTGGCCATTTGGAGCAGGGCATAGAGATGCGTCAGCAGGGAATGCACGCCGCCATCGCTGCACAGACCCATCAGGTGCAAACGATGCGTCTTGGCGTGCTGCATGGAACTGAGCAGAACCGGATTATTGAAGAACTCCCCCGAGGCGATCATCCTGTCGATGCGGGTGACGTCCATATAGATGATGCGTCCGGCGCCAATGTTCAAATGGCCTACTTCGCTGTTGCCCATTTGCCCGGCGGGTAAGCCGACGGACGGGCCGGAAGTTTGCACCAGCGTGTTCGGATCTTGGCGCAACAGGGAATCATAGGTGGGCTTTCGCGCAGCGGCGATCGCATTGCCTTCCGTGACGGATGAAAAACCCCAACCGTCCAGGATGGTGAGAACTAGCGGCTTCTTGGTGCCGTGCATTATTGATGGAAAGCCTTCCGGCCGGCGAACTTGGCGTCGTCTGCGAGCTCCTCTTCGATGCGCAGGAGCTGATTGTATTTCGCGATGCGGTCTGTGCGGCTAGCCGATCCGGTTTTGATCTGCCCGGCTCGCGTGGCCACTACAAGATCGGCGATGAATGCGTCTTCGGTTTCGCCGGAACGGTGCGACACGATGTTGGTGTAGTGCGCTGCGGTGGCCATCTGCATGGCTTCCAGCGTTTCGGTGACCGTTCCAATCTGGTTGACCTTGATGAGAATCGAATTGGCAATTCCCTGTTCAATGCCCTGCGCCAGTAACTCGGTGTTGGTTACGAAGATGTCGTCGCCCACCAGTTGGATTTTCGATCCCAGCGCTTTGGTGAGCGCATGCCAGCCTTCCCAATCGTCCTCGGCCATCCCGTCTTCGAGCGAAACGATCGGATACTGCTCCACCCACTTGGCCCAGAACTTCACCATCTGGTCGGAAGTCCGCTGGCTCTTGTCGGATTTCTTGAAAACGTACTTGCCGCTCGCCTTGTCGTAGAACTCGCTGGCGGCGGGATCGAGCGCGATGCCGACTTGGGTGCCCGGCTTGTAGCCCGCTTTGGTGATGGCCTCGAGTACGACGTCGAGCGCTTCTTCGTTGGATTTCAGATTCGGAGCGAATCCGCCTTCATCGCCGACCGACGTGGAGTATCCGCGTTTCTTCAGCACGCCTTTGAGCGTATGAAATATTTCGGCGCCCATGCGGAGGGCTTCGGAGAATTTGCTCGCGCCGTAGGGGGCAATCATGAATTCTTGAGGGTCCACGGAATTGTCGGCGTGCGCCCCGCCGTTGAGGATGTTCATCAGCGGAACCGGCAGCAGGTTCGCTCCGACGCCGCCCAGATAGCGGTACAAAGGCGTCATCTGAGAATTCGCGGAGGCGCGGGCGGTGGCCATCGACACGGCCAGAATCGCGTTGGCGCCCAGCTTGGCTTTATTGGGCGTGCCGTCCAGATCGATCATGGCGTGGTCGATCGCGCCTTGCTCTTCGGCCTCCATGCCTGTAATGGCGGGGGCGATTTTCTTGACGATATTCGCGACGGCTTTGCGGGTGCCCTTGCCCAGGTAACGCTTGGGATCGTTGTCGCGCAGTTCTACGGCTTCGTGCTTACCCGTGGATGCGCCGGAAGGAACCGCCGCGCGGCCCAGGGAACCATCCGCGAGTTGTACGTCGGCTTCGACGGTGGGATTGCCGCGCGAGTCGAGAATCTCGCGGCCAACAACCTTGACGATTTCCATATCTCTTCCATTCTGCGGGACGCATGGACGTGTTGTCCATCGGAAGTAACGATGATGTAACTTAACTCTTGGCTTTTTTGACTTCTTCCACCAGCGTGGGGACTACTTCGAACAGATCGCCGATGATGCCGCAGTAGGCCACTTCGAAGATAGGAGCGTTGGCATCTTTGTTGGTTGCGACGATGGTTTTCGCACCTTTCATGCCAACTAAATGCTGGATTGCGCCGGATATTCCCACGGCGAGGTACATTGTGGGCGAGTAGGGTGTGGCTTTTTCAGTTCCGGGTCGAGTTGGGAGCGGGGTGGACGTCATAATGGGCGGGATTTTGGCGAATCAGGAACCGCGCGTGGCGCTCGACTTGTTCTTTTGAAAAAACGAAGCCAGCTTGTTCTGGAAAAGCTTCGGCAGGCTCCCAGGGAAGGCCTTTGCGCTGATGACGTATCAGGATTTCGGCCGCGTCGCGAAGTTGGCGGTTTTCCGTGCGGCGGCGTTCTTCCTGGATGTCGCGCAACTGCTCCAGGGTTTTGTGGAACTGGCGGGAGAGGCGGCTGGAGTGGAGACCGAGGGTGGCGAGGATGCGGTGGGCATCGACGATGTCGAAGGTGACTTCCTGTTCGGCATCGGCAGGCGGGAGCGCGCGGGCGAGGGCATCAGCTTCCAGCAGCGGAATGCGGTTGAGCCGCCAGGAAGTGTCGACGAGTTCCTGAACGAGCTGGGATTCGGTAGGCGTCGCGGGCCTGTACTCGTCGCAGAAGCGGCGGCGTTGGTCTTCATAGGCGGTGAGGTCTTCAGTGGGAAGGACGGGGGAGGCGGCGGTCAGGCCGTGGCGGAGTGCGTTGAGCGAGGAACGGTGCTTGCCGGCGTTGGTGCGAGGGCCGGTGGAATGTTGGGCATTTTCGCGGTTGATGGCGGCGCGGCGTTCCAACCAGCGATCGACGTGATCCGTTGTTGCTGGTGTTGCTTGAGCGTGGGCTGCTGTTGCCATATATGGAGACCTCGGTCACCGGGATAGCACGGCAGGGATGCAGATGACGAACGGGCCGACATAGTTTGTTGAGGGGGAAGTGGAAAGAGCGGGCGGAGGTCGGTGATTGGATGAGCGGCGAGTAGGGCGGGTGCTTGCGCGAGGAGGGTTCAAGAGACTAATCAGGTCCGTAGCGACTCCGCGTCTGAAACCTCCCCCAATCCGACTTGGGAGGAGTTTGCGAGTGCGAAGGGGATCTGACGCCAGGTGTCCAGTACGGTCGTTATCCGCTGAGTGTGCTACCTTTTCTGGTGGTTTCAATTAAATGCGCGACAAGATTAGCGTGTTTTACTACCCGGATTTCTACGCGAAGCCTGCGACCTTTCTAAAAGCCATTCTCTTGTTCGACGAACTCCACTTCATGGACCGGGAAGCTATGACGTTCGGGAAGGGTGGTGGCACCAGGGCCGGAACAATCGGAGCCGCTTCGCCACTTCGGCAAGTCGAAAGCGCAATTAGAAACGAAGGGGTCCCGTTCTTCGTGCATGGGCCTCCGCTGGGGGGACTGGTTGAGGACGAACGGTATGAGCAGATCAAAGCTGACGTGAACGACCCGGAGTTTCTCAGGAGATTTCAGAGCGGATTGAAAACTTCCGCCACATTCCGCGACCTACAGATTGCGAAAGGGAATTATGGAGCGTCCGGCGATCAGGACAGTGTCGCAGGAAGTCTGATCGCGGTGGATCTATCGGCTGCCCTTAAGAATTACGAAGGCCCAATCGCACTTTTTGAGGATTCCGACATCCGGCTTATGGACACGTCGACGCCGGTCGGCTGTGCGAAAGATTTAATCTTCCAGGCTGTCATTTGCTCTGCGAAACTGAATTTTGCGCTGAGCGTCGGTGCGGAGGAAGGATTTTTCCCACTCGCTGACGCTAGACCGTATGGCGATCTGCTCGGTGCGAAATATGCGCGGGCGATCAATGCCCTCGAACCCCAGAAGAACAACCTTCAGATCACCGATCTGAGTTTCGCCATATTTGACGAGTTAGTTTCGGAGGAAAGGCTGACGCAGCTCACCCTCCGCGATGTAATTCGGTACCGCAAGGCATCCGAAAAGGCCCGCGAAGAGTTTCTGGAGCATCTCAGCGTAATTCAGGCCAAGCAGGCCAGGATCGGCGCCGATGGTGATTACGCCGGGGCTGTCAGCAGGCTAATCGAAACGGAAATCAGACCAGCCGTCCGTACCTTCAAGAACAAGCTTCGGACAATAGATGAAGCCCTGTTCGGAGCCATCGCGAAGGGAGCCGTCGGCGCCTTAGCCGGCCTAACGATTTTCGGCGACCTTTCATGGCCAAAGATTATTGGCATAGCTGGTACCGCCGTCGGCTACGTGACCAACGCCGCGATCGAAGCTATCCTGGCCGAGCGAGCCGCAAAGCGCGAGTGCAGCATTTCCTACATTCTCTCGCTGGATGAGTAGCACTATCCGGTCGATATACGCGTGAGACTGCCCGTCGACGGCCGGATTCCTGGCGACAACATCACTACTTATCAGCACCCTGTCCACAAACGGCGTTAGAGGAGATCGGCCCTGGTGGCTCGCCGCCACGTCAACTCGACTCGAAACGACCGTTTCGCCAAAGCGGCTCGGTAGCGCGTTGTGTGACGCGGGCGGCCGTTAGGCGCCCGACGGAGATCAGCTCTTGGCTTTTTTGACTTCTTCCACCAGCGCGGGGACCACTTCGAACAGGTCGCCCACGATGCCGTAGTCGGCCACTTCGAAGATGGGAGCATTGGCATCTTTGTTAATGGCGACGATGGTCTTCGCACCCTTCATGCCAACTAAGTGCTGGATTGCGCCGGATATTCCCACGGCGAGATACATTTTGGGCGAGACGGTTTGGCCGGAGCTGCCCACCTGGCGCTCCATGGGAAGCCAGCCGTTATCGCAGATGGGCCGCGATGCGGCAAGCTCCGCTCCCAGCGCTTTGGCCAGCTCCTCGACGATCGGGATGTTGTCCTTGTCCTTGATTCCCCGGCCTACGGAAACGATGATGTCCGCCGAAGTCAGATCCACGGCGCGGGCCGATTCGCGGAACGGCTCCTGCGGTTTGGCTCGAATGATGTTCGCGGTTAATTCTGGCGCGAACTGTTCGACCTGCGCTGTGCCGTCTGCCACTTGATCCGCTCGAAAGGCTCCGGTTTGGATGGATGCAAAGTGCGGTTCGCCTCCGCCGAGCTTCACGTCGGCGTTTAACTTGCCTTGGAAGAGTTGGCGAACGAAAATTGGCGCGCCGGATTCCACGTGGAAGCCGATCGCGTCGCTGACTAAGACTTGATCGAAGCGAGTGGCAAGTTTGGGCGCGAAGTCGCGAACCTGATAAGTGTGGGGGAAGAGCATGATCGACGGGGTGACTTTGCGAATCAGCTGTTCCAGCGCAGCTGTGAATCCGTCGGCGGTGTAGGTGGCGAGCAGTTGGTGCTGGACGGTGTAGATGCGATCGAGCTTCTTGCCGACGAGTTCCCCCGCTTGACCAACGACGGCTGCCGACACGGTCTGTCCCGTTTGCGCTGCGAGTTGCTGTGCGGCAGCGAGCGTCTCCCAAGACATCCGATGCCAGACGCCAGCTCGCTGCTCCATAACAACCAGCACGCCACTCATATGACTCTGGCCTCGAAGCGGAGCTTCTCCACCAGCTTCGCCGCGGCTTCCTTCGCACTCCCTTCGATTAATTGGGTCTGCTTGGTGCGCTGCGGCAAATAAACTCGCTCAATGGACGCGGTTGGCGATGGGGTTACGCCCAATTCGGCCGCCGTGAGCCGCTTGACCTCTTTGGTCTTGGCCTTCTTGATGCCCATCAGTGTGGCGTAGCGCAGCTTGTTAATGCCGGACTGAATTGTGAGGACGGCCGGAAGCGGCATCTCGACATTCTGAAACCAGCCATCTTCGAGCTCGCGCTTGACACGAATGCCGGAATCGATTATTTCCACGGCCATGATGATGGTCCCGTGGGGCAAGCCGAGCAATTCAGCGAGGACGACGCCCGTTTGGCCATAGCCCAGGTCGTCGGACTGCAATCCGGTGAGGATCAAATCGGGCTTCTCGGAATCGGCAGCTTTGGCCAACAGCTTGGCCACGCCCAGGGTATCGAACGCCGGTAGATTTTCTTCTTCGATGTGGATCGCGCGGTCTGCGCCTTTGGCCAATGCCTCACGAATGGTTTGCGACGCACGCGCGGGCCCGGCGCACAGCGCCACTACTTCGCCTCCGTGCTTTTCCTTCAAGCGCAGCGCCTCTTCGAGCGCGTACGCATCGGGCTCGTTGATCTCAAAGCCGATATCGTTCTCTTGAATCCAACGGCCGCTCGCATCGATACGAAGCTGCGAGTCGCGCGAAGGGACTTGCTTGATGGAGACCAGGATTTTCATGAGACTGGCAGACTAGCCGGTGTATCGCTTGAAAATCAGGCAGCCGTTGGTGCCGCCGAACCCAAACGAATTCGACAGAGCGTAATCGATCTTCATCGGACGGGCTTTGTGCGGCACATAATCGAGGTCACACCCAACGCCGGGAACATCCAGATTGATGGTGGGCGGTGCGATCTGATCGCGCAAGGCGAGCACGGTGATGCCGGCTTCCAGGCCGCCCGCGCCGCCCAGCAGATGGCCGGTCATCGATTTAGTGGAACTGACGGCCAGCTTATAGGCGTGATCGCAAAAGACCCGCTTCAACGCAGTGGTTTCGATGCGATCGCCCACTTCCGTGGAAGTGCCGTGCGCATTGACGTAATCGATTTTCTCCGGTTCAATGCCTGCATCTTTCATTGCGAGGCGCATGACGCGGAACGCACCGTCGCCGTCTTCGGACGGACTGGTGATGTGATAGGCATCGCCACTCATGCCATAGCCCACGATCTCGGCCAGGATGTTGGCCCCGCGCCGCTTGGCATATTCGAGCTCCTCGAGGATCAGGATGCCGGAACCCTCGCCCACTACAAATCCGTCGCGGTCCTGGTCCCAGGGACGACAGGCTTTTTCGGGTTCATCATTGCGCTGCGAAAGTGCCCGCATGGCGGCAAATCCGCCGATACCCATGGGAGTGATGCACGCCTCCGCTCCGCCGCAGATCATCGCGTCGGCATCATCACGCTGAATGATCTTGAATGAATCGCCGATGGAATGCGCGCTGGTGGTGCAGGCCGTGGCGGTGGCTGAATTCGGCCCCTTCGCGCCCGTGCGGATGGAGACATTACCGGCAGCCAGGTTGACGATGGTGGCGGGAATGAAAAACGGTGAGATGCGACTGGGGCCTTTTTCGAGCAGCGTGCGGTGTTCCCGTTCGATGACTTCGAATCCGCCGATGCCGCTGCCAATCACCACGCCGACGCGTTCGGCGTTTTGGGAATCGATCCGGAGGCCGGACTGGACCATGGCAAATTCCGAGGCCGCGATACCGAACTGGATAAAGCGGCCCATTTTCTTGATTTCTTTGCGCTCAATGAAGCGGGCGGGATCGAAATTCTTGACCTCGCCAGCGATGCGGCAGGCAAACGCGGTGGCGTCAAACTGCTCGATGCGTGAGATGCCGTTGCGGCCCTCGCAAATGGCTTTCCAACTCTCGCCGGTGCCGATACCGAGGGGGCTCAGCAACCCGACTCCTGTAACTACTACTCTGCGCGACAACAATAACTCCCGGCGGCCTACTTCTTCTTTTTGTTCTCGATGTAGTCGATGGCGTCTTTCACGGTTGCGATTTTCTCAGCGTCTTCGTCGGGAATGTCAATATCGAAAGCCTCTTCAAACGCCATAACCAATTCCACGATATCGAGCGAATCCGCGCCAAGATCGTCGACGAACGAGGCGCTATTGTCCACTTGGCCTTCATCCACGCCCAACTGCTCGACAATGATCTGCTTCACTCTTTGTTCAACCGACATGAATCCTCCCCACGATGCCTTGCAAAAAAAGATATCTACAAACTCATTGATTCTAGCGATGGTAGCGGCTAGCCGCAACTCGCCTGATGAAGGGCGCTTACTCTCCGCTTACGACTAGATCAAGAAACGCAGTTTCTTGTCAAGCCAATTGTAGCCCAGTCCGGGCTGTGTCCCAGCATACAGGATCTGGACGGCTTGCCAGCGGCCGCAGCGCCGCGCGACACTGAACCGATGTCATTTTCCGAGGGCTTGGCGACTCTTTTCTCGCGCGACCTGACGCGGCTTATCCAGGAATTGCAGGCGTTCCCGAGCGACGAAATCCTCTGGCAGCGGGCACCGGGCGTGAAAAATTCGACCGGTAATTTGGTGCTTCACCTGGAAGGGAATCTGCGCGAATACGTGGGGCGGCAATTGGGAAACGTCGGTTACAGCCGCGTTCGGGATCAGGAATTTGCGCTGGCGGGAGTCTCGCGCGACGACCTGGTGCAGCGGATGGAGCAAGTGAAGGAGCTGGTTGCGAAGGTGGTGGCGGGACTGTCGGATGCCGATCTCGCCGCCGCTTTTCCGGAGCGCGTTCTGGAGGCACCGCTTTCTTCGCACGATTTTCTCGTTCACTTGCACGGACATCTCAACTTTCATCTGGGACAGATCGACTACCTGCGGCGCATCCTGACGGAAGGCTCGGCAGTGGCGTTCGCGGGCCTGACGTCGGCAAAATAATGAGCCGATTTGTGTATCTCCATGGCTTTGCGAGCAGCCCCAGTTCGCGCAAGGCCCGATTCTTTGAAGACCGCTTCCGAGAGCTGGGAATAGGTCTGGAGATCCCGGATCTGGCGGAAGGCGATTTCCGGAACCTGACGCTCACCGCGCAATTGAAGTTGATGGAACGAGCGGCCCGCGATGGGCCGGTGTCGCTGATCGGATCCAGCATGGGCGGATATCTGGCGGCGTTGTATACGGCGCGGCACCCGGAGGTGAAAAATCTTGTGTTGCTCGCTCCGGCCTTTTCGTTCGCGTCGCGCTGGCCGGAGACGCTAGGCGAGCAAGCGATGGAGCAATGGAAGCGCACCAACACTCTTGCGGTGTTTCACTACAGCGAGGGGCGCGAGGTTGAGCTGGGTTATCAGCTTATTGAGGATGCAGTGCAATACGAGGCGTATCCAGATTTCAAGCAACCCGTGCTCATTTTTCAGGGCAGGAACGATACGGTGGTGCCTCCCGAATACGCGGAAACGTTCGCCGAGCGCCATCCAAACGCGACGTTGCGGTTAGTGGATTCCGATCACGATCTGGTGAATGTGCTGGACGCGATGTGGAGGGAAACAGAGAAGTTTCTGTTTTGACCTATTCCGGAAGGAACTCGACTCGTTCGTAGAGGCGAGCAATTGGCAGGGACACTCCGATGGACTCGATCAGCAGTATTTCACTGGCATCCTGATAGTCGCGAAGGGTCCATGTATTGGCCTCACCGCGCGTATATTGCTCGATGCGAATTTGATCCTGAGCGAGCAGGATGTAATCGCGAAGCGATTCAATTGCCCTGTAGTATCGAAGCTTTACGCCCCGATCGTAATGCTCGGTGGAGGGCGAGAGAACTTCAACGATCACGGTCGGGTTGAGCAAGATGTCCTGGCGTTCGTCGGCGAGTACTGGACTCCCGCACACGACAGTAACGTCGGGGTATGCGTACACCCGAGCTGAAACACGAACGCGGAAATCGGAAGCAAAGGCTTCGCACCTCGAACCTTGTAGTGCCATGTAAAGCTGCCCAAGAATGTTCGCGCTAAGGCGTGCGTGGCGTATGTTGCCGCCTGGCAGGGCAACGATTTCGCCATCCAGAAGTTCATGCCGAAACTCGGCAGCACGGTCTATCACCAGATACTGTTCTTCCGTTACGGTCATGCTAAACGGTAACCCAGCCGCGCTTGGCAGAGCTTTCCGCCACCTTGTCCAGCAACTGCATCCCGAGGAGCCCATCTTCAAACGTTGGATAATCCACAGGCGCGGCGGGGTCCGCGACGCGTGCGTAGAAACGTTTGAACACCTGCTTGTGCGTGTCGTCGTAGCCTTCGCTGTGGCCGCCCGGGAGATCCGCGAAAGCAGCGGCCTGGGGATAGAGCAGCGCGGGATCCTTCAGGATGATCTGGTTGGGGCTATTGCGCTGGCCGATCCACAATTCATCGGGGCGCTCCTGGTTCCAAGAAGCGCCCGCCTTAGTGCCGTAGATGTCGATGGTGAACATGTTTTTTCGTCCAGCCGACATCTGGCTGACGGTGAAAGCGCCGCGCGTGCGATCGCCCATGCGCAGCAGAACGGAGCCGAAGTCGTCGGTATCAATCGCGATAATCTCGAACTCATTCGATTGCAGTTGCTTGCCCGCAAAAGTCTCCACCGATCTCTTCGGCTTTCGACGCGTGCGATGGAATGTCGCCAGATCGGCGCATAGTTCCGTGATCCGCATGCCGGTGACGTGCTGGATCATGTCCATCCAATGCGATCCGATGTCGCCCATCGCGCGCAGTGCGCCGTTCTCTTGCGTATCGACGCGCCAATTCCAGTCGGTATCGTAAAGCAGCCAGTCCTGCGAGTAGGTGCCTTGCACAATCAGGATGTCGCCCAAATCGCCCGCTTCGACCATTCGGCGGATCTGTTGCACCACTGGGTAATAACGCAGATTGTGCTGGATGCAATTCGCGAGTCCCGTTCGAGCGGCAAGATCCACGAGCTCGCGCGCTTGTGGGAGCGAAACGGTGAACGGCTTTTCGCAAAGAACACTTTTTTTGGCTTGGAGAGCTGCGCGGCAGACGGGAAAGTGGAGTACGTTGGGGGTTAGAACATGGACGGCATCGATGCTGGAATCTTCGAGCAACTCCTGATAATTTCCAGTGGCCCGGCTGACTCCAATGCCCTTAGCGAATTCACGCGCACGCTCGTTGCTGGAGCCGGCCACCGCCACAATTTCGACGCTGCCTAATCGGCGCAGATTCTCGGCGTGCACCTTTCCCATGAAACCGGTTCCAATCAGAGCAGTCTTTAGTATTGGCATAAGGTGGTTGCAGAGCCGTGACGATATGTTGGGTGTGGAAATTGGTAAAATGAGATTCTAACCGAATGGTTGTCAGGATACGACTCAGTTCCGAAACCAGGGTGCGGCAGAAGCGGCGCAAGAACCAGCACGTCGCTCTGGCGATGGCGGCCTTGCTCACGCCGGCAGCGGTTATGGCTTGCGTGCTGGCGTGTTGGCGGCTGGCGGCGGATTTGAACGCCACAGGACAGTTTCCTATTCCCAACGGTCTTTTCTCTCACTGGCAAATTTGGCTGGCGCTGGCGGCCTCGCTGCAGTTCTGGGCCACTGTTCTGAACCGGTATGGAAAACCACACGTGATTCTTCCGAAATCGGTAGACGAACCCGAGCGCAAGCTCGCCAACTCACGATACTGACTTCCACTGACCACCCACGGCCACACGTTGGCGGGCCTTAGTACCTCTCTACTGTGGCAGCCCGCCACACCGGGTGCATCGTCTGCGCGCATTTCGCTTTTTCATCGGACTGAAATCCACAGCTTAACCCGCGATCAACTCACAGCGCGTAACGCTATCTGAATTCGCGAAACTTTGGAGGGTCCCGTGCATCAAGAGCAAATAGAGATTCGGAGGGACATGGCACTTTTCAAGGTTGGATTAACGCCTCAACCAGCGGTGGCTCGGGCTCGATCCGGCGTCGATGCAAGCACTTCGGAGAGCACAATCAAGGCGCAGCTTTGGTTTGAGAGCGCGTTCGTCTTCATTACGCAATCCTTCAGCCGCCAGCTGGCGAATGTGTTCGTTGCGCTGTTGACACCCGCTGCCCTGGTCGCCCTGGTATTGGGAATGTGGCGGGTGTGCGCGGATCTCGGATGGGCGGGCGCATTCGTTATCGCCGGCGGTTTCTTCTCTCACTGGCAGGTCTGGATTGCGTTGTCCATTGGCCTGAAGATGCTTTCTTCCACCCTGATTGCCTGGGGCTCGCGAACAAGCAAGTTTTCTGAAGAAAACTGACCTCTGTTCTGATATTCTGAGTTTTAGGCGGGTCTTCGGTCCATGTCCTTCCGCAGCAGAACGCGCGAGATCGGTGCATTCTACATTCCCGGCTTCCCGAAGGGCGTCAAGTGGCTTCTCATCAGCAATGTCGCCATTTTCATCATTGGCTACTTTGCCCAGCTGGCCAGGTTAGACCGGCCTCTCGCTTACCTGGCGCTCACGCCGGTTGACGTCGTAAAGTATTTCTCGATTTGGCAGCTCGCCACTTACGCTTTCCTTCACGGCGGCTTCGGTCACATCATCTGGAACATGCTGGCGCTCTGGATGTTCGGCGCCGACATTGAAAGAATTTGGGGAACGCGCCGCTTCGTGCAGTTTTACTTCTTCTGTGCCGTGGGCGCGGGAATCTGCGTGGTCGTTGCGAATTATATTCTGCCTTGGGGCAACCCAAGCGTAGCCACCATCGGCAGCTCTGGAGCTATTTTCGGCATTCTGATCGTCTACGCTATGTTGTTCCCGGATCGCGAGATTCTGTTCGGCCTGCTGATTCCGATCAAAGTGAAATATTTCGTGATGATCGTGGGCGCCGTGGCGTTTCTCAGTTCTTTCGGGGTCAATACAGGAGTCAGCAACTTCGCGCATCTTGGCGGGCTGCTGTTCGGTTATCTCTTCCTCAAGACACCCCACATGCAGTTCGATCCTGTGGCGCCCCTCCGGCGCCAGTATCGGGACTGGAAGCTGCAGCGCGCCAAGAAGAAGTTTCAGGTGTACTTGCGGAAGCAGGGCCCGGGCGGCGGGCCAAAGGTCCACTAGAAGATCTAAAATAAGTGCGAGGGCGGCGCTTGCGGTCGCTCGCCATCGTATTAAGCGGTGATTGTATGAAATACTTCAAAGCCGGTCTGGCAGCCGCCGTGCTGATCGCACTCGGCGTCATTTCGTTCCATGGCGCGCTGGCGCAACAGGGTCCGGATTCGGATTCTTCGGAAACCGTGGCCAGGCCGAGAAAAAAGAATCCGCCAGCCGAACCCCCTGCCGATCCGGCCAATGCGGAGCCAACCAACACTGCGCCAGCCGCCGAGGCGGCCCCCAGTTCACCCCATAATGCGCCAACCGATGAAGAGCCGGCTGTCGAAGAGCCCAAGATTCCCTCCAAGTTCAGCAAGAAGGGCAAGGACATACCCGACGGCACGGCCACCTTCAGCAGCGATGTCAACACCGTGGAAATGGATGTCGCGGTGCTCGACAACAAAGGTCATTTCCTTCCCGGCATACCCAAAACCGACTTTCGAGTGCTGGAGGACAATGTCCCGCAACAGATAGCAAGCTTCAGTCTCAATAGCGATGCTCCGATGACGATCGCGATGGTGATCGAGTTCAGCAACCTGTTCCAGCAATATTATTCGCAAGGCTGGTTTGAGACGCTGACCGCGTCTTACGGCTTCGTCCAAACCTTGAAACCAGAGGACTATGTGGCCGTCATCGCGTACGATCTGCGTCCGGAGATCCTGTGTGATTTCACCACGGACCGGGCCAAGGTTCAAGACGCGATGCAACGTATGCGCATTCCAGGATTTTCGGAGGCGAACCTGTTCGATGCCTTGGTGGATACCGAACAGCGCATGAGCAACATCGAAGGCCGCAAAGCGATCCTGCTGATCGCTTCCGGACGCGATACGTTCAGTAAGCTGACTTTCGACAAAGCCAGGAAGGGCGTGCAAGAGGCGGGCGTGCCGATTTACGCCATCAGCATGCTGCAAGCGATGCGGATCATGGCGGAGCAGTACATGAGCGATAATCAGCGCATGGATTTTTTGCAGGCCGACAACGAGATGAATACCTTCGCCCGCGAGAGCGGCGGCCAGGCGTTCTTCCCACGCTTCTTCGGCGAGTTTCCGAGCATCTTCCAGAGCGTCTCGGCGGCGCTGCGAAACCAATACTCGATCACCTACCAGCCCTCCAATCAGGCCAAAGACGGCCAATTCCGCAAGATCAAGGTGGAGTTGGTGGATCCTCAAACCGGCGTTGCGTTGAAAATCACCGAGAAGGGCAAGCCGGTGAAGTATACGGTGATCACAAAAGCCGGATACACCGCGCCACGCGCAGTGGAATAGTTTTTCGTGTTGAGGGGGCGACGCGTTCATTGACCGCCGACGTAATACCGTTCGATCATCCCAAGTCAAGCTCTCGATCTTCCGACTTTCCAAGCCGATAGAAATTCATTGACATGCTATTACAGCTTTGTTAAGGTCGATGGGTCCTTTCGATGGCCAACTCACCTTCTCAGAATCCTTCCGGCAGGATTCTCTTAGTCGACGACAACTCGATGGGATTATCGGCGCGGCGAAGTGTGCTGGAGGAGTTGGGTCATCAGGTGGTGACAGCCGGTACTGCGGTCGAAGCGCTGGACTTGTGCGGCAAGCGCGGCTTCGATGTCGTGGTGACCGACTACAAGATGCCCAAGATGAATGGCGTGGAATTCATCGGACGATTGAGAAAACTTCATCCGGCCACTGGGGTGATCTTGATCTCCGGATTCACCGATACGTTGGGTCTGGATGAGGCCAGCACGGGCGCCGACATTGTTCTGCAGAAGAGCAACAACGAAGTGAGCCAACTCATTCGAGCGGTGAATCGATTGTTGCGCAAGCAACAGGTTCCCCCGAAGAAGCAGGCGGCCTCGCAGCCGGGTTTGAAAACGGACAAGCGCAAGACTCGTTAGAATCCTGAGCGGACCCGGGGTCCGGCGTGGACGAAGGCGTCCGCCCCACCTATTTTGTCATCTTCCTGTTCATCGTTCATCACTTTATCGCGTTCGCGGTAAAGTAGAAGCAGATGCTGAAACGCGCGTGGATCGCCCTCGTACTCTGCATCCCCTTTTCAATCTCAGTTTCGAGCGCCGCGACACACGCCAAGGTCTCCAAGAAGGCGGTCGACAAGACCATCAATCCCTCGGTCCGGCAGTGGACGCGCTCCATGAGTTTGCGTGACAAGGCGGCGCAGCTCATCATCGTGCCGATCTATGGAGAGCTCGCCAACACTCGCTCGGCGGAGTATCGGAAGTACCAACATCTGATCCGCGATCTTCACGTGGGCGGCGTCATCGTAACGGGCCATTCGCTTAATGGCGGCGTAAGGAACGCCGAACCTTACGCCATGGCCGCGCTGCTGAACCGGCTACAGAAGCTGGCAAGAACGCCGTTGTTCGTGGCCGCCGATTTCGAACGCGGAGCGTCGATGCGCGTGAACTCCACCACGGCCTGGCCGTACAGCATGGCGTTCGGCGCGGCCAATGATCTGTCTGCTATTAGCCAGGAAGGAGCCGATACCGCCCGCGACGCGCGGGCCATGGGCGTCAACTGGCTGTTTGCGCCGGTGGCCGACGTCAACAACAACCCGGACAATCCGATCATCAATATCCGCTCGTTTGGCGAGAATCCGCAACAAGTGGCAAGCTTCGTGGAAGCTTACATCAATGGCGCGCATTCGGACCGCAAGAATCCGGTGCTGGTGACAGCGAAGCATTTCCCGGGGCATGGCGACACCACCGAAGACAGCCATCTAGCGCTGCCGCGATTGGACGCCGATCATGATCGAATCGAAGCCGTGGAGTTGACACCCTTCCGGAGCGCGATTGCGGCTGGCGTGGACGCGGTGATGACCGCGCATTTGAACGTGCCGGCGCTGGAGCCGGACAACCTGCCAGCCACCGTGTCGGCTAAAATCATTACCGGCGTTCTCCGCGAGGAGCTCGGCTTTCATGGATTGGTGGTCACCGATGCCATGGACATGCAAGGCTTGGCGGCGATGTTCGATTCAGCCGAAGCATCCGTGCGGGCGATTGAAGCGGGCGCGGACGTTCTGCTGATGCCCAAGCGTCCAGAAGAAGCCATTCGCGCGTTAGTAGCCGCGGTGGAAAGAGGCAGGATCAGCCGCAAACGTCTGGATGAAAGCGTCAACCGCGTGCTGGCGGCCAAAGCCCGGCTTGGCCTGAGAAGCAAGAAAATAGTGGATCTGGAGGCAATCGCCGACGTGCTAGATTCGCCGGAGTCTGGAGAGCGCGCCCAGGAAGTTGCCGATCGCGCTGTCACGCTGGTGGAGGACTCTAAGGACTCGCTACCAATCCGTCATCCGGAGAGCACCTGCCTGATCGCGCTCACCGAAGGGCGCCGCAGCCAACAGGGAATCCGTTTGATCGATGAAGTGAAGAAGCGCGCGCCCAATGTGACGACTACGGTGCTGGATCCCGCGATGAGCAAAGCCGATCTGGACCAGGTGAGCGAGAAGACCTCGAGTTGCAGCGAGATCATCGCGGCGGCGTATGTTACCGTCAGCGCTTATCGCGGCAATGTCGCGCTGGCAGGCGGTTATCCGGACTTTCTGAACGGCCTTATCGATGGAAAGGCTCCTGTGATGCTGGCTTCGCTTGGCAATCCATATCTGGTTCGCGCCTTTCCCAAAGTGAGCGCGTACCTTACTACCTATAGCCCGACGCCGACATCGGAGACCGCGCTGGCAAAGGCGCTCTTCGGCGAGATCGCAATCACCGGCCACTTGCCGATCAGCATCCCCGGCGTGGCGAAGTACGGAGACGGCATCCAGGTGCCAGTTGCAAGTCCCGCGGCAAGTCCAGCGGCGAAGGAAACACAAGTACAAGAATGATTGAGATCACGTGGCTGGGTCACGCAACCGTGGAATTTCGCTTGGAATCCGGCGAAGTAATTTTGATGGACCCCTGGATCGATGGCAATCCCATGTACCCTAAGGGTCACAAGATCGATCGTTTGGATGCCATCCTGATTTCGCACGCTCATTTCGATCACATTCATGACGCCGTTCCGTTGGCGCAGAAGTTCAACCCGAAGGTAGTGGCGATCTATGAAACTTGCGTCTGGCTGACGTCCAAAGGCGTGAAGAGCTGCAGCGGCATGAACAAAGGCGGAACGCAGGAGGTGGGGCCGCTGAAAGCCACGATGACGCACGCGATCCACAGTTGCGGCATCCAGGATGGCGAGCAGATTATCTATGGCGGCGAGGCGGCGGGCTACGTTCTCCATCTGCCTGACAAACGCGCGATCTACTTTGCCGGGGACACCGCGGTGTTCTCCGACATGGCGCTGATCGAGAAGTTATATAAGCCCGAGCTGGCATTCCTGCCAATCGGCGATTTCTACAGCATGGGTCCAAGGGAAGCCGCGCTGGCCTGCCGGTTGCTGAACGTCAAGAAAGCGATCCCGATGCATTTCGGCACATTCCCCGCTTTGTCCGGCACTCCCGCCGAACTGGCGCGCGAGCTCAAGGATTTCCCGCGGACGGAAGTGTGGCCGCTTGAAATCGGCAAGCCCGTGAAGTGGTAGCTGGTTCGTGGCCGTTTTGATCCGCTGCGCGAGTTGACGATTCTAGTAACATCAACCTCATGAGGCACTATCGCTGGATCGCCCTCACGGGAGGCGCCGGCATCGCGGCCGCCCTCTTGCTTCATGCGGCCAAAACGGACGGCATGAACGTGATGACCGGGCCGAAGGCGTTCACCAATACTGCCTCTCTCAGTCCCGGTTTGGCCCGCAAGATCACCGCGCAGGATCTTCCGCAACCGCAGCCTCCGACAGCCGGCAGGCAGTTCATGATGATGGTAGGCGCCGGTTTTGGCGGGAGCGCGAAGCGGCCTGAGAACGCCATTCCGAAGGCTCCGGCCGGCTTCAAAGTCGACATCTATGTCGCCAGTGGCCTGACCAACCCGCGACAAATCCGGAGGGCTCCGAACGGTGACATTTTCGTGGCGGATACGGGCGGTGGAACGGTTCGAATCTTCCGCGGCATCACAGCCGACGGCAAGCCGCAGGAATCTTCGGTGTACGCCAGTCTCCCGGCGGTATTCGGCATAAACTTCTATCCTCCGGGATCGAATCCACAGTGGGTCTATGTGACCAACACCAGCACGCTGGTGAGATACGCCTATAAGAACGGCGATCTCAAAGCCACCGGAGAGCCCGAGAAGCTGATCACGGACATTCCCTCGGGCGGCGGACACTCCACCCGCGACATTGTCTTCTCGAAAGACGGCAAGAGCCTGTTCCTGGCGGTTGGATCGGCGTCCAACAATAACGACAATAAGGCCGAATTCCACCGCGCCAACATCCTGGAGTACACACCCGAAGGCAAGTTCGTTGGCATCTATGCGTCGGGCATTCGAAATCCGGTGGGCCTCGCGATTCATCCGGAAACGGGCGAGCTGTGGACCTCCGTCAACGAACGCGACAACCTGGGCGACAACCTGGTTCCCGACTATGTGACCCATGTCGCGCGCGGCGGCTTCTACGGCTGGCCGTGGTTCTACATCGGCGGCAATCAAGATCCGGCCCATGCCGGCGAACACCCCGAGCTGAAGGACAAGGCGATCGTGCCCGACGTCCTGATTCAGGCCCATAGCGCCTCGCTCGGCATGGTCTTTTACGACGGCAAGACGTTTCCAGCCGAGTATTCGGGCGATGCGTTTGCAGCCGAGCACGGATCGTGGAATCACTCCCAGGGATCAGGGCGCGAAGTGATTCGCATCCCGATAGAAAAGGGGCGAGCTACGGGCGTCTATGAGGACTTCCTCACTGGATTCACCACCGATGGAAAAGCTTGGGGCAGACCCGTCGGAGTGGCTGTAGCAGCCGACGGCTCGTTGCTTGTAACGGACGACGGCGCTCGGGTGATCTGGCGTGTGAGCCATGTAGGCAAGTAAGGGCCGGCGATACCCCCGAAGCCGAATAAACCCAACTTCCCAGGCCACCTGCTTTTCGCTCAAAAGGGTATATGATGTGTACCAGTCTCCGCCGGGATAGGGCGGCGGGGGAAACAAACGAACTCGGTATTGGCCTCCAGCGTGAAGGCTTATGAGATTAAGCGTTATCGTCAACTCGTTGGTTCTCGCAGGCCTAGGGCCGATTTTATTTTCGAGTCCCGCCAACGGATTGGGTGTCTGCGCCGATCCCGATTATCTGCCGTATTCGAATCGAGCCGGCGCCGGGTTTGAAAACAAAATTGCTGAAGCAGTCGCAAAGGCATTGGGTGAAACAGTGGACTACACCTATGCCAGCCACCGCGGGCATGGCGGATTCCCGCAATTCCTGTCTTCCACGCTGGATGCCAAGAAGTGCGACGTCATCATGAGCATTCCCTATGCCAGCCGGGAAGAACTGACCACGCAGCCTTACTACATCTCGTCTTACGTTTTTGTTTTCGACAAGAGCAAGAAGTACGACGTCACGAGCATGGATTCGCCGGTGCTGAAGCGGGTGAAGGTGGGTTTTGAGCGCGAGACGCCGGCCGAGGACGCGCTCAAGATGCGCGGGATGATCCCGGCGGCCATGGCGTTCGATGTGGCAACTGATAACGACCAATCGCCCGCACTGATGCTGGACGCGTTGAAGAGCGGAAAGATCGACGTCTTGATCACCTGGCAGCCGGCCATCGGCGCCTTCTTGCGCGCCGCTCCGAATCTGGAAGTAGTACCGGTTCCGAACGAACGAGCCTTGGGGCCGCCCGAGCAATACTCCTTTCCGATGTCGATGGGCGTTCGGATCGGCGACGACGTGCTGAAGAAGAGGCTGGATGAGGTGATCGTTAGTCGCCAGGCGGAACTTACCGCCATCCTGACCGAAAGTGGCGTGCTGTCGTATGCGCCACGGCACGGGGACCAGCAACATTGAAACTCGCCATGATCTTCGTGATCGCGATATCGGCGGCGGCGCAGGACGGCGAGAAGCTGATCAAAGAAAGCGATTGCTCTTCCTGTCACGCCGTGGATCGTCAGGTTGTCGGACCTCCCTATACGGCCATAGCCAAGAGCCATGCTGGCCAAGCCGATGCCGCGGACAAATTAGCCGCCAAAATCCGAGAGGGCGGCAACGGCATGACGCCTCATCCCGATTTGACGGAGGGGCAGCGCACCGCGATGGCGAAGTGGATTCTATCGCAGAGCACTTCAACGGCTGCTACCGGCCAGGACGAAACACAAACGTATCCTTACAAGCTGAAGGATGGCACCACGGTCAGTCTGGACTTTCCGCTGTTTCTCGAAGGCCAGGCTCCCAAAGTGACTAAAGAAGTCTTCCACGGCTATCAGCTCTATAACTCGTATTGCTATCGCTGCCATGGCACCGATGCCAGCGGCAGCCAGTTGGCGCCCGATCTACGGCACTCACTCGCGGTTGGAATGAAGCAGCGCGACTTTCTGTCGGTCGCCATGGCAGGGAAAAAGGAACAAGGAATGCCCGCATGGGCTGGTTTCCTCAGCGAGGATGATGTTGTTCACATTTTCAGGTATGTAAAAGGACGAAGCCTCGATCTGGTGTCTCCTGGCAGGCCACCATCCGCGCAGGACTGAAGCAGAACTAAAGAATGTAAAGGAGCTTTTTGGAATGAACGCAATGAAGCAGCTCTGTCGCTTTACAATTGCATTCGGGACTTGCGCTTTGCTTGCTCCCGTGGTTACTCTTGCCGACGATACGCTCCAGAAGGATTCCCAGGATCCTAATCAGTGGGTAATTCCCCTGGGCAATTACAGCGGGAACCGGCACAGCAAACTGAACCAGATCACCAGCAAAAACGTCGCAAAGCTGAAGGTTGCCTGGACCATGTCCACCGGCACGCTGCGCGGACAAGAAGGCCAGCCGCTGGTGATTGGCAACATGATGTACTTCGAGAGCTCGTATCCCAACTTCGTGTACGCCATCGACCTGGATAAGGTTGGGCAGATCGTTTGGAAATTCGCTCCGGAGCAGGACAAGTTTTCGCCATCGGTGGCCTGCTGCGATCTGGTGAATAAGGGCGTGGCCTATGCCGATGGGAAGATTCTCATTTCGACCTTGGACACGCACGTCTATGCGCTGGACGCGAAGACCGGCAAGGTCCTGTGGAGCGCTCAGAACGGCGATCCGCAGCTAGGTCAAACCATGACTATTGCGCCGCTCGTGGTGCATGACAAAGTGATCGTGGGGATTTCGGGTGGAGAGTACGGTGTGCGCGGGCATCTCACCGCTTACGATCTCAATACCGGCAAGCTGGTGTGGCGCGCCAACAGCGTGGGTCCCGATCAGGACATTCTTTTTGATCCCGACAAAACCGTGGATGCAGCCACCCAACGGCCGGTGGGCAAGGATTCCAGCCTCAAAACGTGGCAAGAGGACGCGTGGAAACTAGGCGGCGGCACGACGTGGGGCTGGTATACCTACGATCCGCAACTTAATTTGGTGTACTACGGCAGCGGGAACCCCGGAACGTGGAACCCTGGACAGCGGCCAGGCGATAACAAATGGTCTACCAGTTTGTTCGCACGCAATCCGGATACCGGCGTGGCGGCATGGGTCTATCAGATGACTCCGCATGACGCCTGGGATTATGACGGCATCAACGAAAGCGTCCTCACCGACAGCGTCATCGACGGCCAGACCATCCCGACCATGACGCATTTCGATCGCAATGGATTTGCCTATGTGCTAGACCGCCGCAATGGCAAGCTTCTCAGAGCCAATAAGTTCGATCCGTCCACCAACTGGGCCGAGAAGATCGACATGCAGACCGGGCGGCCGGTGCTCAACGAAGCCAAGATGACCAAGGAAGACGTCAACGTCAAAGACATTTGTCCGGCCGCGCAGGGCGCCAAGAATCATCAGCCGGCCTCCTACGATCCCAAGAGCAAGCTGTTCTATCTGGGCACCAATCACATCTGCATGGACTACCAGGCTTTTAGCGTAAAATACCGCGCCGGCTTCCCGTACGTTGGGGCCACGCTGAGCATGTTCCCCGCCGATCACGGCGATGTCCGCGGCCGATTGATCGCCTTTGACCAAGTTACCGGCCAGACCAAATGGTCGGTGAACGAAATGTTCCAAGTGTACAGCGGGCCGCTGACTACCGACGGGGGCGTGCTGTTCTACGGCACGCTGGACGGCTGGTTCAAGGCGGCCGATCAGGCCACGGGAAAGATTCTCTATCAATTCCATGCGCCCTCCGGCATCATCGGGAATCCCATCACTTACACGCACAAGGGTAAGCAGTATGTTGCGGTGCTCACTGGCGTGGGCGGATGGGCGGCGATCGGTCTCGCCGAAGGGCTGACCAAGGGGAGTGAAGGCCTGGGCGCCGTGGGCCTCACCGCATCGCTGGCCGACTACACAAACCTGGGAGGGACGTTGGTGGTTTTCTCGCTCGAATAGATCGCAAAACTTGCTCAAACTGAGCCGCTCACGTCGTAGTTAGACGGCCCTGCGCTAACATAAAGTTGAATGGGTCTGTTAATCGTCGACGACGATGTTGAGTTGTGCTCTCTGCTGAAAGAGTTCCTGGAGCGCGAGGGCTTCACGGTGCAATGCATTCATGAGGGCCACGCGGCACTGGAAGCCGCCCAGCAGGGTGGCCATGAGCTGATCGTCCTGGATGTGATGCTACCCGGCTTGGACGGTTTTGAAATCCTCAAGCGGCTTCGCCTCACCAGCCGCGTTCCGGTGCTGATGCTGACCGCGCGCGGCGAAGACGTGGATCGTATCGTCGGTCTGGAGCTAGGGGCCGACGACTATCTTCCCAAGCCCTTCAACCCTCGCGAACTGGCGGCGCGCGTCAAGGCCATTCTGCGGCGCACCGAAGCTCGGGTGAATCGCGGCAAGGTGGAGATCAACGGAGTGGCGCTGGATCCTGGGACGCGCGAGGTAATGTGCGACGGCAAGCCGGTGGAAGTAACCACCCTGGAATTCGATATCCTGGAACAACTGATGCGGAACGCCGGCCGGGTAGTCTCGCGGGATGGATTGATGGAGAGCCTTTATAACCGCAAAGCTACGCCGTTCGACAGGTCCATCGACATGCACGTGAGCCATCTGCGCCGGAAGCTGGAGAGCAGCCGGCCGGTGATTAAAACCATTCGCGGCGTGGGCTACCAATTCTGCCAGAGCCCGGAGGACGCAGTGGCCGGATAGCTGTTGGGTAAAGCTGATGAGATCCCTCTTTGCAAAGACGCTGCTCTGGTTCCTGGCGACAACGGCCGTTGCCATCGCCGGGATCATCATCACGACGGCAGCGACGTTTAGTTCGGCCGAGGGACGCGGCCCGTTGGGCATGCTGCTGAGCGTGCAAACCGAGCAGGCCAAACGAGCCTATGAGACGGGCGGCCGGGACGCCTTAGCCGCGGCACTGGCGAAATTCCAGCAAATCACACAATTTCGGGTAGTGTTCACCGACGCCCGAGGTACGGACCTGTTAACAGGGAAAGCGCATCCGGAGTTGATGACACTGCCGAAGCCGCGCGGCCGATGGCGTCTACCCTATCCGTTCGGCGGAAGGCCGCCGATTATTGCGCGGCAGGATTCCACGCACCAGTACCGGCTTTTCTTGATCGATCAGCGGCGCAACTGGACCTTCTTCTTCCTGCAGCCACAGCATCTGTGGATTATCGGGCTGGTAGTGCTGTTGTGCTACGCCTTCGCTTACCATCTCACCTCGCCCGTGCGGCGGTTGCGATCGGTTGTGGATTGCTTCGGGCGCGGCGATTTCTCGGCCCGCGCGCCCGCTAATCGCAAGGATGAACTGGGCGAACTGGCGCGAAGCTTTAATCAGATGGCGAGCCGTATTCAAACGTTGCTGTCCGCCGAACGCCGCTTGCTGCTCGACATTTCGCACGAACTGCGCAGTCCGCTGGCGCGCCTGGGTGTAGCTGTGGAACTCGCACGTTCCGGCGAAGACCGCGACCACATGCTGGATCGCATTCAAAAAGAGGCCGACCGGTTGAATGAACTGGTAGCCGAACTACTGCAAGTAACGCGCGTGGAAGCGGATCCATCGATGCAAAAGACGGATACAGTTCATTTGGATGAACTGCTGGCCGATCTAGTTTACGATTCGCTGCTTGAGGCCAAAGCGAAGGACTGCACGCTGCTACTGAAAGCACCCACGTCGGCCATCGTTGGTGGTGACGAAGAACTGATACGCCGCGCGCTCGAGAACGTGATTCGTAACGCCATCCGTTATGCGCCGCGGGGAACGTCCGTGGATGTCGAGCTGGCGAAGTTTCACGATGCAGCGGTAATCAGCGTGCGCGATTACGGCCCTGGCGTTCCGGATGAAGCGCTGACCAGGATCTTCGATCCGTTCTACCGCGTCGATTCAGACCGCAACCGATCGAGCGGCGGTTTGGGATTGGGACTTGCCATTGCACGGCGCTCGGTGCAATTACACAAAGGCAAACTCACAGCGCAAAATGCGCATCCGGGATTGCTGGTAACCATTGAATTTCCGATCGGCCAGCCCGACGGGAGCGCGCCCGCTTCCAAGCAGGCTTCGGCGCCTACTCCGGTTTCAGCAACTTGATAGTGGAAGGCAACAAGAATAAGTCGCCAGTGGCCTTCTTGTCGTTCACTTCCACGGAATTCGAGAAAATCTCGTAGATCTTTTCGCCGTTGCGGTCGCGCTCGATGGCGAAGGGCCACTGGACGCCATCGCCGGTATCGCGATACTTCGTAAAATGCGTGACCTCTTCGTTCTTGTCTTTGGTGACCGGGTCGCGCCGGAAGAAGACTTGCCGAACGGGAAGCTTGGTGATCTGATCGAAGTAAACGGTGGTATTGAGATTGTCGGCGTCCGTTAAATCGACAATTTCCACGGGCCGGTTCTCGATCACGTCGGAGCCTTTCGACTCGATGACCCAACCCGGTTCGTGCAGCCGCACGCGGATGATATAGAACACATCCCGAAGGGTAGTGTCCTTGTAACGCGCGAAACGGTCTGCCGGCAGCAACCGCGCACCGCGATAGGTGACGTCCCAAGCCTCTTTGTCGGTGAAAAGAGTCCCGTAGTCTTCCTTCTTCCCGTAGTTGTCGCGTTCGTGCTGCGCCAGGTTGTGAGCCGTGCCGGTGACGCCGGAATCATAACGCGTGTAGATGGTAGCGATGCTCAGTCCGGTGAGGCTATCGCGATAGAACGAATATGCGCGGCCGGTTTCCACGCGGTTTTGCATGTTCAGGTAGCGATCGCCTCCCAGGGCCTGCAGGCACTCGTCGACCACGCGCTTGCCGCGCTGCTCGGGAGTTTCGGCTCGCAACAGGAGCGTTGCAGCGAGCGCCGCGCAAAGAATCTTCATGGCTTAGGGTCTGGAGGCTTCGCGCCCGCAGGCACTGCAAACTGTGGTTTGGTGTTCGCCGGCTTTTGGCCGAGCGTTTCCGCAGTCAATCCGGAGTTGATTTTATAATCCTGCACTGTTGCGCCAGCGAATTTCTTGCCGCCTTGCAGGATGGACCATTGAAAAGGGAGCCTCAGGCCGTCCACATCGCGCCAGTCCGAAAGGCTTTCTTCCACCGCACTTCCACCTTCGGCGGGCGACTGCTGATAAGCCAGCTTCGCGGGAAGACCGGTCTGTTCATCCACTGTGACGAGCACGCTTTCGCCGTCCTGGGATGAAATTGCGAGCACCCCATCGGAAACCTGGCTCACCGTCCGATCGGCATTGCGATCGCTGAGCGCCAGGCTCGCGATCTGGCGGAACGCCTCGCCATGGATTTGTTTCAGGACGGGCGGGGTCAGGTTTTGCACCCCTTGCATTCCCGAGAGCCAGCCCGCGGTTCCGTCCGAATAGACGGACTGCTTCAAAAAGGGCAGCTCGTTATCCTGCCGCACCGTGGATGGTGAGATGAAGGAGGTGGTTTGCTTCACCTTCATGGACGCTCCAGGAGTGAATATTTCAAGATCGGCGTGAAATTGCAGATCTTTGACAGCGGCCAACTTGTCGGCGCCGCCCATAGCTTGCTGCACCCGCTGTAAGAGCGTTCTGCCCTTGGCGAGCGATGCCGGATCGGCCTGCGCGGCCTCCTGCTTGGGTTCGGGAATGGTCAGGTCGATCGGCTGCACCTTCATGCCGAGACTTGCCAATGGACTTCCGAAGTCCTTCGGATTGCCGACCGCAACATAGCTCAAATTCTTCGGCTGAAAATATTGTTGGGCCACGCGAAGAACGTCGGCCTTGGTCACGGCTGCAATCGCCTTCTGATACTGGAAGATGAAATCCTTGGGATAACCGTAGTATTGATAAATCATCAGCCGGTTGATGGTTTTGCTGGGACGGTCGAAATTGAAGACGAAGCCGTTGAGCACCGTGTCCTTAGCGGTCTGCAGCTCGCCGTCGGAGACCTCTGTGGTTCGGATCTTTTCCAACTCGTCGCCAATAGCCTTCAAAGTATCCACGGTGTGCGCCGATTGCGTGCTACCGGAGATCTGAAACGTTCCGGGATGATCGTAATTGGCGGCCCAGTTGGCCGAAATGTTGTACGCCCATCCGTGCTTGGTCCGTACGCTTTGAAAGAGCCGGCTGGAGAAACCACCGCCCAAAATTTCGGACGCCACTTCGAGCGCCGGATAATCCTTGTCTCGTAATTCGCCGCCCAGTTCACCGACCTGAAAGAAGGTCTGCGTAGTATCGTCTTTCGATGCTAAATAAACGCCAGGGGCGGCTTTCTCTTCCACTTTGGGAAACGCGGGAACGGCGGGTTGCGTGTCTTTCCAACCACCCAAGACCTGTTCCAGTTTAGCCTGCATTTCGGAAGTTGAGAAGTCGCCGATGATTTCCATCGTGATGTTCGCGGGAAAGTAGTAGCGATGGTAGAAGCGGATCAAGTCATCGCGCTGGATGTTGTCAATATCGGCGTACTCGATAGACCAACCATACGGGGTGTTGCGGCCGTATACGATGTCGCTGAATTCGCGTTCCGCGATGCCGCCGGGATCGTCATTGCGGCGGGAGATTTCGCTACGCGATTGCGTCTTCGCCAAATCCACCTTATCCTGGCGAAACTCGGGCGAACTGAGCAGATCGCGGAACAGCGCCAGCACCTGATCGGTATTTTCTTTCAGGCAGGAGAACGATAGCGTGCCGTTCGTCTCGCCAATCTGGCTTTCGATGGACGCGGCCACGTTTTCGAGATCCCGATCGAGCTGATCGCCAGTTCGCGTTTTGGTTCCACCCGAACGCAACACCTCACCCGTGAGCCCAGCCAACCCGCGCTTATCCGGCGGATCAAACAGATTGCCAGTGCGTATCAAAGCGGCGCCACTGATCAGCGGAAGCTCGTGGTCCTCAAGCAGAAGCACTTTCATTCCATTCGAAAGCGTAATTTCGGTGGGGTCGGGAACCTTTAACGGAGGAAGCGGCGGGTACTTGAGATCCTTATAGGAAGGCAGTACGATGGCGTGGCGCACCTCGGTTTGCGCGCCGGCTGCCACGCAAAGAACCAACGAAAGAACCAGCGTCTTCATTTCGCTTCTCCTTCCGGCGTGGCCGTTTTCGCCGCCGCGGGGGGCGGGACTGTGTAAACCACGGTGCGCGTTTCGGGAATCAGGTACTCCTTCGCGACGCGCATGACGTCGTCAGCCGTAACCTTGTCGGTATCGTCGATACTAGTGAATAGCTTGCGCCAATCGCCATAATTGACGTGGTAGAAGGTCAATGCTTCCGCCATGCCGGAGTTGCTATCCAGCCGCCGAATCAGCGCCGCGCGGACTTTGGTCTTGATGCGCTGCAGCGTGTCGTCGCTGACCTTTTGCGTTTTCAAGCGCTCGATAATCTGATAGCAAGCCTTCTCGTTCTCCGCCACGCTGTGGCCGCGATTCGGCACCAGGAAGAATAGAAACAGGTTGGGATATTTGCCACCCGGGAACGACGCTTCGGCCGCGGCTCCGAGCGCTATTTTTTGGTCGCGAACCAGCTCGGTGTACAGCAAGCCGGTGCGCTCTCCCGCCAGGATCTCGCCCAGAACGTCGAACACGGAGTCGTCTTTATCGAGCTGATTCGGGCGCTTGTAAGCGATCGCCATAAAGGGCTGCGCGGGCGATTCTACTTCCACGCGTTTTTCGCCCTTCTGCGCCGGTTCGATGGTACGCGGACCACTCGGCAGCGGCCCCGACGGCAGGATCGAAAAATATTTGTCCGCCAGACGCCGGCATTCCTTCGGATCCACATCGCCCGCAATGGCGAGTGTGATATTCGCCGGCACATAGTATTTCTTGTAGAAAGCCACGGCTTCGGTCAAGCGGAAGTTCTCGATATCGCTGGCCCAGCCGCCAGGCATGTTCCGATAAGGATGCGCCGCGAATGCGGTGGCAAGCAAGGCCTCCGCTAACTGCCCCTGGGGGCTGGATTCCACGCGCATGCGCCGCTCTTCCCGAACCACGTCGCGCTCTTTGTAGAACTCGCGGAATACCGGATCGTAGAAACGCTGCGACTCCAGCAGAAACCACAGCTCCAGACGATTGCGAGGAAAATTGTAGAAGTAATTGGTGGCGTCTTCGCCTGTTCCCGCGTTCATTCCCACGCCTCCGTTGGCTTCGATCAGCTCTGGATATGCGTTGGGGATGACGTAGCTATCGGCCTTGTCCATGGCGGCCTTGAGTTGCTGCTGCAGGTCTTCTAATTTCTTCGGATCGGCCTTCAGTCCCTTATTTCGCTCCGCGTCGTACAGGTCGTAGATATGCTCCACTTCGTCCATGGCCTTGCGCTCGAGCGGATAATTCTTGGTGCCGATGGTCTCGGTTCCTTTGAAGGCCATGTGCTCAAACATGTGCGCGATCCCGGTCTCGCCGCCCGGATCGTCCACCGAGCCGGCGTTGACATAGGAGTGGAATGAGACAACCGGCGCCTCATGCCGCTCGAAAATGATGAAATGCAGTCCGTTGCCGAGCGTAAACTCGGTGACGCGTTTCTCAAAATCTTTCAGGGATTGCGCGGCCAGTAATAGCGGGCATAGGGCTAGAAGAACAAACCGGAGTGTAGGTGATTTCATGCGGGATCTAGGCTCTCCTGGAGATAGCCTTTAACTATTGTAACGGGCGCGGCTAGGCTTGGGTTTCAACGGAAGGTCGCAAAGGCTCCGGAGACCAAACGGACCCGAGCGCACGCTGGAAGTTTCCACCTAGAATCAGCGCGATGTCGCCGGAGGAATATTTCCGCTGGATCAATCCTTCGGCGAGATCGAAGATTTTCTGGGAATAGTCAATCCCATCCAGATCGAAGCGTTTGCGGGGGTGAATCCGCCCGGGGCGAGTGTCGCGGCCGTCCAGATCGACGTCGCTTCCAATCCCAACGTGTTCCACGCCCACCAGTTTGGCCACGTGATCGATATGATCGAGAACGTCTTCGATAGTGGCGGGGCCGGACGTTTGCACGAAGCTGCGCACCATGGTGATTCCGATTACGCCGCCTTGCGCCGCCAGTAAGCGAATGGCCTCATCGGTCTTGCAGCGCGCGCTGGCCGGCACCAATGCCCGGCAATTGGAATGCGTGACCAGCACCGGTTTCCGCGACGCGTGGAGAGCGTCCAGCGTAGTGCGATCGCTACAATGCGAGATATCCACCGCCATGCCGACGGAGTTCATCCGGTCGATAATCTGCGCTCCGTAAGTGGTCAAACCGACATCGCGAGGATCGGTGGAACCGCCGCCGATTGCGTTGTCGTCGTAGGTCAGTTGTGAAACGCGCTGGCCCAGCTTGTAAAAGCAGTCGACGTCATCGACGGTCCGAAAGTGCCGCGAGTTTTGCTGGCCGATGACGATGCCGAGCCGGCCGCTGGCTTTAATGCATTCCAGGTCGGAAGTGCAATCGATACGCTGGAATTCGCTTCGATGTCCCGCGATGAACTCATTCCAGCCGGTGATATCGCGCAGCGAACTTGCATAAACATCGCCCTCCGTGAAGCCGACAGCAGGATGGAAAATCGTGATACCGGAAGCGCGCAGTTTCTCGAAATCTTGCGGCGCGAAGCTGGCCGGCTGCGTCTCCCACGAGGACATTTTGGTGTAGTCGAGCGTCAGCAGCCCCAGCATATCGATGACGGTGGAGCGGCGGACCAAATCCAGAGCGAGAGTGGAATACGCAATTTCGCTCTGGGCAAAAAGGCAGAAACGCCCTCGTTGGATCATCGGCGCAGCCACGGCCAGCGCGGCGCTTTTTAATAGAGCACGCCGGGAAACCACAGGATTGTGAACTTACGGAAGACTGAGTGTAACACGCGGCCCGGCTTGTCAAACAATACTCCCAGGCAGTATCCTTTGGGCGGTAATCCGATTCCCATGGGATCAACATCCACCAAGAGCCTGGACCAGGCTCCGGGGTCGCGCGAAGAGATCCTCCGGAAGCTGCGGGAAAGGATCGTGGGCTTCGCGGCATCTAGAATGCAGAGGGATGCCGCCGAGGATCTGGCGCAGGAGGTGCTCATCCTGTTGCATGAGAAGTACGGGGACCTCGATCGGTTGGAAGATCTTCTCCCGCTTTCGCTCAAAATCGTCCGCTTCAAGATGTTGGCGCACCGCAGGAAAGCGCGGAGACATGGGGAATTCACGCAAGTGTCCCCGGACGAGATTCAGATGCCCGATGGGCGCACCGATGCGCTCACGGCCATGGAGCAGCGGGAGGCGCGCGAGCGTTTGATCGCAACTATCGCGGCGATGGGCGACCGGTGCCGGAAACTCCTGGCGCTGAAATTGGAAGGCAAGAGCTTCGCCGAAATCCAAGTGGTTCTGGGCGCGAGCTCCATCAACACCGTTTATACCTGGGACTTTCGTTGCCGCCAGCAGTTAATCGAGAGCCTGCGCGATCGGGAAAAAGCACAATGACGCAAGACGAGATCCGCAAACTGCTGGGAGGCTACGCGACGAACGCGCTTACCGCGGACGAGCGCCGGATTCTATTCGAAGCGGCGCTCGAAGATCAAAAGTTGTTCAATGCGTTGCAGGACGAAGATAATCTGCGAGAACTGTTGGCCGATCCGGTATCGCGCGAGCAAGTGCGCCAGGCGCTAGAGACTCCCCACAGGCGCACGCGCCCGGCGAACTTTTGGTCGCGACGCTGGGTGTTCGGCGTGGCGATACCTGCCGTGGCGGCCGTGATCTTGATCGTGGTGATGAATCGCGCGAACGCACCCAGGCTGATCGCGCCGGTCCCCAAGACAGAGCCGGCGCCTCCAACGCAAAGCAGGAACGTCGCGCCGGCCGCGCCGTCCGAACCAGCACTCAAACTGGAGGCGAGTGCGCCCCAGGCCAAGAAGCAGTCAGCGCCCCAGCGGGTGTCTGCGCCCGTGAGCGCCGCCTCGATTCAGCTCGAATCCGCCCGCAACGCCGTTCCACTACCCGCCCCCAGGTTCATGGTCGCCCCGCAGCGGCCGATGCCCGATTCGATTCGGCAACAGTTCGCTGCGGGCTTTGCCACGGGCACTCCGCTCTACCAAGGGCCACTAGTGCGGTACTCGCTGATCCGTAGCGGCCCGGATGGCGACGCAATTCGTGTCGATGTTTCTTCCGGCATCGCGGGCTATCTCGCGTTGTATGAAGTGGACGCGGCTGGGAACGCGAAGCAGGTCTATCCGGTGGGCGACGCCGCGACGCTGGTGTTGGCGGACAGTTCGATTCAAATTCCAAGCACTCCGATCAAGATCGCTGCCGCCGGAGAGAGGCTACGGCTAGTTCTCGTACCGGCGCCCCCAGGCACTTTCAGCGTATCGGCGGGATCAGTTGGGGGAGTTGTGAATGGCGCCGTTAATAAGGCGTTTTCACCCATCGAAACGCCAGCCACTCCCTTGGTGGTGGACATTCCGCTGGGTCCGAACTAAGGCGCGGTTTCCAACCGCTCCAGCAGTACGAAGATCCTTCCGGCAACTTCCGGGTTTCCTCCGAAGCGCAGCTCGTTATAAGCGCTGGTGAAATCCTCCACCAGCAGCGACAACTCCGGCTCCTGCAACACCCGCGCGAATTCGCAGGGCGTCAGCCAAACCGGTTTTTCGATGCCGCGCCGCCGCAGCGCTTTGAGCATGCGTTGATAGAGCAGCGTGGCATCGGAGGCCTGGCCTTGGCCGCGCTGAACCTTGAGCATGCGCTGCCGAGTGGTCCACCACCGCCAACCGTCGCGCCGCAGAAACTTGCCCATGAATATCAATGCAACCACGCCCAGCACGAGAAACCCGAAATCGCGCAGCCCGCGCCAGTTCCGCGCTTTCCACCAGGGGGGACCTTCGCCCCAATTGAACCCGATGTGGCGTCCGGATTCGCCCACCCGGGACGCCAGTTGCAGCTGGCGCTCCAAGTTGTAATTCAAAACCCAATCCTGCCAAAAGACATCGACGGCATCGGCATAGAAGCTCAACCGGGTCCAGGCCGAGAGCGCGTGCGCATTCGGGTCGGGCGGCGTGGGATCGAAAGTAGTCCAACCGCGGTCCGGCAGCCAGGCCTCCACCCAACTGTGGGCATCGGAGGTTCGAATTAATTGCGAGCCGCTGATCGGGTTATAGACGCCGCTTTGGAACCCGGTGATGACGCGCGACGGGATATGCAGCACACGCAGCATCACTGCCATGGCCGAAGCGAAGTACTCGCAATGGCCCTTCCTGCGGTGGAACAAGAAGAACGCCAGAGGATCGTCCGGCTCCACTTTCGGGAGTTCGAGCGTATAGCTGTAATTGGCGCGCAAATATTTCTCAACCATGATCGCCTGGACAGCCGGCGAGGGTTCGGCGCCCACAATATGCTCCGTCAGATCGGTGATGCGCTGGTCCAGCCGCGGCAATTGCAGATAGGCTTCGCGATCGTTCGCCGGCAGCGGGTCCACCAAGGCAGGATCCGAAGGAGCCGCGGGGGAATCCAAATGGCTGTAGACCTGATACGCCACGGTGCGTGAATCGCTGAACTGAGCGCTATAGTTTCCGTAGGGACGCCGGACCACCAGCGAATCGATCCGCAGATATTGCGGCGTGCCAGCGAAGAATAAAGCATCCTGCGCCAAGTCGCTCAGGTAAACGGCATACGAAATGGACCGGCCATTGCGATGAGGCGGCGCATCGTCCAACCGCAACAATCCTCCACGCTCCGGCTGCAGAATCTGCCCGGGCGCCGGACGATTGAACCAGGCGTGTCCGTTAAATTCCGACAGGGCGGCGCCGCGCCACTTCAGAGCCAGCGATCGATCCTCCGGACGATCCATTTTCACGTGCATCACCGGCACGTTCTCCTGCTTGATTTCCCCAATCTCGCCAAGCTCCACGTGGTTGGAAAAACCCGCCAGATGGTAGCGATGCGACACCAGGTGTTGGAACGCAGCGCGCGCGGTGCGTGGAAGGAAGAAGAACAAACCGGCGGTGATTACGAAAATAGCCAGCGAAACTGAAAGGACGACGCCCACCAATCGCGCGGTCACTCCGGTAGCGGAAATCCGAGCGGGCGAATACCCGCGTTTCCGCGATTGGCGAATTTCGCTACTGGCAAACGTCGCCACGCCGAGCACCAGGAAGAGCAGCAGGAACACGAAAAAGTTGAAGCTCGCCGAAACAATGCAGGCCGCCAGCAATTCAAGAAAAGCGATCACCTTGAGAAGCAAATAGTCGCGGTCTGTGTGGCCAGTTAGGATTTTCACCACCGCCACGAAGAACACTAGATGGATCGCAGCCGGAATGAACGATCGGGAAATCAGGTAATAATCGACGGCGTAAAAGGCAATGTAAGCCAACGTCACCAGCGTTACCACGATGGGTGGCAGCTCGAAACGGATCAGGCCCGCGATCATCAAGGTGCGAAGCACTAAAGCGGCCGCGGTGAGGACGATAGTGGGGGCATCCAGATACCCGGAGCCGGCCACGGCCAGGAAGCCGCTGGCGAGCAAACCCAACAGGGACAGCTCAAAGAACCGGTCCACTTGGCTTGCGACGGGGGTCGCAGCCGGCAGTCCAGCGTCCAGCGCGCCGCTAGCGGACCCTTGAGCCATAATCCTATTCTACTTCTGGCCGATTGTTGGGTAGTGGGCTACTTTGAGTGTTCATGGAAATAATTGCTGGAGCCAGAATCCACACGTCCAACCTTGCTTCCCGCGCGAAGGTCCGCTTGTCACCTTAATCAGAACGTAGACAGCCGCGGTTGCTTCGCAATTAGAGGTGGACCGCTCGATGATGCTGCAATACGACTTTACCGGTACAGTAAATCCAGGCATCTTGAGCACGTCTCCAGGGGAGTCAGCAACAAGCTTCCGCACTTCCGGCGAATCGTAGGCTACTCGGACGCTGGTCGAGTTTGAGAGGCCCGTGTTAATTCTATATTCCCAACGTTTCTCACTGAACAGAAGGCAACCCGTCAAGGACAGCGAAACAAAAATTGTCGCGCTGAAAAGCAGGAGTCTCCTCTTGCGCACGATTCAGGCATCATATCAACAGCCGGGATTATGCCGCTCTTTCTAACCCCCGCTCCGAAGCTTCCAGCAATGCTACCAGATCCGCTACTTCCCAGAGCCTCTCCGCCACACCCGCCGCCATTGCGGGCGTGCAGCCAAACGGCTGCTGAGTGATTCTCGGTCTTCCTGCTGAATGAATTCGTCACTCGCGTGTTTTGCCGATTTGTCATATGCACGGAGTCCACCGAAGCCGGAAGCGTACTAAAGTTCAAAGTAGCCCGCTACCGATTGTTATCATGAGACCTTGGAGGGGATATTGACGCCAGTTACACCCGCGCCTGAAGTTCAAGTTCCCGATCCCGCGAAGCGGAAGCTGGCCATTTACATCGTTCTGGCCTGCACGCTGCTGGTCGCGATTGGGCAATATTTGATCAAGCTGGGCGCCAATCGGCTGTCCCACGCCGGTCTCTTAGCGACGGCTATTGGGATTATCACCATACCGCAATTGTTTGCCGGTTATTGCTTGTACGCCCTGTTTACGGTGATGTTCGTTTATGCCCTCCGTCACGGTGAGCTCTCCATTCTGTATCCGCTAATTGCCCTGGGCTACGTCTGGACCACCATCACCGCTGTGGTGGCGCTCCACGAAAGCATGAATGCGTACAAGATTGTCGGATTGCTGGTGATCATTTGCGGTGTCGCGGTGTTGGGTTGGGGAGGCGGCGAGAAATGACCACTCCAGTCTCGTCGATCGTTCTGGTTCTAGTGGGATCGGTGATCGGGTCGGTGGGAGCGATATTTTTGAAGTCGGGCGCTCACGCGGTGAATCGCCAGTGGAGCAGCATCGTCTTCAACTGGCGGCTGATGGTGGGTGTAGCAACCTATTTGCTGTCTTCGGTGCTGTATGTCAAAGGCATGGCGAACGGCGAACTTTCGGTGCTCTTTCCGCTGGTGTCGCTCGGATATGTCTGCACGCTGGTTTGGTCCAAGATGTTTTTCAACGAAGTGATCACCAAGGTGAAGCTGGCCGGGGTGGGGCTGATCCTGGTGGGGATTACTTTTCTGAGTCTCGGCAGCCATTAGTTCTTCGATCCGCGTTGATCGGGGTTCATCGGCGGCTGGGTAGATTTTATTTTCGCCGCAGATAAACGCAGATGAACACGGATAATGCCTGATTTGCCTGAATGAGCAAGGTGAGTTTGCCGGCCCCGTTTGGCTAGGCGTGGCCGGCGACAAAACTTTCCGCGTTCACCAGATAGCGATGCATGCCCTCGGCGGCTTTGCGGCCTTCCGCGATGGCCCACACAACCAGTGACTGTCCGCGCCGCAGATCGCCCGCGGCGAAGATGCCTGGAACACTGGTCGCGTAATTGGCGTCGGTAGCGACATTGCCGCGCGCATCCAGTGAAACTCCGAGCTGTTCAATCAATCCCCGCTTCACTGGACCGGTGAATCCCATGGCAAGCAGCACCAGATCGGCATCCAAGGTAAATTCGGAACCGGGGATCGGCTCGAACTTCGGCGCGGGACCGACGCGAATCCCATGCAGCTTGTTCACGCGTCCGTTCTCATCGCCGGTGAACGACGCGGTGGCCATGCTCCATTCACGGATGCCGCCTTCTTCATGCGAGCTTTCCACACGCAATTGCAGTGGCCATAGCGGCCAGGGTGTCTGGGCGGCGCGCTCGTTGGGCGGCATCGGCATGATTTCGAACTGATGCACCGAAGCGGCCTTTTGGCGATGCGATGTGCCCAGACAATCGGCGCCCGTATCGCCGCCGCCAATGATCACCACGTGTTTTCCAGTGGCCAGTATCTGATCGGGCACTTCATCCCCGGCGCAAATTTTATTTTGTTGCGGCAAAAACTCCATGGCGAAGTGAATGCCCTTCAGTTCCCTGCCCGGCACAGGCAAATCGCGCGGCTGCTCTGCGCCGCCGGCCAGCAAAATGGCATCGAACTCCTTCTGCAGTTGATCGCCACTGATGCTTTGCCCGACGTTGACGCCAGTGCGAAACTGGACGCCCTCCGCGATCATCTGGTCCAGGCGCCGGTCCAACACCCACTTCTCCATCTTGAATTCAGGAATGCCGTAGCGGAGCAATCCGCCGATGCGGTCGGCTTTTTCAAAGACCGTCACGGTGTGACCGGCACGATTGAGTTGCTGAGCGGCGGCCAATCCGGCTGGTCCCGAACCCACCACGGCCACCGTTTTGCCGGTGCGCCGCAACGGCGGCTCAGGCCGGATCCAGCCTTCCTTAAAGGCGTGTTCGACGATCGTTTTCTCGATCACCTTGATAGCCACCGGCGGCTCACTGATGCCCAGCACGCATGCGGCTTCGCACGGCGCGGGGCAGATGCGTCCGGTGAACTCGGGAAAATTATTGGTGGAATGCAGGACGCGAATGGCCGCGCGCCAGCGGTCGCGATAGACCAGATCGTTCCAATCCGGAATGATGTTGTTCAGCGGGCAGCCGGTGTGGCAGAAGGGCACGCCGCAATCCATGCAGCGCGCACCCTGGGTGCGAACCTTGTCCTCTGGAAAATCCTGATAGACTTCAAACCAATCGTTGATGCGCTCGGCGGGCGGCCGGCGGCCGGGAGTTTCGCGCGTGTATTCAAAGAAGCCGGTGATTTTACCCATGCGCGGCCTCCTGCCTCAATGTCGCGGCCTGCGCTACCTGCGGATGACTTACTTCCGCCTTGCCCGCTTGATATCTCGGAATCCCGAGAACTCGCTTGTACTCGTGCGGGAACACCTTGACGAACTTCGGCAGCATCTCACCCCAGTTTTCGAGAATCCACTTGCCGCGCGGACTACCGGTAGCTTCGACGTGCCTGACCACCAGGTTCTGCAACGCCTGCATGTCGGAGGAATCCACCACCGGCTCTAAATCCACGCTGGCTTGATTGCAAAGAACGCTGGAAAATTCGCCGGTTTCATCCAATACGAACGCGATTCCGCCGTTCATACCCGCGGCGAAGTTGCGGCCGGCGCGACCGAGGACGACCACTAATCCCTTGGTCATGTACTCGCATCCGTGATCGCCGATCGATTCCACCACCGCCGTCGCACCCGAGTTCCGGACGGCAAAGCGCTCGCCCGCCATCCCGTTGAAAAAGGCCTCGCCGGTTGTGGCGCCATATAACACCACGTTACCCACCAGCATGTTTTCTTCCGGCAGGAAGGTGGAGGTTCGAGGCGGATAGACGATCAGCCGTCCCCCCGACAGTCCTTTACCGACGTAGTCATTCGCGTCGCCTTCGAGCGTGAGCGTGACGCCTTTCGCCAGGAACGCTCCGAAGCTCTGACCGGCCGATCCGGAGAACTGGAAGCGGATGGTGTCGTCGGGTAGCCCAGCGGAACCATAGCGCCGCGCGATCTCGCCGCTCAACATGGCTCCCACGGTACGATGCACATTGCGGATCGGCACACTAAACTCCACCGGAGTGCGATGGTCGAGAGCAGGTTTGGCGTGCTCGATGAGCTGATAGTCGAGCGCTTCATCGAGGCCGTGATCTTGAGCAATCAGACAGCGCCGGCCCACACGGCGGGGAACTTGAGGATTGTACAGAATCGTCGAAAAATCGAGACCCCGCGCCTTCCAATGGTCCACGGCCTTCCGCATTTCAATACGATCGACGCGCCCAACCATCTCGTCCATCGTGCGGAAGCCCAGTTTCGCCATCCACTCGCGCACTTCCTCAGCGATAAAGAAGAAAAAGTTGATTACGTTCTCTGGCGTCCCATGGAACTTGGCCCGCAGTGCGGGATCCTGCGTCGCGATCCCCACGGGACAGGTGTTCAGATGGCACTTGCGCATCATGATGCAGCCCATCGACACCAGAGGCATGGTGGAAAATCCGAACTCTTCAGCACCCAGCAGCGCGGCAATGGCGACGTCGCGGCCGGTTTGCAGTTTTCCGTCGGCCTGCACCCGCACGCGGCTGCGCAGATCGTTCAACACCAGCACCTGCTGCGTTTCCGATAAGCCGAGCTCCCAGGGAATGCCGGCATGCTTGAGCGACGTGAGCGGCGAAGCGCCGGTGCCGCCGTCGTATCCGCTGATCAGCACCACGTCCGCATGGGCTTTAGCCACGCCCGCGGCAACCGTACCTACTCCGACCTCAGCCACCAACTTCACCGAAATCCGGGCCAGCGGATTGACGTTCTTCAGGTCGTAGATGAGCTGCGCCAAATCTTCGATGGAATAAATGTCATGGTGCGGCGGCGGTGAAATCAAGCCCACACCGGGAATGGAGTGCCGCACGCGAGCGATCACTTCATCCACTTTGTGCCCGGGCAACTGACCGCCCTCGCCGGGCTTCGCACCTTGTGCGATCTTGATCTGCAACTCGTCGGCGTTCACCAGGTAATGCGCGGTAACGCCGAAGCGCGCCGAAGCCACCTGCTTGATCGCACTGCGCCGCCAATCTCCATTGGCATCGCGCTGGAACCGCTCCTCGTCTTCCCCGCCCTCGCCTGTGTTGGACTTCCCGCCGATCCGGTTCATCGCAATCGCCAGCGTCTCGTGCGCCTCCTTGCTAATGGAGCCGAACGACATGGCGCCGGTGGCAAAGCGTTTCACGATCTCGCTGGCCGGCTCCACCTCTTCGATCGGAACCGGTTTCTCGGCCAGCTTGAACTCCATCAACCCGCGCAGAGTGCACAACTCTTTGCTTTGGTCATTCACCAGCGATGAGTACTCTTGGAAGGTTGAGAAGCTCTCTTGCCGGACGGCGTGTTGCAGCTTGCTCACCGTCAGCGGATTCACCAGGTGATACTCGCCACGCACGCGATATTGATAACTTCCACCGACGTCCAGCTCCGTGTCGGCCTCCGACATGGCTTCCAGTGCGTAGTCGTGCTTCATCTTGGCTTCGCGCGCCAGCACATCCAGGCCAACACCTTCGATGCGTGACGCGGTACCGGTGAAATATCGATCGATCAGAGATTTGTTCAGCCCGATGGCTTCGAACACCTGAGCGCCGCGATAGCTCTGCAGCGTGGAAATGCCCATCTTCGAGCAAACCTTCAGCAGCCCCTTGTTGATGGCCTTTTTGTAATTCTTCAGCGCCGTTTCAAACGTAACTCCTGGCGCCAGATGCCCGCGAACGGCCTGATCTTCCAGCGTTTCGATCGCCAGATATGGATTCACCGCGCTCGCGCCATAACCGATCAGCAGGCAGAAGTGCATCACTTCACGCGGTTCGCCGGATTCGATAATCAGCGCTACTTGCGTGCGCGTGCCTTCGCGGACCAGAAAGTTGTGTACCGCCGAAAGCGCCAGCAAACTCGGGATGGGCGCGTACTCTTCATCCATGCCGCGGTCGGTGAGGATCAGCAGGCTGTAGCCCGAGCGCACCGCGAGCGACGCTCGGCGGCACAAGCCATCCAACGCGCGCTCCAATTCCTTTTCGCCACCCGCCACTCGAAACAGCATCGGCAAGGTGTTAGCCAGCAAATCGCCAGCCGAAACCCGGCGCAACTTCTCCAAGTCGCGATTGGTCAGCAGCGGATGCGGCAACTTCAGCGTGTGGCAGTGTTGCGGAGTCTCGTCGAGGATATTGCGCTCGGTCCCGATATAGCTGGTGAGCGACATCACCAGTTCTTCGCGAATGGGATCGATGGCCGGATTGGTCACCTGCGCAAACAACTGCTTGAAGTAGTGGAACAAAGGCTGCGGCTTGTCAGAGAGGCAAGCGAGCGGGGTGTCGGTTCCCATGGAACCAATGGGCTCTTCCCCCTTCTCCGCCATCGGCAGCATCAGCACGCGTAAATCTTCGTCGGTGTAGCCGAAGGCCCGCTGCCGCATGATGATACTGTCCAGATCCGATTCATAGACGCGCGGCGGCTCAGGCAGACTGTCGAGCGTGATCTGGTTGTCTTTCAGCCACTCGCCGTAGGGCTGGCGGCTCCAGAGACGCTCCTTGATTTCTTCGTCGGGAATAATGCGGCCCTCGGCGGTATCCACCAGCAGCATGCGGCCCGGCTGCAGCCGGCCTTTGAACTTCACTTCTTCCGGCTTTACGGGAAGCACGCCCGCTTCCGAGCCCAGGATTACCAGGCCATCATGCGTCACCAGATAGCGCGCGGGACGCAGCCCGTTCCGATCGAGCGTCGCACCAATGGACCGGCCATCGGTAAACGCAATCGCCGCAGGGCCGTCCCAAGGCTCCATCAGCGAAGCGTGATACTCGTAGAACGCCTTCTTTTCCGGTCGCATGGTGGTGTCGGCGTCCCAGGCTTCGGGAATCAGCATCGCCATGACGTGCGGCAGGCTGCGGCCAGCCAGCGTAAGCAACTCGACGGCGTTATCGAGCGAGCCCGAATCGCTACCGCCCGGTACGATTACTGGAAGAATTTTTTTCAGATCGTCGCCAAACAGGCTGGACGAGAGCACCTTCTCGCGAGCGTGCATCCAGTTGATGTTGCCGCGAATGGTATTGATTTCGCCGTTGTGGCACAGATAGCGATACGGATGCGCCAGCTGCCACGAGGGAAACGTGTTCGTGGAGAACCGCTGATGCACCAGGCACAGCGCGCTCATGGCGTCCGGATCGCTCAGCTCCTTATAAAACTCGGAGATCTGATTGGCGAGCAACAGGCCTTTGTAGATAATGGTGCGCGATGACAGCGACGGAATGTAGAAGAAGTGCTTGTCCGGCAGATCGGAGGCCGCGATTTCGGACTCGGCGCGTTTGCGGACGATGTACAACTTCCGTTCGAGCTCGTCGGATGACATCCCCGAGGCCCCGCCGATGAAAATCTGCTCGATGTAGGGCTGCGAAGCGCGCGCAATGCGGCCGATCGCGTCCGCTTTCACAGGCGTGTCGCGCCAACCGAGCACAGAAAGACCCTCTTCGCGAGCGATTCGCTCCAGAATTCCCTCCGCGAGCAAGCGATGCGACGGCTCAACCGGCAGGAACACCATGCCCACGCCGTATTGGCCTGAAGGCGGCAACGTGAAGCCTAATTCGGCGCATTCCCGCGCCAGAAACTTGTGTGGGATCTGAATCAGGATTCCAGCGCCATCGCCCGTCTCAGGATCGCATCCGCATGCGCCGCGATGAGCGAGGTTGATAAGGATTTGCAGTCCCTTGACGATGATGTCATGCGACTGCACGCCTTGGATGTTGACTACGAAACCGATGCCACAAGCATCATGTTCGTTTCTTGGATCGTAGAGACCCTGCTCAACCGGGAGTCCGACCATGACTGAGTATATCAGCACAGTCACGGCAGAGCAATATTAGTTAGTCAGAAATGTTACTTGACACAGAATTAGAGTTTCTAATAGTATGGTTGGCGAGATGGATTTTGATCGGCTCAAGCTTTTCAGGGATGTGGCACACAGCCGGAGCGTAAGCAAAGGCGCTGGGATGAACGGCATCAGCCAGTCCGCTGTAAGCCAGTACCTGCAGGAACTGGAGGAGCAGATGGGGATGACTCTGTTGGACCGGAGCAGCCGTCCGCTGGCCGTTACGGAAGCGGGCAAGCTCTATCTGGAGATGTGTCGCGATGTCTTGAGCCGGCGCGACGAATTTCAAGTAGCGCTCGATCTGCTGAAAGGTGAAGTGGAAGGCACCGTTCGAGTGGCTTCCATTTACTCGGTGGGTCTGTCGGAGCTGTCGCGCCTGGAAAAAGAGTTCATTCGACTCTATCCTCAGGCCCGCATCGAAGTGGAATACCTGCGTCCGGAAAAGGTGTACGAAGCGGTAGCTACCGACCGAGCCGATCTGGGCCTGATGAGTTATCCGGAGCCCACCAAAGAGGTCACGGTGCTTCCTTGGCGGCGGGAAGAGATGGCGGTGGCGGCTTCTCCCTACCACCCATTAGCGAAGAATGAGGAGGTCAAGCCCGAGGATTTAGAGGGCCTGGACTTCATCGGCTTTGATGAGGACCTGCCGATTCGCAAGGACATCGATCGTTTCTTACGCGAGCATCATGTGCATGTGAACACGACGCTGCACTTCGACAATATTCAAATGATCAAGGAAGCGGTGGCGCACGGCTCCGGCGTAAGCATCATGCCCGCGCGTGTGATGGAAGAAGAGGTGAGCCAAGGACGCTTGGTGCCCATTCGGATTGCGGGCTTCGAATTGTATCGACCGGTGGGCATCGTGCATCGAAGGAAGAAGCGCTTTCATCGCGCGGGCCAGGCGCTGTTGGAACTATTGCAGGCTCCCGCGGGTTTCACGCCGTCGCTCTACGGAGCCTAAAGTGATATACCGCCGCGCCGGCCGCCACGGTAAGCACGGCGACGGCTGAAATTCCCGGGCGAAGCATAACGCCCAAAATCGTCATCCACACGCCCACCGCCACGAAAAACAGTGGCACCAGCGGATAGGCGAAACTCACCACGCCCAGCTTCTGCCACCCTGGCCGCCTGCGAAAGATAAACAGCGAACCTACCGAAAGGACGGCAAAAAAGTTGAGCAGCAGTCCGATATAGAGCAGCAGGTTGAGAAACGGGCTCACGGTCATCAGGATCGCGCAAACTCCCTGGCACAGGATCGCGATGACGGGTGTGTGCCAGCGCGGGTCCACTTTCGCGGCCATGCTGAAAAACGCGCCGTTCTTGGCCATCGCGTAGTAAACACGCGGACCAATGGTGACCTCGGCGTTTACCGTCGCCAGGAGGGAAAGCGCCATAGCCGCGCTGAAGATGCCGGCCACCGCAGGTCCAAAAAGATGCCGCGCCGCGAGCGCGCCCACCGCAACCACTCCTTTCATCGATTCGAGCGGCACCGCATAGATGAACAACACGTTAAGGCCAATGAAGAGCGCCGCAACCAGCGCAGTCCCATACGCGAGCGACAGCGGAAGCGTGCGAGCCGGATGCTTCAACTCCTCGGCGACATAGGTTGCCGCATTCCATCCGCTGTAGGAAACATAGATGTAGAACAGGCTTACGAAAAATTGTGCGAACAGCGGCGTAACCGACGTGCGCACGGCCGGATGGGTGAAGTTCTGCCAGTCTCCTTGTCCGAACGCAAAGCCCATGACCAGGAAGGTCAGAATAATCAAGATCTTCAGCGACGTCAGAACGTTTTGGACTCGCGCG
>JBEKRO010000014.1:0-87423 GCA_049518655.1 Bryobacteraceae bacterium | reverse complement strand
GGAGGGTGACACGCTGGTAGTGGACGTCGCCGACAGCAACGACCAAACCTGGTTTGACGCTTCCGGGAACTTCCACAGTGGAGCTTCGCACGTTATTGAACGCTACACCCGCACCGGCCCCGACACCATCAGCTACGAAGCCACCATCGAAGACCCCAAGGTGTTTACCAAGCCATGGAATATCAGTCTGCCCTTCTATCGCCGTCTAGAGAAAAATCTCCAGCTCATGGAGTATGACTGCTACGCCTACGAGGAACCAAGCAAATGAAAACGATTCTCCTCGGCTTGATCTTATCTGTAGCGGCACTGGCACAGACGCCTGGGCCCCAGGAGACCCATCGAGAGAAGCCGGCAGTAAACGCCGGCCCCATGCCACGCGGCGCTGACGGGAAGCCCGATTTCCAGGGAGTTTGGGAGGTTCGCAGCCCGGGAGGAAACGCGGCTTACGACGTGGAAGATCATCTCAAAGCGGTCTACGGAATTCCGCCCGGCAAAGGCGTGATTGTCGATCCTACGGACGGCAAGATTCCTTATTTGCCCGCGGCAGCGCAACGCAAGCAGGATCTGGTGGCGCACCACATGTACGACGATCCGGAAGCACACTGTTTTCTCTCCGGCATACCTCGCCAGGTTTACGCGCCGTTCGGATTCCAGATTTTGCAGCCCGCCAACTACGTCTTGTTCCTGTTCGAGAATTTCCACGCATATCGCGTGATTCCCACCGATGGACGCCCGCATCTGCCGGCCGACATCAAGACGTTTGAAGGCGACTCGCGCGGCCGCTGGGATGGCGACACCCTGGTGGTGGACGTGACGAATCAAAACGACCGAACTTGGTTCGACATGGCAGGCAATTTCCATAGTGACGAACTGCATGTGATCGAGCGCTACACCCCCGTGGACGCGAACACCATCGACTACCGCGCCAGCATTGAGGACCCCAAGACTTTCTCCCGTCCCTGGACCATCGCCTTTCCGATCACGCGCATCACACGGCCTGGCTACGAAATCATGGAGCTCGCTTGCGTGGAAGGCGAGCGCGATCTGAAGCACTACACCGAAGGCGAAGGCGGCGGCAACAAGAAGTAGAAGGGTGTATGAGAACGTGCGCGCTGGTCATTCTTGTCGCAGCGGAGTTTGTTTCTCTTCACGGGGAACAACTTCCGCACGTGGAAGGCGAGAACCTGCTGGGCCAGAAGACCGCGCTGCCGGACGCAGCGGCTGGCCATCCGGCCGTGATCGTGATCGGCTTTACCCACGCCTCACAAAACCAGACCAAAGCGTGGGCCGCGCGTTTGCAACATGAGTTTGCCGTTTATACGATCGCGGTTTTAGAGGACGCTCCGCGCTTGGTTCGCGGCATGGCCGTGCACGGAATGAAGGGCGGCGTGCCCGAGGACCAGCGCGGCCATTTCGTGGTGATCTACCACAACGAGAAAGAGTTGAAGCAAGCTGCCGGATTCGATGGCCCCAACGATGCGTATGTGCTCCTGCTCGACAAAGACGGCGCGATCCGCGGCCGGTTTCACGGGCCGGTGACCGATGCCGCGATGGAGCAACTAAGGTCGCAGGCTGCAGCGCAACCAGAACCGAAGTAACGCTACACGTGCACCACATCATTGCTCAGCGTGCCGATTTTCTCGATCGTGACCGACACAGGGCCGCCCAGCTTGTTCAAATCGATGTTCTGCACGGCTCCGCCTTGCGCGGATCTCTTCAGCGCGGTGCCCATGGAAACGATATCGCCCGCGAGCAAAGTCAGATGGCTAGATAAGAACTCGAGCACTTCCGGAATCTTGTAAAACAGATTCTCCGTGTTGTCTTCGGTGACGAGTTCCCCTTTGTGGCTGCACGATACCGCCAAATTGTGCGGTTCGGCGATTTCGTCTTTCGTCACCAGCCATGGACCCATGCACGCGAACGTGTCACAGCACTTGTAGCGGCCCGGATAGCTTACCCATGTGTCCACATACTCGATCGCTTTCGCATCCCCGGATTTGGGATGGATCGCGCGGTAATGAAACGTGTCTTCGGCGCGCATGGTCGGCGACGTAATGTCGTTGTGGACGGTGTAGCCGAAAACGTAATCGTACGCGTCGCGCGCGGCTATGTTCTTAGCCGTCCTACCGATCACAACCGCCAGCTCGGGCTCCGGATGCACTCGGCCATAGTGCGGCTTGCATTCGATGGCGCCGCCGTGACCGATGAGCGAACTGGCAGGCTTGATAAACATCGCGGGATGTTTGGGCCCTTGCAGGATACGATCGCTGTTCGCGCTATTATTCAGCGCCAGACAGCAGATCTTCGAGGGACGTCGTACAGGCGCGTACCAGGCGAAATCGTTTAACGGATATGTTTCAGCGGTTAGGTTAGGCTTCTCGCCACTTTCGATGAGCTCCAGAATGCTGCGCGGCCCTGAAATCTCAATTAACGTCGCGCCGTCGAGTGAAACGCCAATGCGGTCCTTGCCGCCTGCACGGAAGCTCGCCAGCCTCACGGCTTTTCGGGACGGCTGTCTTGAATGACGGCCATAATCTCGCACTCCACAAGCAACGGAGCGCGCAGATCCGGGGTGGGAAAAGTATGCCGCGCAGGACGCGAATGCGGGTCCGGAAACATTTGCAGCCAGTATTTATTCACCACCGGCCGGTTGGCCATATCTCTCAGCCATACATTTAACTTGATGACGTCGTCCGGCGTCGCGCCCCCTGCCTCCAGAACTTTTCGCACATTGGCGAACATCTGCTCACACTGCGCCTCCACTCCCTCGGGGACTTTGCCCGTGCCGGGATCCTTTCCGAAGATTCCGCCGCTGACGAGAAAAGGGCCTAACCGGCTTGCGTTCGGAATAGGATTCACATGCTCCAAGCCGTCCACTTCGATACTGGTACGTTTGCTCATTTTAGTAGTGTAGCGAGTAAATCCTTCAGTCCGGGCTCCGCCTGACCTTGAAAGTCTTCTAAGCGGCGAAAGATCTCGGCGGCCGCCTCATGAAACGCGGAAGGCATACCCGCGCTCTGGAAGGTCGCCGCGATCTCGTACATTTCGCCCGTGAATCGCCAGGCTTTCGGGGCCGCTCGCGAAATCTCGCGCTCCAGCTCGGGAAGCGACGGACCGCTTCTAGTCCACTGCCGTTTGAGATCTTGCAACACATCCAGATGTTCGGCCGCGGCCAGCACCGCACACGCCAGCGCGATGGAGCCCTTGGAGTAGGCCGCGAAACACATCTTCAACGCAGATGCCTGCCCGATGCTTCCCGGGAGCACCTCAACTTCGATGGGCCCCGAGGAAAAATACGGAGCGACTTTGGCGGCATGGTCGCCCGAAACGTAGAGCCAGGTCCGATTGCGAGTTGTAGACGGAGGGCCGATGATGCCTCCATCCACGAACCGCGCCCCACGCTCTTCCAATCGATGTGCAAGGCGCTGCGAGCGTTCAGGAGAGATGGCATTTGCATCGACGTACATCCCTTGATACGAAAGCTCTGCAACTTGCCCAGCGATTTGCTCAGCGAATTCCGGAGGACAAACGCTCACGATCACGGGGCACAATTCGCACAGCTTCGCCAGCGTTCCGGCATCGTGCAACCCCGCCTGGGAAGCGCGCTCTCGAGTGGCTGCGCTCCGGCCCTGGGAGACCCAATACACTTCGCTCCCGCTATTGCGAGCGGAAACCGCCACCACGATCCCCATTTGTCCGGGATGTAAGATTCCGATGCGTTGGCCCGTCATGCCGTCGCTTCTGGCTTCTGACTTCTGTCTTCTGGCTTTTGACTTCTGTCTTCTGAATTCTGAATTCTGAATTCTGAATTCTGGATTCTGGATTCTGAATTCCTGCGGCCCTTCACTTTGTAGTCAAATGCGGCGCGTCCACCTCGTTTTCCTGGCAAACAAATTCGATTAATTCGGTATCCGCCATGAGGCGCTGGTGAACGAAAACCGTCCAGGGCTTGGTGTAAGCCTTGGGATCGTCGATCGTAACCTCGATTTCCAGATGCCCGAAATCGGGGCGGCGGTAGCGCTCAGTCACATGGGCGGCATCGGTCAAGGGGCTACCTTCTACATCCAGCCATCCCAGATCGCGGAATCCAGCGGATTGCACCACCAGTGTGTCGCCCTCCCAGTGGCCTGTCGAGTAGCCGTACCACCAAGGGTCCGCGTCCTTGGGCAAAGGCCGTCCATCCGTGAAGATCTGCCGGATGCCAGCATTGGCTTCGTAAAGGATCACGATCACCTGCGGCGTCTGGATCATCTTGCGAGGTTGCCCGTGGTTGTGAAACTGCATGATCCCCATTGGAAGGCAGTGCGCGTCCGGGTTGTCCTTGCTGTTGTCAGCGACGCGTTGCCGGTGCAGTTCCGCGGCCCAGGGTTGAAACGGCAGACCGTCTTTGAACGAAGCACCGAGATTCCAGAACGGGCTCTTCTTGACCAGAGCCAAGAAATCATCGTTCGTCTTCAGGCCGGAAAAGAAATCTTCGTTCGCCGCGGGGGCTTTCGCATTCGGCGCAGCGGCTGGCGGGGTGCTGGCCGGTGCTGGTGCACGGAAGTTTTCCCAGATGCCGGTAAGATCCGGCTTGCCGTCGGGCGTTTTAGGAGTAGGAGCGCTCAGGTTCGGCTTTCCATCGGGAGTTCTGGGGATACCTGGGGTAGCGTAAGACGGCCACTGAGCGAAAAGCGCCGTGGGCACGGCGGCCATCAGAATCACTGCCGTGAAAAAACAACGGCGCCAATAGGACGGAATCGGCATAGGCGCTTCCCAAAATACGTCGGTGCGGCACGCATGTCAATAGCGCACAGAGCGGCGCGTTGATATACTCAGCGGACGGAAATGAAGTTTTATTGGACAGCGATTGTAGTTCCCATCCTTTCGATTCAAACTGGCGGCGCTCAAACGGCGGCCGATTGGCCGAGTTACAACCGCGACTTGGCCGCCACGCGCTATTCGGCCTTGAAGCAGATCAACACCGGCAATGTATCCAAACTCACGCAAGTTTGGACCTACCGGTTGAGGCCGGACGCGAACAGCCCGGCGGCGGGCACCATGAACGAAGTCACGCCCATCGTTGTCAATGGCGTGATGTATTTGCCGGCGGGTAATCGGGTCATCGCTCTCGATCCGGATACGGGCGCCGAGGTCTGGCGGTATGAATTGAAAACGGGCGCTGCGTCACAGCGCGGCGTCGCTTACTGGCCGGGCGACAAGGACAATCCCGCACGCATTCTCTTCACGGCGGGCCACAAGATGGTGGCGCTGAACGCGAAGACGGGCAAGCTGGATCCCGGCTTCGGCAATGAAGGCGAATTGACTATGGACGTTCCTTTCGCGGGCGTCCCTACCATTTACAAGAACGTGATTCTAGTGGGCATGAACATGTTCGGTCCCGGCGAAGAGCATCTTCATCAACAGGACGAGGAGCCGGGCGGCATGCCGGGCGATTCGCGCGCTTACGATGCTCGGACCGGCAAGAAGCTCTGGGACTTCCATGCCATTCCGCAGCCGGGCGAAGTGGGCCACGACGATTGGAAAGACGGCAATTGGAAAGCGCGTTCCGGCAACAACATGTGGTCCTACGCGATCACCGTAGATGAAAAGCGCGGCATCGTCTACATGCCCATGGGCGGACCGGCCGCGAATTATTGGGGTGGCGATCGCAAGGGCAACAACCTCTTCGCCAATTCTGTCGTTGCAGTGGACTACCAGACGGGCAAGCTCAAATGGTATTTCCAAACCGTTCACCACGAGCTTTGGGATTACGATCTTCCGCCCGACCCCGTGCTGATCGACATCGTCAAAGACGGTAAGAAAATTCCCGCGCTGGTGCAAACGGGCAAGTCAGGCTACATGTTCATCCTGGATCGCGTGACGGGCAAGCCCGTGTTTGGAGTGGAAGAACGCGCCGTAGCGCAAGGCAGCGCGCCCGGCGAATGGTACTCAGCCACTCAACCGTTTCCGTTGAAGCCGCCACCGCTCGCACGCGTCCGCGTTTCACGCGCCGACCTGGTAACGGCGGATGACACCAACGCCGAGCATGCCAAAGCCTGCCAGGAAGTTTGGGACAAGCATGGCTTTCAGGATGCAGGACCATTTACGCCGTGGACTTATCAAGGGGAGGGCACGCCGCAGCACGAGACCATCAGTCTTCCCGGGCCGACAGGCGGGACGAATTGGGGCGGCGCGACGGCGGATCCTCAGACCGGTTACGTCTTTGTGAATTCGCAAGACAGTCCTGGAACCGGCTGGCTGCGGAATAATCCGAAAGCCAACGAAGAAGGCAAACTCCCGTACGTTATGCGTCCGGGCTTTTTTAGTTTCTCCGCCCCGTACAAGGACGCCGACGGCAAGACCCTGGGCAACCTGCCTTGTATCAAACCTCCTTGGGAGCGGCTGTTTGCAGTGAACGCGAACACTGGTGATATCGCCTGGCAGGTGCCACTCGGCGTCACCGATTTTCTCCCGCCGGAGAAACGCAATACCGGACGATCGGGAGCCTTCGCCGGTCCCATCGCGACGGCCGGAGGATTGGTTTTCATCGGCGCAACCAGCGACGCTCGATTTCGCGCCTTCGATGCGAAGACTGGTAAGGAGCTTTGGACCACGCAGCTGGAATACGCCGCCACTGCCAATCCCCTCACCTATGAAGGTAAGAGTGGCAAACAGTATGTTGCGATTGTCTCGGCGGGTCCGGGCAAGGGGAACAATCAGGCGTTGGTAGCATTCGCGCTGCCATAACGACGCGGAGACTTACCGCTCGATGGGCCCGCCCGCCAGCCATCTCTTGCCGCGCGCGTAGAGGGCTTCCACTTCGGGGCCCTTCAGTCCCGGCATGTCGGTCTTCACCTTGTAACCGATGTTGCTCTGCAAGTACGCCAAGTGGCGATAACCCTCGGGAAAACGCTTGAGCAACTCCTGGTCGAGCAGCAGCAGCTTGCCGGGATCCACCGGGTCCATCCGGTCTTTTTCATAAATCGGCTGCCGCAGCACGATGCCCCAACGATTATTCCGCTTCTCGAAGAAATCGTAAAAGCGCCCGGTGCACACCACGTCGCACAGCACATCGTGAACCAGAGCTCGCTGATTGATGGTCATCTTGGTTTGCGAAACGGCCCGCGTACCTTCGATGTCCACGGTGAATGCGCCCTGAAAGTGCAGGATGTTGACGCCCCGGTTGAAGCCTTCCCGGCTCACTTGAATGAACTGGTCGGCGGTTCCCTGAAACCAGGTGGCCATCATATAGCCGTCTTCATGCCACACGGTGCGAAACCGTTCCCAATCGCCGGCGTCGCGCCAGAGCACCCAGTTGTCCACTACGGTTCGAATCGCCAGAGACTCCATCAGTTGATCGTTCGACATGCTCAGACATTGTATCTTGAGGACATGGACCGTGCGATTGGCGTTAGCGCAGCCCAGGCGAATTGGGTGACGAAGCTTCTGTATCGAGCGTTAAAAAAGCGCATCGGCCGAGTGCCGAAGGCCAAGACCCTCGCTGCCCATCATACGCCGACGTTGCTCGCGTCCATCTGGATGGACGCGGTGTGCGCATCGCAGCGGACCGTCCCAATGGTGCTCAAGGAACTGGTGCAGTTGAAAGTGGCTACGCTGGTGGGCTGTCCGTTTTGAATCGATATCCATTCTGCCGTAGGCAGAAAGGCCGGCATTACGGAAGAGCAGTTGCACGATCTCGCGCGCTTCGAAGAAAGCGTCGCCTTCCATCCACACGAAAAGCTGGTGTTGCGGCTCACCGTCGCATTGACCAAAACGCCGGCCACAGTGGACGATGACCTGTTCGCTCAACTGCGCTCCCAATTCAGCGAGCCGCAATTGGTGGAACTGGCAACCGCTATCGCGTGGGAGAACTATCGCGCCCGTTTCAACCGGACATTTGGCATTCTCGCGGAGGGATTTTCGGAAGGCGCGTTTTGCCCGCTGCCGGAGGCGTAGGGATTAGAGTTGCAATTGAAACTGGACAACCAACGAGCACGTCACCGGCGACGATGCGGCTCCCAGGAATAATTCCGCATTAGCAAAGTTTCCCAGCAACGCGAGAGTGGGAACCCCGAAATAGCCCTGCGTTGAAGGTACGCTCGTTAATTTGAGTATCTGCCCCAGCGTCATTCCCGCCGCGGCCGCAAGCTTCTGCGCCTGAGCTGTTGCGTCGGCAATCAGATCGGAGTTTGAGCAGGTTTGCGATTGCTGCAATTGCTGCGATACTTGTGTGCCATTGACGCTAAAGGTTAACGCCAAGCCGCTGTTATTTTGCGCGATGGTCTGCTCCAGTTTCGTGAGCGAGCCGATGATCGCCGTCAGGCTGGAGAAAGGAACGGCCAGCGTAAAGCTCCATTGAAAGGCCGGCGGGTCAAAGTTCGTGCCGACACCAGTCAGGCTTGCGGACGTAATGCCAATACCCGCCAGCGCAGCGACAATTTGATCCAAACTCGTCGTTGCGGCGGCGCTGACTGACAAGCCGAACACAACCTGATCGGCCTGCACATTGATGGAACGTGTCGCCGAGACGGTCACCGTGTGCGATTTGAGCTGCCCGAAAACCGGCGCCACCGCGAGCAACAAGATCGAGAGGGACAGCTTCCACATCAATCTAATTCCTGGTCACATTGAACTTTACTGTGATCGCACACGGAGGAGGGGTGGCGCTTGAAAGGTTCGAAATAAAGGCTCCCACTTCAAGAAATCCCGGGGAGGCGGAACCAACGTTCGATGTTGCAGTAGACATCGCCAGGATCGACCCCAGCGTCAGGCTTCCCGCGGCTGCCAGATTCTGCGCTTGCGTGGTTGCGCTCGCGATCAGGCCCGAAAGCGAGCATGTCTGCGATTGCGCCAACTGCTGCGAAACTTGCGTCCCCACAATACTGAATGACAGCGAGAGACCGTTATTCAGCTTGGTGATGTTTTGCTGAAGAGTGATCAGGCTCGCCACCGTAGCTTTCGTACTCGTCAGAGGCGAAGTCAAGGTGAATGCCCACTGCAAGGGCGTCTGGGCTGCAGTGCAGGAGATGGTGGGACATAACTCGAGCTGCGTGCTCACGCCGGTGAAGTTCACGGCCGTAATTCCCGAACCCTGCAGCGCCGCGAGCACGTCGTCGAGACCGGTACTGATGCCGGACTGGACGGTCACCGAAAAAATCGCCTGATCCGGTTGAAGGTTGACGTTATTGGAAGAGCTGACGGTGATGGAATTGGAGTCCAATTGCCCGAAAGCAAGGGGACAAAATGATACCAAGACGAAGGCCAAACCGCTTTTCCGCATCATTCGAGTATACTCTCCACCAGTGAATAATGAATTAACAAGAACTCCCGATACTGCCGCTCTGCTGGCTTTCCGTAACGTCTCGGTCATGCTCGGCGACAAACGCGTACTGCACGATATTACCCTGCGTATTGAAGCCGGAGAGCACGTGGCGATCCTGGGACCGAATGGTTGCGGCAAATCTACCTTGATCAAAACCATCACGCGAGAATGCTATCCTCTGGGCCAGCCCGATTCTTCGCTCACCATTTTCGGGCGCGATACCTGGAATGTCTTCGAGCTGCGCCCGCTGCTGGGAATCGTTTCGAACGACCTGATGCGGCGCTGCACGCGAGAGATCACCGGCCGCGAAATGGTGCTGTCGGGCTTTTTTAGCAGCATCGGCATTCAGCCTTACCACGAAGTCACTGGCGCGATGATCGAAAAGACCAGCCAGGTGCTGCAGCTCCTGGAGGTACCGCACCTGGCCGATCGTGAGATGACGGAGATGTCTTCGGGCGAAGCGCACCGTTTGCTGATTGGCCGCGCCTTGGTGCACGATCCACTGGCGCTTTTGCTGGATGAACCGAGTAACAGTCTCGACTTTCGCGCCGCGCTGGAGCTCAGAGACATATTGCGCAAGTTGGCGCAAGCCGGCACGGGCATTTTGATGGTGACGCATCATCTGCCGGATATCCTCCCAGAAATCGACCGCGTGATCCTGCTGCGCCAGGGCCGCGTCTTCGCCGACGGCGCCAAGAGCGAGCTTCTGACTACCGAGCGTCTCACCGAGCTATTCGGCCTTCCCGTGGAGCTGGCGCGGCGCGACGGCTATTATCATCTTTGGTGAACGATCAGAAATCCATTTTCTCGATCAGCGAGTTCAATCTGGATTCGTCCGCGGCTTTCTGTTTCTTCAGATCGCTCAACTTGTCCCGCGAACTGGCCATCGCGCTTTCCTGAGCCGCCAATTGGCGCGCATACTTTTGAACTTGATCCTGCTGACCGCTCACCTGGTTCAGACTTTGCATGTTCTGCCGGATGCGGGTCTGATCGCTCACCATGCCGCTGATGTCGCCCTCAAGCTGCCGGGCCTGGTTGTCGAGATCGGCAATTTGCCGTTTGGCATCCAAGATTTGCTGCAACTGGTTTCGAGCCGTCTCTGACAGCGCTTTGTTCTGTACATAGGTGAGCAGCACGTCCGGCGTCAGGCTGGAGACAGCCGTCGTGGTTTCGTAGACGCGCTCTTCGGCCACGGGGAACTTTTCAGTGCCGTCGGGACTGAGCTTCACTTCAAACCGATACGCGTTCGTTGTGGTCTCCGCAGGCTTGAGGGCAATCAGCTTGTAGCCGGCGCGCTCGGGATGCTCGATGATCAGCGTTTTGGCCTTTTGGTCCACGTTGCGAACGGTGTACGTCTTGGTCTCATCCATAGCCAGGCGCGCGGTCAGCAGACCGCGATCGACGTGTATCTCGCGCACCAGCTCGCGGCTGGAATCAAACTGCGTGGTAACGCGTGTGCCAAGATCGACTGAGTAACTGATCAACCGCTTGTCACCGGACTTGAGCGTCGTCATCAGGGCTTCGCCGGCGTAACTGGCGGCGTCGAAGACGGTGATCGGGCCGCCATCCAGTGTCTTTGCGGTGGAGTTGTTCAGCTCGGCTGCGTTCATCGGATGTTCGCCGTAGCTCTCCGAATAAATGAGCAGCTTGCGCGCGCCAATGGCCTGTTGCAAAAAAGGAAGCATGGTGGACTCGTCTTTTTTCACCGTCACTGGAGTTGAGAAGCGGTATTCGAAAAGTTCTCCCACGTCCGTGGCGGAGACGTTCATCGCGACGTTGCTCGGGATAATGTCACCGAAGGCTCGACCGTTGAGAGCAAAGCTGCCACCGCCGCCACCCAAGCCGCCGATCGCACCCCCGAGCCGCTTCGCCGCAGCCGGCGCGTTACCCGTGCCGAGTTGGGCTTCGCTGACGGCTCCGTTATAGATCACTGGGTTGGCCGCTCGATCCTCCGGCAATTCCACCGATTGCCGAATCACGTACTTCGGCTCGTACAAATTGCTGATGAACGATACCGGACGGCCCGACACCACCGCCAGCCGCACGTTGGTCCAATCTTCGCCGCTGGTGTTGTCGATGATGGCCCAGCCTTCCAGCATCGGTTCGCCCTTGTCGGCGAAGATCAGCCGGTAGCTGGACTTCCAGAGCGGCGTGGGAATCATGTAGCTGGCTTCGATTTGGCGCTCCTTGGCGTCGGACGAATCGATATAGATGCTGCGTTTGTCGGTGGAGCGTGCTTGGTTGACCACGGTCAAGTAGTCGCGAAGCTGGTTCTGCAATTTTTGATCGGCAAAACGAATGGAGCTGGCGGCGGCCAAATCGAGAGTGCGCAACTCGCCCGAATCGAGCAGCGCCACCAGTTGCTCGCGCTCGGGCTGCTTGTCGTCGCCTTTCACCACGCGCCCGCTGACAACCGTCCCGCTGATGGTCTCGGAGCCGTACTTCAATTCGACTTTGGCGCCTTTCATCTGATCGAGAAACAGCGCCAGCGATGCCTGGCCGTCGATCTTGAAAGGAAAATCGGCGAGCTTCTGCTCCAGCGGCTCGCTCGAATCGTAGTGCAGGCCCGTGACCTTGGCACCGTTCTGGCCGGAGATGGTCAGCGACTTCAGAACATCGTTCATGTCCGAAGCCTTGAAGTCCAGCCGCGCGGATTCGCCAGGCCGCAGCGTACCCCCGCGCTCAAAATAGCCAACTCCGCTTTTGTAAAGAATTACTTCGCGGATGGGAATATCAGCGGCCCGGCTCGTGTACAAACAAGCCGTTGAGAGAAATGCAGCCAGCAGAGAAAGAGTTCGTCGCATAAAGCTCCTATCCGAGGAATGCCCGCTGGTTGGCGATCCTTTCAGCGGCGCCTCGTTTGTTCACTCGCCCATTACCTTGATAATGACGCGTTTCGGACGCTGCCCGTCGAATTCGGCGTAATAAACCTGTTGCCAAGGACCAAAATCGAGCTTCCCGTCGGTCACCGGAACAATCACCTGGTGATGCACGATCAGGCTTTTCAAGTGCGAGTCGCCATTGGTCTCGCCGGTGCGGTGATGGCGGTAGTTCTCGCGGAAGGGCGCCAGCTTCTCCAGCCATTCGTCGATATCCGCCAGCAATCCATCTTCGGCATCATTGACCCAGACGCCCGCCGTGATATGCATGGCCGAGACCAGGATCATTCCTTCTCGAATACCGCTCTTCTTGAGCGCGGCATCCACGTCGGTTGTAATGTTGATGTACTGCCGATGCTGCTTGGTCTGGAACTTCAGATATTCGGTGTGGAATCGCATACGCCGATGATAGCGAGGGCCGGAGCGTGCTTGACACGTCGCCGCCACGGCGTCAGACTTGAATCTGCAATAAGGAACAAGCAGGCTGGGACCCAGAATCCTCCTCCTGGCTTTGCTGGCGGCCGGCCTTGCTCCGGCGCAGGACCAGCCTGATCCTGGCGCCCGGGAACAGCAGGAACCAACTTACGAAGCGCCCTCCGTATTGAGCCGTCAGGATGCGTTCGGTACGTATGCCCGATCCGCCGGAGCATACGATTTCGCCGGCACATCCGCGGTTTCCGAAATGCCCGCCATGCCCGCTCCGGCGGATTCCAACTATGACGGGCCATCCGTACTGAGCCGTGACAGCGGGCTGTCGCAAGAGACAAAAGGCGCGATGAACACGTTCGGGCTCTATGCGCAGATCATTGGCGTGTATGATTCGGGCCTGACCACTGCCGGAGGAAAACAAGTCGACGGTTTTGGTGAAGAAACTAACTTCGGCGCGAACGCTTCACACCGCTGGCGCCGCGGCAAGCTGAACATCGAGTATCGAGGCTCCTACCGGAAGTACACCAATGCGCCAGCGTTTGACGGCTTGGATCAGTTCCTCCAACTCACTTACAGCGAAGCGCTCTTCCGCCATCTCACTTTGGATCTGAAGACCACGCTGGGCACAACCACGCTCGCCAACGGTGCATTCTCCTACTTCCCTCTCACGGCTTTGGACCACCTAGGCATCCCCGCAGGCGAGCTGTTCGATAGCCGCACGAACTATCTGCAGTCGCGCGTGGATCTGACGTGGCGCCTGACCCCGCGATTGTCGTTCGACTTCGGTGGCGACGGATTCGTGGTTCGACGGGCGTCCCTGCTGTTAGCCGGGTTGAACGGATGGAATGTACGAGCGAACGTGGCCTACCGGCTCACGCCCCGGCAAACCATTTCGGCCAGTTACGACCATACTTACTACGACTTTCAGGGCACCTTTGGCGCCTCACGCCTGGAAACCGCCGCGCTTGGATATTCCATCGGATTGACACGCGAATGGGATCTCAGCACGCTGGCCGGAGGCGTCCGCGCCGATACGCTCGGCCTGACACAGGTTTCGCTCGATCCAGGCATCGCCGCCCTCACGGGCCAAAGCTTCGCGGTGGTGACTTTCAGCAACGTGCACTACCTTCCGGTGGCCGAGGTCCGCTTGACTCGCCGATGGAAGGCCGCATCGCTGACCTTCGACTATTCCAGCAGCGTCACGCCGGGGAACGGCCTTTATCTAACGTCCCGGCAAACTTCCGGTTTGGCTACTTATTCCTATATCGCCTCGCGGAACCTCCAAGCGCGCGCGAACGCCGGCTACAATCAACTGTCAGCCCTGGGACAGGCTCTCGGCACATACTCGAATCTGCAAGGCGGGGTTCAAGTGTTATATAAGTTGACGGGCGGCACTTACATCGATGTACGCTATGACTATCGCCACTACACCGCAAACTACACGATAGGAGATGCAATCTTGGAAATGGATTCCAACCGCGTGAGCCTGGGCATCGCTTTCAGCCTTGGTGAAGCGTCACTGGTGACGTGGTGAGTGGTTCTCCCATCAAGATTCTACTGGTGGAGGATGAGCCTCCGCTCCTGCAGCTCATCGAGAAATATCTCCAACGGCTCGGATTCGAAGTGGAAACTCATCTGAAGTCGTTCGATGCGCTACGAAATTTTGAAGCCGCGCCCGGCCGCTACGGCATGGTGATCGCCGATCTCGGCATGCCCGACATGCCCGGCGACACGCTGCTGACGCGCATGTTAGAGATTCGGCCCGACCTTCGAGTACTGGTCTGCAGTGGATCCCCGTTCTTTATCGAGAACCTTCCGAGTTCATTGCAGCAGCAAGTGGCATTCCTGCAGAAACCGTTTATGCCCAAAATGCTGGCGGAAGCGGTGCAGAATTTGCTGAAGGAACGTCCCAGCTAATTCAGAAAATAGGTCCGGTACAAAGTGTCGCGCTGCTTGGGGATAAAGCCGGCATCGCGAATCAAACGGCGCAGTTCTTCTTCAGTGGCGCGATTGTGCGCGCCGGCCGCCGAGACGACGTTTTCCTCGATCATGATGCTGCCCACATCGTTGCCCCCGAAGCGCAGGCCCAACTGGCAAGTCTTCAGCCCCGGCGTCACCCAGGAGGATTGGATGTTCTCGATGTTTTCGAAATACAGCCGCGAGAGCGCGAGCATCTTGAGATACTCCACGGCGGTGGCTTCCTGCTTCACGAACTTGCCGAGGGAGGTGTTCTCGCGCTGGAAGGACCACGGGATGAACGCCGTGAATCCGCCCGTGTCCTCCTGAATCTGGCGCACGATGTCGAAGTGATTCATGCGCTGCTCAATGGTTTCGCCGCAGCCGAACATCATGGTGGCGGTGGTGCGCATGCCCAGCGAGTGAGCGATGCGATGCACATCGATCCAATCCTGCGAAGACGATTTCAACCGGCTGATCCTGCGTCGCACGTCATCGTCCAGAATCTCGGCCCCGCCGCCGGGAATCGATTCCAGCCCGGCGTCTCGCAACCGGACGATGGTGTCGCGCAAGTTCAATCCGCTCACCTCGGCGATGTTCACGATCTCGGGCGCTGAAAAACAATGGTTCCAGATCTGGTCGCCGAACCGATCCTTGATCGATCGCAACAGATCCTCGTACCATTCGATCTTCAGATCGGGATGCAGCCCGCCTTGCATCAGAATGCCTGTGCCGCCCAGATCGATGGTTTCCTGAATTTTGTCGAAGATCACGTCTTTCGAATGAACGTAGCCTTCCTGGTGTCCCATGGGCCGATAGAAGGCGCAAAAGCTGCAATACTCGGTACAGAAATTGGTGTAGTTGATGTTGCGGTCGATGATGTAGCTCACCACGCCGTGGGGATGCAGCTTGCGGCGAACCGCATCGGCCGCCATGCCAATGCCGATCAAATCGTCGCTGTTATATAAGTCAATTGCTTCCTGCCGCGTCATCATACGGAAACCCTTCTTCCTTCCACCGGGCGCCCCTCCGCGGGCCGCTCTTGCATTGCGGTGATGCCAAGCTCTGAAGCATATTGTAGGAAAGTCTTCAGGCCGGCGTACTCGCGGTCGCCCAGTTCGAAGACGATGTTGTCTTTCAAATAGGACCGCGCCAATTCTTCGGAAACGCCTACTTTGGCATGCTCCAAGCGAGCGATATCGGCGATGTGTCCGAGTCCGAAGCGCATCGAATCCAGGAATGGCTGGGGATCTTGCGCCGGCAACTCGGCGCGCGCGGCCCACACCGCGAACACCATCGGCAGTCCCGTCAGTTGGACCCACTCGGCGCCCAGATCAAGAACATGGAACGGTAGATCGGCGGGATCCAGCACTAGCGCGGCATCGCCGATGATCAATGCGGCGTCCGCGTGTTCCAGCATCGAGGGCAAGTGCGGGGCGTGCGATCGAACTTCGGGCTCCACGCCATACTTCCGCGACAAAATCACGCGGCTGAGTGCCACCGAAGTCCGCGATGTAGAGTCGGCCGCCAGCTTGCGGATTTCGCCGTAGGGAACTTTCGAGATCAGGAATATGCTGCGCACCGGTCCGTGACAGGCAATCCCCGCGCCGCGTATGATCTCGAGTTTCTGCCGGTTCAGCTCTACCGCGGGCACGATGCCGATGTCGGCGAGTCCGGATTCCAGGCGGTCGGCGCATTCAGCGGGGATCGCGAAGGATAAATCGAAGAGCTCGCGCTGTTCGCCGTGCAGCATCCCCCACACCAGCGGAACCGTGTTGAGGTAGCTGACTACGGAAACGCGCGGTTTTGTGGCAGGTGTCAATGAACTAGTCTAGCAAGACGAATTGGCGGCTACTTGCTCTCGCCGCTCTTCTTCGGCGTGTCCACGGTCACGCTGCGCGCCGTGAGCGTCAGATCCACATCTTCGCTCGCGTCGACCGTGACCAATGTCTCCAAGTCGATATCGGACGGTTTGATGGACTGAGTGCCTTTTAGAAACTTCGTCTTGCCCGAGCGGTGGAACGAAACAATCTGACCGTCGTCCGTTTCGATCATGATCTCTTTCTTGCTCAGATCCTTGAGTTTGCCATGAAAGGAGCCAGCTACATTGTAAGCGGACGGATTGGGAGTTCCGGGGGCGACGCCACGGCGAGGCCGGGGATAATACTGCCCCAGCAGGAGCATCGGTAAAACCACACCCGAGAACACAAGAATCCGAATGAGTCTCAACATTCTTATCCGTCGCGCGGCACCTGTTGTTATGTTAGCCCAACCCGGTTACCGGAGCGTCACCAATGCGCGAGCCCTGGATCGGGATCGCTCGGCTCTCTCGCGGGACTGCGGGCTCAGATTCTTCCAGATCCGCATCCCCGGTGCTTATGGCGTGCGTCTCCCTCTTCCATTGGGACCGTGTGACGACCCTTGCTGCAGCGTTAAGCCAGAAGGAAGAGTGAACAACGTCGCCGCGGGCTCTACGGTTGAGACATCGCTCAATTGATAAGTGGTGACGCCATTGCGTGGATCGGTGCGCGAACTCTGGATGACGATCTGCAAGTCAGGCGAATACCAGCGAACCGAGGTAATCGTGACCGGCTGCGCGTTACCGAACTGCCCGGCCGGAATTGTGGTTACGATTTTCGTGCCCTCAGCATTTAAGGAAGTACCTGCGATCGGCTGCATCCCCAGCGAAGTCTGCACCTGATTGGGATTGGCGGGGCGCCCGCCAGCCGGCGGCGTGCTACGAGCGGGCGGCGTTTTGATGTTGAACTGCCGGTATGTATTGTTTTGCGCGTTGATGACATACTCCACTGCCGCCACCGGATCGCTGATGAGAATGGTCTGTGGAGTCGCACTGCAGGTGGATGAATTGCGAGTTTCTTCGCGCCGCGTGCGGCCGGAGCTATCGCGATACACCTTAACGCAACTCGCTTCATTGATCACATTGCCGTCGCTGAGCGTCCGCTGTAACGCGCTTACTCCAACGCCTGAATACGGCTCGTTGGTCACTACTTTGCCCTGGAACTGGCCCCGGAAGACATCCTGGCCAGCGAAATTCCGGCCATGCCCGGGTGGTTGTGCCAGCGCGATCGCGCTGAGACCGAGCACGGCGATTAGAAATGTTTTCGTCAATTCCTTGGACCCCTTCATCATATGATTCACTCCAGAGGGTGAAAAAGTTCCAAAAGAAACGCATCCCCTGAAAGAGGACACTAGGATCACACAACAATGAAACCGCGCCCATTTGAGCCACGTCTTTCCACCAATCTTTGCTCGGGACAGAGGCGCCATTTTGACGTGGATGCGAGTACTGCTCATTGGTTGTTGCGCGGTTTCCATCCTGCTTGCCCAGACAGACGATGAAGCCACCTACGACGTCGGACCTGGCGTCACTGCTCCGCGGATCGTCAAGCAAGTGAATCCGCGCTACCCGACCAACCGGGGAGTGCGAGCGGTGGGCTCGGTGATCATCGGCCTGGTGGTTAGCTCCAAGGGCCTTCCCAAGGATCCGCACGTGATCAAAGGGCTCGATAAGGATCTAGACGAAAGCGCCGTGGACGCTGTGAAGGAATGGCGTTTTGCTCCGGCGGAGAAGAACGGCAAACCCGTGGCGGTCCGTATCAGCGTGCAGATCGAATTTCACGAGATGTGAGGCTCTCAGCGCCGTGGAACTTACCGTTCGCCAAAGCTATAGCCGAGCCAGAGCATGGCTTCCGGTACCGCGTCGCTGCCGAACTGGTTGGTGAGACCGGGAACGTAATGGAAATCGAACTCAGGCCGCAGGAAGATGTGGTCGGTCAAGAAGACCTGGACCCCAACTCCCACGTGAATGTCAAAATGATTCGCGTTTCCGACTGGTTCCGTGGAAGTAGAACAGACCGCTGTCCCCACGCATCCACTTTCGGTGAGAGCGAAGCTGGTGCGGGCGCCTCCGACACCGCCCTCTAAGTCCAGGGATGCCCGTTTGGTGGCGTACGGAGCATAGATAGCGTTGACGTCATAAAACGTCTGGCGGGCCGAGAGCGGGCCATAGGTTTCACGCGAGGGCTGCAGACTAGCCTGAAAACCCACGCCAAAATGCTTGTACAGCATCAGGTCTCCGCCAAATCCCAAGAAAAAACCGTTGAGCTTCGGGAGATTCTCGCAATTGACGTCCACCGAGCCGGGCGTGCAAGAGCCAAACGCATTCAGAGAAGCCGCATTATCGATGCCACCGCTATTGGCGCTGTCCCATGCGCTGCCAAATCCAACGTTCACGTCAAAAGAGGTCTGGGCGTTAGCCAACGACGCTCCAAAAAACAAAAGGGCTGCCCCAGCGAGACTCCATTGAGCGGTCGACATATGCCCTGTAGACGGCACGCATTAAATTGAGGTTTCAGTTAGTGTGAGGTGTAACTCGTGATAAAGTTTATTTCGGATTTACTTCCTAGGAGCCACTCTATGCGACCTGCTTTCGTCTTATTTGCGGTCTTCTGCTCGTCCTTACTCGCTTTACCCACGCTGCGTGGACAAAGCGATTGGCCGGCCTATGGCGGCAACCTGAGCAACACGCGCTACTCGGCGCTCGATCAAATCAATACACAAAACGTTACAAAGCTCAGCCAGGCGTGGGTGTACGACATGCGCCCCCAAGGCGGTGCAAAAGCCAATCGTCCGGCGCAAGCTACGCCACTTGTGGTGAACGGCATCATGTATATGGTTACCGCTTACCAGAGCCTGGTGGCTTTAGAGCCGGAGACCGGGAAACAGATCTGGGTGTTCGCCCATAAGCACGCAGGCCGGCCTCCGCGCGGCATCGCCTATTGGCCGGGTGACAAAACCGATCCTCCGGAGATCCTGTTTGGAACGTGGGATGGTTTCCTGATCGCGGTTGACGCCAAAACAGGCAAGGCGGTTCCTGGTTTTGGAAAGGAAGGCGAAATCGATCTGAAGGCTGGAGTCATGGGCAAGTTCCCCGACGTTCATTACGGCCTATCGGGTGCGCCTGTCATCTACAAGAATCTGGCGATCACCGGGTCGCACACGCAGGATAGTCCCGGCTTGGGCGCACGAGGCGACGCACGCGCTTGGGACGTGCGCACGGGCAAACTGGCGTGGACCTTTCATTCCGTGCCGCAGCCGGGGGAGAAAGGTCATGAGACGTGGCTCAACGACGGCTGGCAGGATCGCTCAGGCGTCAATGCCTGGACCACCTCCACCATCGATCCGCAAACCGGCACTCTTTACATGACCTTTGACTCGCCATCCTACGATCTCTACGGCGGCGATCGCCCGGGTAACGATCTGTTTGGCAACTCGCTGGTCGCGCTGGATGCGGGTACCGGCAAACTCAAGTGGTATTTCCAAACCATCCACCACGACATCTGGGATTACGATGCACCCGCGACGCCTACGTTCATTGATGTAGTTCATAACGGACAGCGCATCCCGGCCGTCATTCAGACTGGCAAGACGGGTTTGGTGTTCATTCTCGACCGGCGCAATGGCAAGCCGATTTATCCGGTGGAGGAGCGGCCCGTTCCGAAGGGCGACGTTCCCGGCGAATGGTACTCACCCACACAGCCTTTCCCCGTAAAGCCTCCGCCTCTGACGCGCCTCAGCATCACGCGCGACCAAATTGCGAAGGTAACGCCGGAGCAGCAGAAGTTCTGCGAGGCGCTGTTCGATGCCGATGGCGGCGCACATAACGATGGTCCCTTTACGCCCGTGGGAATGAAACCGACCATCGTGTTTCCTGGTGGTGACGGCGGAGGCAACTGGGGCAGCGGCTCGGTGGATCCACAGCTCGGATATTTCTTTCTCAACACCAAAGCGGACGGAGCGATCGCGCGCATGATCAAGCCGAGCGATGCGAACCCTCCCGCAACCAAGGATGGCCTGGGAGAAGATGTGAGCGCCAACGCATATATCCGTACTGGAATCCACGTGGCAGGAGCGAAGCGGGAAGTCGGATCGTTTTCCAATCCCAACACCGGATGGCCCTGCGAGCAGCCGCCGTGGGGTGAGCTCACTGCCGTAAACTACAACACCGGCGACATCGCATGGCGCATTCCCTTCGGACGAGTGGACGCGCTGGAGGCCAAAGGCGTCATGAACACCGGCGCGTTCAACAAGGGTGGATCGGTGGCCACCGCGGGCGGGCTGCTGTTTATCGGCGCTAGCTACGATCAGCGTTTCCACGCTTTCGAATCGAAGACCGGAAAGCTGCTCTGGGAGGTGAAGCTCGCCGCGGACGCATTAGCCAATCCCATCACCTACCAGGGCAAGAACGGCAAACAGTACGTCGTCGTCGACGCGGGCGATTCGATCCTCGCTTACGCGCTGCCTTAAAATCCGCCCTGCGGCCGATACCCCGGCCGGGCGCGAACGCGATACTTCTTGCCGACGTCTGTCACGATTTCGACATTGATCTTCCGAAAGCCTTCGTTAGGGTTGGTCTGGGGATAATACGTGATGGTGTAGCTGTTGCCCAGATCTTCGCGAATGGATTCGAACGCTTCCACTTGTTTCTGCCATGTCTTCGCAAAATACGCTTTGCCGCCGGTGCGCGTGGAGATACGCTTGAACACGTTACTCGACATCGGATCCTTGGTGACGTCGTTGGTGGATATGACGTAGATGGGTATGCCATCGTCTTCGGCCACGGCGCGGACGTCATCCGGGGCGATCAAGCTGGCGTTGTCCGGTCCGTTCGAAAACACGATAATCACCTTGCGTCCAGGCACCTTGGCGGCGTCGCGCAACGTAAGAAGAAGGCCGTTGTAAAGCGCGGCATCGTCGCCGGCCACGGCTTTGCGAAGACCGAAGATAGCGTCATTCCGGTCATGCGTGAGCGGCGCGGGCCGCGAAAGATTGCGGCTGAAAGTATAGACCGCCACTGAATCGGTCTTGTCCAGCCCTCGCACAAAATCCGCGATCGCATCGGACGCGTAGACAAATCCGCGATACATGTAGTTGCTGGTATCGAACAGCACGAACACGTTGGTGCCAACGAAAGAGTCCGAGCGGACTTCGGTGGGCGCACCGTCCGCCTGCGCGATAGCAGCCTCGGCAGACGCCGTCAGCGGGCGCGTGGTTCCGTTGTCCAGCACCTGCACCGGCGGCTTATTGCCTTCTCCAAACGTGTTGATCTTTTGCGCGATGCCATCTTCGGTTAAACGAAAATCGCCCGGTTTCAGCCCATTGATGTAGTGACCCTTGCTGTCGGTGACAGTAAAGCTCAGAACCACCATGTCCACCTTGACCCGAAAGGTCGGACGCTGTTCCTGAGGCCGCTGTTCCTGGGCCCGCAGCGCCTGAGAAAAGATCCCGAGCGACGCCGCCAGCACTGCTACCGCGCCGCCGGCTACCGAAGCCCTCATGATTACTCGATGATTGAACTTCAAGACTGTCCTCCGAAATAGGAAAAGCTAAAAACCGCTCGCCACTGTCACCCGCTTGCGCGACTTCTCGCGCACATCCTCGCCTACCAGCCGGAGCGAACGCAGCAGCGCGGGCCAGTCTTCCAGGTTGGTGGCGAAGATTCGCTCCACGGTCTGGCGCGTCCAATCCGGGACCAAAACATTCAGCTCCGCGGGCGATAGATACAATTGGTCGGCCAGAGCGGCGTAATACAGCAGATTAGACTCCCAGCTCTCGGCCAGGATCCGGCTTGAATAGCCCATCAAAGTCGGGAAAGTTCGCAGACTGAGCAATTCCGGCGAGTACGAATTGGCAAGCGTCGGCTTAGGCGTGCCAAAGGCGTGCGAGATGGTTTCGTAGTTCAACTGCTGTGACGACTCCTGGGCTTCGCGGCGGATTTCAACCCCCAACGGAGCGTCGGCCTTATCGGCGGACAAAACATCTTTGGCGATGGCGAACAGTTCGGAAGGCATCACGCTGTCGAGCGCCACGTTCACCCGTCCTTGCTCCAGCAACTCGCGCACATGAGCCACGCGAGCAGGCATGGCATATTGGCTGAGTGCGTCTAGCACGGTCTGTCTCCGATCCGCGTTGACGGCCGCTTCTGCCAGCATTGTTTCGCCATAATCCATGTGCAGCGCAACCCAGTGCAATTGTCCGGGGGTTACGTTCCACCAGCGCGGGATGGTCGCGGTGAGGAGAAGCTGCGGCACCAGGTCGCCCCAGATGAGCGCCTGCTCACGCGATGGGATCAAAAAGTTTTGTTCGGCATCTGCCAAGGCGTAGGGCAAGCTGGCGAGGGATCCCACCAGCTTTCCGCCCGCGCTGGACGGCCAGCCGCTTCCCATCACTTCGGTATCCTTCCACGTGCCGTTCGTTCCCTGTGCGCCGACGAAATCGTGGCTCCGGACGAACAGCGGATTGGCATACAGGACTTGCGCTCCGGGCGGCGCGTAGTGCACGTAATTCAGCCCGATTAACGTATCGCGCAGAAACGGCGCCATCAGCGCACGAATCTCATCCAGCTTTTTCGGGTCCGTACCCGCCCGATCGATGAATGCCCGCAGGGTCAGCTTCCTCTCCGTCTCAATGTGCTTCTCCGGCCAGTAACCGAAGCTGAGAGCGTTCCGCTCGGTGCCGCTCAGCGAGTTGCGGGGAAGCTGAATCTCGGAGATTCGCGCTGCTGTCTTGGTGATGAGCGCGTTGTTTGCCTTCTCACCCTTAGCCAGGCTTTCCAATTGATCCACCAGGTCGAAGATCGAAGAGAGCGAGATCAGCCGCTGCGCTTCGAAGATTCGAATCATCTCCTCGACCAATTGGTTATGTGTCTCCGAGGTATCCGGTTGCGACGTGCCCGCCAGTAGATCGAACATGCGATCCTGCACCACCGCCCCGGCAGGGGAATCGGTCGCCGTAAGCAATGTCTGAATCCCTTGGCGGCCTCCGTCGAACACGTCACCTTCATTCTTCACTTTGGCGAAGCGGGTAAGAATCGCCGCTAGTGTCCGATCTTGATCGGCCGATGCGATAGACCCTTGCCGGCAGAAGATCTGCCAAAGCCCGACCAGCGATTGCAGCGTCCCGGCGGCGTCCGAGCGCAGCCCGAGGTCGTGAATCTCATTGACCTCGGTGGCCGTGTCGAGGAATTGGTTGATCGTACCGCCGGAAACATCGGACGCTTCGGCGAAAATGGGATATTGCGCGCCGAAGGAGCGGAACTCGCGGGCCAGGCGGTCGGCGGTCTTCGCATCGAGCGGCGTTTGGCGGTGGCGATCCAAGTCGCTCAACGCCATGAAAATCTTTAACGGCTCGTTCTCCGCCGCCTTGCGGCAAAGCCCGAACAGAGCCTCGATGACGTCGTCGGGATCTTTCCAGTTCGCGGCGTCCTTACTGAGCTTCGCATCGTACTTGCCACTGCCCGAGGGGTGCTCTATGAACAGGGTGCGCCACACGTCCAGGCTTCCTGGGATGTGCGGCTTGCCGTTTTGATCCAGCCGCAGACGCGCCGTCAGCAGCATCATGTCGGTGTTGGAGCGGAACACGGGGCGGGCCGGCCCAGGGCTGGTCACTTTCCCACGTATGGCCGAGTAGAACCGCTTCATGCGCTCTGGCTCGGTCAGATAATTTTGAACGGGGCCGTTCGCGGGATTGTTCGAGATTCTGGCGAGCGCGTCGAAGTAGCTGGCCAGCCAGCCGTCGTCTCGTACGATCAAGCGCTCGAAGAACGCACCCGGCTTATCCGGCGAGGCTCCTACCAACTCGGCCCAGGCTTTTTCCGAGCGCGCGCCGCCCGGCACAACTGCTTTGCCATTCCGAACCTGGAACATGCCGCCATAGAAATCCAGAACGTGCGCGTAAGCGCGTATTCTTTGAACGGTTGTGCCCTTGCGCAGCTCTTCAGAGGCGGTGGGATCCAGTTTCGACAGCGCCAGGTAGAGCCGGCAAAGCGAAGGATCGCCGAGAAAAGAATCTATGAATTCCGCACCTTGGCGATCTTTGCTGGAAAGCCAGTAGTCCTGGGTGTAAAGGATAGGGACTTGAGTGGGCTTGAAATCGTACGCGAATGGCCGGTTGGTGCGGAGGTCCTGCTCCAGCTCCGCCAGTGGAAACCCGGAATCGATGGTCAGGAACGCGCGGGTGGCGTTCAGCGTTTCCAGGACCACTTCGCTGCCGCAGCCGCCACGCATTCGATATCCGAGCACCCGGAGCAGCTCTCCGGTCTGCGTGGAATCGCAAGTCTCCACCTTGATTACCCCGCTCGAGTCGGCCAGTTTTTCGAGCTCTCGAGCCTGTGAGAGATAGCGAATCACCAGCTTCAAGTACTCGGTCTGTTCCAGAACGTCGTTACTGCCGGCGGCTTGATAGCCATTGGTGACGATATTACGCGCCAGAGCGGGCAGCACGTCATCGGGGTTGGTTTCCGGCGCCAGCGCGGCCATACGCGAAAAGGAACGCAGAGGACCCGGGATCGCGATGGTTTGAGGTTTTTCATGGGGAATTGAGGAGGCCGCCGGAAGATTGAAGTCGCGGCCGCCTGCGCTCCGGTACTGCTCGATGTGTCGTTGGGCGGCATCCCGATCGCCCGCGATCAGATCCAGGACCACCATGCGTCGTGCGGCCAACTCGCGTTGCTCGCCCCGTGCCGCGCTCCAGACCTTTTCGTAGGCGTCCCGCGCCGCGGGGTCGCGGTGGCGATCCAGAAACTGCGCATACGCCAGTTGGGCGTCCACTCCGCCCGTTTGTGCGGCACGCTGGAGGTAATCGCGCGCTTCGGCGGCGTCGCCTTTGCTTTCCATTTGCCACGCGTGGACCGCGAAATCGTCGGCGGCCGACGCAATGCTAACGCACAAAAAAGTACCGGCGCCAAAAAGAGAAATGAATGCCGTTACGGTGGCTTTCATGGAGGGTATGTTCCTTTCCCGTCCCGCTCTTGGCTAATTACTGTAGCACTGGTTACAGGAGGCGCGCTTGGAGGGCCTTAGCCTGGTTCAAACGTAGCGGCCCCTGCGGCGGCGCGCTAGGATGTGAGTGTGAAATCAGGCCTGAAAATGGCAATCTTTTTGCCGATGGCGGCCAGCTTCGCCACCGCGGCACATATTCCTTCCGGTACTCAAATCCAAATCCGGCTGACCAAGGAGGTCAACACCTCCACAGCGAAGAAGGGCGACGGCGTTGAGGCATTGGTGATCGCGCCCGTCGTCGTGGATGGTCAGATTGCGATGGCCGCCGGAGCCACGCTGGCGGGGCACGTCAAGGAAGTGACTGCCGCGGTGAATCCGGACGACCAAGCGGTACTGGTGCTGGCCTTCGACGAGATTCGCGACACGACCGGGAAAAAGGTGGATATCGCGGCCAAGGTCTCCGCGGTCGATAACGCGCGCGAGTCCCTGGACGCCGATGGCCAAATTCAGGGCATCATCGCTTCCAAGACGGGCTCGGGGCGTTTGGATCAGGGGATCAACAAAGTTGCCGAGAAGTACCCATCGTTCGCTGACCTGTTGGGTACCGTGAAACAGGTTGTGCTAAAAAACGCTGACGCCAATATCGATTACAAACCCGGCGTGGAAATGACCATTTCGCTGACTAAGCCGTTGGAATGGACGGGCGCTGTCAAAGGCCCGGATGTAGCTTCGATTGAACCCCAGGATCAACTCTTTCGCTTGGTGAACAGCGAGCCATTTCGGACCGCTACGGAGAAGGATCAGCGGCCCTCCGATGTCACCAACCTGATGTTTCTGGGGACCCGGGAGCAGATCGAGGACGCGTTTCAAAAAGCTGGCTGGACACCGGCGGCGAAGCTCAGCGATCAGTCGAAGCTGGAAACCTTCCGGGCCATGGCGGAGATGCGCGGTTATCAGGAGGCTCCCGTTTCTGTGCTGCTGTTGGACGGCCGTGCTCCCGACCTGGTGTTTGAGAAAATCAACGACACCTTCGCGGCACGGCACCACTTGCGAATTTGGCAACGGCCCGGGAAATTCAATGGGAAAGACATCTGGGTATGCTCGGCGACGCACGACACCGGCATCAGCTTTTCGGAAGAGAATCGCACTTTCATCCATCAGATCGACCCGCAGATCGACCGGGAGCGCGCCAAGGTGGTGAACGATCTGTTGCTCACGGGCCTGGTGCGGGGGCTCGCACTGGTGCAGCGAAACGCGCTGCCGCAAGACATGTCCAACGCCACCGGCGACGCGCTCGAAACCGATGGCAGCATGGCCACCGTTGGTTTCTGAGGTAGGTTCGTCTTCTATAATTGGGGCTTGACCGAAAAAGCCCGAGTCTTCAAGTACTACGATCTGCTCGCCAGCATCTTCATTGTGGTGCTGGTTATTTCCAATCTGGTGGGGCAAAAGATTTGCGCGTTTGGCCCGTTCCGGGTCAGCGGTGCGCAACTGCTGTTTCCCATTACCTATATCTTTGGCGACATTTTCACCGAGGTATACGGCTACGGCGGCTCGCGCCGCATCATCTGGATCGGATTCTTGGCGAATGCGCTGATGGCAGGTTTGGGAAATTTGATTGTCGCGCTGCCGGCCGCGCCGGAATGGAAGAATCAGGAAGCGTTCGCGATCGTATTTCATCAGGTGCCGCGGCTGGTGCTGGCCAGCTTGATCGCATACTGGTGCGGCGAGTTCGCCAACTCCTTCACGCTCGCGAAAATGAAATTGATCACCAAGGGGCGTTATCTTTGGACGCGTACCGTTGGATCCACAGTGGTGGGACAGGCCGTAGACACGGTGATCCTGGTGCTTATTGCCTTCACCGGCGAAGTGACTAGCTCCGGCATTTGGCGCTTGATTCTGTCAGCGTATCTTTTCAAAGTGGTTTATGAAGTGGTCGCCACGCCGGCGACCTATGCGATTGTCGGATTCCTGAAGCGCACCGAGGGCATAGATACGTTCGACTACAAAACGCGTTTCACACCGTTCGCCACGGAAGTCTAGAAGTCGCACGGCGCGGGGCGCCCTCGCATTCAGAAACAACGATCGCGACCTGCTGCGTTGTGCGCGACGTCAGGAAGAGAAGTCGCACGGGCCGCGAAGGTTGTTATAACCGCAGCCCGTGCGCTTCCGCCATCACCCAAGCCCAGCTTACGGCGCAAATAAACCGGTCAGCGAACGCCAGCATCTACAACTAGCGGGAATGAAAGGAAAAATAAAAGGACAAGCCGGGAGACTGCGGACTAGACGTCTTTGAACAGCTCTTGTGCGGAGATTTCGAATTCGAATTCAGGTAACCGCAGAGTGGCATGCTGTAGCAATCCAGCTTCGGTATATTCATACAAGCGCTTGAGCTGTGGATCCACCAGCCAAACGTGCGGCACGCCCCAATGCCGGTAATCTTCAAGCCGCTCGGTCAATCTGCCGTAGCGATCGTCTGGCGATATGATCTCAACGACGACAAACGCCGGGTTAATTGCGTATCGACCCTCCGGTCGCGTGTCGCGATAAACGGCGAAATCGACAACGCGAAAACGGCGTGGCTGGATCTGCACGCGCAGTTCCGACATGAGGATCAATCGAAACCGAGTTAGCAGCGGCGCAAACAAGATGCCAAGAAGGATCTGAATTTGGCTGTGAACTGGTGTTGGCAAAGCCCTCTCGATGACCTCCCCGTCAACGTAGTCCGGTTCCGGGCGGTCTTCAAATACCAAGTCCAGGTACTCTTCCACACCGATCTGCGACCTTGCCAGCATCTGCATCCATCATACTCTGGCGCCTCGCCCCCGTTGATCACCGGGCCGGCCCGAAAAACGTCCGCAGTTGAAAATGTTTGACGGGCATGCTATGTCTACATATTGTGGGAGGTTGTCGCTATGGCTACAACGGTCTGGAAAGGGCATCTCACTTTCGGCCTCGTTTCGTTTCCTGTGAAGCTGTTCACCGCTGCTCGCAGCGAAGGCATCAGCTTTAACCAACTTCATAAGACCGATAACTCGCGGATCAAGCAGGTCATCTATTGCCAGGCGGAAGACAAGCCTATTCCGCGTAGCGAGATCGTGAAGGGCTACGAGTACGAGAAGGACCGCTACGTCGTGATCGAGGACGAGGACATCAAGAAGATGGCGCCCTCCAGCGCCAAGGTAATGGAGATCCTCGAATTCGTCAAAACCACCGAGGTGGACCCCATCTATTTCGAGAGCTCCTACTACATGGCGCCCGATGAAGCCGGACAGAAGCCCTACGCGCTGCTCTACGACACGTTAAAGCGCACCGGTTACGTGGGCGTGGCGAAGATCGCCATGCACAATCGTGAGCACATCGTCATCTTCCGGCCTGGCGCTCACGGCCTGCTGATGCACACCATGTATTACGCCAACGAAGTGCGGCGCGTGGAAGAATTTCGCACTGACACCGGCTTAGTGAAGGAGCAGGAGCTGAAGCTGGCCGAGATGCTGGTGGAGTCCCTGGCTGCGCCCTTTGAGCCGCAAAAGTATCACGACACCTATCTCGACAATCTGCAGTCGTTGATCGACGCCAAGATTAAGGGACAGGAAGTGGTGACGCCCCCAACCGCCGAGCCGGGCAAGGTGATCGACATCATGCAGGCGCTGAAGCAAAGCCTGGCTGCGGCCAAGAAGCCACCTGCATCGGTGGAGACCCTGAACGCAGAACCGGAGAAGAAAGCTTCTGGGAAGAAGAGAACCGCGCGCGGTTAACGCGGCCTTCGTTGCATTATTTGCCCACCAGGTGCTGCAGGTCCTTGTTGTTTTCCTGGCAGATGTATTCCATCAGTTCCTGGCCCGGAGCCCAGCGCGCCGTCGTTACCACGCTCCATGGCTTGGTGTAGTAGTCGGGATCGTCCATGGTGGCTTCCAGACGCAGCGTATTTGAATCGGGCCGCGTATACTTTTCGGTGACGTGCAGCTTCTCGCCATGCCCGTGACCGGCAGCGTCCAGCCACGTTCTATCGTTCATCCCGATGGTATCCACAACTAGCGTGTCGCCTTCCCAGTGACCGACTGAATATCCCAAATAGTCCGGATTGGGATCCGCCGGTTGCTTCCGTCCGTCCATCCAGATGATGCGCCACACGTGCGCGCCGCCTTCATAGATGAAGAGGATGCGATCGGGTAATTGGAAAATCTCGGTGGGATACGGCGTGTACATCATGCGCGGAACGCCGGGTGGCAGGCAAAAGCCTTCCGGATCGTCCTTGGAGTGAGTCGCAGTCCGTTCGTCGAACTCTTTCTTGCCAAGATCCGTAAAAGGCACCACTACGGGACCACCGTCCGGCGCCCTTCCCTGCTTCTGCATGTCGATGATGTACGGCACCTGCCACATACCCTTCGCCAGCCCGCCGAAGTCCGGCTTACCGGCGTTGACACCCAGATAAGGGATGTCGGGAAGCCGGGGCGCGGGACCAGGAGGTGGACCAGGAGGCTGTCTTCGGAATCCGTTTGGTCCCCGACCGCCCTCAACTGGCCCGCCGGCCCCTGGCCCCCCAGGAGCACCGGCAGGTGGAGCGGGAGGAGGTCCTTCCTGTCCGAATGCCGGAATGAATGATAATGCAGCGACAAAAGCGGCGGTCGCGAACGAAGCGATAATTCGAGAGGTCACCTTGCGATCTTCCCGCATTCTGTTGCAGGAAGGCAAGTCTGCCATATCACCTTATCGGGCCGACCCTAGCTTCCAGGCGTCGCCACCGGACTTGGAACCAAATGTACGGTGCCGAGCGTGACCAACGTTCGGCCGTCCAGCGTGTTGAAGATTTCGAGCGTGCCAATCAACTTGCAGACTGGCGTCACCGGCGTTGTGGACGTTGCCGTTGGGGGCGGAACGGGCGGAATAGTAATGGTGGCTCGAATCTCTTTGCGCGTATCCACCGCGAGCGCCAGGTCCGCATCGGAATCGATGGAAAGGTGCTGGCTCGTTCCCGGCGTCACGTTGACCGTCGCCGACTTGAGAACTTTGCCATCGTCACCCAAAAAGGTGAGTAGCCCGGAACAGATCTCGCCTGTGGCCGCGGGAGGCGCAACGCCCGGATTCAGAGCATTCAATCGGGCGGTTTGACCTTCCGCGATCCCGATTGTCCCTGACGTGAGCGTCACCTGAACGGGCGGCGTGACCACCGTTTGCGCGCCAAGCCCGAATGCTGCGAGCGCGAACACAATAATCCCCTGTGCAAATTTGAACATGATTGACTCCTTCTTGAGGTATTGTTTATCGGGAGCGCGATCGCGTCTCCCTTCCTGCAAACCCAGAGAAGAAGTGAAAGTTCCGTCGCGATTCGAATCCCGCTATTTCGTAGCCACGTCCCAGTGCTCGGCGATTTTGCCGTTGTCGATCCGGAACATGTCGAACCAGGTGGTTGTATACTTCTGATCCTTGTTCTTCGGATCGGGCATCTCACGTACGAACGACAACGTCACGAAGTTTCCTTCGGCTTGAATCGCCACCAACCCTGGAACCGTGTCCTGCACCGGCTGCGGTCCGCCGAGCTTGGTGAAATATGCCTTGAAGCCCTCAATCCCGGTATCGGCATTGGGATTGTGCTGGATATAGTCATCCTTCATGTATTTTCCCGCTTCGTCCAGGTGCCGGGCGCGCAGCACGACGCGGAAAAAATCATAGCAGAGCTTTTTGTTGGCCGCGAGCTTGGGGTCCTTGCTCTTCAGCAGCGCGGCCTGATCGGGGGCCGGCGTAACCGGAAGAGCGGCAAAAACAGTGGTCGCGAACAGTGCAAACGAGAGAGCGCAACGGAATCGAGTCATATCGGAGAGTTTATAGCAATTCGGAGAGCTATTGACAAGAGGACCTTTCCGTCTTAACATGTCGATATGCGACATGTCGTACCGCAAGCACCTCTGGAAACCAAGCCGCTCTCCGAGCCCGTCCTGCTCATCCTCACCAGCTTGGCGGAGCACCCTCGCCACGGTTACGCCTTGATCAAGGATATTGAGATGCTGAGCAGCGGCCGCGTCCGGATGAGCACCGGCACGCTGTTTGGCGCTCTACGACGCTTGCTGGAGGATGGCTGGATCGAACGCTTCGAGCAGGAGGACATTTCGCGCCAGAAGCAGGCCTATCGGCTCACAGCGGCGGGCCGCGGGCAATTGGAGTCGGAGTTGGAGCGCATGAAACAATTGACTCGTGCCGGATTCGCCCGGCTGCGGGCGAGTGAGGCTATATGAGACGCACCTACAAGTTCCTGTTGCTGCTGTATCCACGCGGCCATAGGGATCGATTCGCGGAAGAAATGACCGGGGTCTTTGAAGAGGCGTCCGCCGAGCGCCGCGCCGAAGGCTGGACCTGGTATATTCGTTTCTCGTTCGCTGAAATGACCGGCCTGATCGCAGGCGCCACAGAGGCGTGGCTGGCCCCAAAACATGCGCCAGAAGCGCCAGCGGCGCATTCTTCGTACCTGCCCCAGGAATTAATCCAGGCTCAGCAGCGCGTTGACGCCAACATCGCTGGCATGGTCCACGCCATCGCCAATCATCAGTTCGAGAGAGCGCGAATCCTGTCCAACCAGGAGCGCGAGGCCCGTGAGAACCTGCGAATCCTGCGAGAGAAATACAGCGATGAATACGGAATGCCCAGTTAGTTGACCGCCCGTGCGCAGCATCCTTCTCATTTTGCTTTTCAGCGCGCTCGTTCCCGACGCCGCTTTACCCCAGCGCCGGGTGGCCGCCGTTTCTTCTACAGAAGATGGCGCCGCACGGATTACGTTTTCGGACGGAAGCAAAACGGCGATTCCAAAAGAACCCGGCCAAGTTAGCATCACGATGCGCGGATAGGGGCGGACGGAACCATCGGTTGGCTCGTCGAATTCAGCGTGGACGGTATCGGCTATCCTGTGGCCGAAAAGCTAGTTCTTTGGAAGGCAGGAAAACTCGTACGTCGTTTCCCTGATGACCAGTCCCTCTATAGCTGGACATTCTACGCACAGGGTAAACAAGTGGCTTACCATGTTGGCCCTCTGCATGGTGAGTCGAAGTCGCACTGCGAGCTTCACGGCGTTGCGAGCGGGCGTCTCATCGCGCAGTGGGATGGAGACCTCGATTCAGGAGCCAACCGTCCCGCTTGGACGCAAGGACTGGAGCATTGAACGACACCCGATCCTACAAGCTTGTAGCCGCATCCTGTGTGCTTCCGGTCCGGACCGGAAACGCCCGCAGCAATTCTTCGGCGTACAGCGCGCCTGCCGGAGTCTCTTCGTGTTTGAAGAACACGTAAACGTCGCGGCCCGATTCCAACAAATGCTGAACGCGTTCGGCGATCTCTTTGCGATCCTCGGCCGAGTATTCCGGCATCCGTAATCGTGAATAGACAAAATTCGACGTGATCACCTTCGGGATGGTCAGCTTCTCGGACTCTGCGAGACACAGCGCTACGCCATACTTCTCCAGCAGGCCATACACGTTGTCGGTTAGCCAAGATACGTGACGGAACTCGAACGCGCAGCGAATATCGCGCGGCAGCGTCTCGAGAAAGTCTGAAAGAAGCCCTTCATCGCATTTGAGCGCGGGCGGAAGCTGAAATAGCACCGGCCCCAGCCGCCGCGCCGTTCGCAGCGGATCAATAGCGCGAAAGAACATCTCCGTGAACTCCGACGGCTTCAGCCTCAAGATGTGCGTAATGCGCATGTGCGCCTTCAGCGGGAACACGAAGCCGGCCCGCGTGTCGTTTACCCAGTTTTCGAGCGTCGAGGCCGACGGCAGACGGCGGAACGTATAGTTCACCTCCACCGCGTTGAGGCGCGTCGCGTAGTAGGACAGGAATTTCTTGCTCGGAAGCTTCTCGGGATAAAACTCGGGCTTCCAACTGGGGTAAGCAAATCCGGAAGTTCCTGAATAGAGGCTTGGCATGAATGAGAGTCGGCTCAGAATCCTGGCATCCCGTGGCGCACGCGGCGCATCCCATACAATAGTTTAAACAGCAGTGATTCCGCAAAAGGCTCCCAAAAAGCGCTCCTCAGAGCGCATTCGCGAATTGTGGCCGGACATCCGCGAGATGATGCGCCCTCGCCGCAAGATACTGGCTGTCGGCTTCTTGCTCATGATCGTCAGCCGCGTCTGCGGGCTGGTGTTGCCTGCATCGTCCAAATACCTGATCGACAATGTCATCGGCAAACACCAACTCTCGCTATTGGCTCCCTTGGTTCTCGCGGTTCTGGCCGCCACCATCATTCAGGGAGTCACAGGTTTCGCCATCACACAGCTGGTGTCGAAAGCCGGACAGCGCTTAATCGCCGAATTGCGCGCGAAAGTGCAATCCCACATCGGCCGGCTGCCTGTCGCCTATTACGACGCGAACAAGACCGGAACGCTGGTAGCCCGCATCATGACCGACGTCGACGGTATTCGCAATTTGCTGGGCACCGGCCTGATTGAATTCGCGGGCGGGATCTTAACCGCCGTGCTCGTGCTCGGGTATCTGCTGCACCTCAGCTGGCTGCTGACTTCGATTGCGCTGGTGATCATCGTCGGATTCGCATCCGTGCTGCGCAAGGCTTTCGGCACCATCCGGCCCATCTTCCGCGAACGCGGAAAGATCAATGCGGAAGTCACCGGACGGCTCACCGAATCGCTCGGTGGCGTGCGCGTGATCAAGGGCTATCACGCCGAGGCGCGCGAGGAAGCAGTGTTTGAAACTGGCGTGCAGCGGCTGCTGAACAATATCCTGAAGAGCCTGACCGCCACATCGTTCATGAGTCTTTCGGCCACGGTTCTGATGGGCGCGGTGGGCGCGGTCATCATGTATGTGGGCGCGCGGCAGATCACAGCCCACGTGATGACGCTGGGCGATTTCGTCACATTCACCGCGCTGCTTGCGTTTCTGATCGCCCCCATGTTCCAGCTCGTCAACATCGGAACGCAACTCACCGAAGCGCTGGCTGGCCTGGAACGCACTCGCGAGGTGCTGCGTGAGCGTCCCGAAGATCAAGACCCTCGCCGGACCGTTTCCCTGCCCCCCATCAACGGCCAGGTAATTTTCGATCAAGTGAATTTCGCCTATGACACCGGCAAAGAGGTATTGCACGAAATCTCGTTCCGCTCCGAGCCGGGAACCGTTACCGCGCTGGTTGGCTCCTCCGGCTCCGGCAAGTCCACCATTATTGGTTTAATCGCCGCGTTTCATGGGCCGCAATCGGGAACCGTGTTCGTTGACGGCGTCGATCTCTCCACCGTCCGTCTGGATTCCTATCGCACACAGCTGGGCGTCGTGCTTCAGGAAACGTTCCTGTTTGACGGAACTATCTGGGAAAACGTCGCGTTCGCCCGTCCCAACGCCACCAAGGAGCAAATCCTAGAAGCTTGCCGCATCGCGCGCGTCGATGAATTCGCCGAGGGTTTCGAAAAGCAATACGACACGATAGTCGGCGAACGCGGCGTAAAGCTGTCGGGCGGCCAGCGCCAGCGGGTTTCCATTGCACGCGCGTTGCTGGCCGACCCTCGCATCTTGATTCTGGACGAGGCGACATCGAACCTGGATTCCGAGTCCGAAGGCATGATCCAGGAAGGCTTGCGCTACTTGATGCAAGGCCGTACCACCTTCGTCATCGCGCACCGGTTATCCACCATCCGCCGCGCCGATCAGATTCTCGTGGTGGAAGCTGGGCGCATCGTGGAGCGCGGAACACACGCCGATCTGTACGCCGCGCGAGGGCGTTACTACGATCTGTACACCAAGCAGCATGGCATCGAAGCGAATCTGTTCCTGGCGCCAGGTGAAGGCGACGATGCAACAGCGGCCGATGGCGCGGTTCGCGCGGCCGGCGCACCCGGCGGCAATGTGATTACGGATGCGATGCGGATGCTGCGAGGCTGACGTTAGCGCTTCCGGATCGCCCCATCCAGGCTGAACGCTCCCGCGCCGGCCGTCACCAGGAACAAAAAGAGGAAGCAGTAAAGGACCGTGATTTCACCGCCATTGAGCAGCGGAAAAGGCCAGGGACCCATGTGGATGTGCACCCTGAAGTACGCAACCGCCATTTCGCCGCACAAAATGAACGCTACCGGCCGCGTGAACAGCCCGAGGATAATCAGCGGTCCGCCAATGATTTCGATCACACCCGCGAACCAGAGCATGGAATACGTGGCCGCGGCATGGCCACCTAATCCCCCGAGTGCGCCGAACTTTTGCGCGCCGTGCAACGTGAAGGTGAAGCCGGCGACAATGCGCAGCAGCGCAAGCGCGTACGATTCAAACGAAGAACCAGCTTTGGCCATATCCATCTATGGAACCCTAAAGCCGGTCTTGAGTCAAACTGTTATCAGATTCGGGTTCCTTCGGCCCCGAAGGTAGCCGCGCAATTCGTGCAGACACATCAAGGCCGACAGAACACAGGCCAACACCAAACTGCCCGAGATGATTCGATTGACAATCGCGAGCGCGTCGCCATAGCGGGACGGATCCCAATGTGTACCTCGCACCAGAAAATCGCCCGCTTGGAGCAGCAGAATAAATAACGCCATTCCAGCTGAATTCAGGCCAATACGCACCAGCGGCACCCATTCGGCCCTGGCAAAGCGATCCAGCTTCAAGCAAGCCCGCAAAATGCCGAACGCCGCCAGCAGCAACAGGGGCAGCCGCATTGCGTCCCAGGCCGGCGACACGTTGAAAACGCTTGTTCCGCCTAACAACATCATCCGTGGCGAGTACAACACCATGGCCCACAGACCCAGAAGGAATGTGCCGACCACAATTTGAACGATAGGTGACGGCTCCGCCCTGCGACGGGGGATCGCCGGGAGCGATCGCGGATTCCATCTTTCAAGAAATCGAAACTTGACCTGGAAGTGTTCGATAGCGACGAACACAACGGTGATCCAGCCGACGGTAGCAACGCCTCCCAACCAGATATTGCCCAGAAGATGCAGCAGTGTTGCACCGGCATGGGGGCTTTTCGCAAACAAGAACGCCGCTACGATGATGTTGATCGCAACTACCAGCAACAAAGTGCCACGGAGGATAAACCAATAGAGCGGCAGCAGCGCTAAACCAATGAGGTGCCGTGAAGGCACATCGCAGTAGCGGCTGGCCACCAACGCAGGATGCCCGTGCTGTTTCAGGATCGCGCTCAGCTCCTCGAACTCCAGTTCCCGCCCCAGGTGCGCTTCCCGATCTTCGATCAGCGATAACAGGTTCGATCTGATCTCCGCGGCGATGTCATCCCGCTTGTTCAACGGCAGCAGGACTTTCACCGCGTGAATGTACCGCTCCAGCAGCTCTTGATTCGTCATTCGCCCCTCCCAGGAGCCTCCCAATGGACTCATTGATCCCGCGCCACTCCGCCAACAGCTTTTCGAGAACCGCTTCCCCTGCTTCGGAAAGCCGGTAGAAACGTTTGTTCCGTTTGTCCTCGACGCGCCAATGGCTGACCAGCAGGTTCTGGCTCTCCAACCGTCGTAACAGCGGATACAAGGTGTTTTCGTCGATCTCCAGGCCACTGTCGGACAGCGCCTTGCGCAGCGCGTACCCATAACGTTCGGCGCGGAGTTCCGCCAGCACAGCCAAAACCAAGCAGCCGCGCCGCAGCTCAAGTCGCAGGTTCTCAAAGAGATCCAGCTCGCTTATGCCCATAGCCTACGTCACATAGTGTATGATACACAGTATGTGATGTCAAGCCTCTTCTTCAGATCTCGTGAATCTACTTGCCCGGCCTATTCACCGCTCTGTTGTAGGAGCTTGGCCACCAGCGCCGTCCAGCCCGTTTGATGGCTCGCGCCCAGGCCCGCGCCATTGTCGCCGTGGAAATATTCGTAGAAAAGAATGTGATCGCGGAAGTGCGGGTCGCTCTGGAATTTCTCGGCGCCTCCGAAAGCCGGCCGCCGGCCATGTTCGTCACGCAGGAATAGACGCGAGAGTCGTCGCGAAAGTTCGCACGCCACTTCGCCCAGATTCATCTTCACGCCGGACCCGGTGGGAAACTCTACCTGCAACTCGTCGCCAAAGTAATGATGGAAACGCTGCAGCGATTCGATCATCAGGTAATTCACCGGAAACCACACTGGCCCGCGCCAGTTCGAATTCCCTCCGAAGAGGTTGGTGCTGGATTCGGCCGGCTCGTAGTTCACGCGGTATTCCTGGCCATCCGCCTTCAAAACGAAGGGGTGGTCCTTGTGATAGCGCGAGATGCCGCGGATGCCATGGGACGAGAGGAACTCGTTCTCGTCCAGCATGATTTGCAGCACGCGCTGCAACCGTGAAGGTTGCACCAGCGATAGCAGCGTGCGTTCTTTCTGGCCGTGCCGCGTAATGGAAGCGATATTGAGGCACAGGTCTGGTCGATGCTTGATGAACCATTGCATGCGCCGCTTGAAGCCCGGCATCTTGTCGATGGCCTCGGCGTCGAGCGTGGTGACAGCGAACAGCGGAATCAACCCTACCAGCGATCGCACTCGCATCGGGATCTTGCGCCCATCGGGCATGCGCAGCCGGTCGTAGAAGAAGCCCTCTTCTTCATCCCACAGCCCCCCGCCCCCCAGACGATTCATCGCGCTCGCGATGTAGAGGAAATGCTCGAAGAACTTGCTCGCGATGTCTTCGTACGATCGATCGTGCGGCGTCAGCTCGATCGCGATCCGCAGCATCGTCAGGCAGTACATGCCCATCCAGGCGGTCCCGTCGGCCTGCTCGATAAAGCCGCCGGTGGGAAGAGGCTTGCTGCGATCGAAAACCCCGATATTGTCCAGGCCAAGAAATCCGCCTTCGAAAATGTTATTGCCCTGCGAGTCCTTGCGGTTCACCCACCAGGTGAAGTTCATGAGCAGCTTGTGAAACGCGGATTCCAGGAATTCGCTGTCCGGCTTGCCGTTCAGCTTCCGATCGATCTGGTACACGCGCCAGCAGGCCCAGGGATGCACCGGCGGATTGACGTCGCTGAACTCCCACTCATAAGCCGGAAGCTGGCCATTGGGCGATTGATACCATTCGCGCAGCAGTAAGCCTAGCTGCTGCTTGGCGAAATCGGGATCCACCATCGCCAAGGGGATGGTGTGAAACGCCAGATCCCAGGCGGCGAACCAAGGGTATTCCCACTTGTCGGGCATGGAGAGCACGTCGTCGTTGTAGACGTGAATCCAGCCCCGATTGCGGCCCAACTGTCGCTCGGGGGGCGGCGGCGGCATCGCCGGATCGCCCTTCAGCCACTCCTCCACCACATAGTGATAGAACTGTTTGCTCCACAGCAGGCCGGCGAAGGCCTGGCGCTGCACCATTCGCGCGTCGTCGGACAGGCTGACGGGAGCAAAACTGTAGAAATCCTCCGCCTCTTCGATCCGATCCAGAAACACCTGATGAAAATCGGGCGCGGGCGTGTCACCCGAGCTCGCGCTCTCTGACAAACGGAAGTGCAGCACTTTCGATCCGCCGGGCTCCAGCTCGATGCGATACACGCCGCAAGCTTTGGTGCCCGTTTCATCGGGATTCACCGCATTCTCCCCACCCTGGATCAGGTAGCGGTGGAAGGCGTCCTTGCTGTACCATTGCCCGCTATCGTATCCCCACAAGCGCAGAGTATTGCTCTCGTTTTCGGTGAACAGGAGCGGTGGGGCATCTTCCAGCCACAGCTTGAACTCGCCCAGCGATTGTTCCTGGATGCCGATGGTATGGGTGTCAAAGCGCGACAACTCAGGCCGCGGCGTTCCGTAGCCCCAGCTCCAGGTATTGCGGAACCAGACCGTCGGCAGCAAATGCAGCGTCGCGGGCTCAGGCCCGCGGTTGATCACCGTGGCGCGCACCAGAATATCGTCGATGCCATTCTTCGCGTATTCGATAAAGATGTCGAAGTAGCGGTTCTCGTTAAAGATCCCCGTGTCGATCAGCTCGTATTCGCTCTCCGTACGCCGCCGCTCGCGATTTGTCCGTACCAAGTCTGAATAAGGGAAGACCGTCTGGGGATATTTGTACAGCGCCTTCATGTAGGAGTGCGTGGGCGTGGAATCCAGGTAGTAGTAATATTCCTTGACGTCCTCCCCGTGATTGCCCTCCGGGCCCGAGATGCCAAAGAGCCGCTCTTTCAGAATCGGGTCCACTCCGTTCCAAAACGCAAAGGCGAAGCACAGCCGCTGGTGATTATCGCAAATGCCCGCGATGCCATCTTCGGTCCAGCGATAGGCTCGCGAGCGCGCGTGATCGTGCGTGAAGTAATCCCACGCCGTGCCGTCGGCGCTATAGTCTTCGCGCGGATTGCCCCAGGATCGTTCAGACAGGTACGGTCCCCAGCGCCTCCAGTGTGACGTCTTGCTTCTGGCTTGGAGCAGACGTTCTCGTTCAGCTTGCATTTGCCTTCTGGGTTCCCGCTTTCTCCTGTGTATTTACTCGGCTGCGTGGAGCCGGATCATTAGTATGATAAATCTCTGCGCCCATGCTGAGACTGAATCCCCATCTTACTTTCAATGGCCAGTGCGAAGCCGCGTTCCACTTTTATGAACGATGCTTCGGCGGAAACATTTTGACGATGCTCTCGTATGGCAAATCGCCGATGGCAGACCAAGTGCCACCGGCCTGGAGCGGGAAGATCGTGCATGCCACCCTTACGGTCGGCGACAACGTCTTGATGGGCGCGGATGCGTTTCCAGAGCAGTATGAAAAGCCCAAGGGTTTCCAAATGCTGCTTCACCTGGAGGACAGAATGGAGGCGGAGCGCATCTTTGAAACGCTATCGGAAAACGGAACGGTGCAAATGCCGCTCCAGAAGACCTTCTGGGCCGATCTTTTTGGCGTGCTGGTCGACCAATACGGCGTGCCGTGGGAGATCAACTGCACCGCCGCGCAATAGGTTTCGGACCCACGCGCATCAGCAAGCGGTCTACGCCGTCACTTCCACTGGCACCGCCAGCGGCTTCTTAAACTTACATTCCCCGTTCGGACATTGCGCCACCGCGCCTGCCTTCAGCCACTTTTCGATCAGGTAGCTGGACCCGCAGTCCGGGCACTTCTCCTGGATCGGTTTGCCCCACGCGACAAACGAGCATTCCGGATACCGGTTGCAGCCGTAAAACGTCTTCCCGCGCTTGGACCGCCGCTCCACCACTTCGCTTTCCGTGCAGTTGGGGCAAGGCACGCCAATGGTCTCCTGCTTCACGTATTTGCATTTCGGATACGTGCTGCAGGCCGTGAACTCGCCGAACCCCTTACTCCCATCAAAGCTACACTAGATGTATGGCTCGAAAGGCAAGCGTGGTTATCGAGAAGGACGAGCATGGCTTCTACGCTTGGTGCCCGGAACTGAAAGGCTGCCAGTCGCAGGGCGACACCCTTGAGGAAGCGATCGCAAATATCAAAGAAGCTATCGAGCTCTACCTGGAAACGTTGCCCGAGGGCGAGCGCGACTTTCTGCTCAGCCGCGAGATCCTGACTACCTCTGTCGAGGTGAATGCCTAAACGGCCGCGCGACGGCGGCAGACGCCGAGTCGGCACTGCTCGCTGCGGGCTTCGAGCGGTTGCGCTCGAAAGGCAGCCACCGAATCTACGGACATGGTTCCTTGCGCGTGACGATTCCGTTTCATGGCGGCGCTATGCTGCATCCGAAGATCGTGAAACAAGCGTTGGAGCAGATTGAGGCGGCGAAATCAACTCCCGGCCCAGAGGATTAGCGAGCAGTTACGCCGGCACCGGCCGGCTCCAACGGGCTCTTGAACTTCTCGCCCTTGCGACGAGGCCCCGCGTATACCCAAACGAACTTGACCAGAATCGCCCCCGCCAGCGTCGGTGAGATTTGCGATTCGTTATTGAATCGATTTAGCACAATCGGGCGGCACGGGAGATAGCGCTACGCGGAACATTGCCCGAAGATGTGCACCTGAATGATGGCCACAAAAGGTTGTTCCGGCCCTGATTGTTGCGGATCAGGCAGCTAACGCCGCTACGACTGTCGCTGGGATTGGAACGGGGCTTGAACTGTCCCAAGAAGGATGTCGCGCGGGTCTCATAGACGCTTTCTTGCCCCAAGGTTTTGATTCGCATGTCCTTGTCCTCTAAGCATGGGCGTTCTAGAGAATTTGTCCAGATGTGTATCGTTCCGGTTAAGCCGGGTTGCGAGATACGAAATCCCGAATCGATTGCGACATGAGATCGACTTGCTCTTTCGTGTAATCAGCGTAGTGGCCATGCGCCGCTTTGTTTCGCAGGTCGAGCCAGGCGGTCACATTCTTTAGGTCGAGCTTCGAATAGACGTTGGACGAGGCCAATTCAGAGTTGAGCATCTCAGTTTTCTTCGGTGAGCCGTCCGGCTTCAAAACGGGAAGTCCGTTTTTCGTTGATAGCGTCCTCAAATGCTCTTCGAGTACAGAGCCACACAGCACGGCGGCTGCATCCTTATAGTTCTGCTCCAGCAGATGATCGGCCATGTCCAGGAAGTTGGCAAACATGTCCGCATGAATCAACTCCTGAATAGATTGAAAATAGTCCATCTCATATGCGACTCGAAGGGCTTTCACCACCCCAATAAGGGGATTGACTGAAGCCTGAAAATAGGAGGACACCTGCGAAAACTTAGCATTCTTGTGGTAGGAACTGTTTGGCGGAGCGAGCCGCTCGATTGCCGATGTCATGAGCGCAACCGCTTCAGATGCGGCTTCGGGCGTCATATCGGAACGGTCCGCATACTGAAAGCGACCGAGTAGCACGGCGATCCTCGCGAGAATGTCATCAATCTGTTTGAGTGCGCCTGTCCTGTCCATTGAGTAGTCCGTGCGTCATTGTACCAATGGATCTAGGACAGTCCCCTCTTCAGGGACGTCTCACCAACTACTCCGCTACCTCCGATTTTGAGATGAACGAGAGGGCAAGGGAGTGTCAGAAAACTGCCGCCTGTCCAGACACACGGGCGCTGGGATGGATAATCCAGCAGCGCGTAGCGCCGGAACGATTACGTTACCACACTGGGAAAACCGCCACGCTCGAGGACATTGCCGAGCAACTCCAACTGGCACCGGTCTATTCGAGCGTTACGCCGTCACTTCCACCGGCACCGCCAGCGGCTTCTTAAACTTGCATTCCCCGTTCGGACATTGCGCCACGGCACCCGCCTTCAGCCACTTTTCGATCAGGTAGCTTGATCCGCAGTCCGGGCACTTCTCCTGAATCGGCTTGCCCCACGCGACGAACGAACATTCGGGATACCGGTTGCAGCCATAAAACGTCTTCCCGCGCTTCGACCGCCGCTCCACCACTTCGCCTTCCGTGCAGTTGGGGCACGGAACACCGATGGTCTTCTGCTTCACGTATTTGCATTTCGGATACGTGCTGCACGCCGTGAACTCGCCGAATCGCCCGTTCTTCAGCACCAGATTGCTGCCGCATTGAGGGCACTTTTCCTCGAGCGGAACATCGGACTTCTTCTGCGTCCCGCCAATCTGCTTCGTCGTTTTGCAATCCGGGTATCCGGAACAGGCGTAAAACTGCCCAAAGCGTCCCTTCTTGAGCACCATCTCGCGGCCGCAATTTTCGCAGTACTCCTGAGCATCCTGCTCGCTCAATCCTTCGGCGCTGGCCGGATCGGGCGGCAGCTCGCGCGTGTTGGAGCACTCCGGGTATCCGGTACAAGCGATAAACTTACCGAACTTGCCCCACTTGATCACCAGCGGCTTGCCACATTTCTCGCAAGCCTCGCCGGTGGGCTCCTCCATGCGCTTGATGTCGGTCATGTGGCGTTCGGCGTGTTCCAGATCTTTCTGGAATCGCTCGTAGAACTCCGACATGGCCTCGCGCCAATCCATCTTCCCTTCTTCGATCTCGTCCAGCTCCTCTTCCATGCGAGCCGTGTACGTGATGTCGAAAAGGTTCTGGAAGTTTTCAAGCAGCAGATCGGTTACCACCATGCCCAACTCAGTGGGTACAAACTTGCCGCCGTCTTTCTTCACATATTCGCGTTCCTGAATGGTCGAAAGGATCGAAGCGTAAGTCGACGGACGGCCCACGCCATCCGATTCCAGCTCCTTCACCAGCGTCGCTTCGTTGAAGCGCGGCGGCGGTTCGGTGAAATGCTGCTCCGGCTCAATCCCCTTGAAGCGCAACTCCTCGCCTTCGGTCACCAGCGGCAGTCTCTTCTCGTCGTCGTCCGAATCTTTCTGGTCCTTACCTTCTTCGTAGACTTCGAGGAAGCCTTTGAACTTCGGCACGCTTCCGGTGGCGCGGAACATATAGGTTGCGCCGTCCTTGCCCTTGGCCGCTACATCGATGGTGGTCTGATCGAACACGGCGGGCGTCATCTGCGACGCCACAAAGCGCATCCAGATCAGCCGGTACAGCTTCAATTCGTCTTCCTGAAGATAGGGCGCGAGATCTTCGGGAGTGCGCTTGGCCGACGACGGCCGTATGGCTTCGTGCGCGTCCTGCGCGTCTTTCTTGCTCTTATAGACGTTGGGCGATGCCGGAGCAAAGTCGGCGCCGTAGCGATCTTTAATCAGCCCGCGAACTTCATCCAACGCGTCTTGAGACACGCGAGTGGAATCGGTACGCATATAAGTAATGAGACCAACCGACCCTTCCGCGCCCAGCTCCACGCCTTCATAAAGCCGCTGCGCCAGCATCATGCTGCGTTTGACACTGAACCGTAGCTTGCGCGAAGCCTCCTGCTGCAACGTGGATGTAATAAACGGAGGAACCGGGTTACGCTTCTTTTCCTTCGTCGAAACGGAGTGGACCAGATACTTGGCGCCATCCAACTGATCCAGCAGACTCTTGGTGGTGGCTTCGTCCGGGAGTTCGATCCCTCCGTCGTTCTTCTTCGTGAAGCGCGCCGTCAGCACCGGCGGTTTCTTGGCGTTGAGCTGGACGTCGATGGTCCAGTATTCCCGCTTGATGAAGGCGCGGATTTCGCGCTCGCGGTCCACAATCAGCCGCAGCGCGACGGTTTGCACGCGGCCGGCCGAAAGCCCGCGCCGCACCTTGTCCCACAGCAACGGCGATATCTTGTAGCCCACCAGCCGGTCTAGAACGCGTCGCGCCTGCTGAGCGTCCACCAGGTGCAGGTTCACCGATCCGGGCTTTTCGAACGCCTTCTTAATGGCGCTCGCCGTGATCTCGTTGAACATCACCCGATAGAACTTCGGGCCCTTCTTCGAGCCGTTCAGTTCCTCTTGCAGGTGATAGCAGATGGCCTCGCCTTCGCGATCCGGGTCAGCCGCCAGATAAACGGAGTCGACGCCCTTGGCCGCCGCCTTCAGTTCCGCGATCAGCTTCTTCTTGCCTTCGATGACTTCGTAGTGGGGTTCGAAGTTTTTCTCGACGTCCACCGAGAGATTTTTCTTAGGCAGGTCCTTGACGTGGCCAAGCGAAGCCTTCACGACAAATTGCTTACCGAGATATTTGCCGATCGTCTTCGCCTTCGTCGGCGATTCGACGATGACGAGAGATTTTGCCATGGTCTTCCTGAATCGTAAGAATGCTTACAGTCTAAGTACCAGTTCAGTTACTATGTTTGAGTTCTACCACACTTTAACAAAGTTCCTACCGGGGAGTTGTCGCGCAAGGCCTAAAAGCTCAAGTTCAAACAGCGCGGCAATTACCTCTGATGAGGTGAGGGTATCGGAAGATTCAAGCAGTTGGTCCAGCTGGATGGGGATGTCCGGCTTCAACTTATGCAGAAGCAGCCGGCTGGCCGTGCCCAGCTCCGGCGGCAGCGCGGGCTGTTCCTCATTTAGTTCCAATGACATAACTCCGAGCCGGGCTTGCGCCTTGCCGATCAGGGCGCGCCGCGTGTCGGTGGGCAACTCCACCAGCACGTCGTTCCACTCTTGAACCAGCTTGGCTCCCTGCTTGATCAGCAGGTTGGGTCCCCAACTCATTTTGGACGTGATATTTCCCGGGACGGCAAAGACCTCGCGTTGCTGATCCAGGGCTATTTTTGCGGTAATTGCCGAACCGGAGTACTGCGCCCCCTCCACCACCAGGACCCCAACGCCCACACCACTGATGATGCGATTGCGTATCGGAAAGTTCTGAGGATATGCGGGCGAGCCCATGGGAAATTCGGAAATGATGAGTCCCTTCTCTACGATCTCGGACGCGAGCTTCCGATTTTCCGCCGGATAAATAAGATCCACGCCGCAGCCGAATACCGCCACCGTGTCGCCCCCGACATCGAGCGCCGCGCGATGAGCCGCCGTATCGATGCCGCGCGCCATGCCGCTCACAATCGCGAGCCCCGCTTGCGCCAGATCCGCGGCCAGACGCTCCGCCGCGGCCATTCCATACGCAGTAGGACGCCTGGTACCCACCACGCCCAGCAGAATCGATTGCAACAAATCTAATCTTCCGCGTGCGAACAGCACAATCGGCGGATCGAAGATTTCGCGAAGGCGGGCTGGATAGGCGGCATCGGAGATGGGAACCAACGCCGTTCCCGTTTCCAACATCTTCTGCTGTTGGTCGACCGCGTCATCGAACGTGCATCCGCTCGCGATGGTTTGCGCCACGCTACCCGACAACCCGCGCGATTCGAGTTCAGACCGCGAAGCCCGAAAGATCGCTTGCGGCGAACGGAACTGCGCGATGAGCTTCCCCGCCTTGACCGTTCCCAGCCCCGGAATCAGGCACAGCGCCAGCCAGTGCAGTTCGTCTTCTTTGGTGGTGGCGAGCTTGGTGGCGTCCGGCGCGAGCACGATGTTCTTCCTTGTGGTGCAGGAAGCCCATGCAATTTCTCTCGGACGTGGAGGTCGGAGATCGCCCCTTTTATGGCGACACTTCGAAGCGCACGTTGCTTTTGAGCGTGCGCTCGGGCGTTACCACCTCCACTGTCCCACTGGTCGCTCCTGTGGGCACCGTGGTTGTTATTTCAGAATTCGAAACCACCTCGAAGACCGCTGGCGTTCCGTTAAAGCTGACGCTAGTGGCGCCAATCAGGTCATTCCCCAGAATGTCGACCTTGGAATCCGTAGTGCCGATCACCGGCAGTGTTTTCACGAACGGCTCTAAACCTACCGAGAGCCTGAATACCGTTCCGCCGCTGTAGTCGGGCGACGGGTTGGCGCCACCTTCCGAGGCGGTCCCATATAAGTCCCCATCAGTAGCTTGAATCAGCCCCGATATCGGGCCGTAACCGTCTGGGCATCCGCTTTGGGCACAGAAGCCGTGTAGCGTTGTGAGGGTGCCACCCGGGGTTATTTTGAAGACCGTGCCATAGAGGGGGCCGTAGGCCCCTCCATATACCGTTGTCCCGTAGAGGTCCCCGTCTGTAGCCTGCAGGAGCGTCGGGTTGGGCCGTATACCGTCCGCGCAGTTCGTTTCGGCGCAGAAGTTGTATAGCGTTGTCAGCTTGCCACTCGCCGTGATTTTAAAGATCGTTCCGGCAAGGCCGGCTGGGGGGAAAGTGTTATGGGTACCTCCGGATTGGGTTACACCGTAGAAGTCTCCATCCGCTGCCTGTACCAACCCGTTGGGGTTAGCGCCGTCTGAACAATTGGCTTGGGCGCAAAATCTGTACAGTGTCGTCAGCTTGCCGCTGGTGGTGATTTTGAAGATCGTGCCTCCGTTGCTCGTGGTCCCGCCGCCTTCCGAAGTAGTCCCATACAAGTACCCATTTCTGGCCTGGATCAGCGCCCCAACAGGATATTGGCCGTCTGTGCACGCGCCTCCTTCTGAGCAGAAGCTGTATAGCGTCGTCAATGTGCCGTTCGGAGTGATTTTGAAGATCGTGCCGTAGGAGTAAAGCCCACCCGCGGAGGTGGACCCATAGAGGTCTCCATTGGCGGCCCGAACCAGCCCGGCGATGGGGTATAGGCCGTCCTTACATGCGCTTTGGGCGCAGAAGTCATACAGCGTCGTCAACTTGCCGGCCGGGGAGATTTTGAAGACCGTGCCGCCGCCAACGCCTAATGGCCCGGCGTTGTCCCCACCGTATTGGGTTGTCCCATACAACTCGCCGTTGACGCCTTGGACCAACCCAGCAGGGGGATATTCACCGTCCGGGCACCCGGTTTGGGCACAAAAAGCGTATACCGTCTTCAGCGTGCCGCTCGGAGAGATTTTGAAAACGGTCCCCAGGCTGTAGCCGTTGGCCGCGTTTGGATCAAGTGAGCCATAGGTCGTCCCGTACAAGTCCCCGTTAACGGCCTGGACGAGTCCCCAGGGTGTTTCTCCGTCCGTGCATCCAGTTTGGAGGCAGAAGCTGTAAAGCGTCGTGAACGTGGTCTCAGCCGGCAGCGCGAGTCCCGCTAATCCACACAGCGCCAGTTTGCCAAATACTTTGAAAATTGATCTCATCGATGGGCTCTCTAACCTAGCGACTCAGGTTTGGTGTCTCCGCATGAAAACAGATGTTTATAGACCGTGTTATTTTTCGTTTTAGGCAGAAGTATACCGCTATCGCGCTTCTTTTGGAGCTTTTTTATAACAATCATTTGCTGGCTTCGTACTCTCAGTACTGATTTAGTACAACTCCGACGGCGCGTGACACCGTTGGCCTCCTAATCGGCAGCCCACAATCTCGCCTCGGGGCGATGCCCTTGTAGGCCGCGACGGACGTCGCGAGCATCGCGAATGCATCAATTGTGAGGGCGCTGGTTGCCCTTGCCGGAAACTTGGACGAGAGTATCCGGTCATCTACACGCCGGAAGAGCTATTTTGAGAGTATCCATGTCGAGGGATCCGATTATTGATGAAGTTCGACGCTCCCGGGAGAGAGAAGCCGCGAAGCACGGGTTCGACGTAGAGGCCATCCTTGCGGCCGCGAAAAAGCAACAGCGCCGGACGAAGCATAAACTGGTATCTTTCGCCAGCAAGCCAGCGGTTGTTCCGCCAGCACCTTCAGAGTTCGGCATGGAGCTCATCTTCGAGATCCGCGACGCGGAGGAAAGTGGATATTATGCCCGCGCACTCGGCCATGCCATCTTCACCCAAGCGGAAACTTGGGAAGAGCTCCGCAACAACGCTGGAGGCCGTGTCGCTACACTTTGAAGATTGCGCAGTCCGGCCTCACATAGTGCGACTGCACTATGTGAAGAACGAGTTGATTCCAGCCAACCGCGCCTGGATTGCCCCGCTGAGAGCATTCACCGCCGATCACACCTCCCTGCCCCCAGCAAAATCAACCCCTTCCGCACCCCGAACCGCCGTTCCCTTGACACGCCCCTTTATGCTCGGGCCGTGTGATTTAAGCCGCCGGGCGCATCTTCGCCGGAAGTTCGCCAATTTTCTGAAAGCGAGATTATTCACTTGACGAAGTTGGGCGAGGTGCCTTATGCTTGGGGCACTGAGGCCGCGCGTCAGGCATGATCTGGGAATCATGCGGCCTCCGCCAGACAGGAGACGTATGACCATCTGTATCGGTATGTTAGCTTCGGATGGAATTGTGATCGCTGCCGATTCGCAGGAAAGTGATCAGTATTTCAAAAGATCGCAGCAAAAGATATTCACGTTCCATGGAGGTATTCAGACCGGAGAAAATCCCCCGCCGCCCCCAATGGTTTGCGCCTTCACCGGGTCTGGGGATGCTGGTTATCTTGATTCGTTTTTTGCGCACGCGATGAAGGGTATCCCAACGACCGGGGGGCAAATGGCGCTAGAGGAATTTATGGCGGGGAAGCTCCATACGTTTCACGAGCAGCACATTTTTCCGTTAGCTGCTGCCAACTCTCCTCCCAAAATAGACGTTTTGATCGGGGCGTATACCAGTTGGCAGACATGTATGTTTGTCTCTTCTGGATCTACCCTTAGGCGAGCATTCCCCTACACGGCAGTAGGCGCTGGCGCGCACTTCGCGCTAAGCATCATGGGCGAGCTATCAGCGGTTCGCGATCTCAAGAGAACCGAGTTGTTAGCGGCCTACATAATTGCCCTAACGAAGGAACGTATCGAATGGTGCGGAAAGTATACGACTATCGTTTCGCTGCATAACTCCACCATCATCGATCAGACCGCAACCACGCCATCCCATCTTCAGGCCCCTGCTCAGCCGCTCACTCGTGTTCCATCTGCCAAGATACAACAGTGGGAAGAGTCGTTTGGGACTTTATGGGGCGTCAGGCAAACCAAACTTCTTAACGATTTAATCGAAGAGGAGATAGACAAATAATCTATGCTGTCAATTTCTCAAACGTTAACGGATCGGCAGTAATCATATGCTTCAGGGTGTCCACGAACAAATCGGAGTTCTTGCGGCGGTTGAATCGAAATGTCATTTCATTCAGGTAGGCCGGAAGATGCTTAGCGCTAACCTTGTGCCACGATCCGATGATGCCGCGCTTCAGGAGCGAGAAGGCCGATTCAATCGTGTTCGTGTGAATGTCTCCGCGCACGTACTCGCCAGCGCCGTGATTGACCGTCTCGTGCTTGCGCATTCCAGCGGCAGGGCCATAGCTTCTGAATTGATCGGTAATCAGCACGTCCACGTCTTCATCGATGTTCTCTCGGATGTATTTGCCCAGAGTGCCGGAAGTCACGTCTTCGGCGCGGAAGAAACGCAATTCTCCTTTGCGTTCACGAATGCCTATCACGATTTCTTTGTTCTTCGCACCGCGCCCAGTGATGCCGTGGCTTTTGCCGCCGACATAGGTCTCATCCACTTCAGTAGCCGTAGTCATCAATGGGCGTGGTCCTTGTTCCTCCATCGCCTTGCGGATGCGATGACAGAGATACCACGCGGTCTTATAGGCCACGCCGAGCGTGCGCTGAAGTTGTTTCGCGGAGATTCCCTTTTTGGCTTCCACGATCAAGAGCACGGCGAGAAACCAAGTCGTCAACGGCAGGTGGCTATCGTGAAAGATCGACTGCGCGGTAATGGTGAATTGATAAGCGCATTCGCGGCATTCGTACTTGTAGCTAGATACCTCAAAGCAGTTTGGTCCGCCGCAACGGAGGCACTTCACCCCGTCAGGCCAGCGCAATTTTTTCAGCAGTTCGCGGCACTTGTCGTCAGTAGAGAACATGGAGTTAACATCGACTAGGGTCATGGCTACCAAACCTCCGAAAGACAATCCGTTGAGCCGAATTCCGACACGCAAACTAGCAGCGAACCTGAAGCGTGAACTTCGCCAGATTTTGAAGGACAAACAGAAGCAGGAGAAATCGTCCAAGTCTCTGAAGGACTGACGATTAGCTCAACCATGGATCAAGTCTACGGCAAGAGGGTGACTTCGTCAAGTGAATAATATCGTCTGAAAGAAAAGCGCCACCGCGCACAAAAAAATCGCCTGATGCGTTTCCGCTCTACCCACCCGGAACCAGCCCCGAACCGGACTCGTGCTACACTGAAGGTGTCTTTGAAGTTCCGCAAATTTTCGCATCGTCCCTCATCGTTCGGTCTAACCGCCCGTTGTCCGATCGTGCCTGATTCGCTGCTCTGCAAATTCAGAAGGAAACGATGAAAAATATTTTTGTTGGTAATCTCAGTTTCGGAACGACCGAAGATACGCTTCGTTCCATGTTTGATTCATATGGTACCGTCGACCGCGTCAATATCGTCACGGATCGCGACACCGGGCAAGCCCGAGGTTTCGCCTTCGTCGAAATGAGCGTCGATTCGGAAGGCAACGCCGCAATCAGCGGACTCAACGGTAGGGACGTCGATGGCCGAGCGCTCAACGTGAACGAAGCCCGTCCGAAGACGGAGCGTGGAGCGGGTGGTGGCGGCGGTGGAAACCGGGGCGGCGGGCGCAGTAACAGCCGCTGGTAAGCAGAAGACCCGTTAGTGTGGTGCGGGCGGCGGCTACTCTGCCGCCTGCTCCAATCGTGTTAGCTGAATACTGAAGGAGAATCATTTGCCAAAAGAAGACGCTATCGAAGTAATGGGAAAAGTGGTCGAAAAATTCAGGGCCGGAATGTTCACCGTCGAACTCGACGCGGGCCAGCCGGTGCTGGCGAGCATGGCCGGGAGACTCCGCCGGAACCGCATCAAGATCATGACCGGGGACCGGGTCTCGCTCGAACTGTCGCCCTATGACCTCACCAAAGGCCGAATCACTTACCGGCACAAGTAAGTCGAGAGGAACGAACGTGACATCCATCAAAACGATCCACAGCCGCTCCAACAAAGAAATCGGCGAAGTTATCGAAGGTGAGTGGGAAATCACCGCCAAGAAGGTAATTGCCGAACCACTGCCGGGTGACGGAAACAGGCAGGCTCCCCGTTTCGGGATTTACGAATACGAAGTCAAGGCCATCGTCGCGCGAGCGGTGGTCAAGCCAAGCCGCGCCAAGCACCAGAGCGAGCCTAGCGCTGGCGGCACTAGGCGCGAAGCGTCGTCCGTTCCGCTGACCGTGCGACGATCGTCCTAGGCGCTGTTCTTCTTTCTTGTCGTGGCCTTCGGCTTCAACGAGCCTACGTACTCATAGCTACAGTCGAAGAATTTCTTCAACTCGCGTGTCGAGCTAAGCAACGAATCGGGCACCTCGACGTACTCGGGCTGAACCCTTCCATAGGCCTCACATAACTTGGCCTTGTACTTCTTAAGAAACGCCTCCCGCTTTCCGTCCGGTAACCGCAGCGCCAGCTTGCCCTCTTTCGTCAGGTGGCTGAACATGTGGCCGTTGAACTTAGTGGCCACCAGCTTCTCGTACAACGCAAGCTTGTCGGATGGTGGAGCTCCTCCTACTGGCTTTTGCCATGGGGTTGAACATTCCTCCGGGACGCAGCGTAATATACGTGAGACGCTGGTATTTCGGCTAATGCTGCAAGTTGATGCCCTGAAGAAAAGCTACGGAGATCTGGTGGCGGTGAACGGCGTTTCACTCGAAGCCGGCGCCGGGGAGATCATCGGACTTTTAGGCCCCAACGGCGCGGGCAAAACCACCACCGTCTCCATGACCGCCGGGTTGCTTCGTCCCGACTCCGGTTCGGTGCGCATCGAGGGGCGGACTTTGTCCGGCGATACCGATCCCAACAAGCGGCGCATCGGGCTGGTACCGCAAGATCTCGCACTCTTCGACGAGTTGACCGCGCAAGCCAACCTCGAGCTCTTCGCGGCTCTCTATGACCTGGATGGACCGGCCGCGCAGCGTGCGATCGGCGAAGCGCTGGAGTTGGTGGGCCTGGCGGATCGCGCCCAGGAACGCGTCAAGAACTACAGTGGCGGCATGAAGCGCCGTCTCAACCTGGCCGCCGCGCTCCTGCACGACCCGCAGATCCTCCTGCTAGACGAGCCCACTGTGGGGGTTGATCCCCAGAGCCGCAATGCCATATTCGATAACCTCGAAGTTCTGAAGCAGCGCGGCAAAACCCTGGTCTACACCACCCACTACATGGAAGAGGCTGAACGGCTCTGTGATCGCGTCGTGATCATCGACCACGGCGAGGTGGTGGCGAACGACACTTTGCAAGGCCTCTATCGTCTGCTGCCGGTAACGAACCTGCTGGCCGTGGAATTGGAACGTGGGCAGGATGGCCTTCGCCTGGATGAACTGCAAGCCCTGCCGGGCGTTCGTTCCGCGAAAATCGAAGCCGGCACGTTGCGTGTGGGCGTTCAGGATCTGGCCACGGAAACCCCGCGCCTGTTGCAGTGGCTGGTGGAGCACGGCCACCCCTACCGTCACGTGGTGAGCGAGCGCGCCGACCTGGAAACCGTATTCCTGACGCTCACCGGAAGGAGCTTGCGCGACTCATGATGATTCCGTTCCGGGCCCTAGTGCGGAAAGACCTGCAGCTGTTCTTCGTGGACCGGCGCGCTCTGGTGATCAGCTTTGCCATCCCCATCGCCATCGGCTCCTTTTTCGGATACGTTTTGGGAGGCGCGGGCGACCGCCCGGACCAGGGCAAGATTACCGTCTTGACCGTGGACCAGGATCGCAGCTCGATTTCCGCCGAGATCGTCAAGCGGTTGTCCGCAGAAAGGGCGCTCGATGTGAAGCCCTCTACTCCAAGCGACGCGCGAGCGGCCGTGCGGAAGGGAAGTGCTGCGGTGGCCGTGATCATCCCTGCGAATTTCGGACAGGACGCCGGACGCGCCTTCTTCGGCCCGCAGCAGAAGCCCGAGATCGGCGTGCTCTTCGATCCTTCGCACTCTGCCGAGCGTGCCATGGTGTCGGGAGTCCTGGCCGGCGATGTCATGCAAGCCGTGAGCAAGGAAATGTTCAATGGCCAGACCGGGCGCGACATGGTAAACGATTCGCTGGCCCAGGTGGAGCAAAGTCAGGATTTGCCGGCGCAAGATAAGAAGTCTTTGGAAGACCTGCTGCGCAGCGTGGATCGCTGGAACCAACAAGGCGATCGGAGCGCCGCCGGCGGCGTGTCGCGTGGAATATCCATGCCGTACACCACGCGCGACGAAGCCGTCACCGCGCGACAGAACACCAAGTACAACGGCTACGCCCACGCCTTCGCGGGAATGGTGGTGCAGTTTGTACTTTTCCTGGGTATCGATGTTGGCATCGGATTGCTCCAGCAGCGGCAGCGCGGATTGTGGAAACGGTTCCGCGCCGCGCCGTTGTCGCGCGGAGTTTTGCTGGGCAGCCGCGCCACCAGTGCGGCCATTCTCGCGTTCTTAGTGGTGCAGGTGAACTTCCTTTTCGCCCGGCTGGTTTTTGGCGTGCGAGTGGAAGGCAGCATGTTGGGTTTTCTGGGGGTCAGCGCCGCCTTTGCCTTAATGACGGCTGGATTTGGAATGTTGGTTGCCACCATCGGTAAAACGCCGGAGGCCACGCGCGGCCTCTCCATTTTCGCCACGCTGATTGTCGTGATGCTGGGCGGGGCTTGGATACCCATGTTTTTGTTCCCGCAATGGCTGCAGAAGTTCACCCTGGTGACGCCCACCCGCTGGGCCATGGATGGCCTGGAAGCGATGACCTGGCGGGGCCTGGGACTCGAAGCCGCTCTGGCTCCCATTGCCGTGTTGCTTCTGTTTGCGTTGGCGTTTGGCGGCCTGGCCGTAGCGCGCTTCCGCTGGGAAGCCGAAGGGTAATCTTGTTACTGTGCTCGCGCCCGTTTGACGATCTTGGTCTTCAATTCGCCCCCGTTGGGCTTCCGCAAGATTAGCTCGTCGCCACTGATAGCGGCTTGGATGGTGTCGCCAGGGTTGAGCCCTTCCTGGTAATCGTCGGTGGAATGCTTGATGCGCTTTCCGCTACCGGTGTAGATGACATCGCCGATTTGAATCGTAAAGATGGCGAAGCGATGGGTGGCAACGCCATCCAGCCCCCTGCCGGCGGTGACACTGAGGACTTCGCCCGATTGGAAGCTGGTTGCCGCTTGGAATGTCGTTGCCATCGTCACTACGAGGAAAGCCATGAGGAACGCTTTGTGCACTGCACAAGAGTACATGACACAATGCTATCGCACAGCGCGGGCGCGCCCTTCACTTGGAACCACGCTCTGTCTCCGATTACACTGTTCCATATATGGATAAACCTACACACCATGACGTGGATGTCATTCTGAAGCTTTACGAGTTGCGCCGCGAAGACCGCATGCGTAAAGCGAGAGGCTGGCTCTTTGGCTATAAGGCCAGCAACGCGGCTGAGCATCAGGCCGCATGTCCGCCCGGATCGGACCAGGATTCTTATTACCGCATGGTCACCAGCTATTGGGACATGGCGGCGTCGTTCGTCACGTCCGGCGCGGTCAACAAAGAACTGTTTCTGCAGAGCGCGGGCGAGATGCTCTTCGTTTGGGAAAAGACCAAAGGCACCATCGCCGACACTCGCAAAGCGATGGGCAATCCCAACTATCTCTCCAACCTGGAGACCATGGCGCAAGCTTTGATCGATAACATGAACAAGGCCAATCCGAAAGCTTATGAGACGTTTTCGGCCAGAGTGAAGGGCATGGGAGCGTAACCTTCTGCCGATGCGCCGTGAAGCCGATTTCTTTGGAGAGCGAGAGATGGATCTGGTCTACATCGCCAAGAAACTGCAGGAGGCTTTGCAGCTGGAATCGGCTTTCACCGCATCGGGTGTGGATTACGCCGTCGAAACCGACCGGTACAGCGGCGGCGTAATCTTTCGCAGCGAGCGGGTGGGCGCTTTCTTCTATGTTTTGCCGGAAGCGCTGGATCAGGCGCGACAGGTAATGCAGCAGCATGGCTTTCGATTGAGCGAATGGCTGCAGGAGCGGCCACGATGAGTAAGCGGGCGATCACATTTCTAGCGGGTTCGGCGCTGGCGGCATCGCTTTTCGCCCAGAACACCGATACCTTAGCGGAGCAGTATCGCGACAGCGCGTCCAGACTCATCGACGCCTCACTTGCCGACCAGGGCGGCATGGAGAAACTGGCGTATCTGTGCGATCGCATCGGCAATCGGTTGAGCGGGTCACCGGCGCTCGAAAAGGCGGTGACATGGGCGGCTGCGCAGATGAAAGCGGATGGGCTCACTCACGTAGTGACGCCGCGCGTCAAGGTTCCCCACTGGGTGCGAGGTAACGAGAGCGCCTCTCTGCTGGAGCCCGTCAACAAGCCGCTCAGCATCCTGGGTCTCGGCGGAAGCGTGGCCACCCCGAAGCGAGGGATTACCGCTGAAGTGGTGCCGGTATCAAGCTTCGAAGACCTGGAAAAGAAGGGCCGCGCGGGTATCGAAGGCAAGATCGTTCTGTTCAACGTGCCTTTTGAAAACTACAATCGAACGGTCGCCTATCGCACCGGAGGGCCATCGCGCGCCGCACGCCTGGGAGCGGTGGCGGTGCTGGTACGCTCCATAACTCCTATGAGCATTCAATCGCCGCACACCGGCTCCCTGGAATATGCCGACGGATTCCCTCGGGTCCCCGCCGCGGCGGTCACCATCGAAGATGCGCTGTTGATCCAACGACTGACGGATGCGGGAAACTCAGTGGTGGCGCACTTGGAGATGGAAGCGCACACGTTGCCCGAAGCCGATTCAGCCAATGTCATCGGCGAAATTCCGGGTCGCGAGAGGCCGGACGAAGTGGTGGTGATCGGAGGACATCTGGATTCCTGGGACGTAGGCGCCGGCGCGCAGGACGACGGCAGCGGATGCATCACCGCTCTTGAAGCCGCGCACATTATCCATGCGCTGGGACTCACGCCCCGGCGAACACTGCGGGTGGTCTTCTGGACCAACGAAGAAAATGGAGGCGCGGGCGGTGAGGCGTATCGCACGTGGGCCGGAGACACTGTCCGGAATCACGTGGCGGCGATTGAAATGGATGGTGGCTCGGAAAAACCAGTGGGCTTTGGCCTGAGCGCAAGCGGCGATCTGCAATCAGTGCTGGGCCGTGTTCGCGAAATCGGAACACTGCTCGACCGTATCGATGCCGGGTCCATACAACCCGGAGGCGGCGGCGCCGACATCGCCCCCATCATGGTGGAGGGTGTTCCTGGCCTTGCGCTGCGGACCGTGGGTACTCACTATTTCGATTGGCACCACTCCCGCGCCGATACCACGGACAAAGTGAAGCTGGAGGATCTGCGGGCCAACATTGCCGCTATGGCGGTAATGGCGTATGTGCTGGCCGACATGCCAACGCCGTTGCGCCCGATCACGTCATCGACTCGTTGAAGCGTGAGCCTGCGAGGCGAACTCCAGTTCTTTATTAATCACGAGTTGGAGATCGGGCCACATGAGCCCGCCAATTTTTCGGCCGTTGATAAAAAGCGTCGGCGTACCTTGAATCCCAAGCGCATGCCCTTCCGCGATACTTCTATTCACTTCGGGCTCCGTCGCTTTGGTATCGATGCATTGGCCTAGCTTGACTTGGTCTATCCCATTCTCGCTGGCCCAAGCCAAGACCTTCGAGTTCAGATTGTCTCCCATGATCTGATCTTGGTTGTCGTAGATCCAATCGTAGAATTTCCAGAATCCCGGTTGCCCCTGTTGATACACGCAACGTCCGGCGATGGCCGCCGCGCGGGCCCAGGGATGCACGGATTCGAGCGGGAAATTCTTGAAATAGACCCGCACCTTTCCGTCAAACGCGTCAGTCAGGTCGTGCCGCAAAATGGGCGCCTCCATCTTGCAATCCGGGCATTCGAAGTCGCCAAACTCGACAATGGTCACCGGAGCGTCAGCCGGTCCGAAGCTGGGCTGATCCATCAGAGTGAGCTTGTCCAGATTGGATTGAAAAGGCGATTTCCCCAGATTGAAGACGTCGCCTCGGATGATGGTCTGGCCATCCGAAGAAATATAGAACAGCTCGTCCTTCTCGACATTGTTGAAAATGAGATGCACCAGCACTTCCGAAAAGCCGGGCAGATACCTGGACGGCTGCGGATCGTCGATCTTGAAGGTTACGTCGCCGCGGTACAGCTCGACGTGCTTCAGATAGTTTTCGAGCGTGGATTTGTCCAGAGCGCCTTTGCCCGAAGCTGCCCAGGCGATTTGGGAAGCGCACAGTAAGATCACCGCAAAGAATTTCATATTGCCGTGATCTATTCTATTACGCCCACGTCCCTATTTCGATAACCGGCGCCACCCGCGATGATCGCCGGCGATGAGGGCATCGGCCTCCACCGGCCCTTCCGACCCAGCGGCGTAGTTGGGAAAGGCAGGGGCCGGCAATTGCGCCCAGCCCTCTTCGATGGGCGTGATAATTCGCCATTCCGCCTCCACCTCGTCGTGACGTGTGAAGAGCGTGGCTTCTCCGCGCATCGAATCGAGCAGAAGGGTCTCATAAGCGGGCGGACCCTTGGAGCCGAACACCGTTTCATACGAAAAGTTGGCATCCACGGTGAGCGCGCGCATGTGACCACCGGGCTGCTTCACGTCGAAGGCGATACTGATTCCGTCGTCGGGCTGGATGCGCAGAGTGATCACATTGGGACCGAGTTGCTCGTAAGGCGTGGCGGAAAAGAGCGCTTGCGGGGTGCGTTTGAAGTGGACCCGAATTTCCGAAGCCTGCCGCGGCAGCTGCTTGCCGGTGCGAATGTAGAATGGCACGCCGGCCCATCGCCAGTTGTCCACGTAGAACTCAACGGCGGCGAAGGTCTCCGTGAACGAATCTTTCTTCACGCCCTGCTCCTCGCGATAGCCGGGGACATGGTTTCCGCCGATCTCGCCGGGGCCATATTGTCCGCGAACGGTTCGCTTCGCCACTTCCTCCACCGTCATGGGACGTATGGATTTCAGCACCTGCACCTTCTGCCCGCGCACCGAATCCGCCTCAAACTCAATGGGCGGTTCCATGGCCGTAAGGGCGAGCAATTGGAGCAAGTGATTAGCCATCATGTCCCGCAAAGCCCCCGTTTCTTCATAGAAGCCGGCGCGGCCTTCCACGCCCACAGTTTCGGCGGCCGTGATTTCCACGTGATCGATATAGTTGCGGTTCCACACAGGCTCAAACAGCGAGTTGCCAAAGCGGAATACCAAAATGTTCTGGACCGTTTCCTTTCCCAGATAATGATCGATCCGGAACACATCTTTCTCGTCAAACGATTTGTGAACGATCGCGTTCAATTCTTGCGCCGATTTCAGATCGTGACCAAACGGCTTCTCCAAAATGATCCGCGCCCAGCCGCCGCCCTCGCCATGATTCATACCAGCGCGCGCCAAGCCGTCCACGACGGGACCGGCCACCGAGGCGGGAGTTGAAACGTAGAACAAATGATTCGGATTGGACACCGATTTCTGCATCTCACCCAGGCACTCTCGCAGCCGGGGGTAAAATTGATCGTTCGCGGGATCGCCCACAAAGTAGTGCAAGCGCTGCTCAAATTCCTTCCAACGGGATTCGCTGAAGTCGCGGGTGTCGCTGGATTGCGAGGCGCTCTCGCGCAGCTTGGCGCGGAACTCTTCCGAGCTCATCTCGGTTCTCCCAATGCCCAGGACTTCGAACTGAGGATTCATGCAGCCCACGCACGCCAGGTTATAGAGGCTTGGAATCAACTTGCGGCGGGTGAGGTCTCCGGACGCTCCGAAGATGACCAATAGACAGGAATCGGCCGTTGGCAGCGGTTCCAGGGAAAACTTCTCCAGGGGGTTGACGTCAATGACCGCGGACAATTTCGTTCTCCTGATTGGAAGTTACACAACGTAGGATGCCACGAACGGGGAGAAGGCTTCGGGCAATCCGGCAGTTAGCGGGAGAAATCTGTGTCTCCGCCGAGTAGTCGCGATTCGCTGTCAGTTGAGTTTGTACGGAGCTACGATGTACTTGGCCGCTTCGTCCAGTGCGCCTCGCGTGTTGTCCTTGGTCTTAAGGGCTTGCCGATATTCATTGATAGCTCGATCTCGCTGGCCGCTCACGTCGAAAATTTTTCCCAGGTCGACGTGGGCCCACACTTCGGTCCATCGGGGTTGCAAATCTCCATTGAGCGATTGGCGCAATTCGTTGTAGGCGGTCTGGTAGTTGCGTTGCAGAAAGTAGATTTCACCGATTCGGAAGTGAAGGAGGGAACTTCGCCGATTCGCTTGGAGGGCTTCCTGGCACTGGTCCAGGGTATCGCAGTCGTCGCTCTGGCTAAATCCAAGCCCAATGGACAAAGCAGCCAGAATCAGCAGCTTCATAGAGCACTCCGCACAGCCATTATATGTAAACCGGGTAAGGCCGGTTAATGATGAAGCAGCCGAAAAGTCACCTCGATTATGGCCTTCGTGGAAACTGGTTCACCGTGGCTGGTGGCAGGGTCGAAACGCCACTGCTGCACGCATTCGACGGCTTTTTCGTCCAGCCCCTTGGGACGAGTCGTCGGACTCGCTATCCAACTGCGACCCGAGGGTCCGGGCAGCTGGCGTTCGTGCCGTATGCATCATAAAGTAGCTTTCTTGCAAGTTCAATTTCCTCACTGCTGATCGTGTGCGGACGGTTTGGATAGCGCCTGGATGTCACCGCCGCTCCCATCTCAGCGAGGATTCTTGCGGACTGCTGCACCCGCTGCCAGGGAACGTGCGGATCAGGATCACCGGAGCTAAGAAAGGCGGGGGTGCGGGCCAGATTGCCTTTGTGCGCTAAGTCCGCGCCAAGTGGGCCGATCAGGCCTCCGCTGAACGCAATCAATCCGGCATATCGCCGAGGATGGCTGGCTACGAACTCAGTAGCCAGGCAAGCCCCTTGCGAAAAACCTGCAATAACGATGCGGTCCGCTGGGATGCCGGCGTGGTTCGCCATCTGCACGGTAGTGGCTACCTTATCGAGCGCGGACGTGAGCCAAGGTTCATTCTGAGCGACGGGCGCTAGAAACGAGTTGGGATACCAGCTGTTTCCAACCGCCTGCGGCGCCAAGTACACAAGCTGCGGAAGAAACAGATCGCTGGCGAGCGTCAGAATGTCCTCCGCTGAACTCCCGCGCCCGTGCAACAGGATAACGGCTCCGGAGGCCTCCGCCAGAGGCTTACCAAACTGCCGAACGGGGCCGTCCCGATGGAGATCGCTGCTCATACCGTGGCTCCCGCTTCAGTCTGAAGTTCGATCGGCGGAAGGCTCTTGTGTAGAGTGACGGGAGCGAGTCTCTGTTCGATCAGGCTGCGCTTCGCCTCCAGCCAGTAAGGAATGCGAAGGTCCTCGCCAAGAGATTCAATCGGTTCATCCAGAGCGAATCCGGGCGGGTCCGTTGCAAGTTCGAAAAGTACGCCTCCCGGCTCACGAAAGTAGATCGAATGGAAATAAGTGCGGTCCATGACAGGCGCTACATCCAGATGCTTGGCCAGTTCCTGTCGCCACTCTCTTTGGGCGGCATCGTCCTTGGCGCGAAATGCGATGTGATGCACCGACCCAGCGCCGGAGCGTCCGAATTTCGCAGTTGGATCGACCAGCAAATCGATGTGATTTCCGAGCGCATGGCCTTGGGCGGAGAAGCGAAGGCGGTTGCCCTCCTCACCGATTTTCTGAAATCCCATTACGTTCAGGATGGCTGCGGTTTGGTCTGCGTTCTGCTCCAGCAGCGTGACGCCGAAAAAGCCCTGAATCGCGTGCTCCGGTGGAACTGACGCAAAACGTGCGGCATTGACCGCACCAGCATCGGCGTGGGCCACGATCTCAATCTTCAGGCCATCGGGATCGGGAAAGGTCAGCACTTGCTCGTCGAATCGTTGTCCTGTCCGTTCAACGAGAAGACCACGATCGGTTAATCTCTCCTGCCAATATTCGAGCGCCGCAGCCGGAACGCTGAAGGCAGTCTTTATAACTTCGCCCGCGCCGGAGTGGCCACGAGTGGCATGAGGCCAAGGAAAGAATGTCAGGATGGTTCCAGGCGAACCGGCATCATCGCCGAAATAGAAGTGATAGGTCCCCGGATCGTCGAAATTGACGGTGCGTTTCACGAAGCGGAGACCCAGAACCTCTGTGTAAAAATCCAGGTTCGCTTGAGGATCGGAAGCGATCGCGGTGACGTGATGAAGACCAACGATAGGGCTCAGCATTTCCATCCTTTTCCTCAATTGGATTCCGTTCAGTCGAAAAAGATTCAGAGCCCGAACGTTCAGGCGGCGTGGAGCGGCTCGCCGTGAAACGTTATGGCGGCCCGAATAGCCACAAGGACAAAAATCACAAGGGCCGCGAGTTGCGCCAATTGAAATGGCGGCTCGGACTGCGTCGGGGCGAGCGCTTTCAAAGCGGGCACTTTCTCGAAGAGTTGAACGATCAGCACAAACACGTTCAGGTAGAGCGCAATTACGGCGGTAATCGCGTAAGTACGCCCCCATCCGCCCGCGAGCCGATAACGATAGCGTGCCAGAATGGCTGTCAGCAAAATGATTAATGACACGATGCCAAGTCCATGGGACGGCAGAAACTTATGAACCGGGAACAGGAAGCCGGTTACGCTGGTAGCCACCGTGGCGGCCAGAAACAGTTTGGTCCAGCCGTCGTAGCGTTTCGACGCCAGAAGTCCGTATACGACCACGAAACCGGTACCGATCCCAACCAGGCTCAGCACGACGTGAAACAGAGTAAACGCACCTAAAAGCATGATGTTCTCCTTTTCAGTCTTGAAGACTCTTCAAGGGCCATCATCAGTTATGCGACAGAAGAGACGCGGGATCATCACGACATGGAAGGATCTTTGCGTAACCCCGGAATGCTGCGTCCCCGTACCTCTTTTGGGTTAGCCAACCCCGTCGGTTTCCACCCTGCGCAAGCGCGCGGAAAGTAAACGAGATCACATTCCAGTCTCGGCTTGTATTTTGTCGGCATGCCTCTTGAGAAACTTCACGCAATATTCACGATGCCCAACGCATCCCCGAAGCATCGAAAACGTGCGCGCCACCGCATCCGCCGATTTTCGATTTCAGTACGGTTCGCTGTTGACAGCTTCCAATTCTGAAGCCACGATAGAGGCATCGGAGCTAAATGGGCGGCTTACATGATGATCCGAACGGCATCGCTCATGTTTAGCTATTCCCTGCTCTCTTGGGCGCAACTGTATACCGGGTCTGTGGTCGGCGTCGTGGTGGATCCTTCAGGTGGCGTCGTGCAGGGGGCCGAAGTCAGGCTGACCGATATCGATCGGGACACGCGCAGCACGGCGAAAACCGATGGCGAGGGCCGCTATCTCTTCCGCTCGCTTCCTCCAGGTAACTATTCACTGAAGGTGAACGCTCCCGACCTTGTGCCGTACGACGTGCCGAGTATCGCAGTCGACGTCAACGCAACGGTGACCGCCAATGCATACATGCTGGTTTCCGGCCAGCAAATAGACATCAAAGTGGCAGCTGAGGCGTCGCTCGTTTCCGAAGACGCCACCATCAGCCAGACCCTGACGCGCGAATTGATCAACGATCTTCCGCTGGTGAATCGAAACCCGTTCGATCTTGCGTTTCTGGCTCCAGGCGTGTCGCAGGCGCCATCGTCAACGCGGTGACGCGATCCGGCACAAATCAATACCATGGCGAATTGTTTGAGTTCTTGCGCAACAACGTTCTCAACGCGAATTCATTCTTCGCCAACGCCACCTGCCTCGCGCAGCCGCATCTGACTCGCAACGACTTCGGCGTGACAACCGGGGGCCCTATCCTCAAAAACAAGACGTTCTTCTTTTTCGACTTTAATGGCATCCGCGCGCTGACCGGAGCAACATCTTCGGAGGCCGGCGTACCGGACGCGGCCGAGCGTGTCGGCAATTTCGGTGAATTGTGCTCCCGGGCAGGCGGCACATTCAATTCAGCCGGTATCTGCTCCAACCCGGCGGGACAGATCTATGATCCCTACACCAGCAATCCGGACGCGGAGAACAACGCGACCGGGCGTGCGCCGATCCCGTTCGACAACCTCGCCACGTACGCCAGCCCGGGAAATCCCAACATTGCCTTCGGCCTGGGAAATTTGCCGTCGACGCCGGGCAATCTGATCGACCCGGTGGGCGCCAAGCTGATTCAGGCTTTTCCGCTTCCAAATTTGAACATCGGAACGTCCGCGTATGACCTGTATCACAACTGGGTGGCAACGGCCACCAGTCCGTTCAACCAGCAATCTCTCGACATCAAGCTGGATCAACACTTCAGCGATAAGACCGTCGCGAGCGTACGCTTCTCACATGAATGGGACGCCGGAGAAAATCCGAATTTCTTTGGGAGCGTCTACGACACGAGTACGCAGGGTCTCACGAAACATTCCGCATTGGTTGGAGACGTAAACTTTCTGCACACCTTCAGTCCCGCGACTCTAGTGAGCGTGTCCTTGGGATACGGCCACAACTGGTATCCCACGGATGGCGTGGCCGCATCTTTTGGCGGCTTCGATCCGGCGAAGATTCTTGGGGAAGCGTCGCTGGGACTGCTCTCTTTTGAGGTCGACTTGTGGGGAAAGCTGAGACGGGCGACGGAAGCCGCGCGCGCGAATCTTCTGAGTGCGGAGGCAAATCGCCAGGCGGTGATCACCACTTTGATCAGCGATGTCGCATCGTATTTAACGCTTCGGGAACTCGATTATGAACTCGAGATCTCAAACCATACTCTCGAGACGCGCCAGGAGTCGCTCGATCTTACCAAGTCGCGCCAAAAGGGTGGCGTAGGGACGCTACTCGATCTGCGCCAGGCCGAACAACTGGTTGATACGGCGGCCGAAACCATTCCGGTGATCGAGCAGGAGATCGAACAAACTGAAAATCAAATTCATCTGTTGCTGGGCGAGCCTCCCGGCCCGGTACCGCGAGGACAAAGCCTCACGGCGCAGGAGATCCCGCCAGAAGTTCCGGCCGGCCTCACATCGGCGCTGTTGGAACGCCGTCCCGACATTCGGGCGGCTGAGCAGGATTTGGTCGCGGCCAATGCCGAGATCGGCGTCGCGCGCGCCCAATATTTCCCGCAGCTCACACTGAGTGGATTCCTAGGCGGACAAAGCACGCAGCTCACAAGGTTGATCAGCGGCCCGACCAGCGCTTGGACGCTCGCGCCGCAGCTCGCACAGCCCATCTTCACCGCTCGGCGTTTGAAATCGAACGTTCGGCTGGCTGAGGCTCAGCGCGACCACGCTCTGGTGCAATACGAGAAGACGATTCAAACGGCTTTCACCGAGGTATCGAACGGACTGATCGCCCATCAGCGGGTACGCGAGAGCCGGGTGAGGCAGGAAGCGCTGGTTTACGCGCTTGAAGATCGGCTTCGGCTGGCCTATTTGCGCTACCGGGGTCGAGTGGATACGCAACTCGACGCTTTGGACGCCGATCGCGATTTGTTCTCAGCCGAGCTGTCCTTATCGCAGATCCGCCTGAACGAAACGCTGACGATCGTGCAACTTTACAAAGCGCTCGGCGGAGGTTGGCAATGAAGTTTATCCTCGGAACTCACCACGCCAAAGGTGGTCGCGATAATCCACTCAATCTCGTGATGGCTCGACGGTGCGGCCGCAGTACGGAGCATCCTATGCCAAGCAATCCTCGGGCAAATATTCGCACCGAATCTTCAAGGGCAGCGGTCACAATGTGCCTCAAGAGGCGCGCAGCTTAGCAAGCGACGCACGCGCCCGCTTCCGCATCATGGATTCGAATGAGGCGCGCGGAACGGTGATCAGCTTGCGCATTTCGGCGTTCCGGAGCAAGCGTTGAGTAGCGTTGGGCATGCGCGTAGCGGCACGGTCGAACGCGCTCGACGACGCCGCGTACATTCCAGCGATCGCGCGATAGTAACCCTGCTGGCCTTTTAACTTTTGGCAGCCAATCACCAACGCGGCAAGCACTTCGTGATTCTCCTCCAGTTGGGCGACAACCGTACCCCAATCATCCAGGAAAGGGCACAGTGGGAGCAGTGTGGCAGGCGAGCGCCGTAGTGCCTTCACCGGACGAAGGGGATAGTGCCGGTGGCCCTCGGCCGAAAGCCCAGTGTCCTGGTACATGCGAACTGCCAGATCAAATCGGCCTCGCGTTGTGAAATGATCCATCAACGGTAGCGTTAGGGGTGTCTTCTTCCAGAAGCCCATGCCCTGCGTCAGGTCGCCGCGGTTGTGGGCCAGTGTCATCGCCAGGCGCAGCAAGTCGAGTTCGCCATCGCGCTCGGAGGCAACCTGATCGAAAACGGCTTGTTCGCGAACGATTTCAGCGTCGATCGCAGCCTGCGCTTCCTCCGCCGGCGCCATGTCGCCGAGCTCCAGCATGCGGCCCAACCCACCCGCGATGGCGCTCCAGTGTTCCCCGTTGTGGCCGCTGACGCCGCGAATGGAACGCGTTGAGATTCCCTCCTCGGTCCACCCGCGAGCGCCGAGTGCGAAGCGCATCATGGGCCTGAGCACTTCAACGTCCGGCGTTTCGCGCCACGCCATGCCCCGGATTTTCGTGTCGACATCCGTCGGCACATACGTGGCGACGGTGGCATGATGACAGGCCAGGCAAAGAGCGAAGTAGTCCTGCAGCTGTTCCGCGTGATTCAAATTGGCGCGGTGAATATTTTCCCAACTCGCCAGGATGCGCAGAAACCCATCCGGCGTTCCGCCCATTTCGATCAGCCTACCGGATTCCGCCGCCGGCACGCGGGCTTGTAGATAAGGCGCGGTGTTATGAACCTGCGAGAGCAGCGTCTCCGGAGAGATCCATTTCGCCCAGGCCTCGCGCTGCGGTGGGGACAGTAATTCAGACAATTTACTAGTATGACGCGGGGGCTTTGTATGACGCAGGCGGCAGGAGACCACGCCGGCGCAGGTCCGGAAAGATAATGTTGCGAAGACTCGGCGCAAGCAGCACGGCGTCATCCCGCGGACCGAACCAGACGAGATCTTGTATCTCAGAGTGCGCGGCAGGCGTACCTTCGAGCTCGCCTGTGTATAGTTCGATCTTCACTGTCTTACCATCTTGTCCGGCAGCGTGGCTTTCGTACTCGCCGAGGTAATGAAGGCTTGAGACTTCCACATCGCCCAACTCTTCGCGGCACTCGCGCCTCAGGCATTCTTCCGCGGTCTCGCCTTGTTCCAGCGTGCCGCCCGGCAGAATCAGCAGTGACGTGGTGTGCTTTTTGCGGCAGAGTAGAACGCGCCCGTCTTTTAAATACAGCAATCCGGCTTTGTGATAGTCCGCCATCTTATTGCAGGCTGAGCTACTGCAAAATCGGGAAACTTTCGAAGTCTTCGGCCACGAAGAGGCTTCCTTCCGTTACTCCGGCAGGGGCCTCTCGCTTCAGTTCAGCGCCCATCTGGCCCGCGCTGATTCTGCCGGCGAGAAATGATTGGAACGCAGCTGTGACTTGCTGAACCTCTTGCGCCGATTCGTGCACGAATTCCAGACGAAAGTGGCGAATACCCGCCTTGCGCCATGAATCCATGTGCGCGCTTGCCTCCTGCGCCTCGGCGCCAAAAACTGTATTCCGGCAGCCAACATCGGCCATCACAGGATGCGCTCGGCCTTGTGGATCTCGCAGGGCGACCCGATGTTGTTCGCATGGCCGGCCGCAATCACGGTAAGTAGTGCCAGTGGAAAGGAATCGGCAAAAGACGCAATGCTCCGTGTGGAAGACGGGCAGATGCTGATACGCAATGGCTTCTATCCGCTGCGGACCGATTGTTCCGGCTAGCGCGGAGATCTGCGCTGCGTTCAGATCGTGCGTCGGGGTGAGTCGCTCCAGGCCCAATTCGAGATACGTTTCGGCGGTCAGCGTGTTGGCCGTATTCAGGCTGAAATCGCCGATCAGTGGTTGGATTGCGGTCTCCTTGAGAGTGTGGAGAATGCCGGTACTGCGAACTAAAATTGGGCATTGCAGGCTGATCAAAAAATCCACGATGCGGCTCTCGCCCGGCTTCAGGATGCGTGGGCTGGCCACCCGAACCTGCACGCCAGCCGCCTTCACGCGTTGGACGGAAGGACGCAGCCCGTAAAGATCCAAATAGTCCAGAGTGATGCTATCGGGCTGAGCGGCGATTGCGGCTTCGAGCTGTTCGGAGTTGCGGACCAGCGCGTGAAGTTGAGTTGCAGCGACTTCAGGCGGGTGCCTTTCGCGGTGCAGATCGGGCGCCGGCTGAATCAACCGGGTAGCGGGACGCGATTGGAGCTCTTCGAGCTTTTCGACCGCCTCACGCCGCATGCGATTCAACAGCGACACGGGCACGAAAAGGGCGCCGGTGATTTCAGCGCTAAGTCCAGCGAGTTTATACGGCGTGTTGCCGAGTCTGCCGAGTTGCTCACTCAGCGTCTCTTCCGTGAGCCCGCGATTCTGCGCGGGGCTCAGCGGGGAAGTTGACTCCACTGTGACGGAAAATCCGCTTGGCAAGGTCCAGCGAGTATGCAGCGGCAGGTTCTCTGCAGCCGTCGCGTGCACTGTGAGCGCCTGCTTTGACACCGGCGCTACCGGGTCAAGGAATGGACGCGCCGCCCGATCGAGTTCCGGGTCGTGCGTGCGCCACACCAGATCGCCGTCGCGGATCCGGCGGCAATTCACCGCGTTATTGGCGAAGTTCAGCTCCAGGGTGCCATCCAGCTGTGGCTCTGCGTGGTAAACACGGCCCCCTTCCTCGTCTTCCTCCGGGCTCCGCCAATCGGCCGCATCGAACACAACGCCATCACCCGCTTTTAGCGGAGCAATTCCATGCGCCGCCGCCGGCTGCACGCGCACACGCGTGTCGTGAATACTGGTGACGGTGCCGATATGCACACCGCGATGGCGTGGGCTACGGCCGTTCACAACGCTCTGGTGGTTCACACCGGAGAGGAAATGCGGCCCCAGGCCGCGCGAGTAGACCTGTTCGAGTTCCAACTCCTGACGCGGCGTGGTGGACAATGGCCGCCCGGCCCATGCGTCATCGACAGCTTGGCGGTAAGCCCGGGTAGTCAACGCGACATAATCGGCGCCTTTGTAACGCCCCTCAATTTTCAGGCACCTCACCCCCGTGGCTATGATCTGCGGGATGTGCCGCAACGCCGATAGATCGCCGGGAGAGAGGAGATAACGCGCGTCGGCCAGTGGCTTCCGTACGCCATCGACCAGCATTTCGTAAGGCAACCGGCAGGCCTGCGCGCATTGGCCTCGATTGGCGCTTCGTCCACCCCATGCCTCGGATGAGAAGCATTGGCCCGAGTAGGCCACACATAAGGCGCCATGTACGAAGATTTCGAGATCAGCCTTGGTCTTCGCATAGATTGCAGCCACTTCTTCCAACGATAATTCGCGAGCCAGTGTTACCCGGTGGGCGCCCTGCGTCAACGCGAACTCGACGCCTTCCGCGCTGGTAATACTGGTCTGCGTGGAGGCGTGAAGTTCCAAATCCGGAGCGATCTGGTGTGCCAGTTTGAGCACACCGATATCTTGCACTATAAGGGCGTCGACACCAGCTTCCGCAATGGAAGCGATGGCACGCGCGGCTTCGGTGAGTTCGTGCTCGAAGACAAGTGTGTTGAACGTCAGACAACCCCGTACGCCCCGTCGGTGCAACGTTCGCATCACGTCCGATAGCTCGCTCAGTTCAAAGCCAACTTTCGCGCGGGCGGAGAAGTGTTTGAGGCCAAAATAGCAAGAGTCCGCGCCCGCTTCGATGGCCGCGTGGAGCTGCGGCCAATGCCCGACCGGGCTCATCACTTCAGGTTTCCTGGGGAACAGCATGGACTTCTTAACTAAGGGTAGCGTGGCGTTGGCAGATCTTCAGAATTGATATTCCGCCGGCGTGATGCCCTTGGCCCGAAGATACATCTCAGCCGATGCGCGATGGTGAGTAGTGTGGTCGAGCATGCCCAGAAGCAATTCGAGCCCCGTCATTGTGCCCTCTTCACTCTTATAGGTTCTTGAAATCTGCTCGGGCGTCAGCTTCGACACTCGTTGGATGGCGTCGTCAAAAGATCTACCTATAAACGCCAGCACGTCCTTCTTTTTCATCGACACAGGCTTGGACGGATTCGGTTGTTCGCCAGAGAACGGCGAGACAAAAACCGCCAACGATTGCGACAAATGGACCATCTGCTCGGCAAAGCTCATCTGTGGAGGCGTGAGCTTGAAATCGTACGTTGACTCCGGCATCTGCTCAGCTACCTTCAGCGTAAAATCGCGAGAGGTCTTCAAATGTTTCAGCACGATAGCTTTGATGTCGGTTTGGGCGACTGCGGGCAGCGCGACCGCGGAGACCAGCGCGAGAACGAGACCTGCGGAACGAATCTTCTTGAGAGGCATAGCTAGAGTATCTCACTGGGGAAGGTTAGTTCGTCTCCACAAGTGCGGCGTCAAAAATCGGCCTACTCTCTAACAGCAGCAAAACAAAGGAGACCTTTGGACGGAATAACCCGGTCGCTGCTATTGGGAGTTTTTCAGCTCGCTCAGAATCCGTGCAACCGATTGATTTGGTTGGTTGCGGGGGCCTGTTTTGAAGCCATTCATAACGCCCTTGGAGCCTGGCTTGTAAGGCGTTGGGCTCTCCCCAAGAATGGCAGGAGGCCAATTCGTCCTCAAAGTTAGTACCTGGCACTTACAGCGAACCAGTCTCATTTTAACTGAGACCACAAACCTTCAGTAAGCCAATACAGATTCAATGAGATGTGCCAAGATGCACTCCCACGGGGCGGTGCATCTTTTTTCGTTTGGAAGGTGCGAATCGAAGAATGAGCAACTTGCCCAACTAAACAACTGAAGCGAGGCCAAAATGATCCTGGACGAAGCTTCCCCACGGGAAGAAATCATACGAGGGCTCAATCTGCTAATGGCGCCGGGAAACGTCCACGAACTGCGAGTTCCGAAAGCAGGTCGGCGAGGGACAATTTCCGGCTACTTCAACGACCTTGACGCGCTCGCCGCCGCCGCGCTGACTCTGGACGGTCAGGTCCCAGGCATCTATCTCACGCTCAATCCAGTCAACTCGGCGCTGCTGGCGCGTGCCGCGAATCGTTTGCAAGATCGGGCGCAAGTGACCACCAGCGACTCGGACATCCCCGCACGCCACTGGATGCTCCTCGACTTCGACCCGGTGCGCCCCTCCGGCATCAGTTCCACCAACGTGGAGCACGGCAGAGGGATCACCGCCGCATGTGGCGCGTGGGATGACTTGCGAGGTGTCTTTGGCGATCCCGCCGCGATTTGCGACAGCGGCAACGGAGCGCATCTGCTGTACCGTCTTAACCTTAGCAACGATCAAAACAGCACGGAGCTGATGAAGTGCATGTTGGCCGGGGCTGCTACGCGTTGCGGTGCAGACGACGTGGTGGTGGATCTCACGGTGTTCAACGCGGCGCGCATCACTAAGCTGTACGGCACAATGACTTGCAAAGGTGACAGCACAACAGATCGCCCGCACCGCCGCAGTCGCGTGCTCGAAATAGTGGAGAGCCTATGAATCCGCATATCGTGAACGTTGAAGCGCTGCGCGCAGTGGCAAGCTGGGCGGACTCGCCCACATCGCTCGCTTCAATATCGACGGTTCAGTTTGATTTGGAGCATTTTATCGCTGAACATCTCGACGCGCGCCCGCCAGTCCCTTGGGGCAATCGAGGTACTAAGTGGGTTTTGAATAGGTGCCCGTTCAATGAAGAACATGCTGCCAGCGCGGTAATCACCAGGGGCGACGACGGCGCGATCGGTTTCAAATGTCAGCATAATTCATGCGCAGGACATCACTGGCGCGATGTGCGTGCGCTCTTCGAACCGCAACAGGGCAAAGCAAAGCCGAAGAGGGCGAGCGGCGCCAGTCGTTCGCCGCAACAGCTTCCACAAGTGCTCAGCGTCGCCGATATCTTGAGCTTGGAAGTTTCCAAGCCATCGATGCTGATTGAAAACCTTTTGCCCGCGCAAGGAGCGACGCTGATGTTCGGCAGCTCGAAATCCGGGAAGACGTTGCTCGCCTGCCAGATCCTAATTGCCGTGGCTAGCGGAAAGCCGCTGTTCAACCATTACAGCGTGATCGAGCCAGGCCCAACCCTGATGATCGAGCAGGATGATCCCGCCGCCTCGGCGAGCGTCAAGGATATCCTCAAGTCTTCCTCAATACCAGTCGAAGGCCTTCCGTTTTGGCTTGTGCCGAGGGTTCCTTTCGGCTTCGGCCCGGCGCTATTTGACTGGCTTCAGGGGCAGATCACGTTGCTGGGGCTGCGTGCGGTAGTGCTCGATTCCTACACCGCGCTGCGAGGGTCACGCAGCGCCGGCATCGATATTGTGAAAGCCGAGCATGGGGATATGAGCATGGTCGACGAATTGGCAAAGCGCAACAGTTGCGCCATTATGATCATTCACCATGAGTCCAAAGGCTCTGCCACGCTGAACTGGTCGGATCGAGCGGCGGGAACTTTCGCCATGAGCGCCGCCACGGAGGCCCAGATTGTTGTAGCAAGGTTTCCGGAACTGGATTCTGACGCGCCTGAACGCTTGGTGCGAGCTCGTGGCCGTCACAACGAGGGTACTGAATTCGTACTTCGATTCCGAAAATCGACGCTCGATTACGAGCACATCATGGAAGGCAGCGCGGCAGCGCTATATCCTTTGCTCCTCCAACTGCGAACGACATTCGGACAGGAGGTTTTCAGCCCAAAACAGCTATCTCAAGAGACTGGATTCAGCCGTGCCACCGCGCACCGGCATATTGATCGACTCTGTCGTGCAAATGTTCTGCGGAAGCGCGGGTTTGGCGAGTACGTGATCGCCATACAAGGGGAACTCTAACTCAATCGGTTTGAGACAATTGAGACAGTTGAGGCAGTTGATCCCGAGAAGCCTACGGGGGAGTAGCGAGACACTTGAGAGATGTTCGCCTGGCTCGACTGCCGCAACCTCCATCTATTCCCCGAAGATAGATCTCTCGATAATCTCAACTCTCTCAACTCTCTCACTAGATCCCCCTATCGCAGTCTCTTCAGGACAGCTCCGGAGCTCTTGCCGGGCCTTGAAGTCGGTGGACGTGGACGCGGCGGGCGCGCCCGGGCGCTGTGGCGGCGATGCAAATCCTTTCCGCCGCTGCCGAAGGAGCTGGACCCTTTACGCGAGACAAGCGATATGGCCGAGATCTTGACGGGCCGGGGGGCGGGTAAAATCCTTGGCCCCTCGGGGCACCCATGACCGTAAATCGGTTGATTTTTCACGTCCCGGGGAATCTGCTAAAAAATATTTGTTGTGAGAGCCGCCCCCGCTGACCCTACGCAAACTTAAACTGGTGGTTGTTGATCCGTAGGCTCTTGATTTTCGACTCAAGTGTCGTGCGTGGCATTCCTAACTTCCCAGCCGCCCCGGACGGTCCTGAAATCCGGCCGCGCGGGATTCTCCCGAGCGGCTTCAATGATTTCCCTTCCTGATTCACCATGACCGCGCGGCAACAGCACCGGGCCACTTGGATGTCCTCCACCTTTGGGCCGCAGCGGCCCCTGCGAAGCCCAGTTGTATCAGTTCACCGTCCAGGCGCATGATGACGACGAACCGCTTGTAAGACGGGTGGCAGCGTGGAGGCCATCGCCTACATGCGGAGCGGCACGCCGACGTGGATAACCTTCGTGTCGAATTGTTCACCTTGATCGAAGTGAGACAATTTCGAAGCCTCCTGTGTATATAGTTAACAACGCGGAAACGACCCGCGTCGACTACGGTACTTTTGCTGTTCACGAGACGGACTCGCCAGTTTATCCAGTTGCCCCAAAAGTTAGCGGATGTTTAGGAACAGTGAGATGGCTCCAACCATGAACAGCTTTGGGAGGTCACCCGCCCTATTGCCCACCCACCTTGCCTTCTGCTTTAGGGATTCCACAGGCCTGTAGGTGGCAGCTCGCACAGGCTGGCATTCTGGGCCTGTTGGCCAGCTCAGCATTACGCTACGGAACAGTTTTGGCTGATCACTCCCCGAGTTAGTGACGTCACCGGTCGGTCACGTCACTTGTTCGCTTTTGCTCACTGGCGATCACCCGTAAGCGGGCCTGCCATTTCGCTTAAGAAGCTATGATTTCCAGGAGACATGGGGCATACTGTGCACATGCTGAGGCTAGGTTGGTGGCGCGCACAGTTCGCCCAGCTGCGATTTTGGATGGCCCACCATATCGGGGTGCCGCTGGTCGCGAAGGCGCTGAGTTGCCCGTCGCGGCGTGCCGATCGGCTAGAAGAGCGCCTGAGGAACGAGGTGACGATCGGGCGTGTGGCGCGCATCGCGAATCAACTGCGTGGCGAGTGCGATCAAGGACTGAAGATTTACTTTGACGATACTGTCCGCAGAGTAGTCGATTCCGTGGAGCGGAGCGACCCGTTTTAGGTGTGGACGCCGCCCAGGACTAAGAGCCAAGGCGGCGTATGGAAGGCTGACGAAGCCACGGACGGTGTGCGCCTGCCAGCCAGTGGCGGCCATAATCTCGGGCAGCGTCGCACCCTTGGCGCGCTTCATCATCGCGATCACTTCGGCCTTCTTGTTGGCGCGATCCGCTTTGGGCTTGCTGGCCGCTTTCTTGGGCCGGGACAACTTCTTCACGACCGTGGCCTTCTTGACGGGTTTGTGCGTGCGCTTGCGCGCAGCCACCGGCGCCGGCTTGCCGCTGGACTCGGAATCGATTGTCTGTTCGCTCATTGGGTTTCTCCTTTGCCGCAAGCTGGTTGCGGTCGTCACATTCATCACTCCGGTTGGTGGAAAGAGCAAGCGAAACCTGCGGCGATTATGCGGAATGGCGAATGCCAGCGAGGAGGACAAGGTCAATTGGCGGGCTTGTGCCTTTTTAATGGACCCGACAAAACGTGCCGGGATGGACGCACGCTGACAAAAGCCCGCCCCGGTCGAAAGCTGAGCCGTTTCGAGAATTAGCCCTTCGTTCGCGGCTCGAGATCGGAGAGCGAGTTCACGAGTTGTGCGACACCGCGTCAGGCGTAAATGCTGACGCTCGAGGTGCTATTACTCGCGGTCGAGCTGTACGTGGAGGCCGTCGTCGAGGTCGAGCTTTGACTGCTGGAACTGTCACCCCCACGATGATGGTGGTGTCCTTCGAGGAGCGACAGCAGTCCTTGTGTAAGGCTTTGGGTCTGTGATGCCGCAGCTTGCTGGACAGACTGAATGTCGGTCTGTAGTTGTGAAAACGCGCTCTGCGCCTGGCTCAAATTGCCGGATGAGAGCGCGTTGCCAATCGCATTAAAATCGTTCGCGATGGAGTGGGACCCGCTGCTGGAGTTCGTGCTCGATTGGGTGCTGGACTGAGTGCTGGACGCCCCCTGACTTTGCAGCGCCTGTTGAAGGTTTGCAAACGCCGATTGCGCTCCTGCAAGGTCGCCGGATTGGAGAGAGCTAGCGAGTTGGGCGTAGTCTTGCTGCACCTGCTGCGCGAGGCTTAGCCCCTGTTGTGCCGAACTCCCCACGTACTGATCCTCTCTTTGTGGCAACGCTTGAGCAGATTGGCTGGCGGCCTTGAAATCGCTTTGCAGTTGCGAAAACGCACTCTGCGCCTGGCTGAGATCGCCGGATTGGAGAGCCTGGCCGAGCGCGGCAAAGTCATTTTGGATGGTGCTGGAACCGTTCGAACCAGTAGTCGATTTCGAAGAGCTTTGATTAGCCTGCAGCAACTGCTGGATGCTCGAGTAGGCAGACTGCGCACCCGACAGGTCGCCGGATTGAAGCGCACTGGCGAGTTGGTTGAAGTCCTTACGGATTTGCTGGAGCGGATTCTGCTGATACTGTTGCGACAGGTCCGTAATCAAGTTAGAAGAGAGAGCTGAGATCGACATAAGCATTAACCCCCACACCATGTCTATCGTCGCCCCGGCATCTGGAGTTCAGATATTCCAGGCGATCGTTGCAAATCTTAACAATTGGGTTCTCGTCACACTACTTCACAAATGACGCGTACTCGGTTCGGTTTAGGCAGCCGTCCTTTTCTCCAATTGAGGTGGGGCGCCACTGCGGCATCCTCTAGAACGTCTTCGCATGTTCATACTCTTGTTCACTCTTGCGCTTGCATGCGCCGTGGTTGGTTCAGCCCAGAACACTGGCTCTTACACCATTCGGCCCGTGGTTGGATCTGGTTCGCAGGGCGATGGCGGGCCGGCAACGTCCGCTCTGCTCGACGGCCCGTATGGACTCGCGCAGGATGCCCAAGGCAACGTTTATATATCGGAATCAAACGCCGGTATCATCCGCAAGGTTTCTGTGAATGGCATCATCGAACGATTCGCTGGTTCGGGCATCTTGGACGATGGTTTGGAAGGTCAACCCGCACTGCAAACGGACCTCATTTCGCCGGGATCTTTGCTCGTGGACGGTGATGGAGGCCTGATTTTCACGGATACCGGGGCTTGCAGGATTCGGAAGGTGTTAACAAACGGGACCATTCAGGATCTGGTAGGCACCGGACGGTGCTCCGGATCGAGCGTGGGATTTCCCGGCGGAGGAACCATCAGCGGGACTTATCCGCCTCTTGAAACAACGATTGGCATCATCGGGGGAATGATTAAAGACGCCTCCGGCCAGTTGATCTTCAGTGATGTGAGCCAAAACGTCGTTTGGAGAGTTGACTCGGATGGAATCGTACGCATCATTGCGGGCACAGGCTCCCCAGGGTTCAGCGGCGACACCTATTCAGCTACGAGCGCCTATCTAAGCTCTCCGCACGGAGTTACGGTAGATAGCGACGGTAACATCTATATTGCCGATTCCGGGAATTGCAGGGTTCGTGAAATCGACATTAGTGATGGCGACATCGATACAGTGGCTGGGAACAGCACCTGCGCGTCCGTATCGTCCGGCTGGAATAGCTCTTCTTTAGGAACTCTGAACGGGCTCGCCTACGACGGCAGCACGAATACGATCCTGATCTCATCCCCTGGAATCGGGCGCGTTGTTCGTATGAACGTCGGTTCGCAGGGACTTTCAACCGTCGTCGGCAGCGGGAATCCCGGGGCTGCCGGTTCGTCGCCGACATTGCAATACCCGCTCAATCAACCCGGTGACATTCTGATCTCAGGATCCACTGTATTGGTTGCCGACAACACTGCGTTTCGCGTCCTGCAGGTCCAAGGCAATGCCGTTACCGCTTTTGCCGGTATCTGGCCCCAACTAGCATCTTATAGTTCCGCTTCCTCTGCGCCAGTGCTGCGCCCGTCCGGACTATGCTACCGGCAGGATGGATCACTGCTGGTCATGGACGCGGACGCGGGCCGCATTTTGGCGTTCAGCAGCCCGAACCAACTCGCGGCCTTTGCTGGCGAGGAGTATCCAATGGGCTATTCGGGCGGCGATGGAGGCCCCGCAATTTTGGCGCAACTGGACCAGCCCCGGCGCATGGTGTGTGATTCGAAGGGCAACGTCTACTTGACGCAGCGCAGCGAGATCCGCCTCATCGATTCGCAGGGAATGATCCAGGCTGAAGTCAGCTCAGTCCAAGTTGGCGATCAAGTATCCAGCCTTAACGATGCTACAGGTATCGCGATTGATCCCGCGGGTCGGCTGCTGTTTTCCGACGCCAGCTTGAATCAGGTGTTTCGTGTTGACTTTAACGCCCGAACCACCACGGTAATTGCCGGAACAGGCACGGCCGGCTTCGGGGGAGACGGCGGTGCAGCCAGCAGCGCTCTCTTGAATAGTCCTGGCGATCTCGCCTTTGACTCGAAAGGAAATCTCTATATCGCGGACCGCGCCAACGGCGCCATTCGACAGGTTTCGCCGACCGGCATTATCCAGACCATTGCGGGCGCCTACTTTGGCTTTAGTTATTCCAACATCTCCGGCAGGCCCGCAATCTCGGTCAGCCTGGGGACCGTTTATGGAATGACGATCGATGTCAACGATCAGATCTACCTAACGGAAACCTCCCGCCTCAGCGTTATTAAGACGGATGGCAACATCTACGTAGTTGGCGGATATCAGAGCCAAAGCAACTCCGGAATGGTCAGCTATGTTAACGGACCCATGTATGGCTGCGATGGCGTGACTACAGATTCCAAGGGCCGAGTGTATGTCTCCGTTGACCAAGTGAGCCAAGTGATGATGGTTCTCCCGCCGGGCGATCCAGGGCCGCCACCCGTGATCGGGTCCGCGGCGAGCGCGTCGGCCTTTGGAGCATTCACGTCGGTTGCACCCGGATCGTGGGTCGAGATTTACGGGGCTAATCTCGCCTCGACCACGCGTTCCTGGGCGAGTTCGGATTTTACTGGCAATCAGGCTCCCGTCGATTTGAGTGAAACCACCGTTGCCATCGAAGGTCATTCCGCCTTTGTCTCTTATATCAGTCCTACCCAGGTGAATGTGCAGGTTCCCTCCGGCGTTTCCGCGGGGGCCCAAAGCATTACCGTAACAACGGCGGCGGGAACCAGTGCGTCCTATACGACTGAGGTCAATTCAACCGAGCCAGGACTCTTTGCTCCGTCAGTGTTCCAGATTGGCGGGATGCAATACGTAGGGGCTTTGTTCGCGGACGGCACCACCTATGTCTTGCCGCCGAACGCCGTCTCCGGTGTGACCTCGCGCCCGGCCAATCCTGGCGAAACGATCATACTCTATGGAGTCGGATTCGGGAATGTAACTCCGGGAGTGAACGCCGGAACTGTCGTTCAGAAAGCGAATACGCTCGACCTACCTCTGCAGATTCTTTTTAGCCAAATTCCAGCCACGGTCACTTACGCCGGACTCGCGCTCGATGAGGTAGGCCTCTATCAGTTCAACGTTGTGGTTCCCAGTGGATTGCAGGCGGGGACCGTTCCGATAACGTTCACTCTGGGAGGCAGCCCTGGCAATCAGGTTCTGTACACGGCCGTCGGGAACTAAACATCGCTGGGCCAAGGCGCGAGCCCCGATGGACTTCGTCACAAGACTTCACAAATTGCGGGAATACCCAGCGCCACTTCAGGCCGTCTTCTAGCAATCGATTAGTAAAGCTTTCAAGTCCTGAAAACTCATCAGGGACCTATTGCGTGGGGGTGTGTCTTGCGTTGTGTTCCAGTTTTGCTATTCGTGGCTTCAGCCGCGTTCGCCCAGGAGTATACTGCATCGCTTTCAGTGACGGTGACCGATCCCAGCGACGCGGTGGTACCCAAAGCCCACGTCGCTTTGACTGACAACGCACTGCAGCGCGTATCTGAGGCGGAGACCAATGCCCGGGGCTTCGCTAGTTTTGCGTCGTTGCAACCGGGCCAATACTCGCTTGAGATCACTAAAACTGGCTTCGCCAATCTGCGAATTCCTACTATTACTCTGGCAGTCCGGGATCAGCAAAGGCTTTCCGCGCAGCTAAAGCTATCTGCGGGGACCACGTCGGTCACCGTGACTGCCCAGCCGGAAAGCGTGTCCACCGACGCGTCCATGGGAATCTCCGTGGATCAAAATTACTTCGAAAATCTACCCGTGAACGGACGGAGCGTCGATGCGTTGGTGCTGATGGCGCCGGGTGTCACGAGCGGGGCCGGCCCGGGCGGTGATTTCAACGCCAACGGAATGCGTTCGAACACGAATTACTACACGTTGGACGGTGTCAGCCTGAATGGATCCGTCGGCGGTGGGGGTGGGCCGGGCCCAGGAGGTCCTGGAGGCGGGTTTGGCGGACCACCGCCGGGTGCGGGCAGCGGCAGCGCTACGTCCAGCGTCTCGCTGGAGTCGATGCAGGAGCTGCGTGTCCAGACGTCGTCGTTCGCCCCGGAATTCGGACGTTCTCCGGGAGCTCAGATCAGCATGACAAGCCGCGGAGGAACAGGAGTTTTTCACGGCTCCCTCTACTACTATTTCCGGAACCAAGACCTTGACGCGAATGACTGGTTCGCCAACAGCTTTGGATATGGACGGGCCGCATTAAAACAGAACCGGGTTGGCGGAACTCTGGGGGGACCGGCCATCAAAAACCGGACCTTCTTTTTTGTCGTATATGAACACCTGAGTCTGGTCTCTCCCTCCACGATGATTAGCAGCGTACCCGATCTGCGAAGCCGTGAGAGCGCGCCAGCATCGATACGGGCTTTTTTTAATGCATTTCCGCTCCCGGATGGCCCGGAGCAAACCGATGGTGCCGCCGAATACCACGCATTACTTGCGAACCCGTCCGCGTCGGATTCGGCGAGCCTTCGAATAGACCATACGATCAGCAGTTCGATGACGCTATTCGTCCGCTATAGCCTCATGCCAACGACCAGCTTGACGCGGGGAGGATTCATATCTACCGCCAACACACTGACTCATCAGAATTCCAATTCGCAGACGGCCACAGTGGGTCTGACCAGGACCAGCGCATCCGAGTGGGTGAACGATCTCCGGTTCAACTACTCGCGATCGAACTTCCTGAGTTTTTCGACGATGGATGATTATGGCGGCGCTACGGCACTCGCCGATTCCTCGGTGTTTCCCGGCGGCGTGACCTCCAGTACCGGTCAGTTCAACCTTATGTTGCTGGGTATCGGCGGCTATTCTTTTGGCGGTCGCAATAAGAACCAGCAGGTCCAGCTGAACATCGTGGATAGCTTGGCCAAGGCAGTTTCCTCGCACACCCTAAAGCTCGGGGTGGACTTCCGGCTCATCACGCCGACCTACTTCCGCAATCCTTATTCACTAAACGCAACGTTCAACGGAATCGGCGGAGGTGCTGGGGCGCTCACTAGCGGCGAAGCGACCAACGTCCAGATAACATCGAGCCTCCCGGCTGTTTATCCCATTTACGCCAACTTCTCGACCTACGCGCAGGACACTTGGCGGGCGACTGACCGGACCACGCTCACTTATGGGTTGAGGTGGGATATCAACCCTCCACCGCATGTCCGGCAAGGTCCAACGCCACTGGCGCTATCTGATGACTACATCGCCGGCGTCACTCAGAACACACCACTCTATTCAACCGTTTGGCACAACGTCGCGCCGAGATTCGGCCTTGCTTATCTATTGGACAACACACCCGGAAAGCAACTCATCCTGCGCATGGGGGTAGGGCTTTTCTACGACGTGGGTTATGGCGTGACCGCAAGTGCATTTAACGGAGCGCCGTACTCGAACGTCCGAACCATCTCATTAGCCGATTTCCCCCTGTCGGTGGCGGACATGAGCGCTCCGCCGATGCCGCCGACGCGGCCCTACGGGCAGATCACGGCAGCGGAGAACAATCTCCAGTCGCCTCTTGTGACGCAATATAACGCAACCTTGGAACGCAGCTTCGGCGAGAACCAGACGCTAAGCCTGGGATACGCGGGAAGCATGGGCACGCGGCTGCTGCAAACGCAGACCCAGCCGTCGTTCGGAGACGCCTATAGCATTCTCATTTTGGCGAGCAACGGGGCCACATCCAACTACAACAGCCTGCAAGCTCAATTCCGCCGCCGTTTGACCCGGAGTCTCCAGACCCAGTTCAGCTACACCTGGGCCCACTCCATCGATAGCGCATCCAATGATATTGGGGGCGGCTTCGCTTCCTTCCTTGGAAGCGGCCAGCGGGGCAACTCTGATTTTGACATCCGCCATAGTTTGAACTGGTCAGGATCTTACCGTCTGCCCAGCCCAGACTCGCATCTGTTAAAGCCGCTGCTTGGGAACTGGTATGTGGACTGGATCGGACAGTTCCACACCAGCCTGCCCTTCGACGTACAGTCAATCACTACAGAAACTAGCGCCAGCTCTGCAAGCGCTAACCAAAGGGCAGGCCTCTTTGCTCAGGTGAGGCCCGACTATACAGGAGCACCGATTTGGATCAGCGACCCGAACGCGCCGGGAGGTGAGAAACTCAACCCCGCCGCGTTTGCGGCTCCGAGTAACCAGTACGCACAGGGAGACTTGGGACGAAATTCGCTACGCGGCTTCAATTTCAGTCAGGCCGATCTATCGCTGCGACGGCAGATTACGCTGTCCGAAAAATGGAAGCTGAACATCTCGGCCCAGGCATATAACGTTTTCAACCACCCTAACTTCGCCAATCCGTCTTCGATGCAAACCTCGAACCTTTCGAGTCCCGAGTTTGGCCTGGCCACTCGAACCGTGGGTGGTGCGGTTGGCGGCGGTTCTCTCTACCAATCTGGCGGACCGCGTTCCATTGAACTGGCGGCACGGTTTCAATTCTGAACACGACTTTTCCCAGACACGAAAGCATAGACCTCAATGTATCGATGCATGAAGATTCGATCGAGCGCGACGCTCCTCGGGTTTGTTCTGGTAGCAAACGCTGCCGCTCTGTGTGGACAGACGCCGGCAGCGCAGCAGCCCGCTCAAGATTCAGAGACCAAGACGCCATCTGGAACATCATCCAGCGGTTCGCAGGCTCCCGAGACCGAGACCAAGCCGCGGGCCAGGCGGTTCTCCTATGGAGCCCAAGTGCGGTGGTGGTCTGCACAGCCGTTTGACGGCAAAGGTATCGAGGTGGGAGACAGCAAGACCGATATCAGCCATGCTTATGACACCACATCTGCCTCAGGCAGGTGGGGCATTGGGCCGGTGGTCGATATGACCTTAACGAGTCATATTGTAATCCGGGCAGAAGCGTTCTTCGGGCATTTGCACTACTCAAAGGTGACGCAGGTGTACACTGGCACGCCCACCGACGGCACCTTGAACGTTACCTACACCGAGCACACCAGGACGGGCTATTGGGATTTTCCGTTGCTGGTACGTTATCAAAATTCTCCGCATCCAACTACCACGTCCTCGTCGAGTTCTTCGACGGGCCCAAAAATAAACTTTTCTTTCAATCCGATTCTTTCACACGGATTTGTGGAAGCAGGCGCGATTGTTCGCCAACTCACGACTGTCCGAAGCGGAGACGACACGCTCGACTCGGACAACAGCACCGCTTACAACGAGATCCCCACTAAGGCCAACCATTCTATAGTGGAAGGGGCTGTAGTGGGTTTGGGGTTTCGTTTCGTAGACGAACTAAATCTGAAGGTCATGCCAGAAGTCCGCTACATACTGTGGTCTGGACCCATATTTGAGTCCCAATCGACGCTCTCCCGGACGCGCCAGCTCGAGGTAGGATTATCCTTTGTGTTTTGAGTTGCGAACGTCATCTTTCCCCGGAAGGCTCTGGACACCTCAGCTGATAGCCAACGCCGCGGACGCTCAAAATCATGTTCCGACCGAGCCCCAATTTCTGCCGAAGCCTGCTGACATGTTGGTCCACCGAGCGATCAAAAGGCGTTGGAAGGCGATCGTAAAGATGCAGGCTTAGAGAATCACGAGAGACAACTTGTCCGCAGCACCGCATAAGTTGCTGGAGAATTTCGTATTCCATCGCGGTAAGACCCAGCGGTTGCCCTCGAAAATGAGCGGAGCGATCTCCAGGAAACAAACGGAGGTCTCCTATTTGAAGGGCTTCCGTGGCGTTGCTGGAAGCGCCCGCCGACCGCCGCAGTATCGCCCGAACTCGAGCCAGGAGCTCGTCGGGAAAGAACGGCTTGGAGAGATAGTCGTCTGCTCCCAGATCCAAACCGGCGATTCGATCGCTCCGCTCTGCTTTGGCGGTCAGCATGAGAACAGGTAACGAAGACTCGCGCCGAATTCTGCGAAGCACTCCCAACCCGTTTAAGCCTGGAAGGGTCACGTCGAGAATCATCAGATCATAACCGCCCGTCTCCGCACGAGCCGCGCCGCGGTCCCCATTCAACTCAGAGTCGACGACAAATCCCGCCTCCCCAAAGAACTGTTTAAGCATGGCGCACAGTTCCGCGTCGTCGTCCACGATCAGCAATTTCGTTTGAGATGACAGCTGGCGAACCATTGCAGATTTAACCTTGCTGACTTCGAGGAAGTCCAATTTCTACGAGAAGACCTGGCTTGGCGTTCTCCGCCGAAATCGTCCCCCGATGGACTGCAATCGCCCGCTGGGCGATCGCTAATCCGAGACCAGTCCCCTCACAGCTTCGTTCGCCGCTCGGTTCGACCCGGTAGAAGGCGCGGAAGATTTCTCGCAGGGCCGACTCGGGAACCCCCTTCCCGTAATCCCGGATGCGGATGAAGACGTGATCAGCGTCGCCGCTGGCCGAAAGTTCAACAACCGATCCAGGAGGACTGTGCTGAAGGGCATTGCGAAGCACGTTCTCCACCGCCCTGCGCAGCAACTCGGAATCACACGCCAGGCTGCCCGGCTCAAATAGCCGGACGGTGAGTTCACAGTTTCGGTTCTGGGCTTCGATGTCGCACCGATCGGCAATTTCCGTCAGGATCGACTCCAAGTCGATCGTATCGGTAGACATCGTTGCAGGATCAATTTCGGCCCGCACCACATCCAGCAGTTCATCGAGCAAATCGTTGATGCGGTAAGCCTCGGCTTCGATTCGATCGAGTGCCCCCGGGGCGTCATGTCGGCCAAGCCGTATTGCTAGTAGCAGGCGTGCCAATGGTGAGCGCAGTTCGTGAGCGATATCTGCACACAGCTGCTGATGAGCCTTCACGAGGGATTCGATGCGATCAGCCGTATGGTTGAACGATTTCGCCAGACGCCCGATCGGGTCGTCGGATTCGGTGGCCGCTCTCGCGCCGAGTTGTCCGGATCCGAAGTGATTTACGGCCGCTTCGATCCGGCGAAGCCGCAGTGTAATGTAAAACGATACAGTGCAGCACAGGAGAAACAAGAAGGGCACCACCCACAGCGATGGCTGGATTGGCAATGGGGCTGGATCTGACGGGGGATTCAACACACAGACGGTCGATGCGAATTTGCGGACGACGATCGGGCCGCGAGGAGGGAAAGGGAAGCGTCGCTGGCTGGTTGTGGTGAGCCAGGCAGACCGATCAAAGCCGTCTGCCAGATCACGCCCCCTGAGATCGAGCAAATGCGGCTGTATTCCTAATCCTTGATCGATCCACAGCAGCAGCAGCGATAGGCGCTGGGGTCCCCCGCGCCAATAGGCTGCGTCGGCCGATGCGCAGAGACTATTGAGTTGATGTCGAACAACGCCAAAGTTCGACGCATCATGGATAGCTGCCAGTACAATTCCCGCGCCAAGGAAGAATGTGAGGAGAAGCCATAGATTTAGTCTGGCCTTTCCTGCGCGGGTTAGTGAAGCCTGGATGGAACAGAGGGTCACAATTATTCACAAAATGGTGGTCTATTGACGTGCCGCAACACCCGTGCGGAGCGTCTCTTGAACAAGGATTCTTGCAGCGCCTTATGATCACGCGACGCATTCTGCTTGCCATCAGCCCGGCCGCGATTCTCGGATTGTGCGCTTCCGCGTTTACGCCAGGAGATTCCTGGAGCTCCAAGCAGCCGGAGGATTGGTCGGAGAAAGATATCCATCAGATTCTTACGAAGTCGCCTTGGGCGAAACAGGTGCCAGTCGATTTCGGCGACTTGAACGGAGGCCCTCCTGGCAGTGCCCCAGGGGGCGGTCCTCCAGGCGGTGGAATCGGTGGCCCACCAGGCGGAGGTGGTCCCCCTGGTGGCGGCCCTCCGGGGGGCGGCCCTCCGGGTGGTGGATTTGGCGGCGGTCCCGACTCGATTCCGGAGCTGATGATCGTCGTGCGCTGGGACTCCGCGCTTCCAATACGACTTGCCTCCAAGAGTTCGCCGGAACGCGTCGCGGAATACTATGAGATTTTCGTCAGCGGACTGCCAATGAACGGCGCGATGCCGGGCGGCAGATCCCGTGGTTCGGGAGGAATATCGGATTCGGAAACACTCACGGCCCGGTTGAAGGATAAAACCTCGCTGCAGCGCAAAGGCCAGGATCCGATATTTCCGGATAGGGTTGAGATGGTTAGCACCGCTGACCAAGAGGGCATCCTGTTCGCGTTCCCGAGAGGGACACGCCCAATTGCGTCGTCCGATAAGGACGTGACGTTCGTGAGCGCCATTGGGCCACTTCGTATCAAGGCCAAATTTCTCTTGAAGGATATGGTGTACAAGGGGCGACTGGAACTGTAAGCGACCGACTTTAATCTCGCGCATTAATTCCCCGTAACTAAACTCGATCAATCGCGGCACGTGGTCAAAGTATCGCGAGGCTCGGTCTTGAGAGGGCGCAAGCGAATGTGGGGATCGCATGAGTATACGCGGCCGCAGTTAGCACACTTGATGCGATAACAAAAGTCCCCCTCAATGTGCGTGGTCTGTCCGCATTCGCAATAGATGTCCATCCAAATGTTACTGGCATTCCATTGGATGAAAGCCGCGGGCCGTTTTCCTCTATTCTCTCGGGGGACCAAAAAGAGGCCACGGCCTCCTTGGATTGCCGCTGGTAGTGCGGATTGATCAGTTAGGTGAGTATACCGTTTCATGAAGGTTGAATCCGATGACTTTCAGGTGATCTAAAACGTTAAACGCAGTTGAAGACTAATCTTGCGATCGTAGGTCGTCGTACTACCTTCAGGTCCGAAGCCACCCTGAAGGCTGAGCGATTGCCCGAAAAATGGCGAGGACAAGTCGCCATTGGGACTGGCAAAATTCGGATGGTTCAGTAGGTTCGTCGCCATAGCCGTCAGCGTCAGGTTGTATCGTTTGGGTGTTGACGAGCCGAAGATCCCGGCAGGCGGGCCGCCCCCGGGCGGTGGCCCACCGCCACCTGGCCCACCACCGGGAGGGCCGCCGGGGCCCGGGCCTCCACGTACACCGCCCATCCCTGGAGGCGGAGCATTCTTATCCGCTGGCCCAGACTCGCCGAGGCTGCCAAATCCCCAGGTGCGCGAAATCCGAAAGTTCAGCGTCACCGCCGCTGGACCGCGTCCGGAATTGCGCTGGATGGTCGCTGTTCCGGGAGCGGGGTTTAAGTTGAAGCAACCGTAGCCGGGCTCGTACTTTAGATAGTTACCCGTGCAAGCCGACGCCGACTTATTCAAGAGCGCGGGACGCTGCACTGCGCCGCCATCGCCATCCGGATCGGGCAAACCGGTCGTAATATCGTAGGGCGTTCCACTGCTGGCTGTGAAAAAGGGACTCGCGCTGATCTTCCAGGGAAGCGGAATGCCCGTACCCAGTACGGCGCGATGACGAACATCACCGTAGGATGAAGGCCCCCATTCGGCTCGGAGATTGTAGGGGTCCGCAGGCAGCCCTTCGTTGTTGTCCTCGCCATAAGAAAGCGCATAGAAACCAAACAGGAAAAGCTTCTTGTAATTCACCGTCGGGTTGATGAAGAGCTGGCTGGTTCGGCTATACCCGACGGACTCGGTCAACAGTCGCACGGTCTCGTCGCCGTAGGGATAAATCTCAGTTCCCGGGTATGGTGCGTTCGCGTCGGTCTGCTGCAGCAAATGAACCCCGCGACTGTTGATGTAATTGGCGCTCAGACGGAAGGAACGGTTGATTTGCCGATCCACTCCGACATTGGCTTGATAGGTGCGCGGCGCCTTCAGATCGGGGGCGAGTAGTTGAGTTGTCTGGGGCTGGGCTGAACCTGCGAGTGAACTGAGCGACGGCACGGACGGAAAAAAGTCGGGATTGGAAATCAGATAGGACAGTTGCGTCACACCGTTGTAGCGGATCGCATCCAGCGTTTCGGTGTCGGCGACGCGATCGTAAAAAATTCCAAAGCCGGCTCGCAAAACAGTTTTCGCCGCTTTGTTCGCGCCGCCATCAATACCCCAGGCAATCCCGAGACGCGGCGACCAATCGCCGTAATCATGAATGTTGGTTTGCGTTTCATAACGAAAACCGTAGCTCAGTGTGAAGTTCGGTCTTACTCGCCAATCGTCATTGGCGTATACTCCCAGATCGAACTGCGCCACACGCGTCAGTGGATTTCCGGCGTTCAATGAGAAAAAAGACGCGCCACCTCCAGCGGCACGAATTTGGGCGGCAGTGTAGTCCTCCTGCTGGAGCAGGAGTGTCTGTTGGTAGACTTGCAACGCGGTGAGCGCGACGGAAGTCCCCGGGATCGGTTGCCCGCTAGAGTTCAGCGCCTCGCCTTGGCCCCCAAGAAACATAAAGGTGCCGTTGAAATTGGTATTGGAATAGTCGTTGTTGAAGGATTGCCTCAACCGGCCGCCCCACTTGATGGTGTGCGTGCCATGCGTCAG
>JBEKRO010000013.1:0-89624 GCA_049518655.1 Bryobacteraceae bacterium | reverse complement strand
CGCAAGATCATGCGCTATATCCGGCTCTATGGAAAAACCGCAAAACCTTTCCAATGGAAGTACACCGATTATCGTCACCGCGTCTCAGCATGCTAAAGATTCAGAGCGGACAGCCCACTAGGTTGGGCGCCTCGACAGCGATGCGCAAGGAGTTCTTGCACGACGGCGGCGGTAACCTTCCGCTGCTGCTGCTTGAGATGGACTTCAAGAGCCTTCACGACCGGGTGCGAGCTTATCTACGCCGCTTCTGTGATCGATTCAACGATGTCAAAGTGCGACTCGACGGCTCAATCGCTAAAACCTATGTTGAAGAGAGCGGGTTGCTGGAACCATTGGTGTCGTGGCGGCTATCCGACGGCACTCTGAAATTCCTATGTCTTCTAGCAGTACTGCTTGAACGAGAGCTTCCTCCTCTGATTTGCATTGAGGAACCGGAAGTAGGACTGCATCCCGAAGCCATTCAGATCGTTGCCGAAGCTCTGGTCGACGCGTCGGAACGGACGCAGCTCATCGTCACAACGCACTCGGAAGCATTAATCGACGCGCTGTCCGAACGTCCGGAAGACGTCCTGATTACCGAGCGAGACGCGGAAAATAGCACGCAGTTCCGCCGCTTGGACAAGCAACAGCTTTCCTTGTGGCTCGAGCAGTACAGTCTTGGCCGGCTCTGGCGCATGGGAGAGATAGGCGGCACGCGCTGGTGAACGAACTTCGGATCTACTTCGAAGGAGATGATCGCCTGCGACCGGGAATGAGGCGGTTCCTTTCGGAAATAGCAGATAGCGCAAGCAGGCAAGGTTGGCGCTTTGCGCCACCCGTGGCGACGTACGGAAGACCGGTGCAGGCTTTTCGCATCGCGCTTGAAACTCATTCCAACGCGTGGAACGTGCTGATTCTCGACCATGAGGATACCGATGAAGCCGAGATCCGCAAGAAGCGCCTAGAGGGTTGCGATCCGGACTCCGTCTTTTGGATGGTTCAGATCATGGAAGCCTGGTTTCTTGCGGATGTCGATGCACTGAGGGTGCTCTACAAAACGCGGTTTAACGAAAGCGCTCTAGGCTGGAATCCGAAGGTGGAAGAGATTCCGAAGCTCGATGTGATGGAAAGGTTGAAAAAAGTGAGTGGAGGCGAGTATTACAAGGTCAATCACGGCGTGAAGCTCCTCGAGCTTATTGATCCGCCAAAAGTTCGAAAGGCTGCTCCCAATTGCGACCGAATGTTCAGCCTCATCCTGGCTAAACTAGGCTAGGGCTGCGCGCGGGAGCGCTCCGAAACGGCGCTCGCGGGAACGGAACTCGGCCATGGCAGCGGCCAGATCGGAAGCGGCGAAGTCAGGCCACATCACCGGAGTGAAGACCAACTCGGCGTAAGCGCATTCCCAAAGTAGAAAATCACTGAGGCGCTGTTCGCCGCCGGTGCGGATCAGCACATCGACGTCCTGTGCGCCGAGCGCGTCGGAAAGTGCCTCCCGCGTGGCTTCGCCTTCTAGTGCGCGAGCTGCGGCCAGGATCGCGTCGCGCGAAGAATAGTCGATTGCGAGCCTCAAGTGCAGCTTTTTGCCTTCGAAAGTAGCGCTTTCGCATTCGTCAATCACGGGCAGCAGCAACCGAGGCAGACGATCCCGCCGGCCGACCACCGACACACGCACGCCCTTATCCACGCACTTGGCCTGCTCGCGGCGCAGATAGGTGTGGAACATCTTCATCAGGGCGGAAACTTCGGGCTGCGGCCGGCGCCAATTGTCGGACGAAAACGCGTATACCGTCAGCATTCCGATGCCGAGATCGGGCGCGGCCTCCACCGTCCGGCGCAAGGCCTCGGCGCCCGAACGGTGCCCGGCTACCCGCGGTAACCCTCGCGTAGAGGCCCAGCGGCCATTCCCGTCCATAATGATTGCAGCGTGCAAACAATCCGAAGTGCTTTTTAGCATAAAGAATACCTTCAAAAAAAGGGGCTATCGCTCCCGGATGGCTTGGATCAGCGCTTCCATGTGATTCAGATATTTCTCAAGAGCCCGGCGGCCGGTTTCAGTCAGACGGTATTGTGTCTTCGGCATGCGGCCTTCAAACGACTTGGTACAGACGATGTAATCGGCATCCTCCAGCTTGCGCGCGTGGACGCTTAAGTTTCCATCGGTGGTTTCGAGAAGCTTCTTCAGTTCGTTAAAGGTCAGCGACGGATTCACCGCCAGAGCGCTCACGATGCGCAGCCGAATCGGCTCATAGATCAAGCGATCTAACCCAGCCAAAGCTTTGCCCGCCAGAGCCTTTCCCGCCACTGCGCGCACGCCTGTGGACTTATCCGTATCTTTTCGAGCAGTGTTTTGTCTAGCCACCGTACCTCCTGGCAATGACGATTCCGAACGCAACGTGCAGCCCGCCAAATCCCGCGGCGAGAAACGGGGTGCCCCAGGCGAACGGGCAGAATAACGCCACCGAGCCGAGCAACATGAAGCACAGCCCCATAACCGGAATCACGCGTACCGAGAATGCGCCGCCCGTGACCACTCCGGTTCCATAGAGCAGCAGCCACGCGCCCGGAATAGCGGCGGGTAAGCCGGCCCGGTATAAGACTGCCGTGAGCAGCCCTCCCACGAACAATGGCGGCGCGAAGCTCAGGACGAAGCGCCGTGCGGGCGCCGAGAGCAACGGACCCTTCGCGGCATTCGCCTTCCGCTTGATGGCGAGGACCGCAAGCACCATCGCGAAGACTGCCTCGATAAGCCAAGTCACGAGCCAGCGTTCGAGTGTCGGTTGCCGGCTGGCGATAACAGCCGCAGCCAGCGCGCTCGCCCCAATCGCGACACCTCCCCATCCGGGAACGGCGGTAAAAGAGCCCGCGCGCTCCATGGTCTCGCGAATGAGACGCAGATTGTCCATCGCGTGCGTGTGCAACGAAACCGGTTCAGCGCGGGTGGCGCGAATGCTCCGGACGGTAGCCATAAGAGGATTATAAACGGGTCACTTTGCGTTGTAAAGTAGAAACGCGCGGTGAGCCGGCGACGGCGGGACCTTTTGGGAGCGAGGGGAACAAATCCAGCTGGTCGCCGGGAAACGGCTCGGGCCATTCGGGCTCCCTGCGCGCAGCCAGCTTATGGCGCACTCGGATTCGCTCCACGCGCTCGGCGATTGTTTCAGGATAGTGACCCTTGAGATACGCGGACCTTTCGAAACGCTCGCGATAGCGGCGGACCAAGTGCGGAAAGTGCTCCTCGAGAAACGGCAGGAAAACCTGTGCAGCGCAGGACTTCAGGAACAACGGCGCGGCGCTGAAGGACGATGCTCCATTCCGGGCGGCCGCCGCGCACACCCCATCCAGGCTCTCCTCACTGTCGTTGATCAGCGGCATCACAGGATGCGCCAGAACGCTGACGGGCACTCCGGCTTCGGTCAATTTCTTAACGGCCGCCAAACGCAGGGCTGGACGCGGCGCCCGGGGCTCAACCAGCCGGGCCAATTGCTCGTCGAGCGTCGTAATGGTGAGATGCACGCGAATCTTGTTGCTTCGGGCGATGCGGGCCATGAGCATGGCGTCGCGCGCTACGAAATCGGACTTGGTTGTGACACCGATGTCGAGTCCGTGCCCGTCCGCAAATACCTCCAGGATTTGGCGAGTGATCTCAAAGCGTCGTTCGGCTGGCTGGTAAGGATCGGTCGCTGTCCCCATCCATACGGTGTCCCCCAGGTTCAGGCGGCGAACTTCGGCCCGAAACGCCAGGACTTGAAATTGTTTGGCGAAGATCTTGCGCTCGAACAGCTCCGGATCGTGCAGCTCCATGAACTCGTGAGCGTAGCGGGCATAACAATATTTGCAGCCATATTCGCAGCCGCGATACGGATTGATGGTCCAAATGGATCGCATCCGGCCCGATCCGCGTCCGATGAAGCGCCGCGTTTCGAGTTCCAGGTATTCCACCTGGCGTTTGGCTTCCAGCAAGTCGCTGGAAGCGGCCAGGCGCGCGATGCCAGTCAATTTCGAGGGAGAATCGTCTTCGAACAACATCGTGCGCCCTGCACAATATCCTCCTTTTCTTCGCCTACTGTCAAGACGGTTTATAACACTATTCGCGAATTCCCTTCGCGCCGTGTGATCCGTTCGCGATCCAAGTATTCGAGCAGAGGAATTGCATACTTTCGTGAAATGCCGGTCCAGTCTTTGAAGTCCGGCACTGCGAAGCACACGCCCTTTTTCTTCGCCAGCAGCGTGTAGAGCGATCGCATGGCGGACGTATGAAACACGAGTTCATCGCTCACCCGCACCAACCGTTTATCGCGCAGCATCAATTGCAGGAGCGTGCGGGCGCGAGTGGGATCCAGACCCGATTTTGCCAGCACTTCGGCCACAGCAGGCGCTGCGAGGCCAGCTGAGAGGAAGGCATTCTCGATTTTGGCGGTGGCCTCCTCTTCATCGCTTTTCAGCGCAACTCTATGAGACGACAGGCGGATAGTCTCACCATCGGCTTTCAATGTCTTGGAACGGCCCAGGAGCGCATCCAATAACCAGAGCGGTGCGCCCGCCAGGAACCGGCTCCGCAGCTCCTCTTTGGAGGCTCCAGCCAGCAGGGGATTCTGCCGATGGAACAGCTTCAAGTGCTCCTGCAACGCTTCCAACTTGGCCGCTACAAATGCGGGATCGAGCACCCAGAATTGCGGGGAATCGACGACGATGACACCCGCAGCAGCTTTTCGGATTTCGGATTCGAGCAAGCCGGTGCGAGCTACCAACTCGGCCATTCCGATTCCGAAGCTCGATTCGCGAGCCAGCAATGCGATGCGTTCGGGAAGCGGCGCCATTTGAAGGATTCGCAAGCGATGCGTTCGATCGGAACTCTGAGCCCGGCGCGGTGCGGCAGTGTCCAGCACCACTCCGCCGCCGATGGTGACCACGGGCGAGAACATGCGTACGATGAAACGGTCGCCCGGCAGCAAAAGAAGGGGTTCGCTCAGCACCAGGCGCACGTATTCGCGCGATCCAGGAGCAATCGGATCGGCGCCCTTGAGTCTGCTAATCTCCGCCACCACTTCGGCGGCGCCAGCGTGGAAATGGACCGGCGCACGATGTTTCAAGGGCTTCGCCGATTGGAGCAAATCAAACGCGCAGTCGATATAAGTTGTAGCGTGAAACCGGCCAGCTTCAGCCAGCACCATGCCTCGGGCAAGTCCGGAACAGTTCACCCCCGCAATGTTCAATGCGGTTCGTTGTCCAGCGGAGGCTTCGTTCACATCGGCGCCGTGCACCTGGATGCCGCGAACCCGGACGCGCTTACCCGAAGGGTGCAGTTCTACTTCCTGATCAAGCCGGACGGAGCCCGAAACCAGCGTGCCAGTGACCACCGTGCCAAATCCACGCATGGCGAACGCACGGTCGATCGGCAATCGGAAATACTGCGAAGCGTCTTTTTCGGGAACCGCTTCCGCCATTTTTGCGAGCTCGGCGCGCAGCTCTTCCAGGCCGGCGCCCGTGGTCGCGCTCACGGCTACAATAGGCGCGTCTTCGAGAAACGAGCCGCGCACAAATTCGCCGGCCTCCAGCCGGGCCAAATCCAGAAGATCGCCTTTGGCCAGATCCGCCTTGGTAAGGACCACTATGCCCTTCCGTAACCCTAACAACATACAGATATCAAAATGTTCCCGCGTTTGTGGCTTTATGGACTCGTCTGACGCTATAACAAAGAGAACAAGATCAATGCCGCTGACACCAGCCAGCATGTTTTTAATGAACCTTTCGTGGCCCGGTACGTCTACTAAACCGACGCGCACGTTTGGGGAGAGCTGTAGGTGTGCAAAGCCGAGGTCAATAGATATGCCCCGCTGCTTTTCTTCCTTAAGCCGATCGGTATCGATACCCGTGAGAGCCCTCACTAAAGCGGTCTTGCCGTGGTCGATGTGGCCGGCAGTGCCGATAATGATGTTTTTCATCTCGACGCTTCTCATGCTAGCGCCTCTCCGGGCTCAGGATGCGGCGCAGATCAATGCCAAAGACGCACCCCCAGCCGCCGAGGAGACCGTAGAGGCCACTCCCACCTTCAAAACTGGCGTGTCGGACGTGCGCGTGGACGTCCAGGTGACCGAGGGCGACAAGCTGGTGAAGGATCTTACCCAGAGCGACTTCGCGGTCACCGACGAAGGCCAGCCACAATCGATTGTCTCTTTTGCGCACGGTGACGAGCCGGTCACACTGATCCTGCTGCTGGACGTCAGCGGAAGCATGCAGAAGTACATCGACCAGATTTCGATGGAAGCGCGCGAGGCGCTGGAACATTTGCGGCCGGGCGATCGGGTTGCGTTGATGGTTTTCGCCAAGAACACGGCCGTGGCGCAAGGCTTCAGCGACAATCTGGCCGAGACCGCTCGCAACATCGGTAGTGCGGTGAAGAACTGGGACGTGGGATCGAGCACGATGATCAATTCCGCAGTCGTGGACGCGGCACATTATATGGAGAAGCACGCGGGACCAGGCGGCCGCCGTGCGATTCTGATCCTCACCGATAATTTGAGCACCAGCTACCGGCTGACCGATGGCCAGGTGATTCGCGAGTTGAATAAATCGGACACGGTAATGAACGCGATCATCACGGGCCGTGCCATCCGGCCGCTGGCTCTGGGGCCTGGCAAGCCGTCGAATCCCGACTTCACGCCCGCCAACGTCTACGATCTGGCCGAAAAGACCGGGGGCGAGTGGGTGAAGGCGGAGAACGCGGGCGATTCGTTCAAGGACATGATCGAACGGATCCGCAGCCGCTACATGCTGGCCTATCACGCGCCCGACGCTTCACCGGGGACGTTCCGCCACATCACGGTGACGCTGGACGACGCCGCGCGCAAGCGGTACCCGGGCGCTGAGTTGCATTCACGCAGCGGATACTACGCGGAATAAACCGGCGCTGGTTCTCAATGCGCGTTCAGCGGCGTTCTCAAGCGTCCCGTGATGTCCGCACTGCATTGGGCGTAATGCCTCTCATTCCAGGTGTAGATAGTTTCGGCTTTCGCTTTGATGGCGCAATGAGCCAGTATGGCATCGTAGATGCTTCTTCCCACGATGCCCCTCGATGCTGATGCTTCCAACGCATCGGCATACTCTTGGCCGGTGAGAGCGACAAGCGTGAGCCGCTCACGGATACTGCCGATGAAGAGCATCGCCTGCTCGCCGCTGATGCGATGCCGGCCCGGCATTCGGGTCAAGGTCGAATACACCTCGGCCAGACTATGCGCTCCACAACAGCCCCCCGACTTCTCGAACCGGATGAACAAATCGAGACTTGCACGGTGATGAACGTGTTCGCCGTAGAACACAGGCACTAAGACAGAGGTATCGAAAAAGGCTTTCACTAGCCCTTTCCCTTTCACTAGCCCTTTCCAAGGTTACTCGCGTCGCGCTCGTCGCGGATCTCTCGGAGTACCTCGTCGGTCGCGGATGCCGGCAGAGGCTGCCCGGCGTGAAATACCCAGACGCCATGTTCTTTTCTGAGCGGAGCGCTGCCGCGAACCGGGCGGAGGGTGATTTGTTCGCCGGCCGTTTCCATCTCCAAGGCGTCGCCAGGCTCCAGATGCAATTGCTCGCGCAGCGGCTTGGGAATTACAACCCGCCCAGCCTTATCAATAGTTAAGCGGCTATTCATGGTATGGAACTATGGGTGGAGCCATCGGATACTGCCATTCTACATTAACGGGAGTCTCCAAGTCGCACTACGTCTAGCTTCGGCGTTTCGGTGCGCTTGCGCGTCATTCTTGACGTGCGAGTGCTCCGTGCGTTGAATGTCCAAGTGCGAAGAGTCGCCGCGGTACTTGAGCGTTATCGGGCCGATTGTGGCGACTACCCGATAGAGCTTCGAGGCCTTGTCCTGGACGAGGGAGTATATGGCTGGACGGCCCTTACCTAGAGACGCTGCCTCTCGATTCGTGGGGAAGACGCTTCTTGTATTTGCGATCGTCTGCCGCTCCCAGGCCCGAGATTTTGTCGTATGGCGCCGACGGCAAGCCTGGTGAAGAATCCTTCAATACCGATGTATCCAGCCGAAATTTGTGGCGCCCAATACCCGAGAGCCCATTCGAGATTCGGACAATGTGGTTGATTCGAGGAATCTGAATCGGAGCGTGGGTCTGCTTTGTGGGATGTATCGCGATCTTGAGCGCGGGTAACGCCTGAACGCTCGGTGGCTATCTCGCCATCGAAATCGAATCCACGTGGATCGTGTTTCGTCCCATCTCCCCCGTTACCGCCACGGCAAAATGTGGTCGTTTACCCGTTGTCCGCACAAGTTCTGCCGCTTTGGTATTCCCCGCAGAATCTAACTTGAAGTTCAGCCCATCCGATTGCACAAGCGCGAATGACTTCGTCTTTTCCTTGGGAGAGCAATAGCGAATTTCCAAGTTCTTGTCCCGATCGACAGCAGTCATTGTATCGGTCGGGTTCACGTTGCGCTCTTCACTGTCGTAGCATTTGGAATCAACCAAGACTCCGGACCAGCTTCCCGCGAAGCTCAGTGCGGACGACAAACAGAACAACAGGGTAAGCCGCGCCACGAGCATGAAATTTTGACTCCTGTTTATTAGATACCCAAACGTTTCCGCGGGTTTCGGTACGACCTTCCGTGTTTCCACACCTGCTACTGTAATCTCGTATGTCAACCGACCGATTCGCCGAAGTGCGACGCCGTCACGCCAATGCCGAGGCTGGCGGCGGCGAAGAGCGCATGGTGCGGCAGCACAAAGAAGGCAAGCTTTCGGCGCGCGAGCGCATCGACCTGCTGCTGGATGCGGACACGTTCGAGGAGATGGACAAGCTGGTCCGGCATCGCACCACGGACTTCGGCATGGATCAGCAGGTGGTGGATGGCGACGGCTTTGTCACCGGCTACGGGCATGTTCATGGGCGTCTGGTCTACGTTTTCGCTCAAGATTTCACCGTGCTGGGCGGATCGCTTTCGGAAGCCAACGCGCTGAAGATCTGCAAGATTATGGACCTGGCGCTGAAGACCGGAGCGCCGGTCATTGGGCTGAACGATTCCGGCGGCGCACGCATCCAGGAAGGCGTGGCGTCGCTGGCCGGCTATGCCGATATTTTCCTGCGCAACACACTTGCGAGCGGCGTGATTCCGCAAATCTCGGCCATCATGGGGCCGTGCGCGGGCGGCGCGGTCTATTCGCCGGCTCTCACCGACTTCATCTTTATGGTGGAGGGCACCAGCCACATGTTCATCACGGGTCCGGAGGTGATCAAGACCGTAACCCATGAAGATGTGTCCAAGGAAAAGTTGGGGGGCGCCGAGACCCATAACAGCGTCAGCGGCGTGGCGCATTTTCTGGCGCATGATGATGCGGAATGTTTGCGGATGATTCGCGAGTTGGTCTCCTACATTCCAAGCAACAATCTGGATGGGGCAGCGAGCCGCTCATCCAACGACCCGGTCGATCGCGCCGACCCTGCGCTCGATTCACTGGTGCCCACCGATCCGCAGCTCCCTTACGACATCAAGGACATCATCCATCGCGTGGTGGATTCGGGCGAGTTCTTCGAGATTCACGAACACTGGGCCAAGAACATCGTGATCGGCTTCGCGCGCATGGATGGCAAAAGCGTGGGGATCGTGGCCAATCAGCCGGCGTTTCTGGCCGGGTGCCTGGACATCAATTCCTCTGTAAAAGGCGCTCGATTCGTACGGTTCTGCGATGCGTTCAATATTCCGATCCTGACGTTCGAAGACGTTCCCGGATTTCTGCCCGGAACGGAGCAGGAGTTCGGCGGCATCATCCGGCATGGCGCGAAACTGCTGTATGCGTACGCGGAGGCGACGGTTCCGAAGATCACCGTGATTACGCGCAAGGCGTACGGCGGCGCGTATTGCGTGATGGGATCGAAGCACCTGCGAACGGATGTGAACTTCGCATATCCGACGGCTGAGATCGCGGTGATGGGTCCTGAAGGCGCCGTCAATATCGTCTACCGGCGCGAACTGACGGCCGCCGCCGATCCCGAAGCGCTGCGCAAAGAAAAGATCGAAGAATTTCGCGACCGTTTTGCGAGCCCGTTTGTCGCCGCCGAGCGCGGCTTCATCGACGACGTGATTGAGCCGCATGAAACGCGGCCAAAAGTGATCCGCGCGCTGCGGATGCTCCAAAACAAGGTGGATACGATGCCGCGCAAGAAGCACAGCAATCTGCCGTTATAGCGATCAGAGGCTGCGGACGCCCATGGCTGTGATGTCGTCCACCCGCATGGTCTCTTTGATCACGAACGGCTCGCCGTATTTCACGCCAATCAGATTGCCGTAGAAGCGTGCGATGGCGCTCAGCCGATCGCGGATCTCCTTCTGATCGGGGAAAAGCTCGGACGCATCGGTCGACTGGCCATATTGCGATTCGTAACAGAACAGCGCGGACATGCGGCGCTCGAACTGATCGGAAATATCCACCACGAACGACGGCGTCACGTTGGCGTAGAGCGATGAATACAGGATCTTGTGCGGGCGATGCGGCTCGGACTCTTCGCTCAGCTTCTTCAGGCCAGCGAGAAAACACGCTTCGAAGGCGATCTCGGAGGCACGATAATGATCGGGATGGCGCGCTTCCCAATAAGGCAGGATCACCACGCGCGGCCGCAGATTGCGAACCTCGACCGCCAGGCTCATACGCACGCTGACGGTGTTCTCCAGGCGCGCATCGGGAAGGCGCAGATTGCCGCGCCAAGCCAGGCGCATCGCGCCAGCGGCCGATTCCGATTCCTTGAGACGAATTTCGGGCGTTCCCCGGCTGCCCATATCACCCGCGGTGAGATCGAGCACGCCGGTGCGATAACCTTGCTCGGCCATACGGATCAGCGTGCCGCCGCATGTTTGCTCCACATCATCGGGGTGGGCGGCGATGGCGAGAATGTCGAGCGGTTTTTCGATGGCCGCCGATCCCGTATCAATTTCTTGCCACATCCGTCAGTACCGCCAAGGACGCGCGCGCTGTTGGGTGGGCATCAACATGACCAGCAACATGCCGGCTACAAATCCGCCCACGTGCGCGAACCAAGCCACGTCGCCGTTCGATGTCGTGGAATAACCGACCGAGCCCACGCCGCTGAAGAATTGAATCGCGAACCAGTAGAGGAGCAGGAAAGCCGCCGGGATGTCCACGGTGGTGATAAAAACGATGATGAACACCAGCGTGCGGATATGCGCGCGCGGAAACTTGATTAAATAGGCGCCCATCACTCCGGCGATAGCGCCGCTCGCGCCGACGGTGGGCACGGTGGAGTTGGAGTTCACCAGGATATGCAGGAACGCCGCGGCGAATCCGCACGCAAAGTACAGGAACAGATATTTTGTATGCCCAATCAGATCTTCCACGCCTCGGCCGAAAATCCACAGGAACCACATGTTGCCCGCGATGTGGAGGAATCCGCCGTGGATGAACATCGAAGTGAGGATGGAGGAGTAATGCAAGCGATCCGGCACGATGCCGTGCAGCATGATGAAACGGTTCAGCGCATAGTTCGGCATGCTGAGCTCGTAGAGAAACACCGCTACGTTCACGGCAATGATAGCCAGAGTGACGGATGGTCGCGTATAGTGCGGCTCGGAGGAGCGGAGAGGGATCATGCAAGGTCAGCCGCGGGGCTCGAACTCCCGCTTCGATCTTCGCTCCGTGCTGCGCATGAACGCTTGCGCCTCTGGAAGGCTGGCGATGTGCCCGCGCGCGCCCAAAGCGGTACAATTCAAGGCTGCCATGGCATTGGAGAATTCGAGCGCTTCGCGAACCGGCATGCTCTCGATCACAGAATAACAGAACGCGCCATGAAACACGTCGCCTGCGCCGGTGGTATCGATCGCATCCACTACGAAGCCGGGCGAATAGAGGAAGCGGCCCTCCACGCGGGCGAGCGAACCGTCGGCGCCCAGCGTCATAGCAGCGACGCGCATTCTGTATTCATCCTGAATCAGGGTAAGCGCCCGGAATGGATCGGACTCATGGGTCCAGCGCGAGGGGAACTCCGAACTGGCGACGAGATAATCTACATTAGGAAGCACGCGATCGAATCCGGGATAGATGGTATCCACATCCACGCTCACGGGGATTTGATGCCGGCGGGCGATTTCGGCTGCACGGGAAACGGCGGGGGTATCGTGCCCGTCGATGTGCAACAGCTTTGCGCAGGTGATCTTCCCGGCCGTGATGTTGGCCGGATCGATGCGCAGGCATTCGTTACGATTCCAGAGCACGGTACGCTCGCCAGAGGTCTTGTCTATAAGAATGTATGCGCTTTGGTTCGGACAGTTCGCCCGGATCTCGATGTCGTCCAGGTTGACGCCACTCGCGCGGAGGCTTTCCAGCTGAACAACGCCGCGCTCGTCGTCACCCAGCGTGCCGATATATTTTGCGCGCAGACCCAGCTTGGCGCAGGTGACCATCGCGCTCGCCACTTGTCCGCCAGGACTCAGAACTTCTCGCTCGAAGGGTACTTTCCCACCATAAGAAGGAAAGTGAGGGAGCAGGATCAGGGTGTCGGTGGCATTGAGGCCGACGCCGACCACGTCGAAGAGGGACACAAAGAACAGGGTAACTGGCGGCTACTTCTTTTTGGGCGGCATCTCATAAAGATAAATGAGGTGCCCATGAATGTTGGGATCTTTGTCCACCAACTTCGGCTTCCAGCCCGGAACCGAGTAATCGTGAGAGACTACGCGCGAGCCGTTCTTCAGGTACTTCTCCAGATTGGGGCGTAGCATCTCATTGGCGTCGGTGGCCAAGTACAGCGTCACCACGTCGGCGGGGCTCAGGTCGACATCCAGGAAGTTGCCGTGGATCACTTGTGCTTCATTATCTAGGCCGAGCCGGCGGATACGGGCGTTAGTGCTATTGACCAAGTCGTCGGAAATCTCAACGCCGACGGCTTTGGCCTTGAACCGGACTACGGCCGTGATCAGGATGCGCCCGTCGCCGCTGCCCAGGTCGTAGAGTTTCTCGCCGGGTTTCAGGTCGGCCAGCTCTAGCATGCGATCGACGATTTCCTGGGGTGATACAACATACGGCGCCAAACTATTGGTGTAATGCTTGGCGTGCTGCTGGCCATAGAGCAAGCCTTGAGCAGACGCCTGACTTGCGAGGAGTGAGAATACTCCCAGGAAAACAGCCAAGAAAGTTGTACGCATGGACCCCTACTGGGTTGAGATGGACGCAGCCGTCCTTCCGTTCCTTGATTTTACGATCTTCGAGACCATTTCTGAGACAGCAAACCACAAATCCCGCGGGCGGGAGATGGTGTACTCGTAACCGCGGAAAAAGTGGACGGTGTGGCTAATGGCATCCTTCCAGGGAACCGCCTGTGGATTCAGATTGTAATTCATGTAAAACACGGGGAAAGTGACGTCCGCGGCGTCCTTCAGGGCTTCTTCAGGAGGATTGGCGTCCAGCAGGATCTTGGGACCGGCAAAAACCAGAGCATCGGGATGATCCCGGGGGCCTGCCGCCATCTCCTTGCGTACTAAGGTAGTCAGGAAGTCGGTATCGCCGTGTTTATCGCTTAGGCGTTTCAGGTCCACCGTACCCAGATTCAGGGTGTTGAGCGCCGTTCCCAAAGCCGGGAAATCGATCCGGCTGGCGCCATCCTGGCGATAAAGGACCTTTTGTTCCTGCATGTTAAAGGCAACAATCGAAAATTTCCCAATACGGGGGTCGCGTGAGATGGTCCTGAGGATCGAAACGAGCGCAGTGGTATCGAGCGGCTGGAGGGCAGCCGACAAGGAATTCTGCGGAGCGAAATTCACTAGCACCTTGATGTTCAGCGGCGGATCGACATGGAGCGCCGGGTCAGGTGAGGCACGCTGGACGGGCGGCTCCTCTTTGAACTCTTCACCGCCAGCGCGCTGGACAACTTCGGGCGCAATGGCCAAGCTCATCGGCCGATCCTTGGATCCCAGCGTAGCTTCAGATTCCCAGTCGAAAGAACAAACTCGCTCCGTGCGGTCGCGCATCAGCCAATCGATATGATAAGAGCCTTCGCCGATATCGAACGCACCTTGCAGGTAGGCGTCGCCCTTGGCGTCGTCCTCAATGGGAGGAACGCGCACATGCTGGGTGAAATACACCGGCTCATCACGATGGCCATCCGGCGTGACGCGAAACACGATGTTGAGCGAGTTCTCCGTGCCCGCTAATTCCCTCAACGGTACGGTGACCTGATAACCGGCGTGAAACTTGAGATCGAATCCGAGCGTAGGTTTACTGGGAGTAACGGTACAAGGCAAATCCTTGCGCTGTTCACCGCCTTCCAGCACCGCTAGATCGGTATTGAAGATGTTGGCGCGCTGGTGCGGCCCGGAACCGTGGATCAGGATCTGGGCAGGAAGCTGCGCAGTACTCAACATAAGAATGGTCAGGAACAACCGACCGTCGAGTTGAACGAACAAACAGGGTCTCTGCATACCCTCTTCACTCACTCATTTCCTTACTTCGCGGCGCACGCCGTGAACTGCGCCGTCTGGATTGTTCCCTATTGTACATCCAGACCCGGCGGCTGCAAGCAAAAAAAATGACTTAGCATCAGCCGCTCACTGAGAAGTAATCGGGCGTCGTCCTACTTCTCAGGAGATCAACCAACGCAAGATTCAACACAAACCGTGAGACGCGGTAGGAACAAGACCTGAGACAGGAATTTGTATGGTACAGTGCATGAATTATGGCATCGCGCAGCGTTAACAAAGTAATTTTGATCGGTCATCTCGGCCGAGACGCCGAGACGAAGTTCACTCCGGCGGGCGTGGCTGTCACCAAGTTTTCGGTGGCTACAAATCGCCGCTGGAAAGATCAGCAGAGCGGTGAATGGAAAGAAGAGACCGACTGGGCCAACATTGTTTTGTGGCGCCAGGAGAATCTGGCCAACTACCTGACCAAGGGCAAACAGGTATTCGTCGAAGGCCGGCTGCAGACGCGCAGCTATGACGACAAAGACGGCAAGAAGCAATACATGACTGAAGTGGTAGCCGAAGATGTGATCCTGCTGGGTGGACGCGGCGGGGAGGGCGGCGAGGATTCCGGACGCGCTCCGGTGTCGATGCCGCGCAGTGCACCGCGCCCGGCTGCGGCAGCCGAGCCGATGGATCAAGGGATCACGGACGACGACGTACCGTTCTAAGCACTGCGATGCGAATTGCTAGCGGTTTTGGTCGTTAGCGTCGGCCTCACTTTAGCCGCAAGGGACTTCTTCAAGCTGGACGTCCATGCACCCGATGAAGTGCAGGAACGCCCGGCTTCACGCTTCGATTCTTCCTTCATCGCTCATCGCCGCGAGTTGAAGATCGTCGCGCAAATAGGACTCGCGATTTCGCTGGTCCGCTTGGCGGCCGACTGCTTCGGCTTAGGGTGGCCCGGACCATCGACACGGGTTCTTTTCTTTGCAGGGATGACCTTATTAGCCATCGGGATCGAGGTTGGTAAGCCTCACACGAGCATTCTCAAGTGCGCCGACAAGGCAGCCAAAACGGTGTTCTTGATCCTTCTTCTGCTTTACGTAGGGAGCCTATCGTTTCATCGACCAGCTCTATCGCGCATTTTGGAGCAGGTGCTCATCGTGCTTCTGTTCGCCTGGGAGACCTTGTTTTTCACCTATGGCGAAATGCGGGCGGTGGAAACTCAGGGTAACGCTTTGAAAACCTAGAGTATTACAGAATCCTGCCGATAGCTGGAGTATGGATGTCCTTGTCGCCCGACAGGCCATCTTCGACCGCGACCGTCGCGTGTACGGCTATGAGCTGCTGTTTCGCTCCGATGCCGGACGAAATGAGTTCGACGGCACCGAAGCAGGCCTCGCTACCAAGCAAGTGTTGGCTAATAGCTTGCTAATAATCGGGCTCGAGAACCTGGTTGGAACCAAGAAGGCCTTTGTTAACTTCGGCCGCGGGCCCCTTCTGCAGGGCTGGTATGCGTCGCTTCCATGCGCCAGCACCGTGATCGAGCTGCTGGAAAGCGTGGAGCCGGACGCCGAGGTGCTGGAGGCCTGCCGCAAGCTGCGCAAACAAGGCTATCAGCTCGCTCTGGACGACTTTATGTTCCGCCCGGGTTGGCAAAACCTGTTGGATGTCGCAGACTTGGTCAAGATCGAGATCCAAAGCATCCCTCGTCCGGAGCAAAAGCTGCTGGTGCGTTCCTGCAAAGCGCGAGGGCTGCGAATCCTGGCCGAGAAGGTGGAGACCCACGAAGAATTCGAGTGGGCCCGGCAATCCGGTTACGACTATTTTCAGGGCTATTTCTTCGCGCGCCCGGTGATCGTGCAGGGCCGGCAGATTCCGGCCGCCAAGCTCCACTGCCTGCGGTTGCTACAGGAAGCCCAACGCCCGGAACTGGATTTCGAGCGCCTGGAAAACCTGATCCTGGAAGACGTCTCCCTGTCTTATCAATTGCTGCGCTATGTAAACTCGCCATTGTTCGCGCTCACCAGCAGTATCCGGTCCATTCGCCAGGCGCTGCTGTTTTTTGGCGAGACCGAACTGCGCAAATGGATTGCGCTGGCAACCCTGGCCCGCACGGCCGAAGATAAGCCGAGCGAACTGATCCGGCACTCGCTGGTACGCGCACGATTCTGCGAATCGGTGGCCCGGTTGGCAGAGAGGGGCCTGGAGCAATCCGCGTTCCTCACCGGCCTGTTTTCGCTGCTGGATGCTTTGATGGACCGTCCGCTCGAAGAGACCCTATCGGCAATGTGCCTGGCGCCCGAGATCGCTGCCGTACTGAACGGTCAAGCGCCGGAGAGCGGTTCGCTAGCGGGTGTGTACCAACTGGCACGGGCCTACGAAGCCGCCGATTGGCCGCGCGTGGAACAGATCGCCCGGCAACTCAAGGTGCCCGTCGCCAGTCTCACCGAGGTATATTGCGCGTCGGCCAGCTGGGCGAGCCAGATATTGGAACCTGGAACCGTCGCCCAGCCGGTCTAATCTACCTAACCAGGCCTACGCGTCGGCCAGTGCCGCGACTAACGCGCCTTTCGCTGAGGCATGCAACGGATCGGCTGCAATGCGGATCTCATTGGCGGCGATGGGCAGCTCACTTTCGATCAACGCTTTCTCGAAACGATCGCGGAAACCCTCTGGCATCGCCGTTCCGCCGCTGAGCACGATGGGCAGCGGCCGGCCGGACTTCGGAAGATTGCGCGAGTTGGAAAAGGCGTGCTTCATGCCCTGAACCAGCGACTGGATCATTTCGTCGTAGTACACGCCCAGCACCTGCTGCAGTTTATCGGCGAAGAAGCCGTTGAAATGGAAGGAGTCCTCTTTGACGATGCGAACGCGGTTGGCGCGCTCGCCGGTGATGGCGGCCGCGCTGCTATCGATGTAGTCGCCGGCCTTGGGAATGGAGAAGCTGAACACGGGAACCGATAGATAGGCCACGCACACGTTGCACAGGCCGCCCCCGCAGCTGATCCCGATCCCGGTGTAATTGGAGCTTTCGAGTTCGGAGTAAATCACCGCCAGGCCCTCATTGATGCTCTTCACTTCGTAGCCCAGCTCGGTAAGAATCTGGCGCAGCGTGGCTTCGTGATAGGTGAGGTTGTCCTCGGCGCCCAAGGGCGCGGCGGGAACCGTGAAGCAAAGCTTCTGCCGGTCCTTCACTGGATCCACCAGCGATTCGACGATCTTGCGCAGCATACCCAGGCTCTCCGGCTCGGCCGGGTTCAGCACGCCTTTGTCCATAGTGCGCCGCGTCTCAATATTGAGCACGTCGGCGAAACGGTCCGACTCGTTGCCGTGCACGACAATATCGGCGCCGGAGACGGTATGCGGCACCTTCTCCTTCTTAAGTACGCTCTCCGCCATCTTGGAAAATGGAATGGTAACGAAAGCGTTCAACTGCGTCTCATACTGAAACTCTTCGCCCACCCGTTGCGCCAGGCAGATGCGGCTGGTGCCGACATCCAATCCCACCGCGGAATTGTTGACTTTGTCGTTATGTCTCATGACGATTGTCGCTGGCGGTGGCCGCTGCCTTGAGCGCCGCCAATACCTCCTTGTATTTCTTTTGAAGAATGGCTCTGTAGCGGGAAACCGGGATGCCGCGCGCGGCGGCTTGTGTTTGCATCTGATCTTCGGCCAGAGCGAGACCTTGCCAGAGGCGAACTCCAGTAGCGTGCACGAACGTAGGATCGTAGTCGAAACCAAAAGCGTAGATGCTGGGCGGGGGCACGGCGTAGTTGTCGCTTAACCCGATATCGTGAAATGGAAAATTGCCTGCCCAGTCTGTGTGGTAACCCATCAACATGTTGTCGGGATTCACCGATACCTGCGCGTGGGTTACGCAGTTCGATTGCGGAATGTGGTACTTGGAACGGAGCATCTCGGTGAGGATGCGCGCCGCGTGGACTTGCGCGGGATTGGCCGAAGGCATGTCGCCAAGCTGGGTCTGGGTCTCAAAGGCGACTCCCAAGAAGCTGCTGTTCAGGTTCACGAAGATGTTGTTGCCCTCCGCCCAAACCGAGTAGCCTGCGTGATTGGCCACGTCGGCCTCCGGCACGATGCGGAACACCTGGCCAAAACGATCGATCAGAAAATGATAGCTGTGATTCTGCTGTACGGCGCCGATTACGGCCTTCCCGATGCGCTTCAGCCTGGCGTTTTGGTCCGGGGTGAAACGCGCCTGATCGCTTTCGGTGGTGTGATATACGATGCCGGCCGGCTCCGAACGCCACACGGGTTGCGTCGCATCGATAGCTCCGCGCTGGTAAACCGGGTAAAAGATGCGCTTCTGGTTGGGCTTCACGTAACGATCGTCAATCCGCAATCCGTTGCTGTAGGTTTCGAACTCGTGGGTTTGGTCCACGAGCCAGACGTTGGGGACCACGTCGGGCACCACGATTCCAATACCCTCCCTGTTTGCGATGCTCTCGCCGGGTGTGAAATGCGCGGTGGCCTGAGGCGTATGGGGAGCCTTGCTGCCGGAGGAGGCCTTGTATTTCGGTATGAGCAAGCAACCCAGGAGCAGCGCCAAGCCCAACACCGCGAGCCTTCTGGCGTGCGAGGCCTTGGGAGGGTGGAGGACCGGGCGACCCGTAACGGATCCCATGTTGACTTGCAGATAGCGCAGGCGCGCAACAGGATCTTGAATTTGTCCTGCTCGTTGTTCGACAAAGAAGCCGACGAGATTGCGAGGGATCAGACGCACGCCATGCACCCATAGTCTTATCGGCAAATCGGTGAAAAAGCCTTATAGACCCGAGGGGAACACCGCAGGACGGATCAGGGAAACAACTCAGTAGTACTCAATCGGCGGTATTATTCCGTATTAGGAGCCCTGATCCATGAAATACTTGCTCTCATCTTTTGCGTTGCTCGTATCGATCGGCGCTGCGGCCGAGATCCCTCCCGGTGCGCACGTGCTCCTACGAATGGAAAACTCCGTGAACACCCGCACCGCTCAGGAGGGCGATTTTGTGTACTTGCGGACGGCCGTGCCCATCGCCGTGGGTGGCCAAATCGCCGTTCCCGCCGGGAGCTACGTGCAAGGCGTGGTTACTGAATCGAAGCGTAGCGGACACGTCAAAGGAAGGGCGCAACTCGCGATTCGGCTGGAGACGCTAACACTCGGGAGCGGCAAGGTTTATAAATTCGCGCCCCATTTAAGCGCGGTGGAGGCGGGCGAGACCGGCCAGAAAGTGGTGGGCCCGGAGAACACTGTCGAGCAAGGGCCCAGCCGAGGTCAGGATGCCGAGCGCATCGCGATCCTGGCAGGCAGTGGAGCTGGCATTGGGGGCATTGCCGACCGAAGCTGGAAGGGCGCGGGAATCGGCGCGGGCGTGGGATCGGCGGTGGGGCTCGCTACTGTGCTACTCACGCGCGGCAAAGAGGTGGAGCTGCGGCAGGGATCGACGCTGGATGTGGTTTTCGACCGGCCGGTGTCGCTGGAATAGTGGTGGTGGGTAGGCGTGAGTATCTCATCAAGCGGCAAGTTCGGTGACAACTTGAGCACGGACGCTCCACGGGACCGGGCGGATTTGATAATTCTGAAGCGCATCGATCACGTTGCCGGAAATCAGCTGATCAACGTCGTTCAGCATTGCGTAGGCCCTCGACTCAGGAGGACGCGTTTGACGGGTGTCCGTCCATGAATGAATAAATAACGCTGCCGTTTCGCGTGTCGGGCGACTGAGCGCTTGCACGATACGTTCCGGCTCGTTGCGAGATTTTGGAATAACAAAATTGAACAAATGATCGTAGCCACTAGTGCCCGTGAATTTCACTTCTGGCGTGTATCGGATTTCGTTGGCGTCCAGCCACGAAACCACGTCTTCAAAAAATAGGCTCTTCACAACCGGCTTGGCTAGGTAGAAGAGATCGTTTACTGCAAGCATGGCTTGAATCAGACTGTGCTTTCTCAGCGGAAAGGTTTCGGCCGTAGCGTGTACCTCAAGAGCGTCGTTCTGGAGCTTCACGCCGAAGCCGTTCAGCGTCATCTTCAGAAGGTCTTGCCTCTTTTCTGTGTGGAGATCACACCCTGAAGCTTCTAAGTCGTGAATAGTGTAACTATCGTCCGTAAGAACGTAACCGCTGTTTTCAGTGCGGACGTAGATTTGCAGAGCGTCATTGTGCCGATCAAGGTAAGGTGTCGTGATCTCGACCCAATCGCCATTTACTTGGCGCAGAGTAGTCTTGTCACGAAGCCAAGCGCGGTAATCATGCAGAAGTTTTTCGATCTCGGGCACACTCATGAAAACAGCCCTCTCTGCATCTTGGACGGGCCAGCGATGTTGCAATGCTGCATGAAACTTTCACAGGTGAAAAACAAGTCGAGAGTGTTGGTATAGCGATCGAGGGGTGCCGGGACCGCCCACTTGTCGCCAAACCCTTCCCGATAGATGTGCAAGTGCGGACACGGGATTTCTGTCCCGTCCGGGTTTCGGTGGGGAGGGCCGTCGATATCTAGCCGCATAAGCACAATAGCTTGCCGAGCACGGTTCTGGTAGGTAGCCTTACTCAGCTTGATTTCCGCTCGGGTGACGTCGAGCATGAAGTTTTCCCGATTATCGACAGATGTTAAGGCGAGCGCAATCCGTTCGCCCGCAGCCGGGAACGTCCAAATTTTGTCATCGACAAAGCGCTTTTCCATTTCAATGAGGGCGTCGGCTTCGGCCTGCGTGATCTCGATATCGGCCATGCGTTCAGAAGATCCCATCGGCGATCGTGGGCGTTACTGCACCGATCGCAGAAGTGGAATTCACGTCGGCATACCCTACCCCTGCGGGGCCCCGGGCAAAGAGACACAAGACGTTTCCGATTCTAACGTGATTCCGCAAAGCGCATATCCCAACCCAGAAGTAAGCGGTTTGGCCGGAGACATAGCTGGACGCAATGGGTAGGCCTCCCGGATTGACCCTACCGCTTGGCTGGCGAAAGCTTACCATGCACCGCCACATAGTTCTGCACGCGGCTGTTCTTGCGGCCGTAGCTCAGGTAAATCGCCATTCCGATAATGAGCCAGATCACCAGCCGGATCCAGGTGGCCAGCGGAAGGAAGACCATCAGAATCAGAGATGCGACAATGCCGAGTATCGGGACCATAGGTACCAGCGGAGTCTTGAAAGGCCGGGGCAAATCCGGGCGCCGCACTCGCAGCACCCACACGCCGGCGCACACGATCACGAACGCCAACAGGGTTCCGATGCTGGTCATTTCGTTCAAAATGCCGATGGGCAGCATGGCCGGAAGGAAGGCCACGAAAACTCCGACCACGATGGAGGAAATCCAGGGCGTCCGAAAACGCGGATGCACGGCGCCCGCCCAGCGGGGCAGCAGACCGTCGCGCGACATGGAAAAAAACACGCGCGATTGTCCGAGTAGCATCACCAGCATCACGGTGCTCAGCCCCATGATGGTTCCGATCAAGACCAGAAACTCGCCCCACTGCACGCCGGTTTCGGCCATACCGAGCGCGATGGGCGCGCCCACATTCAATCGTGTATAGCTGATCACTCCGGTGAGCAGGCCCGCCGTCACGATGTAGAGGATGGTGCACAGCGTCAGCGATCCCAGAATTCCCACGGGCATGTCCTTCTGTGGATTCTTCGCCTCCTGCGCCGCGGTGGAAACGGCATCGAATCCGATGTAGGCGAAAAAGATTTTTCCCGCGCCGCGCAACACGCCAGACCATCCATATTCGCCGGTTACACCGGTGTTGGGCGGAATAAACGGCGTCCAATTGGCCTTGGCCTGGGACAAATGTTGCAACACGAAGGCGGCTGCAATCGCGATGAACACCAGAACGGTCCCCACTTTGATGAAGACGATTACGGTGTTGATGGTGGCCGATTCCTGGATGCCAATCACCAGTATTGTGGTGACCACGGCTATGGCCAGAAACGCGATTAAGTTAAAAACTGCCGTAGCGTGCGGAAGCGTTGCGGCGTTGACGCCCGCGGGCAGGGAAGCGACGGGTTGCCACATGTGCCGATAGTAGGCGAGCTGCGTTCCAGGCGTAGCGATCCATTGCGGCGGCAGGTCGAGACCCAGGCGCGCTAACAATTGCACGATATTCGCTGACCAGCCGGAGGCCACCGTTGCGGCGCCGAACGCGTATTCCAGGATCAAGTCCCACCCGATGATCCAAGCGAAGATTTCGCCCAGCGTTGCGTAGCCATAGGTATAGGCCGATCCGGCGATGGGAATCAGGGAGGCGAATTCGGCATAACACAGGCCGGCGAAGGCACAAGCGATTCCGGCAAAGGTGAAGGACAGCACGATGGCCGGGCCGGAGTTCTGTGCCGCCACCGATCCGGTAAGGACGAAAATGCCGGTACCGATGATGGCGCCAATGCCCAGCGCGATGAGATTGGTGGGCCCCAGCGCGCGTTTGAGCGTATGCTCGCCCTGTTCGTCGCACTCCTCCTGGATCATGTCGAGGGGCTTCTTGACGAAAAGATCAGGCATGGTTTGTGTGCAGCGTAACACAAAGGGAACGCATGCGCGCAAATCGGCGTTGCAGGGTTACGCTGAAGGCCGTGACGGCGTGGACGCCGAATTACATTTCTTCAAAGCTCTCAAGGAATTGAGCGTCGGTGGGAGTCTCGCCTGCAGCCACCAGCTTGCGCGAAGCATGCTGGGATGCAACTGGCTTGGATACAGCTACGCCTAAGGCGCGCAAGCCAGGGCTATGCGGCAGTCGCAGCGGCTTGGCGGACGAGGCCGTCCGCTTAGCGGGGGATGGCCTTCTGACGGATGTATGATCGCCGGAGTCTACCAACCGAGAGAGCTTGGTTACTGCGTGTTGCATGGCCTCGGCCTGCGCGGATAACTCTTCACTGGCCGATGCACCCTCTTCGGCGCTGGCTGCGGTGCCTTGCGTCACTTGATCCATCTGCGCGATGGCTTTTGAGATCTGCTCAATACCGCGGGCCTGCTCTTGACTGCCTAAGTTCACTTCATCCACCAGTGTCTTCACCTTCACGGTGCTATCGGTGATGGCGCGGATCACATCGGCCACTCGTTGCAGGCGGCCGCTGCCTTCGTTGGATTTCGCGATGGATTCTTCAATTAGCGCGGAGGTGTCCTTGGCCGCCTGCGCGGACCGCTGGGCCAGGTTGCGCACTTCGTCGGCCACTACAGCGAAGCCCATGCCCGCTTCACCGGCCCGCGCCGCTTCCACCGCCGCGTTCAGCGCCAGGATGTTGGTCTGGAACGCGATCTCATCGATGACCTTGATGATCTTCGAAATCTTATCGCTCGATCCGGTGATCTGCTGCATGGACTGCACCATCTGTTCGAGCGTCTGGTTGCCTTCGGTGACCCGCTGATCGACATCGGTCATCAAGGTTGCCGCAGTTGCGGAGTTCTCCGCGTTCTTGCGAGTCATGGACGTGATCTGTTCACTCGATGCAGAAGTCTCCTCCAGTGACGCCGCCTGTTCGGACGATCCCTGCGCTAGTGCCTGGCTGGATGAGGCCACTTGAGCCGAAGCGCTGGCAACTTGTCCCGCACCTTCCAACAATTCGCTCACAGTCTGGCGCAATATTCGGCTGAGGCTGCGCACAAACAGGAAAAGCATTCCGCTGCCGGCGCCGATGGAAAGCAGCAGAACCAGCCATGTGAGCCACCTCATCCGCGCGCCCGTTGCCGCGGCTTCGGCGGTGTACTTCACGCCATTGCGACTGTTGAATTCGGCCTCGGCGTCGATGGCATTCTTGGCTTCCGTGAACATCGGAGTGACTCCGGCAAACTGCCGGTATGCTTCCTCGTTCTTCTTGGCGCTACTTACCGCCGCCACCTTCTCCCAAGCTTCGTAGAAGCGTGCCAGGGCCGGGTCGATCTTTTGACTCATCTCGCGCCCCTCGTCCGAATCGCTGCTGCCTTGAAGATCCTTCAATTCCGAGGCGATTTCACCTTTGAGGCGCTGGATCTCTTGTGCCATGTGCTCCGTATCCTTGGGATCATAGGAAGCCACGTGCCTCCACGTGTCGCCTCGTAATTCGAGGAATGCGGCTTCTACCTTGGCGCTCGCCGAAATACCGGCCAATGCGTTTTCCGCGAGCGAATGCACCGTTTTGTCATAGCCTCTTAGCCCGATCAGCGTGACGATTCCCAAGACCACCGTCAACCCGATGAGCAGCGCGCCGATCAGCGTCAGCTTTTTCCCAACCGTCATTTGCGAGTTCATAAGTACCCTGGGATGCTTATCGGGCGCTGAGGGAATATCGAGAGTTTAGTTACTGGGAGGCCTTGGCCAGAAACTCGCCGGAGGGAATGGTCCAGCCGAAATAGGATTCGATGTTGAAGAGCGTAGCCTCTTGCACTGATGGCGGACCGGCCGCCATGCTCGCATCCGTGATCAGAATCGGCCAGTAGTCGAGGAAAAACGCGTCGCGCAGCGTGGATTCCACGCAGACATTGGTCGCAATGCCGGTGAAGAAGAGATACCGGACGCCACGACCCTGCAGCTCGGCATCCAGAGCGGTCCGCGAAAAGCCGCTGTAGCGCGTCTTGACGATCACAATGTCGCCGGGTTGCGGCACCAACTCATCGACAATGGCAAAATCCCAGGTTCCCTCGGTGACCAGCTTGCCTTTCAGCTCGGGACGGCAATTCATCATCCGGATGCCGAGTTCCTTGTGCCAATTGGGCGATTCAGGACCACCGCTGTCGCTCAAGTCCGCCTTGTAACCCATCTGCAGATAGACCACGGGCATTGCGGCGTGCCGAGCGGCTGACAAAATCCGGCCGATCACACTGACAACGCCGGGAGCACCCGAAAGATCGGCGCCCGCGATGTCGAGCATGCCGCCTTTGCTGGCGAACGCATTTTGCATGTCGACGACAACCACCGCCGACTTGCTGAGATCCACTTCCACCGGTTCAGGCTTGGCTTGGAGTTTCGTCATGACTAATGCGCCGGCTGCAAGTTACGATTTGGGACAAATGGTTCGCCAGCCTGCCGAGCGCGAAAGATTTTTCGTGGGGTTTCCAGGCGAGCTTATCGTCAGGCACGCACTCAAGAATCTTCCGCGTGTTCGACATTTCGTGATCGAATTCGAGAAGCAGTGCCTCGCGGATTGCCATTCAGGCCTGAGCGGAAGGATAGCATATTCAACCGGAGGCCCGGCGCGAAAGGCCGAAATTGTGACGCCTCTAAGCCAGTGCCGGCTCTTTGACGCGTGGCGGGAGAACTGCCTGCTTCCGCTTCTCCTGCTGCAACGTGTGGACGGCCATCAGCGCGCCGATGGGATGCGCCCCCACCGCGGCGAGCGGATCGGCGTCCTGCCCCGGTTTGTCGCCGTTGATGTGCCGGAAAAGGAACGTTTCTTGGAGCGCTGCCGTGTGTTCGGGGCTCAGACCATATTCGGCGGCTACGGGCGCCACGCTGAAGAAGGCTCGCGCGCGTAGACTGGGCTTGAAGCGCAGGTCGTAGAGCAGTTTGTTCAGCTTGTACGCCGCCAATGGCGGGTGATTGTAGAAGTGGTACGGGTGATTGTGGAACGTATATGGTTGGGGCGGATCCGCATTCGGCTTCTCGCCGGGATGAAAGACCGCCACCGCGTGGCCGTGATGCGTAGTCGGTTGGTAGGAGAGCAGTTCCGTATGCTGCGGCCCGATGGCGCCGAGCACCGCTGCCCAGGGCAGCATCTCGGTGTTCCCCACTTCATCCAGTTGCTCCGAGCTGAGGTTGATAAACGATTCGCTATGGCTGTTCTCGAGTTCATGGATGCACCAGCGATCGAAATCATAGGCTGGTTTGTAATACTTCCAGGTACCGGGATAATGCGACATACCGCCGCTGGCGAGCACCGCCACGCGCTCGGGCCGCGACGCCACAATCTCCGCGATGGCCTTTCCGAGCGCCGCACAGCGCCGGGCGCTGGGTAATGGCGGCAAGTAAGTGTTGATGAAGATTGGCACTACGGGAATAGCGCGGTTCTCGAGCACCCATTCAAAGATCGCAGCGAAGGAGTGGCCAAGGTCCGCTTCCTGCGAATAAGCCATGTCGAAATCGCGTGCCACCAATTGTTCCAACACTGCTTCGGCGAGTGCCTGATGAATGGGCGGGTTATAGGTCCGTCCCGCGAAAGCCGCGGTGGCGTCCTCACACGACATGATGGCAAACGTCGGGACGCTCTTCAGGAAAAACGTCTCCATATGATCGCTGGCGAAGACGATCAGCGCGTCCGGCTTGGTTTCGTCCAGCAATTTCCCCAGCCGGCGCATGGCCGCGATTCCAGCGTCCAGCTGTTTCGGATCCTCTTCCGGCGGCCGCGTAAAGAGCTGCGGCGCGTGCATGGTCGCCATGGCTGCAACAATCTGTCCCATGTGTCCTCCCTGGATTAACGAAGGACCAATGGTGCAATTTAGACACCAAAAAAGCGCTACGTGAAGAGCCTAATTTTGTCTCCCATGAGCGAAGCGCCTCAGACAGCCTGCGTGAAGTCGCTCACTTTCCGAAGAGATCCTTGTAATCTCGATTGTTCTCGCAGACGTACTCGTCCACCTTTTCCAGATCCCCACGGAGCGCGAAGGTGCGGCTGAGAGTCCAGGGCTTGGTAAAAACGCTCGGGTCTTCGATGGTGGCATCCCACTGCAGATGATCGAAGTCGATGCGGTGGAAGCGCTCGACAACGTGCAGCGCTTCGGTGTGGCGGAAACCGCCGGGCAGCTCAGTCTTGTCGTTGAACCCGATGGTATCCACCACCAGCGTGTCGCCTTCCCAAGTACCCACGGAATCGCCCATCCAGGTTGGATCGGGATCGGCCGAGTGCGGAGAGCCATCCGTTGGAATCACGCGAAAAAGATGCAGATATTCGTGAAGGATGACCACTTTGTCGCGGCCTTGCACGATTTGCCACTGGTAGGGGACAAAGTAGGTCTGAGGGACGCCGGTGGGCATGCAGTCGGCGTATAAGCCGGCGTCCTTGGGGCCGCGCACCACTTTAAACTTTTCCGCGCCGGGCTTGAACTCGGGCGTGACGTCGGTGGCACGAGGCGCACCGTTGTAGACGCCGGAAAGATCGGGCTTGCCATCGGCCATGCGAGGGCCGTCTTTCTTTACCTCTGGGGTGGCGTCAGCAGTAATTGGAACTGTACCGGCAACGGTCACCGTGATGGTTTTCGTCACCAACGTGTCTTTCGCGCCATGCACCGTGATGGCGTACGTTGTGGTGGCCTTAGGAGTGAGCTTCCGCGTTCCGCGAGCGGCTACGGTGCCGATGCCGGGCGTAATAGTGATGCCGGCGGGATTTTCGGTGGCCCAAACCAAGAGGAACGATTGGCCGGGTTGGATGGAATCTGGTTCCGCAACAAACTTGTTAATCCGTGGCGGCGGAGCGAAACGGGCTTGAATGCGGCCTGAAGGACCAAGCGGCTGGTCTGCCGATTGCGCCGGAGCAGGCGGGGTCTGCGCGATCGCTAAAGGAACACACGCCGCCACGATGAGGAAGGCGCGAATCGGCATTACGACTTGATTTCGCGGCCATCCGCCAGCTTAATGATGGAGCTGAGCATGGCCGGCGCGCCGCTCTTGGCCACTCCGCCGGTACAGCTAATCACGTCGCCAGGATGCACCGTGTTCCGCGCCCACCCATAGGACTTCAGATGATTCAGCGCCATCATCTCCACTGCCCATTCCACGGCGTTGCCCTTATCATCCTTCACTTCCAGGTAGATGTAAGCGTGCGGGTTGGTCCACTCGAAGCGCTTCACTACGCCTGTGACGGTGCTGGGATGCGACATGTCATACATCCCGGTGCCGTGATGGGCCACCAGCGGCACACTCAGTCCCGTGAGACCCACGGCAAACAGAAAACTTCTTCGCGACGTCATCAGAAGATCTCCCTACTTACCAAATAAACTCTTGTAATCTCTATTATTCTCGCAGACGTATTCGTCCACTTTATCCAGGTCCGTGCGGAGTGGGAAGGTGCGCGTCAGCGTCCAGGGCTTGGCGAAGACGTTGGGATCTTCGATGGTCGCCTCCCATTGCAGATGATCTAGGTCCGCGCGATGGAAGCGCTCCACCACATGCAGCGCTTCACTGTGGCGGAAGCCGCCGGGCAGTTCGGTGCGGTCATTGAAGCCGACGCTGTCGATCACCAGTGTATCGCCGTCCCAATGTCCGACCGAATCACCCATCCATGTGGGGTCGGGATCCGCTGGATGCGTTCCGTTGATCGATACCACTCGGAACATGTGCAGGTATTCGTAGAGAATCACGACCTTGTCGAGTCCTTGCACAATCTCCCATTGATAGGGAACAAAGTAGGCGAGCGGCACGCCGGTGGGCATGCAATCGGCATACACGCCCGCATCGGTTGGTCCGCGGACCACCTTGTATTTTTCTGCTCCTGGTTTCAGGGTGGCGCTAATGGGCTCACGTTCGCCGCGCGTTCCACCGCCGCCGAAATTGTAGACGCCGGTCAAATTCGGCTTGCCATCCGGCATACGCGGAGCTTCGCTGGTCGTGGACGCAGCCGATGCCGGAGCCGCGTTCGCCGCGACAGTTCCGGCGACAGTGACCGTGACTGTTTGAGTGACGAGTTGATCTTTGGGTCCTTTTACGGTCAACGTATACGTCGTAGTGGCAGTGGGAGAAACTATTTTGTTCCCGCGCGGCCGCACTTTTCCGATCGCCGGATCGATATTCACGCTTACCGGATTTTCAGTAGCCCACAGCAAGGTAACCGATTGGCCAGGCTGGATGGATTCAGGCGTTACGGAGAACTTCTCGATGCGCGCAGGCAGCGTCGCGGCTCTCGCGTAGGCCGGCGATGGTCCACCGGCGGGCGGAGTTGCTGTCGCGGGCGCCTGACCAAACATCAAGGCCGCAGATGGAGCAAGGCAGGCCGCGAAAATTGCGAGACGCATCCTAGCAAATATATCAACTTCTATTAAGGGCCTCAGCGCCCACCTGCGGTTTCCATCACCCGCTCGGCTTTGGCGCGCTGCAAAGGCCACATGGTAAAGAAATCGGCATAAGCCACCAGGAACGGGAAAGTCACCGACAGCAGGGCGGAAGCAAGCCAGATCTCCGATTCATACGAGGGCGGACCTACGTTTAGCTTCCCAGTCACCGATCCGGCGAGCGATCGATAAATGAAGGCGAACAGGTTGCCGAGGATGATGGCTGACCCGAGATTCAACACGCCCTTGAGCGGCTGGGTGAACTTCGCGAACAGCGATCCTTGCAGCATATTCAATACGAAAATAACGCCGAAAATGACGGGGATTGGAACAGAGACCATGAAAGCTACCTGATCGATTCCCATCCCATTCACGCCGATGTACATTGCGGCGCCGCCCATGACGAGCGACACCAGGGTCCACACGATGCCGAGCGTTGGTTGCTTCATCAGGCTGGGGAATTTTGTGAACGGCCACAAGTCAAAGCAAAGGAACATGAACAAAGGCGTAATCGCTGTTACATAGAACACGCAACAGGCCCAGCCACTGAAGAGGCCATGCGGGTCCTGCGCCGGCACGTAGACTGGCGCGCCTTTCAGGAAGTCATAGTTAAAGAAGATGCGAAATAGAATGTAATTGATGACGTAGCAGCCCACCATCATCGCGACTCCAACCCCGATCGGATTCTTGATCAGGCCGGTGAATGGCCAGCCGCCCATTATGATGGCCATCCAGAACATAATCACCACCGAAGCGATCATGCACTGTGTGAATATCGGAGTGGGAGGGTTGACGCTGGTGCCGACACCAGTCCAATGCGCGAGCGCCACGATGGCCCCGGCGACCAGGGCGATCAAGCTGAACAGAATTCCGCGAACGGGCTGCGAACGCTCTGCCGCGAAGCGGGGCTGCTTCATACCCCACGTCACACCCATGACGATCTCCATGGGAATGAGGCAAAGCAGAAACGTGGCGATCCATCCGGAAAAACTGGGGAAGTCGAAGAGCGCTATAAAGCCCAGCGAGATGACCATAATAAGCGTTGTGGCGAGGATGCCGAGTAGAGGTTGTTTAAGGCCAGACAAAGGACTCTCCTTTCGTGCCGCCCCGGTGGAACGCGGGCGGCCGCGATTGTTTGAATCGCGGCTAGTCATACTATCACAAGTGAGAAGATCCAGTTAAGATTGTGGAGTCCTATGCCCACCAACACATCGAAGATTAGGCACATCCTGTTCCCGCTCGATTTCTCGGCCGCCGGAATGGCCGCCATCCCTTACGTGCGAGCGCTGGCGAACCAGTTTCACGCTCAGGTAACGGTGCTGAGCGTGGTACCCCCCGCCTGGGTTACGCCGCCAGGCCTGATTCCACCACCTGTGGGCTCAGATCCAGTGGCGCTGCAGAATGCGCTCCAAGCTCACTTGGACAAGCTGGCGATCGATGGCTTCGAGTCGCCGCCCGCGCGGCTGACGGCCCTGGGCGATCCGGCGGTGAAGATCGCCGAGTTTTCGCGCGACAACCGGGCAGATCTGGTTATGCTACCGACCCATGGGCATGGCCTGTTCCGCGGACTACTGCTGGGCTCGGTAACGTCCAAGGTTTTGCACGACGTCCACTGCCCGGTGTGGACAGCGGCGCACGCCCAGAAACAGCACGCGCAAGAGGCGCCGCGCAAGATTTTATGTGCCTTGGATGGGGCCGATAGAAGCCTGGCGCTGGCACAATGGGCTTTTGAGTTCAGCCGGCAAGTGGGCGCGAGCCTGCAGTTTTTGCATGTGGTGCGGACCATTAGCGATTGGCTGGCGCTGGAAAGCGAGCAGGCGCTCCAGGAGGAGCTGCGAACCGAGGCGCGCAACCGCATCGAGGGCATGCTGAAGTCGGGCCTGAAGCCGGCGGGAATGGATCTGCCGCTGCGCATTGCAGTGGGTGAGATTGTGACAACCATTACCGAAGAAGCGCGGCAGGAAGGCGCGGATTTGATCGTGCTGGGGCGCGGCCCCATGCACGAGACACTGGGCCGCCTGCGCACGCACGCGCATGGCATCATTCAGCGGTCGCCTTGTCCGGTGCTGAGCGTGTAACGTGGACCTGAGTTGAACCTTCTCGTCCAGACTGCCCGGCCGAAGAGTGCGCGCGGCGTCACCGCAATGTTCCGCCACCTGGGTGCGGCGGGACTTTTCTTTCTCGCGATCCTGGACAGCACGCCACTGCCAACCTTCGGCGGACCTGACATCCTGATCGCGATTTTGGCCGCCGCCCATCGCAATCCCTGGTACGAATATGCCGCCGTTGCAACCGCAGGCTCGGTAATCGGCGCTTACATCACATTTCGAGTCGCCCGCAAAGCGGGGTCGACTTATCTCAACAGTAAATTCGGACAAGGGAAAGTGTCGACGTTCCTGAAGCTATTTCAGAAATCGGGTACCGGGACGCTGATCGCCTCCACGGCGATCCCACTCCCATTCCCGACAAGTTTGGTGTTCGCCGCCGCAGGCGCTTCCGATTACCGGGTGGGCAAGTATCTACCCGTTGTCGCGGTGTGCCGCGCCGCTCGATATTCCGCCATCGCGATCGTTGCGGATCTCTACGGGCGTCACTTCATCCGGGTGCTTCGGCACCCGGTGCAATATTGGGGCTGGCTGCTGCTATTCGCGGTGCTGACCGCCGGTTTGATCGCGGCCGGAATTATGATCAACAGGCGCCTGGCCGCGACCGCCGATGCTACTGCCGGGTGAACTTCACACCGTCTTTCAGCAGCTTCTCATAGCGCTCTGGATCCAGATTATTCTCGGCGCAGACGTACTCCTGCACGCGAGTTCCCTCGCGCAACATGAGACTGGTATGGATGGTCCACGGATTGGTCAAAACCTTGGGGTCCTCCATGGTGACGTCGTACTTGATTTGATCCTTGTCCACCCTCGTATAGCGCTCCGTAACGTGCAGTTGGTCGGAGTGAAAAGTTCCGGTACCGGTGAGCCAACCCTTATCGTTAAAGCTGACCACGTCTACCACCAACGTGTCTCCCTCCCAATGCGCCACCGAATCTCCCATATAGGTAGGAACCAGATCGTCGGAATGTTTTGCATTCAGCGGGATGATGCGGAAGACATTCATGTACTCGTAGAGAATGATGACCTGCTCTGGAGTTTGGACGATTTGCAGCGGAAAAAGACCGGTGATAGTAAGACGCGGTACGCCGGGCGGCAAGCACAGGGCCGATGGATCGTCGATGCCTCGCTTGTTGAAGGATTCGAGAACTTTCTTGGCCGCCCACGGCTGGTAGGGCGCGGGGGCGTTCACCACTTGCTGTGAGGCGGGACTCGGCGGCGCCGTGGGATCGCGCCCCGTACCGCCGACGCCTAGTCCGGAGTTAGCCTCGTCCCAACCTCCGCGCCGCGTGCTGCCACCTTGCCATACACCGGTGAGATTGGGTTTACCATCGGGCATGCGCGGGATCGCGCTTTGCGCTGCAAGGAACGGCGAAAACCCGGCAATTTGCAGGATGGCGGCCAGCAGGAAGCGTGGCGTCATTGGGGCACTTTCACCGCGGGAGTGTTTCCTCCGTCTCCCGTGCCGGACGGCGGCCCAAAGAACAGCTTCTTGCCATCGGGGAGAGTGATTTCTCGCGAATGCGCCCAGTTGGTTCCGTCTCTGGCGCGCCAACCGAAGACCGTGATTGTGTCGCCCGGCTTCATGGTGACATCCCGCTTCCAACCGGTGCGGTAAAGAACAACCGGCGGATAGCCCTCAAATTTCCAGTTTGCGACGTTCCCTTTGTCGTCCTTTACATCCATGAAGAAGTGGCTGTGCGGGTTGGTCCATTCGATTTTTGTGAGCACGCCGGTTAGCGTGATGGGCTTGTCCGCGTCGTATTCCGCGCCGAAGGAATGGTGCGCGAGCAAAGGGACTGCCGTCAGAAAGAGCAGGAAGGCCAGCCACCACGCCGCACGCTTCGGAATTGCCATCGCTCACCTCGGCTCTCAAGTTTACAGGAATCCAAGGGAGCTGTGAAGCGGTTTCAATGCTGAGATTATGGCGTCCCCAAGGGGATTCGAACCCCTGTTATCGCCGTGAAAGAGGGTTCGAGTCCCTTTTTCGCATTTTGCAGTAATTCGCTGGAACTCGCATAAATCCGCGTCCGACAGCCGGTTAGTGGCAATTTCGGTTTGCAGGGCTTCGGCGCTCTTCGGTGCTATTTACAGACGGTGTCGTCACCATAGCGTCACCGCGCCTGCAAGCCCCAGTGGGTACTCTGGCTCGTGGTATGGCGCGCCATGGTTTCCTGAATCATGAAGTCACGCGCCAAGCGATGTAACCGCTAGCAATCGGCTGGCCCGCGTGGTAACATCCGCCGCATGCGCTTCCTACTGGGATCGGTCCTCCTAGCGAATTCAGCCCTGGGTTGCACCACCTTCACCGTGGTAGTGAAAGACCCTCTCGGAAACTTGAAGCAGGGCTTGCCAGCCGACGATGTAAAGTGGTTTCAAAACGGTCTCGGGAAGAAGTATCCGAACCTCTGCTACATTGAGCCTTCATCAAGCGCGAACCTGTTTTTCTGGATCGAGGTCACTTCAGCGGTCCACCACGGAACTAGGGTCATTACCGACAGTTCTACGAATACGGAAGGGGCCGCGACCACCAGCCACACGGCGGTACCTTACGAGAAGGATTACGGCGTTTTCACCATGACAGTGGAGCGAAAGAGCGCCGACGGGAATTTTCTAGCGCTTCACCGGTTCCAGCAAAAGGGTCTATACGCAACTTGGTATGGGATCCCACTAGGCGGGCGCGGCCACCATCCGGTACACGCTCTGCTCGAAGACGCGGCAAAGTGGATCGCTAAGGGCGGGCTAACAGACCCGCTCCAAGGGGTTGTTTCACCCTAAGCAGGACAAGCCATGATTGCTTCAACGCACTTTTTTCGGAACCTGGAGGAGTACAGACACACCTGTGTGCATTCCAACGGTGCGGGAGGCACAATGGTGTGGATTGTTGCAGACCATGAGCCTTAACTCCCAAATGCCACGATGAGGCGCGTACGGGGGAGACTTGGCGAAGTCCCTTAAGAGGGTTTCTGTCCTACCGTGATGAGCCGGACCACGAGTTCCTGCTCCTCGGGATTCGCGAACTCCGTCGCTTTCTTCTGCGAGTGAACGTACTTGGCGATCTCAGCGGCCATTTTCCCTGCGAGCGTAAAGTCTCCCTTCTCGATGGCTTTCTTGTGAATGAAAATCATCGCCTCAATCGGTTCAAAACCGTAGCGGGCACAAATTTGCTCAACAGCGGCTTTGTCCTTGTTTGGTGTTCCCGCCGCGCGCCCGCCCGTTTTGCGTCCGATCGCCAATCTACTTTTCTCTACTTCTGAGCGGCTGAGCTCTGTCCTGCATCGCCCGCTTGTCCGTTGGCGCGACGCGCGTTTACCCGTGCCAAATGGCGGCCGGTATCGCAGTTCTGGCAAACTTCCCAGTTTCCGTCTGAATTCTGGATCTGCCCGTACTTGCATGAGCACTTCTGACTCGCTTGCTCGGCCATGCGCGGTTCCGGCGCCGGCCGACTGCCCTCACCTCCCCACCGCTCGGCATGCCGATAAAAGAAGGCCGCTGTCGGCTTCTTTCTGAGGCGACGGAGACGCGGCCGGATGTCTGCCAAGTACTGTTGAAGGGTTCCACCGCGCAGTTCGAGAAACTCGGTGATCTGACGGATCAACTTTGAATCGGGCTGCTCGCTCGTTGAATCCCGGATCAAAGCTATCAGTTCGTCTTTGTCCGAAGCGTGCTCTGGCCTTTTGGTGTGGTCGTCGTCGTTCTGTGAATTGTCGCTCTCTTGGGTTATCTGACTCTCTTGATATTGACTCTCTTGACGACGACTCTCTTCACTGACTCTCTTCGGCGGAAACATTTCTCCGCCCTGAGCGGAAAACTCTTGCCGTAGTGGGGCGGAAGAATTCTCCCGTGGTGGGGCGGTAGTACTCTTCCGGGGTCGTGCGAACACTTGGTGCCACAGAAAGATGAATCGGTTCGTCTTTCCGGCAACCTGTTCACGCCTGAGGAAACCTAGCCGTTCGAGTTCGGCGACGTATAACCGCGCTTGACGCGCCGATACTCCCAGTTCTAGGCCGAGCGTGTGCATACTAGGGAAGGCTTTGCCGTTGCTGCCCTCGAATCGCGCCAAGCGGCCCCAGCAGAGCTTTTCTCCCGCACTAATGCCATCGTAGCGAGACAATTCCTCAGGCACCATGAGGCCGTGGAAGCGCTTGTATGGTCGAAATGGCTCGCCAGGTTCCATTCTGCTGGCCTCGCAGTTTCGCTACCGTCCGATGCCGCGTCGAGCATCGTTCAGAGTCGGGATCGTGTTCTCCGTAATCAGCCGGGATACCTCGCTCGTTGGGATCAGCAGATGCTTGCCCGCCTTGCAGCTTGCAATCTTGCCCCGATACGCCCATTGGCGAGCAGTCCACACAGAAATCTGAAGCCGCCGCGCAAATTCCTGAACCCGGATAACCTCCGGCTCGTGTTGAGTTGCTGGTTTCATTTCCTTACCTCCGTCGTATTCAGTTTGCCCGCGCACTTTGGGATTGTCATAAGATTATTGATAGTATTTTGTAACTAGATATGCTATCAATAATAAAGTGAGCCGAGGGAATCCAAAAACGAGAGCCGCTAACCCAGTCGAAGCGCCGGAATCGTTCCTCTGGGGTGAGCTTCTGCTTGGTCGCCTTGACTCGTTCCGGCCGAAAGGCGTTCTGGGCTCCTTGAATCGCGACGGGTTCCTTTCCGTGCTGAACAGCAATCGGGATTCTCAGAGCGCATTCCAGCCGACGCCAGGGCGCGCACTCTCGAACATGTTCCGCGCAAGATCGGCATATGTTTCAGCGAATGCCCAACTGCGGCTATACGTCGATGAGTGGCTGAATACCGGACGTGCTAGGGACGGAATAGAGGATGCGCGTATGCGCGACCTCAAGAAAGCGCCAAATGCTTGCGCAGCAGTAGAGAGGTTTGCCGCCAAACAACGGATGCGACTGACGCCTGAACGGGACGGCTTGAGTTTCGAGTTTCCAAGTGAGGAACGGGTGCGCCCAACTCCCAAATTAGGCGAAGCGCCCCTGGAACACGCAGATCGCTTGTTTACGCTTTTCCTTCTGTGTGACTGGCGATCTAAACTCGCGAAGTGCAGGCGGATTGAATGCGGCTCCTACTTCGAGTTGAAGCACTGGAACAGGATCTACAAGAGGAGCGTGCTTTGTCCTAAATGCCGACGGGCCCGAAGCCTTGAGGGAGCCAAGCTCAGAACCTCCAGCGCTCGCGAGGCGGCCGCGCAGGAATTGTATCGTCTGGCTGGGCGACGCTTCTCGCGGCAGATCGCCGTAAATCAGAATTGGCGGGACGATCCGAAGCTCAAGACGCACATTATTCAGTACTTGAACAGCAACATCCCGACCAAACAGGAGTTGAAGGCCGTTTATCCGCACGGCATAACCGAGAAGTGGCTTGGGTGGGCAAAGAATCGGAAGGGAATTGAAGACGCTCTGAAGAAAGGAAAACATGCCAAAGGCTAGGGAACGTGACGGAGTGTATTACCGGAAAGATCGAGGCTCCTGGTGGGTCTCCTACACCGACGCGAACGGGAAGCGCCAGAGAGAGGCCGTCGTCGCACACACGCGGCCGCAAGCGGTTTCCGCGCGTGCGGCCCTCATGTTGAAGTCCGAGCGCGACAGGATACTTGGAGTTAAGGAGGCGTCGGAGATCACCACAGCGGACCTCTTAGCGCGCTACAAACGGCATCAGAAGACACGGCTTCGCGCAACCACTTTTGATCGTCTGGACGGGATTCTGGAGACGCTGAAGACCAATCTGCCAGAGCGCGCCAAGGACATCAACCGCAAGACGGTTGCCGAGTACATCTCGTCCCGTTCGGAGACGGTAGCACCGGGAACGATTCAGAAAGAAATCAGCGTCCTAAAGCACGCCTTGAAGCTGGCCGTCGAATGGGAATTGCTCAACGGCAACCCAGCGCAAGGCGCGAAGTTGCCCAAGCTGCCGGAAGGCCGGACGCGGTATTTGTCGCCCGGTGAGTTGAAAGCGGCCCTCGAAGCCGCGCCCGATTGGATGCGCGCGCCGATGGCACTGGCCGCGTTCACTGGGATGCGCCGGGGAGAATTGCTCGGGCTTCGGTGGTTAGATGTTGACCTCGCGGCTCGGCGGGCCTACTTGCGGGAGACGAAGAACGGCTCCTTGCGCGTGCTGGCTCTGAATTCGCTGGCCGTGGGAGTGCTCGAAAGCTTGCCGAACGAGACGCCCGGCGAGGCAGTATTGCCCGGTGTAGACGCCCAGAAACTTAGCGTCTATACCAAGAGGCTCTTCAAGCGCCTCGGGATCGCGGATGCGTCCTTCCATTCGCTCAGACACACGGCAGCGAGTTGGCTTGTGATGCAGGGAGTAGACCTCTACGCCGTGGGTCAACTGCTTGGACACCGCACGCCGCGAATGACGCAACGGTATGCACACCTTTCGCCGCAATACATGGCGGGAGCGGTTGGGAAGCTTGATGCGGTCTTCGGCGCAGTATTGCCGAATGTGGCCCCCTCCAGACTGCTGGAGGCTTAGAGATACTAAAGCTGCAGGTGGATTGAAGTTTTCTTGAAGGCTGAACGCTTCACGCTTGGCGGCAGGGCGCGTTAGATCCTTCGGGTGGCCAGTAAAAGTGTGCCATTTCGAAAGGACGGTTGTCAAACGTGGTCAACCCGACGCTGTGCCCCGAGAGTATTGAGGACATACGAGCCCGCAGAAACAGAACGGTGGTTGCGGTTGTGTATTGTACATTTGGCGACGAAAGCAGGGATGAGAGCAAACAGCGTGTCTATGCGGTGGCGGGCGCGTTTGGCAGTCAAGAAGAATGGGATGCGCTGGAGTTGGTTTGGAGCGCTCGGCTTGAAGGTAGGGCTTTTCATGCTTCGGATTGCGAATGCGGCCACGGAGAGTTTTCCAAAACTTCTCATGCTGACAATCAAAGGCTCTACCGGGACCTCGTGGGTATTATCGCCAAGAGTAGAATCGTTGGCCAGGACTACCGCAGCGTCTTTCCTAGTGACCACGAACACACTCCGTACCTTTGGGGATTTGGGGACGTTGTGCAAGCAGCGTCCGAGCTGGCCTATCTGTCCGTACCCCAGGACGAAGTACGAATAGTATTCGACCGAAACGAGGAATTGGAATTCAGCGCAGCGGAGATGTACCGTTACTGCTTGGGAATGAAAACGATTGTTGCTAGAGGAAATCTCTTTGGTGAGATTTCTTTTGCGTGCCGCCGAACCGTGGGAATCCAGGTGGCCGACCTCTTCGCCCGCGAAACGATGAAACACCTTGATAATCAGGTCGGGCCGACTACAAGGTGTGAACGGCGATCGTTTGCGGCACTGAGGAAAAACCACAAGTTTAGATTCGTCTGCTACACTCGCGAACTCCTCGAAAAGGGCATCAAGGCTTCTCCCCCAGGCTCGCGTCCGGGCGTTACCCTTGCAGACTACCGAAAGTGGCTAAGCGAGAAACGACTGGACGACAGCCTAACCAACCGGATTCGACACATCGTCGAATTCCCATAGTCGAGGGAATCCGTGGGATCGATCCAACCGCATCCACGATGCCGCGCCGCGCCGCGCCAATGCGGAACAGCGCAACGCGGGCTTATCATGAGCCCCATTACGTCACCATAGCGTCACCGGATTTTGGAGCCGTGAAGCTTGATGTCGCTAAACCACTGAATTGATATGGCGTCCCCAAGGGGATTCGAACCCCTGTTATCGCCGTGAAAGGGCGGTGTCCTAGGCCGGGCTAGACGATGGGGACTTTCCGGGAAGGAGCCTTGCAGAAACTAATGTAACACGGCGTCCGCCGGGCATCGGCTCTTGCGCTCTTGCGCCAGCGTTTATAGCGTCTTCAAATACGCGATTATGTCGTTCTTATCCTGATTCGACAATTGATCCGAGTAGGCCGGCATTCCGTTCCCGCCTGTATTGATAAGGTCGCGCACGTTGGCCTCGGTCACCGGTTTTCCATTCACCAGCTTGTCCATCTTGAAGAGCCCTTTGAGTCCGGGCCCGACCTTGGTCTCAGTGCTGTCCGCGTTGTGGCAGACGGAGCATTGATCGAAAACGTCTTTCCCTTTCGCGGCGTCGCCCGGCTTCGCCTTGTCTTGGGCATTCAATTGGGCCATCAATCCGGCCACCAAAACCGCGCCCGCGGCGCAGCCTACGATCCAATTCCGCATTCGAAGTCCTCCACTGGTACGCATCTTACCAAACCAGTCTACAATCTTCGCATGGGTTCGTCACCGGCGCTGAAGACAAAGAAGTCCGCGGAGACCTACGGTCGTGCGACAGGCAGCACCCGGAACCGACGGCGGCCTTCGATGCGATAAGTTTCGAAGTCTGCGTGGTCCACGGTAAAGATCGTAGAGAGCGATTCCCGTTTCGCTAAAAAAACCAGCGTGGCGTCGGCGAAATCCATTGGGCGATCCCAGTAGCGCGACATCAAGGCATGTATTTCCGGCAGTTCCGAATCCTGGATCTCCGCCAATCTCAGAGCTCCCGAACGGACGAATCCCCAAGCCCCTTCCATTTCCCTGCGATTGTCGCCAACCAGATGGAACAGCTCCGTCAGCACCGCTTGGGAAGTTACTAGAGGAACGCGAAGGCTTTGAAATGTCTCGCGACAGATCCTACTCCAAGGATCCCTTTCGTCCAACATTGCGACGATCGCGCCCGTATCGACGAGTGCATCAGCGGCCATAACGCCGCCGCAAGCGCTCTCGCACAATTTGGCGCACGTTCTCCGACCGGCGAGGGTCGCCACTCGTGATGGCGCCAAAGAATTTCGAGGCGGCTTCGTGAAGACGCTTTTGCTCGCGATCGTCGTCCTTGTCGGTACCGCCCTTCTGCAGCCACTCCTCCGCGGCCAAATCCAGAGCCTTGGCGAGCGAGATTTGCCGGCGTCGCGCTTCGCGCTCCAGGCCCGTCTTCAACTCCGTGGAGACGCGCCAACTGTATACTTCCGTCTTCATGCACTACATTGTAGCGCATCACCGGCCTTCACCGTAACAGAAGGCCCCGCTAGAATGTTCCTATGCCCAAAGATCTCAAGGAAGGCGATGCCGCGCCGGCGATTCAAGTTGAGGATGACAAGGGACAGCCGTTCTCGCTCGCCAGTCTCAAAGGCAAGAACGTGGTGCTGTATTTTTATCCCAAGGCGGATACGCCCGGATGCACCCGGGAATCCTGCGAGTTTCGCGATCATTCCAAGAAGTTCACCAAGGCCGATACCGTGATCGTGGGAGTGTCTCCCGACAAAGCGGCCGCGCAGACAAAGTTCAAGGACAAGTTCGAGCTGCCGTTCACGCTGCTGGCCGACGTGGATCACAAGGTCGCCGAAGCCTACGGAACGTGGGTGGAAAAGAGCATGTACGGGCGCAAGTACATGGGTATTGAGCGCAGCACGTTCCTGATCGGCAAAGACGGCAAGATCAAAAAGATCTTTCACAAGGTGAAGCCGGACGGGCACGCCGAACAGGTGTTCGAGGCGCTGCAGTCGGCGTGAGCGATCAGAAACTATAACGCAGCGCCAGAAGCGCGAACGAATTGCGATGATACTGGCCTAGAAAATCGCTCTCGTCGCCGCGAATCCAACTGTAGCCGGCGGTGCCGCGCCAGTGCTGCCCGAAGGCCTGTGAATACTCCGCCCGCAGCCAACTTCCCCGCCCGTTCTGCCGCACCGCCGCATCCACGGCCAGGCTACGGTTCGAATCGATGGTGTACTGCGCGTGCGCCAAGATGGCTCGCGCGAAACCAAGCTCGGGTGAAAACTGCAGCGTCGGAGTCCGCGCTGTGATGGCGTCGCCCGCATAACCGGCGACGACGGATAGCTCTTTGATCTGCCGCTCGAACTGGAGCACGTAGATTACGTACTCGTCTTGCTGACGATCGGGCGAGGTGTAATATGCGGCCTCGCTCTTCACCGTGAACCAGCGCAACGGCACCGCCGCGTCGGCGCCGTACAGACGCAGCGCCGGATAGGTTCGCACATAATCGATCGCATTGCTTTGAGGATTGAAACTGCCCTGAAACACCGGCAGAGAATTGAATCCATCATAGAAGCTGGCCGAGAACTCATAGCCCGACCCAACGTGATTCCAGCGCGCGCCGAAAGCCGAACGCCCCGGAAATTCCGACCCGAGATCCACTAGCGCGAGGCCGTCCGCGGCCGGGGGAAGCACCGTCCAGCGTTCGTTGATCAGCGGCGTGCGGCTGGGCGTGAAGCGCGGCTGCCAAACGAAGTCGAATGAATTTGTGCCGGTATCATACGTAACGCGCGTGGCGAGGACAGCCAGGAAATCGGGATCGGTGACGGTGAGAAAATCCTTGGGCGCGAAACGATCGGTGGGATTCAGGATGTCCGCCTTGCCCCAGCGGATGAACTGCTTACCGAACTCGGCGGTCAGTTTGCCTTTGGTGATGGTGGCGTTGAACTCGCGCAAGGACAACGTGGGACGCCGCAACGAACGGTCCTGCCAATCCAGATGCACAGCGCGTTCCACTTGTTCGTGCGTGTCGAACCGAGCATCGAAGGAGCCGGCCAATCGCAGCCACCTCCATGGTTTGTAAGCCGCTTCATATCGAAACAGGCTATCGTCGATGGCGTGGCTGCTGTCGTTGGGAGCGGTTTCCGGATACAGCGAGAGGCCGGATTCGAGGAATCCGCGCTGGGAGAAATTTTGGGCCGCTGCGGGGAGCGACAGGAGCACAGGCAAGAGCGCCCGCGCCAGCTTACCCACGCCTGAGAGCCTCCAAAGTAAAGTCTTCGTCCTTCATGGGCACGTTGTATTCCAGCTTCTCCAGCTTCAGCACGGTGCGGCTTTTGCGATTGGCGTCGAATACTTCCACGGTGCGCGGCGTCCAAATGCCGCTGACGTTTTCAATGTCGCTGTAGTGGATGCGGCGGATGAGTTTGTCTTTCGAATAGCTCTCGATCTGTGCGGCGACGTAATTGTCTTTGCGGACCCAAACCAGCGACGATGTGTACTGCGACGATTTGGATTGTTTGGGCTTCGATTCGATCTTCCAGCAGGCCGCGCCATCGATGGCGTCCTCGCCCAGTAGCTTATAGTCGAACTGATCCACATCCCGTTCTTCCAGATCTTCGAAGCTGAAGTCGGTGCCGAAGAATCGCGTGGAACGGTCTTGGGTGGCGATGCGACGATCGCGTTCGATGGCGGGCGTCCACATCCATTGGTCTGAGGCGCGGTCGGTGTGGTTGACGATCAGCAGCGCGACGCCTTTCACCTCGGCCGGGGCCGTGAACCGCAGGATCGCTTTGCTCGCGCCAAACGATCCGATCCGCCGGTACTCCCAGCGTTTGATGCTCACCTTGTTGGACGCGCCAATCACTTCCAACGTCCCTTCGTACTGCTGCGATTTCGATCGGGAGCGGTTCTCCGATTCGGCGATAATCTGCCGCGCGGCATTGTCTTGGGCCAGCGTGCCGCTGGCGGAAAGCACGAGGCAGAGGGCCAGGGCGAGTCTATTCATATTCAAGTGCTTCGACCAGCGATCCGCGAACTGCCGTTTCCGCCGGGGCGATGGCGGACAGGAATGCCACTAGCAAGATGCCTGGCAACAGCAGCAATGCGATGGAATAAGGATATTCGTAGCTCAGCCGCAAGCCAGCCATGTCTTCGGCCGAGATATGCAGGCTGTAGTAAAGCTGCAGCGCGCCAAGGGCCAATCCCAGAATCAGTCCCACGATTCCCACTGCCAGCGCCTCCAGCCAGATGGTTCCACGGATCTGATTGCGAAGCCCGCCCACGGCTTGCAGCACGCCCAGCTCGCGACGGCGATCGGTGATGGATACCGTCAAAGTGTTGACGATGCCCAGTATCGCGACTAAAACCGCGACCGCAATCTGCACATACGTGATCCCGAACCACTGATCGGTCAAGCGCAGAATGTAACGGCGCACCTCGCGATTGGTGAGCACAAACAAGCGCCGCTGATTGCCAAACTGCTCCAGTATCCGCCGCTTCACGCCGGCCTCCGCCGCACCCGGCGCAAGATAGATTCGAAATACATTGACCGTACCGTCATTCCAATTGTGCTTGTACAGCGCGCGATCCACCAGCAAACTGCCTTGCTCGTCGGAATAGTCGGTCACAATGCCAGCGATGGGCAGGTGCAGCATGCCGCTGGGGCTGGGAATATCCACCACGTCGCCTAGTTTGAATCCGCGTAGCATCGCGAAGTTTTCAGAAGCCAGCACTGCTTTGCCTTCCTCCGCCCTCCGGAACATGTCGTCGGTATTACCGGCTACTGGCGGCAGCGTCGCGTGTTTCCGGAGATCGCGGATGTCGGCCGCGACGAACATGGTGGGCTTGCCTTGGATCTCGATGCGGGCGTCGCGCACCAGTTGCACCTCGCCAACGCCTGGAATTGCGCGTAATTGTGCTCCCATCGATTCTGGAAAGCGAAAGTCGCGCTGCGTGAGGCTTTGGGATGGCGAAACAAACAGGTCTGGATTCAGCGCCACGGTCAGCCAGCCGAAGATGGAATCGTAGCTCGCGCGCGTCAGGCCGCCGAGTGCGACCACCAATGCGAGCGACAGCATCAGCGCCGCCACGGCACCCGACGTTCGACGCGGCGCTTGCAGCAGGCTATCGGCCGCGAGCGTCCCTTCCACCGGGCGCAGCCAACGCAGCAGCGGACGCAGGACTCGAGCTAACAGCAGCGCCAACGTCGGCGTCATGAGCAGCGCCGCCAGGACCGCCAGCGCGTCGCCGACATAAAAGAAGATGCGGTATCGCTCGAATAGAAGACATCCCGCTGCCGCGATCGCCACCACCAGCGCAACAATTCTGCGAACTCGATTCTCACCGGCGCTCAACTGCTGGTACTTGCCTTTCTGCAAGGCCTGCACCGGGTCGACGCGCGCCGCGCTGCGGGCTGGGATGATGGCCGCTATAACGCTGGTGATCACGCCTAGCACCACCGCAAACGTCATCAAGATCGGATCAGTCGAGATCTCGTCGGCCTTTTGCGCGATGCCATAAATCTCACCCAGCAGAGATCCGATATAACCCGTCATGGCACGCGCGATCGCGATGCCCACCAGTAGGCCAAGGATGGACCCGAACAATCCGGCGACCACGCTTTCCCCCAGGAACAGCGTGCGAATCTGCTGCCGCGTGGCTCCCAGAGCCCGCAGGATTCCGATCTCCGCACGCCTCTGCGTCACGGCAATCTGAAACGTGTTGTAGATGATGAACATTCCAATGAACAGCGCGAACACACTGGTGACATTTGCGGTCAGTGTGTAGACTCGCGAGATGGAATCGAACTGCTGCGCGCGCGCCGACGGCTCTTGCACCTGGAAGCCCGCTCCCAGCAGCGCTTCGAGTTTCGACCTGACGCCCTGAAGATTTGCGCCGTCTTTCACTGCAAGATCGATGCGGTCGAATCTCCGGCCGCGCCCAAAAACCTTTTGCGCGGCGTAGACGTCCATCACCGCCAGGTTGCCGCCGAAGGCGCTGGTGAGGCCGCCGGATTTCATGATGCCGCGAACTGTGAACAGCTTCTGGCCGTCCATGGTGCTCATCGGGACCTTCGCGCCCACCCGCAAGTGATTTTCACGCGCGTAGGTGTCGGTCACCATCAGCGAATCGGGCTGCGCTAAGAACACCAGCGGATCCTCGATTTCATCGCCGGAGTTTTGGTCGCTCGATTCCAGATCGTAGTCGCGCAGGCTGCGATCGCCCAACATATCCACACCCAGGATCAGCAGATTGCCCTGCCCTTCGACCCCGGTGTTCACCACCGCTTCAATCACCGGCACCGCGACGCGCACCTCTGGTACGGCCTGCACACGATCCAGGACATTTTCGTCGAAACCTGTTTCTCCCGCCGAAATCTGCAGTTGCGTGGATCCCGCGATGCGATCCACAGTCTGATGAAACGCGTAGACCACCGATTGATTCGCAGTATGGATACCGACAAACACCGCGACCCCGAGCACGATCCCCGCGATGGTCAGCAGCCAGCGCGGCAGATGCTGGCGAACGTAAGGCCAGCTAATGAGTTTGAGTAGGATCATGAATAGGTACGGCCGGCGCTTGTTTAGGAAGACGGCCCGCGCGATCTTCTTCGATCCGCCCATCGCGCAATGCGACCAGGCGCGCACAGCTCTCCGCCACATGAATGTCGTGCGTGACAATCAGGACCGTGGATCCCAACCGTTCGTGCAGATCGCGAATCAGCGCGAGAATCTCGGCGCCGGTGTGAGTGTCCAGATTGCCGGTAGGCTCATCGGCCAGCAGCACCGGCGGATAAACCGACAGCGCCCGCGCGATGGCGCACCGTTGCCTCTCTCCACCCGATAGCTCGTCCGGCAAGTGCTCCCGGCGCCCCGACAGACCCACCAGTTTCAACAGCTCGTTCGCACGTTCCTCGATTTTCTTCTTCGACCATCCGCGCAGATGCAGCGGGATCGCGACATTCTCAAAACAACTCAGCGTGGGAAGCAGATTGAAGAATTGAAAGATGAAGCCGATCTTGTCGCGGCGCAGCCGTGTCAACTGGTCGTCAGACAGGCCGCTCAGCCGGCTGCCATCGATTTCGATTTCGCCCGCCGATGCCGTGTCCAAGCCACCGATCAAGTTCAGCAGCGTGGATTTGCCCGAACCGGACGGACCCACAATGGACACCATCTCGCCTTGTCCGATCGAAAGATCGATGCCCTCTAACGCTGTGACCTTGCGCTTCCCCTGAAAAACCTTGCTGACGTTCGCGAGTTCGATCACCCTACTGCTATCATGACCGAAAATCAATGCGCATCGGAATTGACGCCGGCGGAACCTTTACCGATTTCATCATTTGCCGCGACGATGGCTCGATGGAGACATTCAAGCTACGGTCAAACCCGAAGTCTCCTGCCCGCGTGATTCTGGCCGGTCTGGCTCAAGCGGCGGCGGATCGGCACGTAGAGGTGGTGCATGGATCCACAGTCGCGACGAACGCACTGCTGGAGCGCAAAGGTGGGCGAACCGCGCTGGTAACCACCGCCGGCTTTGAGGACGTGATTCACATCGCCCGTCAGAATCGCGCCGAGCTGTACAATCTTACGCCCCAGCTTCGATCGCCGATTATCCCTCGCAGCATGTGTTTTGGCGTGCGCGAACGGGCGTACTTCGACGGCACCATCGCTCAACGCCCCTCGGCTGCTGAAATCAGTCGTCTGAAGACCCGGCTGCGCCGCGCGCGCGTTCAATCCATCGCCGTCTGCTTTCTGCACGCCTATCGCAATCCCGAGAACGAGAAGTTGGTTGCGGCGGCACTCGAAGACCTCGGCTATCTATGCAGCTCTCACGATGTCTGCCCCGAGTTTCGCGAATACGAGCGCTCTTCCACTACGCTGATCAACGCCTACGTCGGCCCGTTGATGGACAAATATCTCGCGGAACTTGAGAGCAGCCGCCATCGGATTGCCATCATGCAGTCGAATGGCGGCTTCATGTCGACCAAGGAAGCGCGGAGGCACGCCATCCGCACCGTGCTGTCCGGGCCCGCCGGCGGAGTGGTGGGCGCGCATCAAGTAGCCAAGCTCTCCGGCTTCTCGCGGATACTTGGCTTCGATATGGGCGGCACTTCCACCGATGTCAGCTTGTGCGACGGCCAGCCGAGGGAGACTCTGGAGGCTTCCATCGACGGCTTTCCGGTCCGTGTGCCGATGCTGGATATTCACACTGTCGGCGCGGGCGGTGGCTCCATCGCTCGCGTGGACGAAGGCGGCTTGCTCCGCGTGGGCCCGGAAAGTGCGGGCGCCGATCCGGGACCGGCGTGTTATGGCAAAGGCACTCGCCCAACCGTAACGGACGCACATGTCGTGCTAGGACGCATCGCGGCGGACCAGCTGATCGGCGGCGAGATGCGCATCGATACAGCACGAGCGGCCACAGCCGTGGATTCCATTGCGAACCAGCTTGGCATCAGCCGCGTTGGAGCGGCGCAGGGAATCCTGCGCGTGGCGAACGCCAACATGGAACGCGCCATCCGCCTTGTGTCGGTGGAACGCGGTCACGATCCGCGGGACTTCGCGCTGGTCGCTTTCGGTGGCTGCGGCGGATTGCACGCCTGCGAGATCGGACAGGAGCTGGGGATCCAGACGGTCCTGGTGCCCGAGTATGCGGGCGCTCTCTCCGCGCTGGGGATGCTGCTTGCGAACCACGCCCGCGATTACGCGGCTGGCGTGTTGAACCGTTCCGATTTCGAGCGCGAATTCGTGCGCCTGGAACGCGCTGCGCGAAAAGATTTACCGGGCGCTGAACTTATTCGTTCAGCGGATATTCGTTATACGGGCCAGAGTTACGAACTGACGGTGCCCTGGATCGCCTCCGCGCCTGCCGCGCCTTTTCATAAGGAGCATCAGCGCGTATACGGCTATTCCAATCCCGATCGCGCCATCGAGATTGTCACCATTCGCGTACGCGCCCGGCTGAACGTCCAAAAGCCGGAGCTGCTGCCGCGACACGCCAGCTCGCCCACGCCAACAAAGCCTGCGCACCGACGGATTCATTCCGCGGGTGCTTGGCGTGATACTCCGGTCTATGCGCGCTCCGGCCTTCCTGCTGCTACGCTTCGGGGTCCCGCGCTGGTTTTGGATTATGGTTCCACAACCCTAGTCCCGCCCGGCTGGAACTGCTCTCTGGACAAGGTGGGCACCCTCGAGATCGTTCGCCGGCGCAAACCATAAAGTGAAACCAGAATCAGAAATAGCCCTGCCAGTAACCACTAGAAGTTCAGTTCGGGGGTGACAACCGGCGGCGGCGCCGTTGACAGAGAACCCAACGGCAAGCCCGGATACCTGTGGATGGGCGGAATTATCGGCACCATGGGAAACCAGATGCCCCCGCCGGTCTGGCCGGGCGGCGAAGGCAACGCAGGTGGGAAGACGGGAACGGACGGTGTCAGGCTCTCGGGCGACGGCGGCAATTCCGGCGCTTCCACCGGAAGCCGCTGAAATGAGTACGAGACAACGGGCATTTCCACCGGCGTATCCAGGATTTGTTCGGTTGGCTCGTTCGGCCGGATGGGCAGCCTGGCAACTGGCGAGTACGAATTCAGGCAGCGGCCTCGGACCAAACGGACACCGTCCGTAAATACTGTTTCCCCAGCGCGAAGCGTTAGCATCTTCGACGTCCAATAGATCTTTTCATCCCAACGATAGGAAACATATCCCGAAAGATTTCTGCTGAGCTTCACTTGCCTCAATCTCGTGAAGTCGAAACCCGCGAAGTTCGCTTTAACAGCAGGGTCGTTCATGGCGCGCTTCGCTTCATCCAGATTCTCTGCGCCGCCGGGCACCACAGAGTAGGGATAAATCTTGCGGGTTCCTTGCTCCACTACCATCGTGACTTGATAAGTTACTGAAGGCTGGGAGGGCAAACGGCTTTCCAGGCTCCAGCGATGGCTCCAGGGGAGGATTTGATGCGTCATCACGGCGGCAGCGACCAAGGTGGAAGTGACCGTGAGGAGGCCAACCAGAAATCCAGCCAATTTCCAAATGCCTGGGCGTGGCGTCGGAACGACAGGATCTCTCAGAACGCGGCGTCTGCAAGTGTTACAGACTCCGCCGCGATCGGCCTCAAGCTTCTGGCAACGCCGGCAAAGCTGGGCCATGTGGGATTATCGCGTCATTAGACTGGAGTACTCAACTAAAGTCTACCGATCGAATGCTATAGCAGAAACGGGGAAACGTCACCACAGCGCCGAGAACGTTCACGACAATTCGGACAGTTCCGTGAACTCACCGTTACTATCGCCCAGCTTTTCGGCTGGCACGCCCAGCTTATTCAGCAACGTCAGCTGAAGGTTGGTGAGAGGCGTGTGCTCCGGATAGACGAGGTGACGGCCGCCCTTCAGCGTTCCGGCGCCTCCACCCACGAGAAATGTCGGCAGCGGACCATGCGTGTGCCGATCGCTGTTACTGATGCCCGAGCCAAAAAGAAGGATGACATGATCCAGCAGCGAGCCATCGCCATCGGGCGTGTTGCGTAGCTTTCCGAGATACTCGGTAAACAACGCGATGTGATAGCGCTGAATCTTGGCGCATTTTTCCATCTTCTCCGGGTTGCCCTGATGGTGGGTGAGCGGATGGTGCGGCTCGGGCACACCGATCTGCGGATAGGGCCGGCCGGTCTGCTCGCGGCCGTACATAAAGGTGGTCACCCGTGTCAGGTCCGATTGGTAGGCCAGCAGTTGCAAGTCGTATAACAACCGGACCTGGTCCTCGAACTTCTCCGGTATGCCGGCCGGTTGAGGCACGTCGGGCAACTGTTTGGAACTCTGTTCTTCCGCTTTCTGAATTCGCCTCTCCACATCTCGAAGCGACGCCAGATAGTCGTCCACTTTGCGATTGTCGGCAGCCCCGAGTTGGCGCTGCAGTTGGTTCACACGATCGCTCACCGAATCGAGAAGGCTTTTGTCCTGGCTGAGGCGCGCTGCGCGCACGCGAGGATCGGTGCTGTCGCTCGATCCGAACATTCGCTCGAAAAGAACGCGCGGGTTGTTTTCAGCCATCAGCGGCAACGTCGGCGTCAGCCAAGAGAGCGTGCTGCTATAGGCGCAACTGTAGCCCAGATCGCACGAACCCAGGAGGCTGTTTTCGTCGGCGGTCATTTGCAATGACGAGAGCTGCGTGTCGCGCTCAAATGTCTTTGCGGCGATCTGATCCATCGAGACCGCATTCTCGACGTTACTGTCCGACTTCTTCACATGCACGCCCGTAAGGTAGGAACCGCAAGCGCGGGAGTGGTCGCCGCCGCCGTCACCGAGCGCCTCGGCCGGATCGCAAAACAGGCCCGTGACGACGATCAATTTGTCCTTAAATGGTTCGAGTCCTTTTAATGTCGGCGAGAGCTCAAATTCAGAACCGACGCCCTTCGGCAGCCATTGATCATAGATGACACCGTTGGGATGATAGACCACGCCCAAGCGGCGCACGGGCTTGGTGGTAGCGGCGGGCGCGAAGGCTGGAATCATACTATCGAGCAACGGCAGAGCGACTGCCGTACCTACGCCCCGGAGCACGGTGCGGCGCGAGATGGCCTTCTTCGTCACGAACATAATTCTATTGTCCTCGATTCGCCGCGATGGTGAGGTGTCCGGCGGTTCTCATTTGAAACGGCGCGCTTTTCACGATTTCCAGAATAATCGATGACCAACGGTAGTCATCGGCCGCCGCGGCGCGGTCAATCGCGCGCACGGTGGGAGCGTCGTAATACTCCAGTCCGCGGCCCAGAGCGTACGTCAACAATTTGTCGGTTACCGTTTTGATAAACTGCGTCTTCTGCGCCATCAGGGCGTCCCTCAACTCCCTCGGCCCGTCGACCTTCGTCCCGTCCAACAACACGCCGGATGCGTCGATGGCGTTGCCTGCGTCGGTTGTGCGCCACCGCCCGATGGCATCGAAATTCTCCAGGCTCAACCCCAGCGGGTCCATGCGAGCGTGGCAACTGGCGCAAACCGGATTGGCGCGGTGCATCTCCAGCATTTGCCGGACGGACAAGGGCTTGCCATCTTTGTTGCTCGATTCGAGCGAAGGAACATTGGGCGGAGGCGCGGGAGGCGGCGCGGAAAGGATATTTTCCAACACCCACTTGCCCCGAATGGTCGGCGCAGTACGCGTGGTGTAGGAGGTGACAGCCAGCACGCTGGCCTTGCCCAGCAGCCCAAAGCGGTTCTCATCCGTAAGTATTACGCGCCGGAAGTGGCTGCCATAGACATCGGAAATTCCGTAGTGGCGCGCCAGTTGCTCATTGAGGAAGGTCTCATTGGACGTCAACAGGTCCGTTACGCAGTTGTTCTCTTTCAATTGCGCGTTGAGAAACAGGTCCGTCTCGGTGACGAATGCGGAACGCAAGTTGTCGTCGAAAAACGGAAACTTCGTACCGTCCGGATTGAGCAGCCAGACGTTGCGAGTCTCCAGCCAGTCTGAGAAGAAATTGTCGACCAACGATTTGCGCGCCCGCAGGTCCGCGAACATGCGCGAAACTTGCTGCTCCAGAACGGCCGGCTCATGCAATTTCCCTCGGATCGCCAGGTCCAGCAGCGTGTCGTCCGGAATGCTGCTCCACAAAAAGAACGATAATCGCGAAGCCAGCTCGACATCGGAAATGCGAGCCACGGCGCCCGGAGCCGCTCCCGTAGGATCGGCCTCGATGCGGAACAGAAAATCGGGGCTCACCAGTACCCGCTCCAGGGCGGCGCGAATCCCATCGTCGAAGGTTCCGGAAGCACGTCCGCGCTTGTAGAAACTGAGCAGGGTCCGCACGTCCTCATCGTCGACGGATCGGCGATAAGCACGCCGCGCCAGCCGTGACAGGATTTTTGTCGCGCAGGGAAGTTCGTCGCCGGTGTCTGCGGGACGGCAGACAAAGACAAGCTGCCGGCTCGGCGAATCGGCCGCAACCTGGCCCCCGTATGGACCACCGATCAGCAGCGATGCAATGGCGATCGGCGATGTGCCATTGTCGGATGCCCGGCTGAAAAGCGGAAGGCGGTCCGGTCCGGGGCCTTCAGGCTCCGCATCATCGGTTTTAAGCATGGTCGCCATTACCAGATGCAGGCCGGCCTTCACCGGCACGCGCGTCTGCAGCCCCTCGTCACCGTCGTAGATAAAGGTCTTTGTCGGTGGTTTTCCTCCGCCCAGCGTGGCCTGCCAGACGCGCGTCCCGTCCACGCGAATTTCGAATTGAGTAGGTACGTTCAGGCCGCGGATTTCGCTGTCCCAGGCCCGTTGCAGACGAAGCTTGAAAACATAGTCGCCGTCCACCGGAAAATAGTGGCGCGCGGCCACGCCGCCTTTGGATCCCAGCGGAAAGTCTTCACCCAACCGATCGACTTGGCGAAGATACGTTGCGTCGTTGGCATTGTCTTTCAACGCACCGTAGCGCACGAACGCGGCAGGAATGCTCGCATCGCCCACTGCCCGGCGCGCAATGGTGGCCGCCGCGGATACGTATCGATCCAGCAATGCCGGCTGCATGGAAAGCGCCTCGGCATTGTTCTCGAAACCGAACGCCTGTTGATCCGGCGGCAGCATGGCCTGCGGGTCCACGTCAACCGCGATCAGATCGCGCACTGCATTGGCGTATTCGGCGCGATTGAGACGATGCAAACTGGCAGATCGGCCCGGGTTCACGTGAGCCGTCGCCGCGCGGTCGATTTCGAATTCCAGGTAAGCGGCGACCTTGTCGTAAGTGGCGTTATCCGGGCGAGGTAGTTTCGGGGGCGGCATTGCGCGGCTTCGTAGCTTTACGATCACCTTTTCCCAGGTCTCTTCCGAATTGTAAGGATGGTCGGCGTCGGTTCGATCTAACACGAGGCCGGCAGTTTTCAACTTGTCGTTGTGACAAGAGACGCAATATTTGTTCACCAATTCGCGAGCGGGATTGTCCGTGGCTGCATCTGCCGCCAAAGCGGAAATCGCGAAGCAGGCCAGGGTGAGGTAACGATTGTGCGTCATTGTTCGGCCCTGCACTTATTCTGAGCCTCGCAGGGATGCCCTAGTTTAGGATCGGCGCCATGCTTGATCAGAAGCTCCGCTCCTTCCTTGTTATAAAGGACCCCGCCCAGCCGGTCGCCGTCGCCGTGCGCCGCAAGGTAGGGCGTTACGCCCGCCTTGCTGACCGCGTTCACGTTGACGCCCAGATCGATCAATTGCGCCAACAGTTTATTCCACCCGCGATAGCCCGGGCCAAACAAAGCGTTCTCACCAAAGGTCGTCTCGCCCTTGGGGTCCACGCCCAGATCCAGCAGCAGCTTTACGGTCTCCATCGCTTGGGCCTCTGTGACGGTGTCCTCTCCGATGGAATGATTCAGACCCGACGCCGCCATAATGGCGGACGCGTTCGTGGCGGTGAGTATTTTGGGATCGGCGCCGGCGTCCAGCAGAATATGCATCATCTCCAGGTCGTTGGCCGATGCGGCGAGAAGAAAAGGCGTGGCGCCAGTGGCGTCCAGGTATCCGCCCGCGAAATTCGGCTGCGGTTTCGTCATGCGCGCATTCACGTTCGCGCCGTGCGCCAGCAGGGCTTTCACTAGCCGCAACTTGGCCTGGCGGTCCGGAATCCCGGACATCGGATCGTCAAAACCGTACACCGGATTCGCGGTGAAGCTTTCCCACTGACTGGACGCCCAATGCAGCGGCGTGAAGCCGGCCGCCATGTTGTTGGGATCGCCGCCATGATCCAGCAACCACAGCGCGAGGTCCACCCGGCCTCGCACTACAGCCACCAGCAGCGGGGTGTAGCCGAGAGCACCGACAGTCTTGGAAATGCCCAGAAAATTGCTAACACGATTTGTTCCGCCTTCGGTGTACGTCAGGAAGTTGACGTCCACTCCGGCGGCCAGCAACTCCTTTACGCCTTCCAGGTCGCCCTGGCGCGCTGCGAAATGAATCGCGGTGAATCCCTGCTTGCTATGGGCTGTGAGATCTGCATGCGCGTCGATGAGCGCCTTCACCACATCGGGGTGACGCTCCGCCGCGGCCCACATCAATGCCGTCTGATTCTCCGCCGGCTCTTTCGCGTTGACCGCCGCGCCGTACTCGATCAGCATACGAACCGCGTCCACGCTTCCGCTCTTCGCACAAGTCATCAGCGGGGGTTCGCCGGTGGCTACGGCCGAGTTTGGATTGGCGCCCGATTTCAGGAGCAAGCGCACAAAGGCGGAATTTCCATTGGTGCAGGCTTCCGATAACGGCGTCATTCGGAAATCGTTTGACGTATTGGCGTCCGCACCGGCGCCGAGCAGCAGATTCGCTGTGTCCAAATCATTCCAATGCGCCAGCCAAAGGAGCGCCGTGGAGCCGTCGCTGGCCCGGGCATTGACGTCGACTTTCTGAGTCAGGAGCGTGCGAACGGCCTTTTGGTCTTGGTTTCTGGCAGCGTCAACCAGTCGCGAATCGGGCGCTTCAGAAGCGCGTGCCAGCCCGGCGAAACCAGATGCCAGGAGCAACGCCACAGCTGTTAGCCGGCAGTGCCTGTTGACGTGATCAAACATGACGTGATCAACCATACCGCGCCCTCTCAATAGGCTAAGAAAATCCGATACCGTCCTGCCTGGCTGAGGCGCGGCGGCAGAATGACCAAAGTCGTCGCCAAGCATTGCGTTCCGGGGCCATTATACGAGATTTGAATCATCGGCGAAGGTCGAGGAGGGAGTTCACGATAGATCGTGGGCCATTTGCCTAAGGGACGTATGTCGACAGGGGATCGGCACGGCGTCACCTCTAACCTGCTAACATATAAGGACTTCCGCTTGGGGCCCTTAGCTCAGCGGTTAGAGCAGCGGACTCATAATCCGTTGGTCGAAGGTTCAAATCCTTCAGGGCCCACTAACTTCTCAATTGTCTGACCCGGAGACATGGGTAACAGAATGTCCCTAAGACACATAGGTAACACTTTTGGCCCGAAGGTGTTGTTGAGGGGTTGCAAAGTTTTTTTCTCCAGATCGATATAACCGAGATCGTAATCCATAAAGCTGATGAGCCAGATGCCGTCGTCGACTTCTTTAATTCCGACCGCCTGGCCGGCCAGACAAGTACTTAAGTTGATCTTCTTGCGTACAGACACAGGCGACCGCAGTTGGTGACGATGACGGTCTTGTCGTGAAACGGATAGTGCGGTTCCTGAATGCCCTATAGGGGGCGGCAGGAAGAAGTATAGACCTCCGCCGGACACTTCATGTCGAGAGCTTCGTGCGGGCGTTGGTTATTGAACTCCTCAATGCAAGTGTCGAACTTGGCTTGTTGCTGCAGCAGATTCGCGCCGGCGGGCCGGGTGGCCTCTTTCTATAACTTGGCCATCAATTCAACTTCGCGTCGGAGTTGCTGACAGCCGCCTTGAAGTCCATTGCGGTCGCGACGGCTTGTCGCTGCTCCTCCACGAAGTGAGCAATCGGTTTAGCATCCAGAGATTTTCCCAACCTAGGGCAGCTTGGATGGCACGTGGGTGGACGCCTTGCACCGCAAGAAGCGTGGCTGCTGTATGCCGCAGATCATGGAAGCGATGATGTCCTATTCCAGCCCGCGTCAATAGAGCTTGAAAGCGGTGAGTTACAGTGGGCGCATCAAACGGATTACCGAAGCGCGCGATGAACACTACGTCAACCGCAACCTGTTTGCCCTCGCAAGTTAGAGCCGCAGATGCCACGCCGAACCAGCAAGCAATTTTTCTTGAACCTGCCGAGCCTTGTGTTCCGCCAGAGCGCTCAAGGTTAGCTTGGGCATGGCAATGGTTCGCCGACTTTGTTTGGTCTTTGGCGCAACAAGGTGGAACACGGAGCGCTTGCCTCGCTTCGTGGGTGCTTTGCTTTCTCCGGCACTAACGATGTCATCGTTACGCGCTTTGAGGCGCTGCAGGGCGTATCGTATCCGAAGCGTGCCAGCCTCGAAGTCAACGCCGCTCCAACGCAAACCTAGGGCCTCAAGGAAGCGACGGGCTTCTTCCGGGGTAAGCGGTTGAACCTCTTTTCCGATCGCGAGCGGGGGCTTTATAACGGCCGCGACGTTCCGGATCAGAAGTTGGTCCTTGACGGCAGTGTTTAGAGCGGCACGAAGAACCGCATGAAGATATTGAACCCGGCGAGCGCTGAGCCCGCTAGCGAGTCGTTCATTCAGAAAGCCGCGAACGTGTTGCGGGCTGAGTTTCGAGAGCGAAACCTTTTCAAAGGTGGGCCGGAGATGCAGGCGCACCAGCTCTTCATAACTCGTCCAGGCAGACGGTTCGACCAGAAGCGGGTGCTGAATCGGCTGGATGTATTGAGCAGGAAGGCCGAAGAACTTGGCCAGATTTCGGCGGTCGCGCGTTGCGATGAGCTGATTGGCAAACACCGTGGGATGTTTACCGACCGCACTGCCTTAGAGTGGGACTTCGACCCGAGCAAGCTGACGGTGGAGCAACTTGATGTACTGGCCGACCAGTTTATCAGGCAGGCGCTCAACACCAACGACCCAGCACCGGTTAAACAGAAGAGGCGGGAGTTGCAGGCAAAGGTTCGGGCGATCGAAGGGACTGCGGAGCACGTTCCCGCCGCGAGCGATGTCTACGCCACCGAAAAGTAAGTCCGTTTGCCTAAAGCACGCGTAGATTGACTGTAGGACTAGCCCTGAAATGTCGATAGAAGTACTACGGCCCATACAAGGGTCAAGGAGTCTCTTACATGAATGCCCGCTCGCTGTTTAGTGTGTTCTCCTCGGATCTCGCCATCGATCTCGGCACCGCCAACACTCTGGTCTACGCAAAGGGCAAGGGCATCGTCGTGAACGAACCCTCCATTGTCGCTATCAACAAAACCAACGGCGAAGTCGAGGCCGTTGGCAAGGAAGCCAAAGAGATGCTCGGCCGCACGCCAGGGAACGTCGTCGCCATCCGGCCCATGAAGGACGGCGTGATCGCCGACTTCAAGGTCACCGAGCGCATGCTCAACTATTTCATTCTCAAGGCCCACGGTCGCAAGGTGCTGGTCCATCCTCGCATCGTCATCGGCGTGCCCAGTGAAATCACACAGGTGGAAAAACGTGCGGTCATCGATTCCGCCATGCGTGCCAAAGCTAGTGAGGTGCATTTGGTGGACCAGGCCATGGTGGCCGCTAACGGCGCTGGCCTTCCTGTCAGCGAACCCTGCGGAAATATGGTAGTGGATATCGGTGGAGGCACTACCGATGTGGCTGTCATCTCCTTGTCCGGCATCGTCTATGCCTGTTCGGTTCGAGTGGCAGGGAACCAGATGGACGACGCCATCATGCATTTCTTGAAACGCAAGTACAACCTGCTGATCGGTGAGCGCACCGCTGAGGCCATCAAAATCCAGATTGGGTCGGCATTCCCTTTGGAAAAACCATTAACGATGGAAGTTAAAGGCCGCAACTTGATCGAAGGTGTGCCCAGGACACAGACCATCGATGACACCGAGATCCGGGAAGCTCTGTCGGAATGCGTGGCCACTATTATTAACTCGATTCGCGTGGCGCTGGAACGGACGCCTCCGGAGCTCAGCGCCGATATCAGCGATCGTGGAATCGTTTTGACCGGCGGGGGCGCATTGTTGAAGAACTTAGATAAGCGCATCCGGGAAGAGACCGGATTGCCGGTATCCATCGCCGAGGATCCTCTGGCGAGCGTGGTCTTGGGAACCGGAAAGATGTTGAGCGACTTCAAGTTGCTCCGACGAGTAGCCATCGAGTAGCCGGGCCGCCCTTTCGTGGTCAAGCCGTTGCTTCGCCTCCGGAGAAATAGAGGTAGCCGTCACCGTTCTCTAGACGCGCCTTGTGTCCTAATGGATGGGACGTCTGTTCCCAGAAGAACTCAACGCCGGGCGTTTATATGATCACCAAAGCGTCTCAGGTGTGATCACCACCACTGCAACGGCGACTTCACGGTATAGCGCGTTGCGTCACGACAACGGGACGGCGGCAGCCACCGCTAGTCCCGTCAGTTATTTCCGTAATTCTGTGGCGGCGAGGCGTCCTTGAAAGAACGGATGTCGTCGTCCGAGCAAGCCAGCTGCATGACTTGATCGAACGGCGCCAATTGCAGAGTTTGTTTGGGAACGATCCACGGCTTGGTCAGCACCTTGCGATCCTCTAGGGTCGCCTCAATCTCCAGTGTCTTGGCGTCCACGCGGCGGTATCGCTCCACGATATGCAAGGCGTCGGAATGGAACGATACCCGGCCTTCCGCGGAGATCCATGTGTCATCGGTAAAATTCGTCTTATCGACGACGAAAGTATCGCCGTCCCAACGACCCACCGCGTCTCCGCGGTAGGAAGGAGGCACGTCGTCGCGATGCGGCCTCCCGTCAAAGGGGATGATTTGAAATCCATGATAGGTCTCGGTGAGCATCACCACGAACTTGGAAGTCTGGATGATCTGTCCGACGGCCCCGACATCGAAGAGGCTCACATTCAACGTTCCGAACGCCGTTGGAATGCAATGCACTGTCGGGTCGTTCTTGTCGGCCAGTGTTTTGGCGTGGGCGAGGGCCCAAGGCTGATATAAGTCTGAGAAGGAGGTTGGCCGCTGCGGCGCAGCGCCTTGCCCGCCTCGCGGTGCTCCCCCAAAACCACGCCCACCGATATCGCCGCCGCGCCACCAGACGCCCGATAGGTCCGGATGACCGTCGGCCATCCGAGGCGCCGGTTTTGTGATGGCCGTTTCGGCGCTTGGCGCCTGCGCCGCGAGATGGGATGTAGCCGCCGACCAGACCAGCGCGCCGGCGATCGCCGGCGTCATCATCAAGTGCTTCATATCTAAACCTTTAAACTTTTCTACCAAAGATCCCCTGGAAGGCGGTCAACGGTTTTCCTGCGGTCCGAACAGGCCATACACGTGTCCATCCGCGGTGACCAGCTCTCTCAACATTCCCCTTACATCGGAATCCTTGGACTGAAAGCCCTTGATGGTGACCTCGTCGCCGGGCTTGATCACCCCAGGCCGATAGCCGTTGCGAAGCATTCCACTCGGCGTTCCGGCCTCGAAGGACCATCGATCCACTTTGCCTGTTGTTGGATCCTTTACATCGACCACGAACCACGAATGTGGATTTTCAAGCCGCACCTGAACGACTGCGCCGTGAACCGTTATGGGATGTTTCATATCATATTCCGCGGCAAACGAATGATGCGCCCACGCCCGCGCGCCTGTGCCGAGCACGATCAAAACTGACGCAAAAACGGTGGAAACTCTTCCTTTCATACCACCTCCAGCCTTATCCAAGACTCCATGAGGGATTCTTAGTCGATTCAGTATACACTGGGCGAATCTTGTGTGGTTTGTCACGGCCCGTTGCTTTCGATGTGGTTCGCGTAAAGCAGCGCAGACGCTGGTCTGGGATGATGTCGTGTAGAAGGCGCTTGCGCTCGATCAGTGTCCGGGCTCGTAAATCTGCACCGTCCAGGGCAAGAAAATCGAAAGCATAAAACACCGCCGGCGAGTGTCGTCCGCGGCGCCGGAGCAGCTCATCGTCCTGCTGAAGGGATTAAAATCCAAAAATTTCGGGAGCGCATCGAGCATAAGAACCTGCTCAATATAGATGTGAGCCAATTGAGCGAGCAGCAGCTCGAAGCTTTGGCTGATCGCCGTATCAGAAGCGCCGTTGGCAACGATTCGGCGCTTGTGGCGCAGACGCGGCGCGAGTTGGAGGCAAAGGTTCGCGTGATCGATGGTAAGGCGGAGGCAGTTCCCGCCGCGGGCGAGCAGTAATCGAGAAGCGAGGCGGGGCCTCTCCGGGCCAATAACTGCTGGCGCAGGGACAAATTAGCTGGATCTTACTCCGACACCGGGCAGTCGCGCAAAGCCCGCCACAACTATAGTCAGCCAGCGCGGTTGCGATATCGGAACGCCGTTCGTCTAGGAAACCACCAAGAGTGTGGCAGCGGCATCTCGTGTTTCCTCTGGCGTCGGGGACTTGGAGAGCCATCTAAACGTGATACCAGTACAACGCTTTGTGCTTTGATGGGAGACAAGCATGAACGGGGCCGAATGTCTCCTGAGAACTTTGCTTCACTGCGGAGTGGACACGTGCTTCATGAATCCCGGCACATCCGAGATGCAATTCGTCTCGGCGCTCGACCGCGTCGCGGGGATGCGCAGCGTGCTCTGCCTTTTCGAAGGAGTGTGCTCGGGAGCGGCTGACGGCTATGCCAGGATGCGCCGCCGCCCCGCCGCCACCCTGCTACATCTGGGTCCCGGTTTGGGTAATGCGCTGGCTAATTTTCACAATGCCCGGAAGGCACGAACGCCCGTTGTCAACATCGTGGGGCAGCACACCACGCAACACCTGCGCTACGACGCACCTCTGACTGCCGATATCGAGGCCTTCGCGCGACCGGTCTCGGGTTGGGTTCGGACTCTCCAGCGGGCCAATGACATGGGAGCTGATACTGCTTCCGCCGTTCGGGCTGCTGGCGGACCCCCAGGGCAGGTGGCCACTTTAATCGTGCCCGCCGACTTTTCCTGGAGCGAAGCCGGTGAGCCTGCAGATTTCGCGCCGCCTATCGATTCTCTTGGCGCCAAATTGGAGTGCATACGCGGAGCGGCTTCAATACTGAAGTCCGGAGGGCCTGTCGGATTGTTGCTGGGCGGAGCCACTCTCCTTGCTGCGGGGTTGGAGGCAGCAGGCCGTCTAGCTGCTGGAACCGGAGTGCGCGTGTTTGCCGATCGCAATGCGGCCCGCATGGAACGCGGCACTGGGAGGTTCTCACCGCTAAGGCTGCCCTACTTTCCCGAGGCGGCAGAATCAGCGCTGGCTGGATTGAGGCACCTCATTCTTGTGGAGAGTGTGCCACCCGTATCCTTTTTCGGATATCCGGGGCGCAGAAGCTGTGTGGCGCCGGAAAACTGCTCGATGCATGTGCTGGCGTCGATAGCCGAGAATGGCACGCAGGCGCTTCAGGCGCTGATCCAGGAATGCGGCGTCGGTTTTGATTCTCCGCCCGCGCAGGAAGCGTCACGGCCCATGTTGCCCAAGGGCGCGCTTTTGACTCCGGAGACAATTGGTTTGGTTTTAGCCGCGGAGATGCCGGAAATGTCCATTGTCTCCGACGAGGCGATTTCTTCGAGCGAAGCGATTTTGCAGAACCTTGCCGCGGCGCGCCCGTACGATTATCTGCCTATAACGGGCGGCTCCATTGGTCAGGGTCTACCGGTGGCGGTGGGAGCAGCAGTGGCTTGTCCTGATCGCAAAGTGATTGCTCTGGAAGCCGACGGCAGCGCCATGTACACGCTGCAATCGCTATGGACTATGGCGCGAGAGCAGCTGGACGTCGTGGTGGTGATCCTAGCGAATCGCCGCTATCGAATTCTTGAGATCGAGTCTCGCAGGACCGGAGCTGGCGAGATCGGCCCGAAGGCTAACGATATGATGGACCTCACGCGTCCGCAACTGGATTGGGTGAAGCTGGCCGAAGGACAGGGAGTACCCGGTTACCGAGCTGCCACAATCGAGGAATTCATCGCTCGCTTCCGCGAAGCCGTGAACCACCATGGACCAAGACTGATCGAGGCAGTTCTAGAGTAGGCATTCTTTGCTGATCCATCTCAGATCGCTTCCTGTGTATCCCTCAACAGCAGCGAGGCCGACTTTAGTTGATCTGCTGATCGCATCGACGCTTGCCATTTTCGGAATCGCAATGGCCCGCCTGCCCATATCATTCGTGGGAGAAACGCTCGTGGCAGCTGTGGTCTTCGCATTCATCCTGGATTTGGCGAAGGTCCCCGTGTTCCGTCGCCTCAGTACTGGGTAGAGCCTCGGTATCGCATAGATCTTCTGGTCGGCTGCAGTCAGTAGTCAATGGTATGCTCGCTCCACCGCTGGTCGTTTTGGTGGCGCCGCTTACGAGCGATGGCAAGGTAATGCTGGGGTGGGCAAATAGCCGCGTGGCGAAGGCGTTGGGATGGATCTGCGCCGTGGTGATGAGTGCGGCGTCTCTCGCCCTCGTCGTTACGTGAACGTGCGTAAGTCAGCCCATCGGTCAAGCAGCAGAAGGAATGCCGTTAAGCGACGGTGAACACCACCGCACGAACCGCATCGGCTGGCTGCGCGCGGCGGTATTGGGCGCGAACGACGGTGTCCTTTCGACGGCCAGTCTGGTGCTCGGGGTCGCAGCCGCGCATGGGACTCACAGCAACGTCCTGGTTGCTGGGGTCGCAGGCTTGGTGGCCGGGGCTATGTCGATGGCCGCCGGTGAGTACGTGTCGGTGCACTCTCAGGCAGACACGGAACAGGCAGAGCTCGATGTTGAGCGCAAGGAACTCAAAGCCGACGACAAGGGCGAGCACAAGGAGCTGGCGGCGATTTACGTCGCTCGCGGGCTAGATCCTTCGCTCGCCAAACAGGTCGCCCAGCGGTTGATGGCTTATGACGCGCTGGGCGCGCATGCTCGCGACGAACTCGGTATCTCCAAGACTCTGCGTGCGCGTCCGATTCAGGCTGCGTTGGCGTCGGCTGCCAGCTTTGGCGTTGGAGCGGCGATGCCTCTTTTGGTGACTGCTATATCCCCGGTGGCGAGTCTGATCTACGTCGTTTCTGGGACTTCACTCCTTTTCCTTGCGCTTCTTGGAGGGTTGGCTGCGCACGTTGGGGGCGCACGCGTTGCAGTGGGTGCGATACGAGTCACGTTCTGGGGCGCGCTAGCCATGGCCATCACCGCGGGCGTCGGAGCACTATTCGGAACAGTGGCTTAAGAGAGGCAACCAAGGAACGGTAACAGAAGTAATTCAGGAGTTTCCTGAATATATTCCCTAGCCTCCGCGCCGAGGCTGGTAGACAGGCGATCGGGTTGAACTAGTCTCGTGAAGCGCCGGTCACAGAAGGTTGGCCAACACCTTTCAATCTTGAGCACAAGCCGTTCACCACCGCACCGATTTTCAACGAGGGTTGTCAACCTATAGCAACCGATTGATAGAAACCGCAGTGTGGGGATTCGGCCTGCCTTCCAAAACCCCACCGCCAGATCCAACCAGCAAATGCTAATTCCACAAGGTTTTGTCGGCCAAGTACCTTAGATCCATACTTCGGAGCGCAGGGCATGCGAAGGCTTTTTGGAATGCACTCGCCGGGCAAGATTCGAGTTGCGATGTCTACTTCCTCGACACCGTGGAGCCAGTTACCCTGTTCCTTCGCGCCGCGGCTCGTCGAAGAAGTTTCGAGTGAGCCCTTCGACGGCTGCCCTTCGGGCGTGTCGGCTATTAATTGTTTGCCATCGGGCGCAACGTCGATAGTCGCAAAGTACCGCCGATCGATTTTGGATTTCCTGGTGATTATTGCGGCCGCCGGAACAGGCCCCCGTAGACCGCTTTCGCCAAGATGTGACCCTGAATCGCCTTCATCACGTTGGCGCGCGTCTCGAACGCGTCTGCCGATGGTTTCACGTCCAGCTTCGTGTCCAGGGCGTAGAGCTCAAACACGTAGTGGTGGAACGGACCGTTCGCGCCGGCTCCTGGACCACGGTACATGGGTCCCGTGGCGCTGATCTGATAACTCCCGTCGGGCAATGGCGATCCCTTGGGTACGCCTTCGGGCAAGCCACTCGCGGTCGCCGGAATATTCCAAAGAACCCAGTGCGCCTGATCGTCCGTCGTCTTGTTACGGGCGAGATCCATGTCGTGCATGTGCAGGAAGAAACTCTGCGTGCCGGCGGGCACATTGGCCCAGCTCATTGCCGGCGATGTACCCTCGCCGACGGCAACGCCCGGAGCGGCCTGACTGAACTTAACGGGAATCTGGCCGCCGTCGGGAAATCCGGGAATGGTCAAAGTCATGGCCGGTTGCGGAGGCGCTTGAGCAGCTAGCGTGAAAGTCATCGCGACCATGATTGTTGAAAAAGGAAGCAATCGCATGGGTCTATCCTAGCTTGTAATAGAGTATCCCGAACGTTTCAATTTGCCTGCCTTCTTGAACTTCACTATTTCGCTTTGCTATTCGCTCTCGATGTTCACCGCGTAGTAGGCGACCGTCTTCGTGGGGACTTCCTTGAACCAGTGGGGCGTCTTCGCCGGAATGGTAATCACGTCGCCTTTGCTCAAATGGTAGATCGTTCCGCTTTCGAGCGAGGGGGCACGCATTTGATCAGGTGCGGTCCGCTTGGGGTCAACCATGGTCCCTCCCACTACCAGCGTCGCCTCGCCTTCAACAATGATGAACACGTGGTTGGTATGGTCGTGGTATTCAACCGGACCGGCTTCCCGGCGCTGTGCCAAAACAACCAGACCCGGATCGCTCACGATTGGGCCGCCTCTGGACATCACTTCCGTGACTTTGTCGTGGCCGATGTAGTGAACCGCCGCCGGGACGCCGCTACCGAGTGAGACCGCAGCCTCGATTAATAAAACTGCCACCGTTAACAAGGCCGCTCGCGTTAGTAGAATCCTCATTTCTCTTCTCCCTTTTAGTTAATGTTTTGGGCAACCGCGATTTCTGATTCACGGGCGCTCGCCTCACCGCAGTCTAAGCAGGGCGATGCGCCCGGAGGAAGGAATGTATCTGGCGCACCGCCAGCGGAATCCGCTCCTTGGGCTCCTTCCACGGGAACATGCTCACTTCGGCCTTCGGCGCGAGCATCGCGGCCTCCATCGCGACGGCGAAGGGATGCGCCGGGATATCATCCGGCAGGATCAGTACGGGCGTTTGGCAATTGCGCACGAAATCGCGTGTCACGGTGAAGACGAAGTCGGGGTTGGTGCGGTACATCTTGGTCAGAAATCTGTCGACCATCTCCATCGTGATGTCAGGCCGGCGCTTGACCAATTCCGGACCCCAGCCCTTCATATTGGTGTCATAGAAAAGGTCGCGCACCTCAGGACGCGATCCGCTGGGCTGCGCCAGCACAGCTGCGACAATACGATCAGGCGCGCGCTTCAAGAGGTTCCAGATGAAGGGGCCGCCAATGCAGAAACCCAGCACCATGAACTTGTCGATGCCCAGGTGATCCATCAGACCGAGCTGGTCATCGGCATAGGAATCCCACGGCCGGTCGATCTCGAGCGGGCCGGACGACTGTCCGCCATTCGCGTTGCGCAGGTCCGACGCAATGCAGCGGTACTCTCCTTTGAATTCCTCGATCGGGTTAAAAGGACTGCCGCTGATCAACCCCGACATCGTCGAATTCAATCCTCCGCCGGCGATGAGCAACAAAGGGAGACCCGAACCAACTTCCTGATATGCGATGCGAACTGAGCCTTTTTCATAGAAGCGTGCGCCGGTCCCTGCTTGTCCAGCCTGCTGAGCAAACAGAGCCGGGGTAGTGGCCAACGCGGTTGCCACGGCGCCCGCGGTTAGTATGTCGCGTCTTGTCGGATCGTGCATATTCGCGTCCTACTTAATCTGTGATGCCAAGTGCCGAACGTCCCTTTCGTTTTCCAGGCAAATATAATCCAACAGCTCCGTATCGGGCGCCAGGATCTGCTTGACCTTGATGCTCCACGGCTTGGTGTAGGCCTTCGAATCGTCGACCGTTAGCTCGATCTCCAGTGTCCCGTAGTTCAAACGCCGGAATTTTTCCGTGACCTTCGCAGCATCTGTCAAAGGGCTGCCTCCGGTGTCGAGCCACAGCCCGTCGCGGAATCCGATGGTCTGCACAACCAGCGTTTCGCCTTCCCATTTCGCGGACGAGTAGCCGTTCCAGGACGGGTTCGGATCCGCGGGCAGAGGCCGCCCGTCGGTGAAGATCTGACGGTAGCTGGCGTTATGTTCGTTCAGGATCACCAGAAGGCCCGGAATCTGGATCATCTTGCGGAACAAAGGAAACACTTCCAGCCGAACCATGCCGGGCGGAAAGCAACGGCTCAGAGGGTCGTCGGGCCGGCCAGCGGCCCTGGTCGTTCTCACCACCTCGGCGGCCCAGGGCTGGTAGGGCAGACCATCTTTAATAGACTGGCCGAAATTGAAAAACTCGGGTGGGACAGAGACCTCGGTCGCGCAAAACACATTCGCGCCAGTGACGGTGCCGTTTAGATTGTTGGCAACCGGACAAGCCAAGCCCCAGATTCCGGAGAGATCCGGTTTGCCATCGGCAGTGCGGGGCGCAGGCGCTGCGAGGTTCGGCTTGCCATCCTGCAGGCGAGGAATCCCCGGAGTCGGGTAGTTTAGCCACTGCGCTGAAAGAGGTGCGCAAATCAAGCAGAAAGTCATCCCAATGGCGACGCGCATTGGACTTAATTCTACTCGTTCTTAAAGGGACATTTGGTGGCCCAACTCTGCGGCGTTCTTCGCGGGAAATCACGTCACGGCATCGCTGAGCGGGCGATGTAGCTCTTTTGTGCACTGCACCAGCCGCGCACCATCTGGCCATACCATAAGACCCGTGCCGCCTCGCGATCCGATAGGTCCGACAACTCCCTGAGATCGTGCTCCAGATCGAATAGCCGTGCCCTGCCCGATCCGATTTCATATATAAACTTCCAGCGCCCGTCGCGCAGGCCCAGAAGGCCCAGCGAGTAGTCTGCAAAGAACAGCGCCATTCGCGGCGCGGCATCGAGCATGCTGTGGCCTTGGTAGTTGTTCGCCGGCTGAATCTTCATCAGGTCAAGGATGGTTGGTGCGGTGTCCACCAGGCTCACCACCTTGTGCACCCGTTGCTGTCCACGCATTAGGCCTGGCGCGGCGATGAGAAACGGCACGTGAATGTTTTCGTCGTAGAGGAAAAACGTGTGGCCGTAATTCCCCTCGTGCTGATGGAAGGCCTCGCCGTGATCGCCATAAATCACCCAGACAGTGTTCCGCTCTAACCCTCGGGCGCGCAGTCCCTCGATGAGCGTGCCCAGTGAAACATCCCCATAGTACAAGGCGTTGCGGTATTGATCGATTTCAGCCGTTCCCGCGAAGGGGCCGCGCTCGGGAGTGGCATAGGGGTGATGACCTGCAATGGGCAGGTATGTCAGGAAAAAATGCTGACCGCGCGGCAGTGCGTCGATCCATGCCAGCATCCGCGCCACGGTTGCGGGTTCGTCCACGCCGAAGCTCGAATTGTGATTGCCTGCGATGTCGCCGGCATCTTCCAGCGTCTGGTAACCGCGGTGGCGGATAATCGACTCCATCCCTAGATACCCGAAACGTCCCGAGTGGAACATGGCCGTGCGATAACCGGCGTCTCCGAGGACCGAAGCCACGGAGCTGCATCCTAAGTTCGCGTACTCTTCCGGCTGGCTGTCGAAAGCCGGAAACGTAGAACACAGAACCGAGTAAAGTCCCTTGATGCTCTCCGGGTAAACCGCATAGGCATTCTCGAAGACCAGCGCACTTCGCGCCAGGGCGCTCAGATTGGGCATTACTTCGTACTCGCCGCCGTAGAGTGAGAGATACTGGGCGGCGGTCGATTCCAAGCTCACCATCACCAGGTTGAACCCCTGGGCAGCTCCTCGAAACCGCGAAAGATCCTCGGTTCCGTCTGCCTGGAATCGCGATTCGCGCCATTGACTCGCGCCGGCGGCAGACGCTACGCGCGGCAATCCGGTGTCGATCAGCGCCGTTACAACGTTGCGGTCCATTCCACGTGTGTCCATCCGCCTGCTCGCCGTCGGTCCGAGGAGGAGGGCTACTATGGCACACACCACAGCCGATCTCGCGAACTGCCGCGGCATCCGCCGTATCAGCCACGGCAGACCCGCGGCTGCTGCGAGGACAGAGGCGACGAGCAAGATGTTGGTTGCGGTGAGATAGACCAGCATGGAATCGGCCAGCGGCCCACGAGCGGCGCGGAACATCGGTCGAGTCAATGGAGTGGAAAGCACGCGTCCCACGGGAATGTTGATCGCCGTGTAGATCGCAACAGCCCAGTAAACCGCCCAGACAATTCGAGTCGGCGTGCCGATCCTTTGCATCGCGATGTCGAATGCGCCAAACGCCAGGGCGACCATCGCATCCTGCCATACGTAGGCCACGAGAGACCACTCCGTCACGGGCGCGGTATGGCCCCATACCATCATCAGCTTGGCCAGGACGAAGACCAGAAACGGGCTGGCGCATCTCATCGGCGAACCAGGTTCAGACGCTTCAGCAGCGCTCCGGAAACTACGGCTCCGGCTCCTCGGCGGCGCCAGATCCAGTCGTGCACCAGAACAAATGGCGAGGGCGGGCGGCAATAGATCGCTCCGCGGTCGCCATCCAGGCACAACGGAAATACAGTCAGATCGCAATCGCGCGGTTCACCCGGCACATAGCGCTCGTTGCGATATTCGATGTTTCCATCGAGGAGTCCGCGCGCGGTCTCCAGATTGCGTGCGTCAGAATCAACAATCGTGAGCTGCGCCGCGGGAAGAAGTTCTCTGAGGATCAGTGCCGTCCTCGGAAAAAGCCCGCCGCCCACAATGGTGACCTTGCGAATGGTCTGCAACTGCGGCAGCAGAGCCCGGAAGGCTCGCCGGTGTGTGCGTAGGACGAAGCGCTGCAAGCACGGCGACAGCAATACGAGGCGCTCGAGCATCTCCAGCGGCCGGACTTCCAGCCAGCGCACCAGGGGCGGCCACGGGCTGGTAGCCGCGCCCACCCGGTTGAAATGCGGCAGCTGCGACCAGTGAATCGCAGGAGCGGCGTGGTGCTCGGCATGATATCCGTCGTTGAAGCACAAGAAGTTGTAGATGCGCCCGTAATGGCTGATAGGCGGTCCCACTGCGTGTTCCCAATGCCCCTGCATCGCGCACAACCCCAGCCCAGCCAGATATCCCGGAACGTACGCCAACATGAAAAAGCGCGGTTCGAGCGATGCCAGCGCCGACCACAGGCAAAGCACGAGCGCTGTCTCGACCACCAGGCGTCGCGAAATACGCAATTGCCATTCGCTGCCCGCGTGATGCGCCAAGTGACGGTCGCGCCACAGCGTCTGCGGAACGCCCAGCAGAACACTCAGAGCGGCGGAAAACAAATGGTTCATCCCCGTCGATCGGAAGAAAGGGCGGTGTATGAAATTGTGAGCAATGGTGTTTGAGTTCCACCACACACCCACCGCGATGAGCGGCGCCACCGGCCATACCAGTAGGATCACGGCGTGTAGCGCGGCCAGTGCCACCAGACTGGCGTCGCTGCGAGAGAAGCGCCAGATTCCCGTCCGCGGGTGCTGCCATGCGACGGATGCCATTCCTGTTCAGCGCCCTTTGTAATCCAGCAGCGCCCTGGCCCTCGGCTGGTCCGCGTTTATTTTGACCAGGCCGTTTGCAATCGGATAGTCATCGGGAGCCTTCGCGTCTTCCTCCGGATTTCTGACGCGGACCTTCGGGCCCCAACTGGATCCCAGTCCTACCACCTGACGCGTGCCAGCGACGGATTTCAGATCGGCCCATTCCCGCCGGGCGAGGTCCTCATTGCCTCTCGGCAACCCGAAATAAAGGTATCCGCGATGCGGCGCCGAATAGACGCTAGAATTGTCGGGCGTTTCCTCGGCTACGCTGAAGACACCCGAGATACGAATGCGTTCCGGTTTGTCGGCGTTGGGTTCGAATGCGACTTTATCCACCAACGCGTAGATTCCTATCGGTCCGCTGGCGTTCGCCACTCCCAGACAGAGCGTCATCGTGAGAACTGCAGCAGCGGAAGAAATAATTGACTTCATTCCTGCCCTCCCACACAAAAGTGCTACACCCAGGTAAGACGGGATGGAAGCCTTTTAAGTTAGCCGATTTTTGCGGTCGGTCCGGTCCGGCAGTCGCCGAATTCATGCAATTGTAAGCTTTAACACTGAAACGTCCGCTTGCTCCCCAACGTTATACTTGAGCGGAGGCACGGTCATGGTTCGGCTGACGATCTGCGCCCTTCTCGCCGCAGTTTGCCCTGCGGCCGCCCAGCAAACTTCCTCAGCGGTTCTGGATGCGATGAAAACAGAACTCGCACGGTCACAATTAACGCTCAAATCGCAGCCTGTTCCGCCGTACTACATCGGCTACGAAATCACGGAAACGCACAACGTGACGATCCGGGGTGAATTCGGCCGTTTGGAGGCCAGCACCGATAATCGCCGGCGCCAATTGGACGTCGATCTGCGTGTCGGTGATTATGCGTTGGATAACACGCGCCAGGTTCGCGGAGACTTTAGCTTCCCCCGATTCGGCTCCGCCGCGGTGCCGATCGACAACGATCCCGACGCGATCCGCGCGGCACTGTGGCATTTTACCGATCAGCGTTACAAGCAGGCCCTTGAACAATTCACCAAAGTCCGGACGAACGTTCAGGTGAAGGTTGCCCAGGAGGATTCCTCGGCGGACTTTTCGCGCGAAGAGCCACAACAATATTCCGAGCCCGCGGTGGATATCCACCTGAACCGCGCGCTCTGGGAGGACAAGGTCCGAAAATACACGGCTCCTTTCGCCAAATACACCAACATTTATGAAGCCAGTTCATTTCTCCAGAGCGAAGTGGAAACGCGCTGGTTCGTGAATACGGAAGGGACCGTCATCCAGACATCGCAGCCCGGTTTTCACCTGTTCGTCATGGCGACCACAAAGGCATCCGATGGTATGGAACTGCCGCTGTACGAATCCTATTTCGCCTTTGCGGAAAAAGATCTTCCCGACGACGCCACCGTGCTCAAAGCCGTCGACAAGATGATCCATGATCTGGAGGCGCTCCGCGTGGCGCCCGTCGCGGATGCATACACCGGGCCGGCGATTTTGTCAGGCCGCGCGAGCGGAGTTTTCTTCCATGAAATCTTCGGGCACCGCGTGGAAGGACAGCGCCAAAAGACTGCCGAGGATGCGCAAACATTCAAAGGGAAGATCGGCGAGCAGGTTCTTTCCAAGAATTTCTCTGTTTACTTCGATCCGACGTTGCGCCACCTCGCCAATACCGATCTGGACGGTTACTATACCTACGACAATCAGGGCGTGAAAGCGCGCCGCGTTACGGTGGTCGAAAACGGGGTGCTCAAGACATTTCTGATGTCGCGAACGCCTTTGCAGGGGATCGCGCAATCGAACGGGCAGGGACGCGGGCAGGTGGGACTGGCGCCAGTGGCTCGGCAGTCGAACCTGGTGGTCGAGGTTTCGCCCTCCGCGGTGCAGCCGGATCTCAAAAAGCTGCTCATCGCGGAGATCAAGAAGCAGGGATTGCCGTTCGGATTATATTTTGACGAGATTGAAGGTGGGTTCACGTTCACCGGACGCACGATGCCGAATTCATTCAACGTGCTGCCGCTGATGGTATATCGCATTTATCCGGATGGCCATGAGGAGCTGGTACGCGGAGCCGACCTCATCGGCACTCCGCTGACCACCTTCAGCAAGATCGTCGCGGCCGACAAGAACGTAGCCGTATTTAACGGCTTCTGCGGGGCTGAATCGGGAAGCGTACCTGTTTCCGCCTCGTCGCCTGGGATCTTTGTCACGCAGATCGAAGTTCAGAAGAAAGCGAAATCTCAAGTGCGTATCCCCTTGCTTCCGGCGCCGTTTGAAGGGGGAAACTGAAATGCGAATCCCGCTGATATCAGTATTGGCGATCGCGGCCGCGTCTTTGCCGGCCGTGTATGGGCAACCAAACGACATCGTGATGAGCGCTATGCGCGATGAAATGGCCCGGTCGATGAAACAACTCACTGTGGAGAATCTCGAGAAGCCGTACTTCATCTCTTATCGCGTCGTCGATTCGGATACCGTGAGCGTCGGCGCGGAGTTCGGCGCCTTGACTCGCGACGTCGCCTCACGCGGACGGCGCCTGACGGTAGAAGTACGCGTCGGCGATTACAAGTTGGACAATTCCCACTTGTTCTCTTTTGATGTCGATATGGGAACGCGGCTGCGGATTTTCAATGGCACCACGCAGCTGCCGCTGGAGGACGATTACAAGGAACTGCGCCGCCAGCTTTGGCTCGCCACTGACGCCACTTACAAGAAAGCCGTCGAGGATCTTTCGAAAAAGCGCGGTTTGCTCCAAGCGCAGAGCCGCGAGGACGAATCCGACGATTTCGCCAAAGAAGATCCGGCAGTCACCAACTACGATTTGCCGGCCGTGAAGGTGAGCGCCGCGGATTGGCAAAAGGAAGCTCGTTCGCTCTCGGCTCTGTTTCGCGAGATGCCCGCAATCTACACCTCCTCGGTTCTGTTGAACTGCTTCAATACCTACACACGGTATCTAACCAGCGAAGGCACTTCCTACACCCGCCGCGAACCTAGCCTCACGTTCACGGGCAACGCAGCCACCCAGGCCGCCGACGGGATGCCGCTCGAACAAACCACTTGGGCGCAGGGACGGTCGCTTGCGGAATTTCCGTCCGAGGAGGAATTGGCGATCCGTCTTAAGGCAATTGGACGCGATCTCACCGAACTTCGCGACGCCAATACTTTGGCAAATTACAGCGGACCGGTGTTGGTGGAGGGCGATGCGGCGGCGCAGTTGGTCCACCGGGTGCTCCTCTTCAGCCTGACCGCGACGAAGCGTACGGTTTCCGGGATGCCCGGCGCGCAGCCCAATCCTAATCAAGGTGACAATCCCTTTCTCGATAAAATCGGCGCGCGCGTGTTACCGGAGTTTCTCAGCCTCAGCGACAACCCGACAATTCCTGTATATCAGGGCCGGCGCCTTGGAGGCTTCTCGAAAATGGACGAGGACGGCGTGCCGTCGCGCGAGGTCCAACTAGTCGAGAATGGAATTCTCAAGACGCTGCTTGCCTCGCGCGATCCGGTCCGCGGCGTCAGTCGCTCCACTGGCAGCCGTCACGTCGGCCAAGCGGCCCCGAGCAACGTCATTATGACCGTTTCGAATGGCTTGAGCAGCGAGGAGTTGCATGCCAAATTTGTGGATCTGGTCAAGCAGCGAAACGGGCCGTTCGGCATTGTGGTGCGTTGGCTGAGAAACGGAAACAACGCCGGCCTCAACGCTCTTCTGGCTTACAAAGTGTTTCCCGACGGGCACGAGGAGTTGATCCGTGGAATGCAGTTTTTTGGCTTGAACGCAGTTTCTTTCAAGGATATTGTGGCAGCGTCACGCGATCTGAATTTCTTGACTGTTCGCTATGAACCGCCACGGGGTCAGTTTCCGATGCCTAATGAGGGCGAAGAGAATTTCACGCCCGTTTCGCTGCTCGTTCCGTCGCTCCTGTTTGAGGACGCGACACTGCGCAAGGTTCGCGTCGCGGCGCCCAATCCACCGGTCTCCGGCCATCCGTTTTTCAGTAAGTAGGCCGCGCTCGTGGCAGAGCTCCCGATATTAAATCAAGCAGTTGTCGGGTGGCCGGTGCCCTCAAGATGTGCGGCGCTCCGCCCTTCGCCTTTACTCATGGGTAATCCCGGATCAACTTCCCAAGACCGGACTTCGGACAGCAGCGCAGAAGATTTCCCGCTGACTTATCGGCCGACGGCCGGGATTTACTAGCGATTAACTACTTGACGTTCTTCATCCACTTCAGGATCGGCCCGGTGACGCTCTTATCGGCCGTATCGGGCGACATCACTTCGGAGATGTGGCTGTGGTCCTTATATACGACGTAGGTCACGTTGCGGTTCGCTTTCTTGAGCTCGTCCCGCAGCGTCTCGGCGAACCCGACGATGTTGGGGGGATCGAGCTCCGCTACCGAGATCATGAGAGGTATCTTCGAACCCGTCAGCCCGGGCAGATTCGAACGGGCCAGCAGCGTGGCGGGGTCCGGAGGCGCCCCACGTCCGCCGCCAAAACCGCGACTGCCCGGCCCGCCTCCACGTCCGGCTGCCGGAGCGGCCGGAGGGCCTCCACTCGGAGAGCCGCAGGGGGCGAATGCAGGGCCCTGCACCGGCGGCGGGGCTACCGGTAGAATGTCGAAGGCTGGTGGCGACATGAAGATCACGCCCTTGAGACCAATGCCCTCGGCTCCCCAAAACTCGGAGTGGGCGACATAGGTGCTGAGAGGAATGTTCCCGGCGGACTGCGACCAGGCGAAAACCCGCTTCGGATTCCCTTTGTGCTGTGCGATGTTTTTGTTCACCCACTGCGCCACGAGGCTCACGTCTTTCGCCGGATCGTCCCACGCCTCGCCGTTACGTCGCTGCATGTTCACTCCGACCATGCCGTTCTTCACCGCCCAGACCATGATGTTGTCGTAGAAAGCCGCGCCGTTAGGACCGCCCTGTTGCTTGTTGCCGGCCCCACCCGAAAGATAGATCAGCACGGGCCGCGATCCGCCGCCGTCTTCCGGCTCGGCCACATCGAGGACGTTCTTGGCGTCCGGCCCGAATGAGACGTCACGGGTAAACTTCACACCCGCGTAGGGAGGTTTCGGCTGCAACGGCGCATAGAGTTCCGCCGTTTCCGGAACGCACACTCCCCGTCCGATCGCAATCAGCTTCGTCGCAATGTCCGGCGGCACCTGCGCCGGCAATGTGCCAGCCGCAAAGGCGGCTGCCCCGATCACCCACCAGACCATTCGTTCAGTTCTCACGCAAACCTCCAGCGGTCATTGAGTATATCGCAGGGTGGATTCAGTTCGGCGTGGGCGCATTCTCAATGTGGTCGATGAGCGGCCGATCGACGGCCACCTTCCGCGTTCGCAAGCTCCGGGCCGAGTTGCTCGCGGAGGGCCATGAAGAGATCGGGCGCGGCCAGCGGCTGCGATATCCGCCGCTCCGCTGCCGTATTCACGATCGATTGTAATGATTTTGATCATTGAACAGCCTCGCCAGATAGCTTGCTGAGCTTACCCACAGCCACCCCGCCACCAGCCTTGGGATCGTTCTTGCGAACGATGAAGGAAAGCAGAAACATTATGCTCGCCGCGATTGCCATCACCATAAGTGTGTCGATGTAGGCGAGGGATCTGCTCCAGCTCGGCACCGGCCACGTGGCACAAACGCGCGCATGTGCGTCGAAGGTCGTGCGGTGCAATGCTACCAAGGTTGGCCTTGGAAGCGAATCCCTTGACCACACACCAGATCACCGTGGCCCAGCAATCGACGACCTCCTTGACCCAGGGGAACCGGAACGGTCCGAATGTGACCGCGTAGAGGTCGAGAATGACCCAACGTTCATCGCGCTGTTGGATGTCTCCAAGCTTCAGTTCAGCCACTTCGGACCGGCGGAGGCCCCATCCAACCAGAGTCGCGATGGCCTTCCGTAGTTCGGCTTGACAGCCACCCTGACAGCCAACAGGAATGCGTCTGATTGTTCGACATGTCCGTGGTGGACGTAGAGGTTGCCCAGGTGGCTGAAACTTTACGGCATCGCACTCCATATGTGGCACTCGGCGGGACTCATAATCCGTTGGTCGAAGGTTCAAATCCTTCATGGCCCACTAACATTTCGCTGTCCGACCCGAAGTGACGGATCTACTCGCGCGGCCCGTAATGCGGCAGCGGTTGTCCCACTTCGTAAGCGCCCAGATCGGGCGCCTTGCCCGTGAACCCATCGTTTATATTTGGCAGCCGTACTCCGGCATCCACAGCCACCGATCCAGGGCGAAGCTCGAAATCGAAATCCGCGGGCTGATACAAAATGCGCGGATCGCTGGGGTCCGGTGGGGTCACTTTTTGAAAGACATCATAATCGACAATCACGCTGTGCCGGCCCTGGCCAGTGACCTCACTAAATTCCTGGAGTGTCTTGAATTTCCTGTCTTCCTTGGACCCAACTTCTGCCTTGATCCGTTCTTGTGGCGACAACGGCAACTTCGCGGCATAATTCGAAAGCATCCCGAACGGTGGCGACATCCACTCGAATGAAAAGTCCGCGCCTTCGTTGGGGCGGAATCCGTTGTAGTCCGAACTGGAGTAATTCGTATAGGTTTCGATCGCGAACGTTTCCAGTGTCTCACTTCTGCCTAATATTAGGTTGTTGCGAAAGTGAACGTTGGAAATAGCTCCCAACATTGGTTTCACGGGAGCGATCAGCGTGTTGTGATAGAACACAATGCCGGAGGAAGTGGCCGTGAGCTTCACCGCGCCGCCTTCGGGCGCGTGATAGACGATATTGCGAATGAAATACACCGGCCCGCCGAACAGCGGCTGCACGCTCAGAGCGCGGTGGCCGTGGTTGAAGCACCGGTTTCGCATGATGCGGATGTTGTACGCGCCGCCATCGGACTCCATGCAGTTGTCTTCCATATTGTTGATGTCGTTGTTGTAGAAATCGATGGACATCGGCAGGCGATCACGAATCGGATTGGGCGATCCATCGGGATCGCCGTAGGTGGCAACGTCGATTCCGTCGTGGAAGTTGGAAACATAGTTGTAGGCAACTGCATGGCCCGATCCGTAAACTTTGACAGCGTATTCGGAAACTAGTTTGGGACTCGGTCCGTACTTCGCCCACGTCCGGCCGGTGAAGCCCATCAAGTGATCCTTGGGGAAGCGGCCGGTAATGACGTTGTCCGCGATATAGAAGTCTTTCGATCCGGACCAGTCCGAGTAAAAAGCCCTGCCGACATTTTCGATGTGGCATTTCTTGATCGTGATCCCGGACGCGCCCGCGATGTTCTTCAACCCGGCGAGAAAAGCGAGATCGGTATTGCGGATAGTCAGTCCTTCGAAATAAATGTAATTGCCCGCCATTACATTAAACAGGTTGAAGTTTCCGTCGCCGTCGAAGATCGCCTCGCCATCGCCGGCCGCTTTGATCACGATGGGTTTTTCCGCTGTGCCGCCGTGCGTGAGGTAATAGGTCCCATCGGACGGCGCTGTTCCGCCCGGCCCACCACCTCCATATTTCCAACGATCGTCCTGATACAGGCCGGCATGCACCAGGATGATGTCGCCGGGCTGCACGCGCGCCGGGTAAGTATTGAAGTTGTCGGAATGCGACGAGCCTGTGTTGTACGCCGCCATTAATCCAGTGAACGCGGGCTGTTGCTTCTCGCCCTTGTAATCGGCGGGGTAGACGTGATAGACCTTACCACCGGTGGCGGGCTTCGGTTCAAAACGCGTCCGCACCGTGACAAGGTTCTCGGATTTTCCAACTACGCCATCCGGATCGGACAAAACAAAGCGGCACTCGTATTCCGTGTCGGGCTCCAGGTCGAAAATGCTGCCGGCCAGCATATTGGGTGTCACATACTGGATCGCGTTTTCGTTGAGGCGCTCGTTGCCGATTCGCAGCAGGGGCAGCCCTTCACGCCACGCCTGATCTCCCTTTTTTCGCCAGGAAACCGCAACCGACGCGTTGCGATTGTCGTCACCCTCGATCTGCCATTCGAAGCCGAGCGAGATCAGCGTAGGCGGCTCGACATAGAAGTTCTGCGATGTCACCTTATCGGCCGCAGCGAGTTTGAATGCCGCTAGGCAGAGTAACGCGAAGATAAGACATTTCATGGCACGAAGCGATATGATATATCAATTCGAGGTGTCGTCTGATGAAACTTGGGATAACGCTGGCAGTTGTGTTCGGCTCGCTTTGCTCCTCCCTCCCACTGCTGGCCCACCATTCCTTTGCGGCCGAGTACGACTCCAGAAAGACCATCACGGTCCATGGCATCGTGCAAAAGGTCGCCTGGGTGAATCCCCATGCCTATGTTTGGGTGGACGTAAAGGACGAGAACGGAAAGGTGGTTACGTACGCCTTCGAATCGCTCAGCCCGAATGCCCTCATGCGCGGCGGATGGACCAGGAATTCGCTCAAAGCCGGCGATGAAGTGACGGTGGATGGCTACCTGGCTAAGGACGGCAAGCCGCTTGCGGATGGTTCCATTCACGCCAACTCGAAATTGATCACCTTGGCCGATGGCCGCAAGGTCTTTGCGGGGTCGTCGGCGGACAACGCGGAACCGACCAAGTAGTCCGGCGGATCCGATGCCTAAAACGCAATCCTTAAATCTTGTAGTAGCCGCCCTGGCGATGGTTGCGTTGAGCTTTGCTCAGGATCAGACCGGGAAGTTCGGTCCTGTTGGTCCCGGAGCTCCCGAACAGCGCAAGGACAAGGCTCCGCAAGGACCAGCCCCAAAGATGCCGGACGGCAAGCCGGACTTATCCGGTGTTTGGACCCCCAACAACTTCTTTGCCATGGGACAACCTTCCCTGACACCCTGGGCCGACGCTCTGTACAAAGAGCGCCGCGCAAACCTGAGCAAAGACGATCCGGAAGGACACTGCTTGCCCGCGGGCGTGCCGCGAATTTCCCCCTTCCCGATGAAACTGGTTCAAACTCCGGCGTTAGTGATCATGCTCGAAGAGGGCAATATCCATAGTTATCGCCAGTTTTTCCTGGACGGTCGCGGCCATCCGAAGGATCTGGATCCACTGTGGATGGGTGACTCCGTGGCTAAGTGGGACGGCGACACGCTGGTGGTGGATACTATCGGCTTCAACGATAAAACCTGGTTGAATGGACAAGGACTGCCTCACAGCGATCAACTGCACGTTATCGAGCGCTACCAGCGCCCGGACTTGGGACACCTGAGCGTTGATATCACTCTGGACGACCCGAAAGCGTTCACCAAGCCGCATTCGTTCAACCGCACCTACACGCTTCTCACCGATTGGGAGATTCACGAATACGTCTGCAACGAGTTCAATGTGGATGCCGAGCATTTGGTAGGAAAATGACGCGAGGCGTCTTCGCCGTTTCAATCTGCGCGTCCGCGCTGGCACAGGCACCCCCGCAAGCGATACCGGAAATCCCCATGCCGCCGGTGCTTCAGAAGTATCAGCCGGTGACCGAGGAGCGCCTCAAGTATCCGGAAGACGGCAACTGGCTGATGATCCGCCGCACTTACGACGGCTGGGGCTATAGTCCGCTGGAACAGCTCACACCAGCCAACGTCGCGCGGCTGACACCGGTCTGGGTGTTCTCTACGGGCGAGACCAGAGCCCACGAATCCGCGCCCATCGTCAACAACGGCGTGATGTTCGTCACCACACCGATGAACCAGGTGATCGCCCTCGATGCGAAAACTGGTAATCTGCTCTGGCGCTATCGGCGAAGGCGGCCCGATGGAGCTTCGGTGCCTCACGAAGCCAATCGCGGGATTGCGCTCCTCGGGGACAAAGTTTACTTCGCTGCGGGCGAGGCCGTGCTTGTCGCTCTGGACGCGAAAACGGGCAAAGAAGTGTGGACCACGGAGGTGGCGGACAATCGCGCTTCTTATTACATGACGCTCGCGCCGTTAATAGCGGGAGGCTCGGTGATGGTGGGCGTGTCGGGCGGCGAGTTCGGGGTCCGCGGTTTTGTGGCGGCCTTCAATCCCGAAACAGGGAAAGAGTTGTGGAGAACTTATACCGTGCCCGCGCCAGGAGAACCCGGCAGCGAGACTTGGCCGAAAGGCGACGAATGGAAGACGGGCGGCGCACCAGTGTGGGTGACCGGAAATTATGACCCCGAAACAAATCTGGCATATTTTGGAACGGGCAACGGGGGGCCGACAGTTGGTGACAACCGGCCGGGCGATAATCTGTACACCGCTTCGACACTGGCGCTCGATGTCGCGACCGGCGCCATCAAAAGCTATTTCCAATATCATCCCAACGATTCCTGGGATTATGATGAGGTTTCCCCGCCGATCCTGGTCGATTACCAGCGCAACGGACGAACCGTTCATGGGCTCGTCGATGTCGCGCGAGACGGCTATGTGTGGTTCCTCGATCGCGCGAGTCTTGCTGGCAGCAGCCCCCGCATCGGCTTCGTGGAAGCCAAGCCTTACGTTTACCAGAACGTGTTCAAAAGTATCGACCCTGTAACCGGGCGGCCAGACGTGGATCCTGATCACAAGCCTGGCTCGAACAGGCGCGCCGACTTCTGCCCCGGATCGCATGGCGGAAAAACTTGGCCGCCGATTGCCTTCAGCCCCAAAACGCGCATGATTTACATCCCCGCCAATAACAATATGTGCGGCTCCAACATGGGCGTGAAAACAGAATACAAGCCGGGCAAACCCTTCGTAGGCATCGGTGGCAGCCGCCCGTTCACGGTTCCGGGCGCGGACCATTTTGGCGAAGTGCAAGCCTGGAATGTGGACACTGGCGAAAAGGTTTGGACGCACGCATATGCGAAATCGCCCAATTGGGGTTCGATGCTGGCAACAGCCGGCGGCTTGGTGTTCACGGGTGGAACCACGGACCGCAAGTTTCATGCCTTCGATGCCGCAACCGGCAAGCTGCTCTGGGAGTTCCCCACCAACTCCGGTATTGAGGCGCCGCCGACGTCGTTCCTGATCGACGGGAAGCAATACATCGCAATCGAATCGGGCTGGGGCGGAGATGCGCGCGGAGATCAGAACACGCTCAACCGTCTATTTCCCGGCGAATTTCCCGAGGTTCCAGAAGGCGGCGCGGTCTGGGTTTTTGCGGTCCAGTAAAATCTGAGCGGTCCTCTCCGCACGTTAATATCCGCGCAACGAAACCATGTCGAGCACGCTTTTCATTCGTTCCAGCGCATAACCGCGAGCCAGCTTATCGGCAGGCTTTGCATCGGGAGCATCGCCAGACTCCATGAAGCCCGGGCCCACGCCGTCGTAGGTTACGGCTTCGAACACAACGTCGCCGGCCTTGGCCGCGGCGCGCGCCTGAGCAAGGCTTGCGTTAGCGCGCTCGTCATTAGAGGCATAAAACCCGAATACGTCTCCCTTAATGCGAGCGATGGCATCTTTGTCAGGTGAAGCACCGCCGAACACCAGGGCCGCCGCTACCTGTGGGCGGTCTCCGGCGAAGCGAAAGCTTTGCGTTCCGCCCCAGCCGATTCCGCTGACGAACAGCGTTCCATTCGACGCAGGTAGCTTGATGCCATAGTCGGCCACTGCATTGAGATCTCCAGTTACCTGTTTATCGCCAGGCAGCCCGTTGCCCGACGAAAGATCCGGAGCCAGGACAACGTAACCCATGGCCGCTACCTGATCGGCGAAGCTCTGGAACCAATCGGTAACTCCGGCGCGATCGTGAATCAGCAGAACCACCGGTTTCTTGTCCTTCGTCTCCGGATAGAAGACGATGGTTGCGATTTCGTGGCCGTCCTGCTTGACGGCAACCCGTTCGTGACGGCGCGGAGATTTTTCCAGGCGGGCCTTCGCCCAATCCTGCGCCTGGAGCGCGCTCAAACCAACGAGCAACAGCAGGACAATTCGATTCATATCAGAAATGGTCGTGATTCACGATGTGATCGGCATCCACGGCGTGACAATACGGCGCGTCGTAGATCTCGTCATTGGGATTCGTGTTTAGCTTCAGGACACGCGGACCGCGCACCCACGGTTTGGTGAAGACCTCTGGATCGTCTACCGTCACTTCGTAGCGCAGGGTGTCACCCTCCCGCGTAAACCGCTCGACCACGTGCATGGCTTCCGAATGAAACCACCCGTCACTACCCAGCCAAGTGTCGTCATTGAAGCCGGTATCGTCCACAACCAACGTGTTTCCCTCCCAGTGGCCGACGGAATCGCCGTTATAGGAAGTATCCAGATCGGTCCGATGAGGACGCCCATCAGTCGGAATGAGCCGCGAGAAATTTCCAGGCTCGGTCACATAAAGGAAAACCACCCATCCCTTGCTCTGCACGATTCGCGCCGGCGGCCCCATACGCGGCACGCCCGGAGGATGGCATTGGACCACCGGATCCAGCTTGTTCTCGTCGCGGTCCAACTGCCGTACCTTGGCCTCAAGCTCGGGTTTGTATGGTGGCTTGTTGGGGTTGGCCGCGCGCTGTTTATCGCCGTCCACTTGCAAATAATAACGGCGCAATTTTCCGTCCGGGTCTTTGTCTTTGGGTGCTTCGCGGGAAGGAAGGTAGATGTGAGTGCCTTCATCATCCTTGAAGGAAAAGAACCCGCCTTGGCCGCCCCAGCGTCCGGACAAATCGGGGTGTCCGTCTTCGGCGTGCGGCGTTGGCTTGTTCGCCGGTAGATTCGTGGGTTGCTGCGCGGCACAGACCGCTGCAAGCGCGATTCCCAGCGTCACGCTTTGTAGATGAATCCTCATTGCCGCCCCGGATAAATCGGCCGCCCGTTTTCGTCCAAGCCTCCGATCCAAAGTTCGAAGTGAGTGCCATTCTGCGGCCCGCTCAGGAAAGTGAGGTCGCGCAGAAAAGCGAAGTTCTGGGTGCCGTCTTTGGCGCGATAGGCGCGGATCTTGACCATGGTCCCAGGGGCGAGCATGGACTTTCGCAATCCACCGCGCTGCCACTGATTAGGCGGTCCGCTTTCGAGGTGCCATTTCTCGACCTTGCCGTCTTCCGCCGTTACGTCCAGATACACCTGAACGTGCGGATTGTAATAGTCGATCCCGGTGACCGTACCCGTGAACGTAACGGGTTTCTCAACGTCAAATTCGGCTGTAAACGAATGATGCGCGAAGACCGGGAATGAGGCAAGCAAGAGGGCGCCACAGACCGCCAAGGAAAAGTGGTTGGTTCTTTGTCGCAAGTGTCAGCACTCCTTTCCAAAATGAATACCGACCAATGGCAGCGAGTATATCAAACAGGCAGATTCTACGACAGGCCGAGGTCCTGTTTGATATGATTGGCCCCAACAATTCAAAGGTAGGTAATTCCTATGTCTCGAATGCGGCTTGTACTCGCCCTGGGAACGGTGGCGTGGATGGGGATTCCACTGGCAGCTCAACACAGCTTCACCCCCGCCGATGTCGAGGATGGCGGAAAGCTGTTCCGCACCAACTGTGTCTCTTGTCATGGCCCGGAAGGCACCTTGGTGGACGGCGTGGATCTGGGACACGGCAAGTTCCGACGCGCGTCCACCGAAGACGGCGTGATCCGGATCATTCAAGAGGGTATCGCGGGAACGGCGATGCCGCCGAACAATTTCACCGATTTTCAGGCGGGAACCATTCTCGCGTATCTGCGCTCGGTGGCCACCAGCGGCCGGACCGCTGCGCCCAACGGCGACGTGGCCCGCGGCAAGACAATCTTCGAAGGCAAAGGCGGATGTGTGGGCTGCCATCGCGTGTATGGAGTTGGTTCGCGAGTGGGGCCGGATTTGAGCGACATTGGCGCACTACGGCGCGTGGCCGAGATCGAGCTATCGATTCTGGATCCAAATGCGGAAGTGCTGGCACAAAATCGCTACTACCGCGTGACAACAAAGAGCGGCGAGACCATCACGGGGAGGCTAATGAACGAAGACACGTTCTCGATCCAGCTTCTCGACACTAAGGAGCGGTTGCTGTCGTTATCGCGCACGGATGTGCGTGACGCTGGATTCTTGGACGAATCGCCGATGCCATCCTATCGGGGCAAGCTGACGAAGGCGGAACAAGACGATGTGGTGAAGTACTTGATTTCGCTGAAAGGGTTTTGAGTCATGACGAAACACGCATTGTCCATCCTGTGCCTGTCCGGATGCATCACCGGAGCCGTGTGGGGCCAAGTATCCTTTGACCGCATTCTGGCCTCGGGCAACGAGCCGCAAAACTGGCTGACTTACTCCGGCTCAACGATGAGCCAGCGCTACAGCACGCTGAATCAGATTACGCCCGAAAACGTAAAGAACCTGGAATTGCAGTGGCAGTTCCAGGCGCGGTCGCTCGAAAAATTCGAGGCCACGCCCATTGTGGTGGACGGTATTTTGTACACCGTGCAGGCCCCGAACACCGTAGTCGCGCTGGATGCTGTCACTGGCCGCGTTTTCTGGAATTATCCTTACGTGCCGGCGCGGGCGGCTCGTCCCTGCTGCGGGCAGGTAAATCGCGGTCTGGCGATTCTGGGTGACACACTGTTCATGGGCACCATCGATGCGCACCTGATTGCCTTGGATGCCAAGAGCGGCAAGCCGATCTGGAACGTGGCGGTAGCAAAAGCGAGTGCGGGCTATGCGCTCACACACGCGCCGCTGGTGGTCAAGGACAAAGTGATTGTCGGCACGGCGGGAGGCGAATATGGCATTCGTGGCTTCATCGCCGCGTACGACGTGAAAACCGGTAAGGAAGCCTGGCGCTTCTACACCATCCCCGGCAAGGGCGAGCCAGGTAATGAAACCTGGAAGGGCGATTCGTGGGAGCACGGCGGCGCGTCGGTTTGGGTGACGGGCTCGTACGATCCCGCGTTGAACCTGACCTATTGGGGCATCGGGAATCCGGGGCCGGATTGGAATGGAGATACACGCGACGGCGACAATCTTTATAGCGATTGCGTGGTCGCGCTGGATCCCGACACTGGAAAGTTGAAATGGTATTTCCAATTCACTCCACACGACACTCTCGATTACGATTCGGTGCAGGTTCCCGTGCTCGCGGATATGGAGTGGCAGGGGCAACAGCGGAAAGTGATGCTCTGGGCCAATCGCAACGGATTCTACTATGTATTGGATCGCACCAGCGGACAGTTCTTGACTGGCAAACCGTTCAGCACCGTCACCTGGGCCAAGGGCTTGGACGAAGCCGGCCGTCCGATGCGAGTGAACGGCATTGAGCCGACTACCGAAGGCCAGCGAGTTTATCCCGGCGTGCAAGGCGCCACCAATTGGTATTCGCCTTCCTACAGCCCGCGGACTGGGTTGTTTTACATTCCGGCATGGGACAAATATTCGTCGGTGTTCGTGAAGGTTCCCACCGAGTACACGGAAGGAAGGCGGTACGTGGGAACGTCGCCAAGGTCGGTAGTCGGCCTCCAAGGCGCGGCCGTCAATCAGCGCAAAGAGGACGAAGGTTATAGCGCGGTGCGCGCGATCGATCCCAAGACCGGCGAACAGAAGTGGGAGTTCAAGATGCTGGATGTCACCGACGCGGGCATCCTGACCACGGCGACGGACCTGTTGTTTTCGGGTGGCCGCGAGGGATATTTCTATGCGCTGGATGGGCGCAACGGCGACCTGCTGTGGAAGGCCAATGTAGGCGGTGGTGTAGCCTCAGGACCCATATCGTATTCGGTGAATGGGAAACAGTTCATCGCGGTATCGGCCGGGAGTTCGTTGCTGGTATACGGGCTCAAAGACTAAGAAGGAACAGCATGAACAAACTGGTTGCAGGGTTTTTGGTTTTCGGTGTATTGCAGTGCGTGAACTTGACCGCTCAGGATAGAATGCCCGTCATTCCTCAGGAAAAATTGACGGAGGCGCAGAAGAAGGCAGTGCGAGATTACAAAGACCTCCGGAAGACGGATCTGGTTGGCCCTCCCTGGTCGGTGATCTTGCGAGTCCCGGATCTGGTGGTGCCTTCACTTCAATTGCGGCTTCACAATCTCAACAACAGCGCCCTCAGCCCCAAGCTGACCGAATTTGCCATCATGATTGCCGCGCGTCAGTGGACAAATAACTACGAGTGGAATGCGCACGCTCCTCTCGCGCAAAAAGCAGGGCTCAGCGCACCGATCCTGGCAGCAGTGGCCGATGGCCGGCGTCCTGAGCATATGGCGGACGATGAAGCGCTGATCTACGATTTCTGCACCGAGCTGCTGCATAACCAAAGCGTCGGTGATCCTACCTATGCCAGGATGCTGGCGAAGTTCGGTGAGGCGGGTATCGTCGAAGCCGCGAGTCTGGAAGGATATTACACCTATCTTTCGATGATCATGAATACGGCGCGCTCACCACTTCCGCCGGGTGTTAAGCCTGCGCTCGCGCCATTCCCAAAATAGAGAGGCCACCGATGAACCCACCGAGTGTCGCCGCTATTGCTTGCTTGTCCCTTGCCTTCACCGCTGCATCCCAGAGCGTGCCGAAGTTTGAGCCAGATCCGTCCTGGCCGAAGCAACTGCCAAACAACTGGATGCTCGGACAAGTGGGCGGCATCTACGTTGATTCGCACGATCACATTTGGGTGACCAGCCGGCCCCGAACTCTCGACAACAACGATAAGTACGCCGCTCTCAATCCGCCTGAAAGCGATTGCTGTATCCCGGCGCCGCCCGTAATCGAATTCGATATGGCGGGCAATTTCATTCAAGGGTGGGGCGGGCCATCGGCCGAATACGAATGGCCCGACAACGAGCACGGCATGTTCGTCGACTACAAAGACAACGTCTGGATCGGCGGCAATGGCGCGAAGGACACCAACATCCTGAAGTTCTCGAAGTCCGGGAAGTTTCTGCTCCAGATCGGCCACCACGGAAAAACCGGCGGCAGTAACGACACCGAAAACCTGAACCGTCCGGCAGGCATTTATGTGTACCCGAAAACCAACGAAGTGTTCGTTGCGGATGGCTATGGAAACCGGCGTGTCATCGTCTTCGATGCCGACACCGGAGCGTACAAGCGCCACTGGGGCGCTTACGGGAATAAGCCCGACGACAACGTTCCCCGGACGCGAAGCTTCGACGGACCGGGTCCGCAGCAGTTCAATACCGTGCATGGAATCCGCATCTCGAACGATGGCCTGGTTTACGTCGGAGATCGCGTGAATAACCGGATTCAGGTGTTCACGCCCGAAGGTAAGTTCGTGAAAGAGGGATTCATCGAACGCAAAACATCCACGCCGGAAGGCACGGCATTCGACGTCGCCTTTTCACCGGATAAACAGCAACAGTTTCTCTATGTTTCCGATGGCAGCAACAAGAAGGTGCAGATCCTGAATCGGGAAACCCTGGAGGTGGTGGGCTTCTTCGGCGGGCACGGAGGACACGGTCCGGGCCAGTTCTACCACCTGCACAGCATTGCTACGGACTCGAAGGGCAACGTCTATGTTGGCGAGTCCTTCGGAGAGCGTGTATTGCGTTGGAACCTGAAAACCCGCTGATAAGACGATTATTTTTACTTCGCGATAGGTTCCAGACCCGCTGCTTTAATAGTTGCCGCAGCCGCCGGATTCGTTAACGACTGGATGATCTCGTCAGCCGCCTTCCGGTTTTTGGTAGAGCTCGCGATTCCCGCCGACAAGATAATCTGCCGCTGAAATTCCGGCGGCAGCGGTCCGGCCAACTGCACGCCGGAAACAGACACTATTTCACTAATCAGCCCGAATGCGACGTCGATCTTCCCGCTGGCGACGTTGGCCATGGATGGCTCCGCGCCTTCCTGGTAGGCGATCTTGCGTTGAACCTCCCCGCTGATACCGAGACGATTGAGCATGTCGAGTACGGCCGGAGTGCCCGCTCCTACCTTCACAATCCCAATTGACTTCACATCGAGCAACATCTTCTTGACTGCTGGTGCGCTGGAAACGTCGGGCTTCGCCTTGCCGGCCCGAATCGCCATTCCTACACCGCTGCTGGCGAGATCCACTTTTGTCCCGTCAGCGATCTTGCCGTCTTTGATCAGGCCCTCCACAATTTGCGGCGTGACGATTGCGAGATCGAATTGCTCGCCGCCCTCGATCGCCTGCTTGAATGACGCAGAGGTGCCAAACTTCACATTGATCGGACGTCCGATCGTCCGCTGGGCTTCAGGCAGCAGCTTCTCCAGCGCCGCCCGGAAACCGTTGGAGCACAAGACGCGTATTTGGGCGTCCTGCGCCGGTGCGGCGGGTGCGAGGAGAAGGACTAGCAGCGCCGCTCGCAAGCGTGGGCTCGTCATACGGCTACGCTCTTCCGCGAGTTCGATCGCGTAAATTCCGCGGCCTCTTTAATTGCCTGGCGGCCACCGGAGAGCACTCCGCGCATGGAAACGAAGCCGTGAATCATGCCGGGATAGCGGGTGACGGTGACGTGTACTCCGGCCTGTTCTAGACGCCGCGCGTAGGCTTCGCCCTCGTCGCGCAAAGGATCGAACTCGGCCGTAATCACGAGCGCGGGAGGCAGGCCGCTCAGGTTCGGCGCCAGAAGAGGCGAAACTTCCGGATGGCGCTTTTGATCGGCCGATGCAAGATAGTGGCCCGTAAACCACTCCATGCCCGCGCGCGTCAGAAAGTAGTTTTCTCCAAATTCGCGATGCGACCCAGTTTCGAAAGAGCTACTATCGGTCACCGGATAGATCAACACTTGTGCCGACAAAGCGGGCTCGCCCGCATCGCGGCAACGCATGGCGACCACCGTGGCCAGATTGCCCCCAGCGCTATCGCCACCCACGGCGATGCGGTGCGCATCGATACCCAGGCGCTCCGCATTGGCTGCCACCCACACAGTAGCCGCGTACGAATCTTCCACCGCTGCCGGGTACTTATGTTCGGGAGACAGCCGGTAATCCACCGAGATCACCACGGCCCCGGACTCCTTGGCAATGGCGCGGCACACCGCGTCGTGCGTATCCAGATTGCCAAACACGAAGCCGCCGCCGTGAAAGTAGACCAGCGCGGGACGGAGCCCGCCCCCTCGTTCGACGGCGTAAATGCGCACCGGAATGTCGCCGCCCGGCCCTGGAATAGAGAGGTTTTCTACGCGGTCCAGCGCATCGGGTTCGCCGCCGAGCATCTTCATCGCATCCACGCGGCTGTTGCGGGCTTCCACGGCGTCCTGAGTTTCGAGCGGTGGAGCTCCCTGCGCATCGATCATCTCCAACAGCGCACGCACTTCCGGGTGCAGACGCTCACTTCGAGTTATGGATTGGGGCATGAGGAATCCTCCGAATCATGATACATCGCGATCAAGCTTGGCGAGCGCCCCGCTCTGCCCGCACAATTCTAATGAAATCGGCCAGTTCGTGCAGTGAGACGATCCCACCCGCCGGATTGCGCGTTGCCAGCCGTCTGGACTCGTCAGGATCGTTCATCATCAATACAGCGTTGACACCCACGCTCTCCGCCACTTTCAGACCCTCCGCCGTGTCGGTGAGAAACATGGTGCGATTTGGCCGGAGAGATGCGCCCTGGAGGGCGCGAGCAAGAGGCAGGGCCTTGATGCCTCCCGCGTTGTCCCGGTTCCAGATACCGTCGAAGCCGACAGGAGCGCATCTCGCGAGAAACCGTGTGACGGCGGTCTCCGACAGCGACGACACGATGAACCGTTTGATCCCCATGGCTTTCAGCTCGAATAAGGCCGGCGCAACATCGTCGTAAATCGTCGCGCTATCCACTGCCTTCAACTCGAGAGATTCGATGGTCTTGTATCCGGAGGTCTCCATCAAGTTGAGTAAATGCCAGTAGGCGCGGCTGCCCGACTTGCTGGTTTGTTTTTTCCCCGATAATCGCGCGGCAATTTCAAGGAACGGCTCGGGAGAAAATTCGGCCAGGCAGCCCACGGGGTCGAACAAGACGCCCTCAATTGTTTCCATTCAGCCTTACGAGGCCGGAGGCCAGTAGGCCCTTGGCCATATCGATCTTGGTCGAATTGTATTTGAGGGGTGCAGCGTTCGCCAAGGCAATCGCTACGGCCCGATCGCCTAAATCCGCGCTCAACGTCTTGCCTCGCAGAAAGTTTTCCACCGCATGTTCGCGCACCGGTTTTCCAGCGATTCCACCGAAAACGACTCTCGAATCTTCAATCGCGTTATCGCGAACTTGAAGACTCAGCGCGAGCGATGCCATGGCGAAGTCCCAAACACCGCGCGGTCTTAGTTTCTCAAACGATGCCCGTAAGTTTGGCTTAGGCTGAGGAAGGATTACTTCGGTCAGGATCTCATTGAAGCGAACGACATGGGACTGGATGCGCCCATCCACCAGCAGATCCCCGGGTACGAGTTGCTCCACGGTCAGCTCTTTGGTCCCCGCAGAAGTGGCGAGTTTCACCGAGGCGTCGAACGGAATGAGCGCGACCGCTGCATCCCCGGGATAAACGGCATAGCAGAGCCGGCCGCCCATCGCAGAATGGTAATAGCTGTTGTCCCCGATAGCGCCATAGCAGAGATGCCCGCCATTCCTCCAGCAGGAATAGCCGCCCCGCAGATATTGGCACCAGACCTCTTGCAGCAGGTCGCCACCGATTGTGGATGCGTTGCGGAGTTCCGGCGACGAAATCATGTGGATGGCCTGCACCAGCATTGGGTATCTCTGCTTCAACAGCTCAGAGTCGGCGATCTCTGACAGCTTCGTCGCAGCGCCGATCTGCACGCGTCCCTGCGCGTCTTCT
>JBEKRO010000012.1:0-89774 GCA_049518655.1 Bryobacteraceae bacterium | reverse complement strand
GCTCCACGCTTCCTTCAGACCCCATCTCACGACGACGCCCTTGCGCTTCGCTATGACTTCACCTCCATCAGGTTGTCAAACGGACTTTCACCCTCGAGCTGTCGAACATGCTCGGCACACAATGGAAAAGGGCGCCGGTGTTATCGTGCGCCCTTCGCCGCGTCGTTCGGAATCGACCCTGGAGTTATGACTTCTTGGTCCCCTTCTGATCGGGGTTCCACAGCCAGCCGAACAAAGCTACCTCACCCGAGGTTATCACGAAATTTTCTCGGCGATCGACTTGGCCTGCAAAAACTGCAGCAGGTAATCCGGTCCACCGGCCTTCGAGTCCGTACCGGACATATTGAACCCGCCAAAAGGATGCGCACCCACCATCGCTCCCGTACATTTGCGATTAATGTAGAGGTTCCCTACGAAAAACTGCTCGCGAGCCTTGCGGATCTTTTCGCGATTGTTGGTGTACACAGCGCCCGTTAGCCCATATTCGGAATCGTTCGCCAACTCCAGGGCATGATCGAAATCGCGCGCCTTCGCCACCGCCAGCACGGGTCCAAAAATCTCTTCCTGAAAGATGCGCGCCTTTGAATCTACGTCGGCGATCACGGTGGGCTGCACGAAATAGCCGTCGCCCGGAGCCTTGCCGCCACCGGCGACCAGCCGGCCTTCTTTCTTGCCGACCTCCACGTATTCCAAAATCGATTTCATCGCGCCTTCGTTGATCACCGGACCCATATAGTTTCCGGAATCGTCCGACGGCCCCACCTTCAACCCCGCCACCTCGGCCTTCAGCTTCTCCACGAACTCGTCGTAGATGGCCGCGTCTACAATGGCGCGCGAGCAGGCCGAGCACTTCTGGCCCTGGTAACCGAACGCCGACCACAATACGCCTTTCACCGCGCTATCGATATCGGCCTCCCGATCCACCACGATCGCGTCCTTGCCACCCATCTCGGCGATCACGCGCTTAATCCAGAGCTGTCCCTTGCGCGGCTTGGCGGCCAGCTCGTTGATGCGCAGCCCCACTTCTTTGGACCCCGTGAACGCGATGAAGCGCGTCAGCGGATGCTCCACCAGGACATCGCCCACCACAGCGCCGCTGCCCACCAGCATCGAAAACGATTGCGGCGGGAACCCGGCATCCAGCAGCACTTCGGCGAACTTGGCAGCAATGGTCGGCGAATCGCTCGATGGCTTGATCACCACCGTGTTCCCCGCCACCAGCGCGGCGGTGGTCATCCCCACCATGATGGCCAGCGGAAAATTCCACGGCGGAACGATCACGCCCACGCCCAAGGGCAGATAGAACAATTCGTCCGTCTCGCCCTGCAACTGCACCAACGGGTCCGGCTTGGCCAGGCGTTGCATCTGGCGCGCGTAGTACTCGCAGAAATCGATGGCCTCGGAAACATCGGCGTCGGCCTCGGGCCATGTTTTGCCCGCTTCAAAAACGAGCCAGGCGTCGAACTCAAACTTCCGCTCGCGGAACAGCTCGGCCACGCGCAGCAGAATCCGCGCACGGGTTTCCGCTGGAACAGCTCCCCACTGGGGAAAGTACGCGTGAGCCGCTTCCACGGCTTCCTTGGCTTGAGCCGCCGTGGCCTTGTTATGAATTCCAACGATCTCGCTCGGCTGGGAAGGATTCAGCGACTTCAACAAATCCCCAGTCTTCTCGCGGCGCCCCGCGATCAGCAGATCGTACTCGCGCCCCAACTGCGAGCGTACCTCGCGCAATGCACGCTCCATCGCCTCACGATTGTCCGGTTTGGAAAAATCGGCCACCGGCTCGTTGGAAAATGGCTTCGGTTGCGGCTGCGCCTGGAGCGGCTCGGCAATCGTACTGCTCATCTCAATTTATCCCTTCAAATTAGATGCTGTGCTCTCCACAATTTTGCGGCCGCGTTCGAACATATCCGCCGCTTCATCCGCCAGCTTGCGCCCACGCTCGTACATTTCCCGGCCGCGATCCAGCAGGTCGCCCCCGGAATCGGCCAGCGCGTCCCGGCCCTTTTGAGCCTTCCGTGAGAGCTGCCGCCGGGTATCTTCCCCGGTCGCCGGAGCATAGAGCAATGCAACCGTTGCGCCAATCGCTATTCCCGCCATGAACCACACCGCTTTGCTGCCGTATTCTTCTGCCATGGACCCTCCATACTTTATTCTAACGCCCATAGGAGTCTCCGATCCTTTAGAATCAAATCGTGCCTCCAAAACCAAATCGGCCTCCGAAACCAAATCAGGAAGACGAACTGGATCTGATTACGGTGTATCGCTCCATGGATGCGGAAGCCAAGGAAGACTCCGAAAACATCGTTGAGGTGTTGACCGACGCGGGAATTCAAGCCGTTTTACTGGATGATTCCGCGCCCGGCGTTCCCGAAGGTGTTTTCGAAGTGCAGGTACCGCCGCGCGATGCCGCCCGCGCCGAAGAGCTGATCGCGGAGAATCCGCCGCCCGATGAGGGTGAAGAAGTGGACCACTCATCCGCGCTCGACCTGGAGACCATAGCCAGCGCCACCAGCGAAATGGAAGCCATCGGTATCAAGAATCTCTTGGACTCAAACGGCATTGCGACCGTATTGGTCGGCGATTCGGTTCTTCCCAACTTCCCCTTCGAGGTCCGCGTGGCTCACGATCAAGCCGACCGTGCTCGCGTATTAATAGCCGATGCGGAATCCAAAGGGCCCGCAGCCGCCGAAGAAGCCGAACTGGAATCAGAATCCGGCGCGTAATCCTACAACGCCGGCTCGTTGGCGTGCAGGAACCAACGGTCGATTACGACATCGCGCACAAACCATCGCGCCCTCAGCAGGCGTCTTCCCAATGCGCCTATCCAGGCTGACGGTAGATGCTCACCAAACCGCGAGGCCCAGTCTTGCCCTGATGTCCCGAATCGCGCTGCCAGCAGCTTTCCATAGGCGCCCAGCGACTCCCGTGAATAATTCCCTTGCGCCGCCAAGATAGCCTGCGCTGCCAGGAGCCCCGATTCGATGGCCGGCCGGATCCCTTCGCCACTTTGCTTATACGCCAAGCCTGCGGCATCGCCGATCAGTAAAACGCCGTCGTCGCAGACCTTGCGCTCCGAGACACCAAACAGCAGATACGCGTGGCCCAGCAATGCGGAGGGAACTTCGAATGAAATTCGCCCAGCCGATTTCAAAAACCGCACGAACCCGGCCACGTGTTCCGACAACCGGTGTTGATCCATTCGGCCGAGACCGATGTTCAAATAGTTATTTTTGCGAAAGCACCAGCCGTAGCCTTTCATGTCCGCACAGAAATAGAGCTCCGGCGTATCCGCACGAACGCGGCACCCCGCTTGCTGCGCCTCGTCCATTTCGAACTCGGCTTCTTGCGCCACCACGGCGTTTTCGCGCGGCGGCTTGGCGCCCGTCAGCTTGGCTACCGGACAAAAGTGTCCACCCGCGCCCACCAGTAGACGCGCCTGTGTCCGCCCGTTGACACTCCAGCCATCTTTTCCATTCAAATTCGCGCGCTGCAAGCTCGTGAGCGCAAGGCCTTCCAGAAGCCGCGCGCCCGAGCGCCGCAAGAGATAATCGTCGAACTCCCGCCTCCGGATCCCGTAGCTCACCGTTCGGTTGTAATGAGTGTCGATGGCCGGTCCGCCGATGTAGCCAGTGCGAAATCCAGTGATCGGCTGCAGCATTCGGTGCCGGCCGTATTCCGCCGGATCGATTCCCAGCTCGCTCAAAACCTGGGGCGTGATCCACCCGCCGCAGATTTTATCGCGCGGGAAGGTTTGGCGATCGAGAACGGCAACATCGAGCCCGGCCCCCCGCAGCCCCCACGCGCAGGACGAGCCGGCCGGCCCGCCGCCCACGATCAGGACATCGCATGCGTCCATCGGACCTTCTCGCGGACCTGCTCGCGGACCTGCTCGACCACCGGCTTTGGATCGGTATACAAGGCATCGCGCGTCCAGAAAATCGGCTCTCGCTGGGAACCGGCAAAAACAATCTGGAACAACTGCAAGTGGCCGACTCGGAAAGCGGCGATCGATCCAGCCAAGTAGAGACGCCACGCACGCACGAAGCGGGAGTCGTACATCGCGGTCACTTGGTGTTTGGACTTATCAAAGCGCTCCAGCCAATGTTCCAGCGTCCTGGCGTAATGCATGCGCAGGTTTTCCACGTCCAGAACGGCGTAGTTCTTGGGCTCCAGCACCCGCAGGGATTGCCGCAGCGACGGAACAAATCCGCCGGGGAAAATGTGCTTCCGAATCCAGCGGCTGAAAACCGCGGGATAGTTCCGCCCGATGAAGTGCAGCAGGCCGCGGCCCGTGTCGCCGATGCTCCGGTGGATGGTCTCGGAAAACTCCTGGAAGTGATCCAATCCTACGTGCTCCAGCATTCCCACCGAAACGAATACGTCGAATTTTCCCGAGATGGCCCGGTAGTCGTCTTCGATGTATTCCACGCGGTCCCCCATACCCTCCGCCCTGGCTCGCTCGCGCGCAAAAGCAATCTGCTCGTGAGAAACGTTATACGCCTTCACCGACACGCCATACTCGCGGGCCATGTGAAGCGCCAGCGCTCCCCACCCGCAACCCGCTTCCACCACCGTCTCACCGGGTTGCAAACTCAGCTTGCGGCACACGTGTTCCATCTTGGCGATTTGCGCGTGTTCCAACGTCGAGGACGGTGTCGGGAAGTAGGCGCAGGTGTAAAGGAGCTGCTCGTCCAGCCACAGTTTATAAAAGTCGTTCCCCAGATCGTAATGGCGGTGGATGTTGGTGCGCGATCCATGACGCGAGTTGTCCTGCGATAAGTCCATGCACTTGGACGCCAGCGTGGAATACCACTTGCCGACACTGGAGCAACGTTCCATCGCCAGGTAGATGGCTTCCAGAAAACGCACCAGATCGCCCTCCACCTCGATCCGGCCGTCTATGTAGGCATCCCCGAAGCTCACCTCAGGGTCGCGCAGCAATGCCGCCAGGGTTCCGCGATCCTGAATCACCATCGTGGCAACCGGGGAACCCCCGGGTGGCACAACTTCAGCGCCCCCTTTCACTAGAAGGCGAACCGGGGCCGACCCGGTAGCTTCAAGAATTCGTGACAGCAGCCATCGATCAGCGAAGCGTGGCAGAATCGCCATGTGCTCTGGTCCTCCGATTAGGGGTGCGCCGAGTAATCTCGGCTCTATTTAGATGATGTTACTACTCGCGCTAACATTTTGGGAACCCGTCTCAACCTCTAGGGTCTTTCACCAAGTTCTGAAAGTAAGACGACGGGAGTCAATTAGTTGACACTGAAAGTTTTTCTGGACAGCACGCGTAGTAACTCCAACCCCGATCCATCACTTCGCTGGCAGTCATTTTTTCAGGGAAATGTGAAATTTACTCCACCTTCTGTGTCAGTGCCCTCAGCCAACAGTGTGCCCTCACGCAGTTTTGCCGTCTAACTTGCAGGAATTGCGGCCTAAGGCGAGCAAGAACCGTCGTTTGTCGATGGTGTCACAAATGCTGAGACAGAAGTCGGGTAGTCTTAAGCAAATACGACCTTAGTGGTTAAACCTTTTGCTGAATGCTGCCGTTAAGTACGGTTACAGGAGCCAGCTAACAATGCCTGCGCAAGTTCTCCCAAACGAAGGTTTCGTCACTTCCCAGGATCCGGTCGAATCCGCGGATAACCCGGTAGGTTCGCTCGCCCGTTTTGCCGCTAGTACTGGCGCCAGTTTAACCGGCGATTTGCTGAGCTATGGAAAAAATATTCCGCGGGCGAAGTGTCTGCTCCAGGAGTCGCTCCGGAAGGGCGATGGCGTGGGTCCCGTTGTGGCTCTGGACGAGTATTGCGCCAAATTGCTGGTGGTCACGCTCGGGATCACAGATGTCGTGGAACGTACCGGACTAACCGTTTCTGTGTGGGGTTCTTCAGATCAAAACGACTGGGGTAATAACCCTCTGCTCACCTTCCGCCAACGCCAATACTGCGGCGTCTATTCGGTCCTGCTCAATTTGGCCCGGCACAGTGATGTCCGCTACTTGCGCGTCCAATGGAATATGAACCGGTGGGGGAGAGGCGAACGGACTCCCCTGTTCGGTTTTGAAGTGTTCCTGGAAGAATCGGGCGCACGAGTCAGCGGCTCGGCTGTCGCCTAGCTCAAAAGTCAAACGCATCCCCAGCCGAAATGGCGGCGCAGCCCCAAGCAGACATGCTCCTGTAACGGATTCGCGTCTGGCGAATCTCACTAGTAGGTAGAGATAGGTCGAAGTGCGGGGCGATGGACACAATAGAAGTATTTCTGGTCGAGGATAATCCTGCCGATGTGCTGCTGGTGCGGGTGGCCTTATCTCAGGTTCCCTTCCCGCTGAAACTCCTCGTAGCGAAAGACGGCGAGCAAGCCTTGAAGATGCTCAGCTCACCGGAATTTCAACCTCAGTTGATCATTCTGGATCTGAACATGCCGCGCGTGGACGGCCAAACTGTGTTGCAGCAATATCAGCAGAAGAAAATCCCCGTGGTGATTTTCAGCTCGACGCAGAACAAGGTGGAAGTACAGAAAGCGCTGGCGCTGGGCGCGCGCGAATACGTTCAGAAGCCCATCGGATTTGAGCCTTACGCGGACGCTGTCCGTGGGATTGTCAAGCGATGGATCATATTGCCTCCCGATATGCCAGCCCTACCGGTTAACTCACTGTAACAGCGCCAAACGGACGCCCGCGTTCGCGCTGAACCCTGGTCCAGGTCATCAAATCAAAATCCGAGGATATAATTTCGTCGCAATCGCGATTAACGCCGCCAACGCCAGTGCCATCATTCCCAGATCCACACCCAATCCAAAAACGCTGTGCCCTCCCCGCACCATCAGCGCGCGCAGCCAGTCCACTTGGTAACTGAGTGGGTTGATCTTCGCTAACAGGCGCAGCCAGTCTGGCATCATGCTCAACGGATAGATCGCATTGCTGGCAAAAAACAGCGGCATGGTCAGCACCTGGCCGATTCCCATAAACCGTTCGCGGGATTTGACGATGCAAGCCGCGACCAGTGAGAAAGTCGAGAAGATGGCCGCGCCAAACATCACCCCGATCAACACGCCTCCGATACACCAAGGTTCAAATCGCAGTTGCACGCCCATGAAGAAAGCGATGATGTAGACCAGCACGGCCTGAAACACTCCCCGAATGGTGGAGGACAGCGCGCGGCCCATCACCAGAGCGGCCCTCGGCGCGGGACTCACCATAAACTTGTGCAGCACGCCCTGGTCCCGCTCCCAGATCAACGAAATGCCGTAAAAGATTGCGCCGAACATCACGCTTTGCGCGAGAATTCCCGGCGCCATGAAGTCCAGGTATTTCAAATCGCCCGTCGGGATAGCGCGCGTTCGCGAAAACACCGGCGCGAACACCACCAGCCACAACACCGGCTGTAGCATCCGCGTGAAAAGCTCCGCCGGATCGTGCAGCAGCTTGCGCACGTCGGCTTCCGCCACCACCATCATTTGCAGTACGAACGCCACCGGAGGCGGCGTGTCACTCCAAGCGCCGTGCCGTGCGGCGAGTTCTTGCGACATCGCGGTAAGCTCCTCCTTCTTCCATTCCACCCTCAATCGATGCGCCCGTGGAGCGAATGAACACGTCGTCCAGCGTAGCTTCGGGACCAACCTCGGCCTTCAGCGCGGCGGGCGATCCCAGCGAAGCGATATGCCCCTGATGCATGATCGCCACCGTATCGCACAAGCCATCCGCTTCCTCCATATCGTGCGTCGTCATGAGAATCGTGGTGCCGAACTGCTGCCGCAACTCGCGAATGCGCTCCCACACCGAGCGCTTGGCCACCGGATCAAGACCTATTGTTGGTTCGTCCAAGAAAAGCACGTCCGGCCGATGCAGCATGGATTGCGCGATCTCCAGCCGCCGGATCATCCCGCCCGAATAATGTTTCACCCGCTTTTCGGCCGCCTCGCTGAGATCCATAAACTCGAATGCCTCTCCGATGCGTCTCTCGCGTTCCTTTCCGTGGATGCCATATAGTTTGGCCGAAATCAGCAGGTTCTCGTAGCCCGTTAAGTCGCCATCCGCCGACAGCATCTGCGACACATATCCGATGTTGCGCCGCACATCCGCCGGCTTCTTGACGATGTCGAACCCCGCCACCAGAGCCGTCCCGCTGGTGGGCGGCAAAAGCGTGGTGAGCATCTTGATGAGCGTGCTCTTGCCCGCGCCGTTTGGCCCCAACAGCCCGAAGATGGAGCCCGAAGCCGCGCTGAATTCCAGACGATCGACTGCTACCAACGAATCGTAACGACGAGTCAGCTGGATGGTCTGAATCGCGGTCTCCATGCGATCAGAGTAACGCACGCGCCGAAACCTTCCCTGCGAGCTTCCGTGATATTTTGAATTTGCCCTGCCTCGCACCGTGCAACCTGCCGTCCCCGCTGCCCCTACCGGCCCACTCGCTTGGGTTTCCGAGCCGCGCGGCCTGGCGCTGTGGGCGGCCATGGCGGGCTTCGTGCTGGATTCTTACGACGTCCTGCTCTATGTTTTCGTGGTCCAAACCCTGCGCGCCGAATTTCATTGGTCGGCAGCCACCGCTGGGCTGGTCAGTTCAGCCACTTTGATCACTTCCGCGCTGGGCGGCATCGGCGCGGGCTTTCTTTCGGACCGTATCGGACGGCGGCGAACCCTGGTCTTGACGATACTGGTCTATTCCATCGGCTCCGGCGGATCGGCCTTGGCCACCGGTCTAACCACGCTCATCTTTTGGAGATCCATCGTCGGATTCGGACTGGGCGGCGAATGGTCGGCCGGCGCGGTGCTGGTAGCTGAAAGCTGGCCAGCTAAACATCGCGCCAAAGCCATCGCGTTGATGCAGTCCGGCTGGGCGCTCGGCTATATGCTGGCCGCCGCGAGCACCGCCTTCATCCTGCCGCGCTTTGGCTGGCGCGTGCTCTTTCTCACGGGACTCTTTCCCGCTCTGCTCACCATCTGGATCCAGCGCAAAGTGAAGGAGCCGCCATTGTGGAAAGAGAAACCCGCCGCCAGTCCGTGGCTGGATCTTTTTCGCCCGCCTCTCGCCAAGCGAACGTTTCTCACCACCGCGCTCGCCACGTGCATGCTCTTCGCCTACTGGGGACTCAACACCTGGCTCCCTGGATTTCTCTCCGCTCCCCGATCGCAGGGCGGCGCCGGGCTGAACGTCCTCCAAACCAGCGCGTGGATTTTCATTATGCAGTTCGGCACCTTCCTGGGCTACGCCAGCTTTGGCTGGCTGGCTGATTGGTGGGGACGCCGGCCGGCTTTCTTCGTCTACGTGATCATCGCCGCCGTGCTCACGCCCATCTACGGACTCACGCCCGTCTGGGCCGGCCCATCGTCGGAATTCTGGTTGCTGGCCCTGGGGCCGCTGGTCGGATTCTTCGGCACCGGCTTTTTCTCGTTATTCGGCACCATGCTCGCCGAACTCTATCCCACTTCTATCCGAGGCTCCGCGCAAGGCTTTGTGTATAACACCGGCCGCGCCGCCAGCGCGCTTGCGCCTTTCGCCATTGGAGCCATCGCCGACCGCCACGGCCTGGGCTACGGGCTCGCGCTCAACTCCGCATTTTTCCTGATTGGCGCCGCCCTGATCTTCACGCTCCCCGAAACCCGTGGCACCGACCTGGCATAAGTGGGGCGGATGCCCCGTTCGCGCTGCACCCCTGGTCCGGCTAGAACTTAAACCGATACCGCACCTCCCCATAAATCTCCCGAGGATTGATATAGTGCGTTCCTCCAAACGTATTGCTGGTGTCCAGCAGGTACCGCGTATTCGCGATGTTCACCGCGTTTGCCGACACCGTCCATCCCTCGCCGAACTTCTTGCCGATCGATAGATCGAAAGTCGAGTGCGGCGGCAGATGCGCGGGCCCGTTGCCATTCATAAAGCCCGATCCGAATTGATAGGCGGGCGTCATCCACATGCGCTTCGGCAGCGTCAGCGATAAAACGGCAGTCGCGGTATTCCGCTGGTCGTGATCCAGCAGAAAATTGCCAGTGCCGATAAATTCGAGCAGCCCGCCCGTCACCGGGGCGATCCCTTGTGCGATCTGATTCGAATAGGCAAGGCGCAGCTCAGCTCTGCGGAACAGGCGAGGCGACCGCACGGAAACCTCCGTGCCGCTGATGATCGCCCCTAGATCCGTTAGCGGAATAAAAATGCCCGAGTTCCCAACGACATCGTGATCCAGGAAATTGCGCGCGCTGGTATGAAAGTTGTCCACTTCGAGCGACCATGCGCGCACTGGAATCGCGATGCCAACATCATGTTGGATATCGCGCTCGCCCGCCAGCGGAATGAATCCGTAACCCTGCGCCAGCGCGAATTGAAGCAACGGACCCGACAAGCTATCGAGCGGCGGCGGCTGATAGTAATACGCGTAGTAGCCGTGCAGAACCCAGTTGATGCGCGGGATCCGAATTGCCCCGCCCACTCGTGGATCGGCGGCATTCTCGTTCACCAGGCCATCGTAATGCGTTAGCCGCAGCCCCAGATCCAGCGTCAGCCACGATGTCAGCCGATATTGGTCCTCGATGAACAGCGCATTCGAGTTCGCCCAATGCGCCACTTGCTGCTGGAGCGATCCTCCCGCGGGATTCCCAACCAAGCCAAAGAAGCTGTTGTCGTGCTGCCACCAAACATCCAATCCGATACGCGCGTTGTGCTTTCCTTTTTGGATCTGCAACACCGGGCGCGCGCCAAAATAGTTTGACCGGCTATGGTCATCCAAAATGAACGGCGTGTCCTGCGGTCCGCCCACGTAGTGCGCGTCGTTGAAATGGAAATACGGCGAAACGGTGAACAGCACACCGCCGGAAAAGGTATGCATCCAATAGAAGCCGGCCAAATAGTCGCGCTCCAGGTCCAGATCGCGAATTCCCGCGTCCTGCTGATCCTGCGTGTTCGGAATCTGGTAATGGCTTTCCCGCAGCGACACGATCCACCGAAGCTGATCTTTCGGCGTCGCGTTGTACATCAGCGAAAGAAGGCCGCCCGCGCCGCTCGATTGATCGTGAATCACCTGCGACACTGGTGTCGCCAAACCCAACTCAGACCGGTTCGCGTCCACGCTCGCATAATAGGCGAAGCGCTGCGTATGGCTTCCGATGTTGAACTGATCGTCGGTGGTCCAAAACGTTCCGAGCGACGCCACCAGCTCGGCTTCGTTATTGCGCTCGAATCCGGAGGGGGTCACCACGTTGAACACGCCATAGGTTCGATCGCCGTATTGGGACGAATAGCCGCCCCGCTCCACTTCCAGCTCGTCCACGTCCTTCGGATTCACCAGTGGCGCCACGTTCGCCGCGATGCTCGTGTTGACCAGGGGAATGCCGTCCAAGAACCAGTTCACCTGATGGCCGCCGCGCATGTGCAGCATGTCGTGGACCATATACGCGCCCGGCGTAAAGTCGGTGATCATCGTCAAGCTATTACTCTGATCGGCGCCCGGCGTCTGGATGATCTCTTCGGGCGTTACGCTGGTCTGCACCGTCGACTCCAGCGTGTTCAATTTACTGAGGGCGCCCGGCACTTCCACCGTCTGATTCACGGGCGCCAGGTCCAGTTGCAGATGCAGCACCGGCGTCTTGTCGTGCGTCACGATGATTCGTTGCTCATACGGGGCGAAGCCTGGCGCGCTCACACGCAGCGTGGCCTGCCCCTCCGCAACATCGTTGATGGTAAATTCTCCATCCGAATCCGACTGCGCAGTCCTCGTCCCCAACGTCACCGTGGCGTTTTCAAGCGGGCGATGTTGCGGATCGTGCACAATTCCGCGCACCGTTCCCAAAGTTTGTGCGCTTAAGAGTCCAAACACAAAAAGCATACAGCTCCAACGCATGGAGTTCTCCTTCCTCGTTTTCTAGCTCTGTCTCGGGAAAGTCAGGCAGAAGGAGGAGGACGTTCGAACAGAATCGCATCGTGGTGAGCGGACGGAATCCAACACATCCGCCTGAGCGGCGATGCCAGAGTGGGGGTCGGTTCCGCACTCGGCCTGGCGGGTGCAACGGTCTCGGCAACGGATCGACTCTTGCGAACCGAAACCTGGCACTGTCCGCAACAGTCCCGAGAGGAAAAAGCCGGTCCCGAGGTGTCGCTCTGTGCGGTATGCCCATGCGATCTCCGGCGGCAGCACGCGTTCTTATCTTTGCAGCAGCACGGCGCGGCGCTCGAATCCGCCGCGAACGCCAGGATGGGAATCGGCTGGGCGAATAGAAATGCCACCAGCGCAATCGCAAACCAGCGGGCCGTCCGCAAGGGCATTACGTTTAGTATACGTTCGAACGGCTCTAAAACTTCCGTCTTAAGCTCCAAGCCGCGGCAAAATACCTCTTCAACCTAAAGATTCCAAAGCTTTACGACGATAATGCCAATAAGCTCAGTAGAACTAAGAGAAGCCTCTGAGGAGCAGGCCAGACGAATGGCATGAGCAAGCATCCGGACGTAGCCGCATCGCCCGTGTTGCCCCGGCAGAACGCCCAAGACCATCTGCGTTGGCGTTTTGGCGCTATCGTCACGTTTGGAGTCGCCCTCGGCGAATTGCTGACCAGCCTGGTTCTCCAGCATCTGGCGGGATGGTTGGTTCATGCCGTTTCGTTCGCCGTTCTCACGGTGGTGGCGGCGTTGCTGTTTGTCTGGTCCCGGCGGCGCCGCACGGAGCGCGTGGCCATGCAGGATGGGGCTGAACACCTGCTCTCGGCTGAAATCGACAACCGGCGCCGCACCGAACACGTGCTGCGGGAGCGTACGGAGCTGCTGGACACCTTGATCCAAACTAGCCCGGTAGGCATCATTGTGCACAATCAGTACCGGGTAGTGACGCTCGCCAACCCGGCCTTCTGCGAAATCTTTGGTTACACCGAGCAGGAGTGCATCGGGCGCAACCTGGAGGCATTGATCGTACAGCCGGGCGCTGAAGAAGCGTTCCTGGCGAATATCCAGCGCATCGCCGAAGGCGCCGTGCTGCAAGGATCGATAAAGCGGAAAAGAAAAGACGGACTCCTGGTGGACGTGGAAGTTCAAGCCAAGCGGCTGCTTGCCGACGGCAGCTATTGCGGCGCATTCGCTCTTTTCCAGGACATCACCAAACGCGTGGAAGCGGAAACTGCGCTGCGCCAAAGCGAGGAAGTCTTCCGCACGCTCTGTGCCGCTGCTCCAGTGGGGGTCTTCCGGATCGATGAAAAAGGCACCATGCTGTACGCCAATGAAAGACTCCTGGAAATCCACGGCCTCAGCATGGAACAGGTTCAGGGGTCCGATTTCCGTGCGGGCATACATCCCGAGGACGTCGGCAGGGTCATGGCCGCGAGGAACGTGAATCTAGAGCGCGAAGAACGCTTCTTCGATCAATATCGCTACGTGAAGCCCACCGGAGAAGTGGTCTGGCTAGGCGTCCATGGCGGTCCGGTTTGCGCGCCCGGCGGGAGTCCGCAAGGATTTGTCGGCGTAATCGAAGACATCACGTCCGTGCGCGAAGCGCACGAGCGAATGAGGGAAGCCAAAGAAGCCGCCGATGCCGCCAGCCGGGCGAAGTCGGAGTTCCTGGCCAACATGAGCCACGAGATCCGCACGCCCATGAACGGCATCATTGGGATGACCGAGCTGGCTCTGGATACCGAATTGGAGCCTTCCCAGAGAGAATATCTGAACGCGGTGAAATATTCAGCCGACTCGTTGCTCACCGTCATCAACGACATTCTGGACTTCTCCAAGATTGAAGTAGGTAAGCTGAGCCTCGATCCCATCGAGTTCAATCTGCGCGACCACCTTGGGCAGGCGATGAAAATCCTGGCCGGGCGCGCTCATGAGAAGGGCCTGGAATTGGCTTGCTTTGTACCGCCAGACCTGCGGGAGTTCGTGGTGGGCGACCCCGTCCGCCTCCGCCAGGTCATCCTGAACCTGGTTGGAAACGCCATCAAGTTCACCGAAAAAGGCGAAGTGGTTTTGCGAGTGGAGGTGGAATCGCCTAACCCGGGGAGCCTCGAGAACACGGAGCAAGACGCCGACATATCGTTGCACTTCGCCGTCTCGGACACCGGCATCGGCATTCCTCCCGAAAAGCAGGAACTCATCTTTGAACCCTTTTCGCAGGCCGATACCTCCACCACGCGCCGCTACGGAGGTACCGGCCTGGGACTCTCCATCTCTTCGCGCTTGATCGATATGATGCACGGGCGCATGTGGCTGGAGAGTGAAGCAGGACGGGGAAGCACCTTTCACTTCACCGCCCGATTCGGAGCGGCTAGTGCGCTGAACTGCAATATCGCGAATGCCGATCCAGCCATTCTTCAAAACCTGCGCGTCCTGATTGTCGATGACAATGCCACCAACCGCCAGATTCTGGAGAAGACCCTGGGCTATTGGCACATGCGGCCCACCTCGGCGGAACGGGCCGAAGCGGGCTTAGCGTTGCTCCAGGAAGCGCAGCGCAGCGGAGATCCCTTCGGCCTGATGGTTGTCGACTGCCATATGCCCGACATGGATGGCTTCATGCTGGTGGAGGAACTTCGGAAGTTGCCCAAACTCCAAGGCTTGGTCGCTGTCATGCTCACCTCAGGTGGCCGCCGGGGAGATGGCCAGCGTTGCAAGGAACTGGGGATTGCAGCCTATCTGATCAAACCTGTTCTGCAGTCGGACCTGCTGGAGGCTTTATTGCGCGTGATCGGCCCACGTCCCGACGTAGCGCAGCCCTTGCAGGTGGTCACTCGCCACACCCTCCGCGAATCCCGCACGCCGTTGCGTGTTTTACTCGCCGAAGATAACGTGGTGAACCAGCGCCTGGCCGTGCGCTTGCTCGAAAAGGAAGGCCACACTGTAGTGGTGGCAGGCGACGGCGCCAAGGCTCTAGAGGCTCTGGAGAGACAGGCCTTCGATCTCATTCTCATGGACGTGCAGATGCCAATCATGGACGGTGTGGAGACCACCGCCGCGATTCGCAAACTTGAGCAAAGCAACGGCGCGCATATTCCCATCGTTGCCATGACCGCCCACGCCATGGCGGGCGACCGCCAGAAGTTCTTGTCGCTGGGCATGGACGGGTATGTATCGAAGCCCATCCATTCGGCGGATCTGTTCGATACCATCGAGAACGTGTTCGCATCCAGCCGCGTCAGCTAATCTGGCGCGCTCTGTAGAATAGGAGCAACATCGTCCGATGTCGCTCAAAGAGTACAGCCGCAAGCGGTCTTTCGACAAAACGCCTGAGCCTAAACCCGCACCCGCACCGTCGGCGACGCCTGGAAATTACTTCTGCGTGCAGCGCCACGATGCCACGCGCCTGCACTACGATTTCCGCCTGGAAGTGGACGGAACGCTCAAGTCCTGGGCCGTCCCCAAAGGTCCCAGCCTGGAGCCGCTGGCCAAACATCTGGCGATGCACGTGGAAGACCATCCGCTCGATTACGGCAGCTTTGAAGGCAACATTCCGAAAGGCGAGTACGGCGGAGGCAGCGTCATGCTGTGGGATCGCGGCAGCTATGAACTGCTGGGCGACGCGCCTGCGCTCGCACAAATCGAGCGGGGAGACTTCAAATTTCGTTTGCATGGCGAAAAGCTGCGGGGCGAATTCGCGCTGGTGCTGATGCGCGGCCGGGGCAAGGGCAACGAATGGCTGCTCATCAAGAAAAAGGACGCCGAAGCCCAGCCGGGCTGGAAGATCGAGGATCACGCGCGCAGCGTCCTCACCGGCCGAACTCAGCAAGAGATCGCCGAAAACCTCCCTCCAGCCACCAACCGCCAGCCACCAGCCTCCAACCTCGAAGCTCTCACAGGAGCCGTGCAATCGCCGATGCCCAAAGCAATCTCCCCCATGCTGGCCACTCTCGCCACCCGTCCGCCTTCGGGAAATTCCTGGCTCTACGAAGTGAAATGGGATGGCGTTCGAGCGCTGTGCTTCATAGAGGATGCCCAGCTTCGTATTCTTTCGCGCTCTGGAAAACGCTGCGAACAGCAGTATCCCGAGCTGAGCGTACTGCCGCGCCACGTCAAAGCCGCGCAGGCCATCCTGGACGGCGAGATTGCGGTGCTGGATGACAAAGGCCGCTCCAGCTTCAGCCTGATCCAGCCGCGCATATCGGTGACCGACGCGAATGCCGTAGCGCATCTCTCCCGATCAACCCCCGCGAATCTCTTCCTGTTCGATCTGCTGTATCTCGATGGCTACGATCTGCGCGGCGTGCCGCTTGAAGAACGCAAGCGCCTGCTCTCGGAGATTGTCACGCCCTCCGAGCGTATCCATGTCTCCGACTTCTTCACCGTGGATGGCGCAGCGATGCTCGAAGCCGCGCGTGCCAACGGCTTGGAAGGCATCGTGGCCAAGACGCGCGAGAGCAAATACGAAGGACGCCGCAGCCGCGAATGGATCAAAGTAAAAGTAATCTCGTCCGATGATTTTGTCATCGGAGGGTTCACGCACGGCGAGCGCGACTACTTCAGCTCACTGGTGCTCGGCCTCTACGACGGCCAAAAACTAACGCACGCCGGGCAAGTGGGCACCGGATTCAACGAGAAGTCGCTCAAAGAAATCTACAGCAAAATCGAACCGCTCATCACCAAGAAGAGCCCATTCACCGGAACGGTAAAGGCTCTCCGCGATGTCACCTGGGTACAGCCCGAGCTGGTGGCCGAGATCAAGTATCTGGAAGTGACGCCAGACGGCTTGCTGCGCGCGCCCGTTTTTGTCGCGCTTCGTCCCGACAAGGATCCGAAAGAGTGCGTGCGAGAAGCCCTGACGCCCGACGCCCCAACCCCAACCGAGGAAAAGACCGGCCCGCTCATTCCACCGGACTCGCCCGCCGAAGTGACGCTCGACATCGAGGGCCATCGCCTCAAGCTCACCAATCTCCCCAAGGTCTTCTACCCGGGCGAAGGCATCACCAAGCGCGATGTCATCAATTACTACGACGCGGTGGCGCCGTTGATCCTTCCGCACCTGCGCGACCGTCCGCTATCGCTGAAGCGCTATCCGAACGGCATCCATGAGCAGTTCTTTTTTCAAAAGGACGCTGAAGGTAAGGTGCCCGATTGGGTGCGCCTGGAGCCGATTTTCTCCGAGCATAATCAGGACAAGATTCATTACATCATCTGCAACAACCGCGCTACCCTGATCTATCTCGCCAACCTCGCCTCCATCGATCAGAATCCCTGGATGAGCCGCGTGGGTTCGCTCGACAATCCGGATTTCGCGCTGATCGATCTGGATCCAACCGAAGGTTGTCCCTACAACCAAATCGTCGAAGCGGCGCAGTTGGTAAAGAAAACGCTCGACGCCGTCGGGCTCGCGGGCTATCCAAAAACCACCGGCGGCGACGGCATGCACATCTATATTCCGCTTGAACCTGTCTATACTTACGAACAAGTCCGTTCCTTCGCGGAGCTGCTTTCCATCCTGGTGATCAACCAAAAGCCCGATCTGTTCACCACGCCGCGCGCCGTTTCACGCCGCAAGAAGGCCAAAGTCTATTTCGATTACCTGCAGATTTCGAGCGCCAAAACAATCGCCGCACCTTATGTTCTGCGGGCACATCCCGGCGCTCCCGTTTCCACACCGCTGGATTGGTCTGAGGTCAAGGCCGGTCTCGACCCCGCGCAGTTCAACATTCACAATGCGATGGCTCGCTTCGAGCGCACCGGCGATCTCTTTGAGCCGGTCCTTACGAAGCCGCAGAGGCTGGAACCGGCTCTGGCGAAGGTGGCCGCGAATAGCGCTTCACCAGCGCCACACCCGCGAAAATGATCAGCATCGCGATCACTTCTTGCACTCCAAAATGCTCGCGGAAAAAGATCCAACCCAGAAACACAGCAATGATCGGGTTGATGTAATTGTAGATGCTGACCACCGAGATAGGCAGACGATCCAGCACAAAAATGTAGGCGCTGTACCCCACGATGGAACCGAACACGATCAGATAGGCAACCGCGCTCACACTGCGCATGCTCCAGGTGGTGGGATGAGGTTTCGCAAGCAGCGCGGGCACGGCGAAGGCCAGGCCTGTGGCCAGTTGTTGCACCGCTCCGCTCACCACGGGATGCGCCTTGGTTTGATGACGGCGTTGCAGGATGGAGCCGAGCGCCCAGCCCGCGCAGCCGATTTGTAGCAGCAGGAAGCCCCGCAGCAACGGGCCACCGAAGCCTTCTTGCATGGCCTCAGGAGCAACCAGCAAGACGGCGCCAACGAGGCCCACAAACATAGCCACCATGGTGGGTCCATGCAAGCGCGCGCCGCCCGGGATAAGCGCTTCCACGCCGACCATCCAGAAGGGCGACACAGTGATGAAAACCGATGCCAGGCCGCTCGGCACCCACTGTTCGGCGAACACCAAACATCCCGTGCCCGTGCCGATGATGATGACGCCATACAGCGTCGTGTACCAGAGTTCGCGCCCGGTGGGAAGATGCACTTTCGAAAAATATGCGACGGCTAGCAGGATAATTCCGGAAATAGTGTAACGGGCAGCCATCAGCACGGCTGGCGCCATGGATTCCAGCGCGATCCGGATGCCCAGGTACGTTGTGCCCCAGAAGAAGCAGACCGCGGCCAGCGCCAGATACGCCTGAAAGTGAGGATGGCGCGGCAAAATTCAGGGTAACATTGAGTGTTGATACTCACCGTCACGATCAACCCTTCGGTGGATCGCAATATTGAAGTAGACAGGCTGGTTTTCGAAGATCGCGCCTATATCCTTTCGCGGAGCGACTCGGCTGGCGGCCGCGGCATGAACGCCTCCCGCGTACTGCATTCATTCGGAGCGAAGACGCTCGCCATCGTCACTTCGGGCGGAGTGAACGGGCCGCGTCTTGAAAAACTGGCGGCGAAATCCGGATTCCCCGTCAAAACGGTGCCAATTCATAACGAGATTCGTGTCAATCTCACGATCACCGATAAGCAGGGCCTTGCGATCCGGCTGAACGAGCGCGGCCCCAAAATCACGCCCGAGGAACTGGCGCGCGTGGAGAAGGTAGTTGCGAATCGCCTGGAAACGGCTTCCTGGCTGATGTTGTGCGGCAGCATTCCGCCAGGCGTGTCCACGGATTTCTACACCAAACTGATTCGCATGGCGCGCGAGCGGAAGGTGAAAACGATGCTGGACACGGACGGCGACGCGTTGTTGCACGGCATCGAAGCAGGACCAACGATTGTGAGCCCCAATCAGCCCGAAGCGGAACGCCTGCTAAATCGCGCGCTCATCACCCGGGCGCAATTCCTGGAAGCGGCCACCCGCATCAAAGCCATGGGTCCTGAAGCCGTGATGCTATCGCTGGGCGGACGTGGTGTTGTAGCGGTGAATGAGAATCAATTGCTGGAAGTGATCCCCCCGAGAACCGACGCGGTTTCTCCTTTGGGCGCGGGCGATGCGTTGGCGGCAGCCTATGTGTGGGCTGCCACGAAAAAACGGGATTTCGCCGAATGCGTGCGCTGGGCGGTGGCTGCGGGAACGGCGTCTGCCATGCAGCCGGGGCTGGTATTCGCCAGCCTGGAACAGACCAAAGAAGTGCATAAGTCCGTGGAAGTCCGCCGCGCTTAACTCACTCCGCTTCGCCATCCGGCTTGCGGCTGGGACGCTTGGCCGTGTTGATCAGCACCACGAACAACAGCAGCAGGCAGAGCAGCGTAGCCACGCAGCCGATGACCAGGGCGTCCGTTGATTTATGCGGCCCCGGCATCACGTTCCACAGAATGGCGACGGTGACGCCGAATATCATCACCATTCCAAGTGCGAGCGCCAGTGTCCGATTCATCTGTTGCTACAATTCATCAGTCGTATTTTTCGAAAATAATCTGCTTGCGATCGAATCCCAACCCTTTGAGGATAGCGCGTACGTCGTCCACCATTGCCTTGAGCCCGCAGATGTAGACGTCCAGATCGCGCCGCTCGCCGATAGCCTCCAGCAAATGCGCTTGCACGTGCCCCGTGCGGCCGGTCCAGGAGGATTCGGCGCGGCTGAGCGTCGGCCAAAAACGGAAATTCGGGTGCCGGCGGGCCTGCGCTTCGAAATCGTCGCGATAATAAATGGTTTGCTCGTGGCGTACCCCGAACAGAAGTGTCAGTTGCTGGGCGTGCGGATGCGAGAGATAATCCGGCGTCATGGCTCGAAACGGAGCGATGCCCGTACCAGTGGCGATGAATACGGCTTCCTTATCGGGATTGCGAATCACGAAGAATCCCAGCGGCGCCGACATCTCAATGGAATCGCCCGGCTTCATAGAGAACAAGTGCGGCGTGAATACGCCGTCATGGACCAGATTGAGGCAGAGCTCGAAGCGATTGCCATCGGGGAGGGAAACGATGGAATAGGGCCGCGTGATCTTCTTGCCGTTGACCATTTCATTGAATGAAACGAATTGGCCGGCCTTGAAATGGAGTTGCTGTATTTCGGGGACTTCGAATACGAAGTGTCGGACTTCGGGCGCGATGTCGCGAAACTCCAAGACGGTGGCTTTCATCGAGCGCCCAATGCTTCTGTTGCTCGATCGAGCAGCGCTTGAACCAACGCCGGATGGCCGTCGAGCGGTGCCGTGATCCGCATTTCGATATCGCCGTGAGCGCGTGACGCCTCGCGGGCCAGGCGCGGCAGGTCGCGCTGCATGTGCGTACCGAGCGTCAGGAAATAGGGGATCACCACGATGCGCTGGGCGCCCCTGGCGATCAGCAGCTTCGTAGCGCCGGCCAGATCCGGTGCGCCGAGTTCCAAAAACGCGGCCTCCACAGCATGCTGGCCGGAAGCAGCCATCTGCACGACGACATCGCGCACGGCTTGATTGGCGCTTTCTATGCGCGAGCCATGGGCGAACACGATAAACCCGGTCATACCTGAATTAATGGCGACGCCGGTGCGATACCTTGCTCCACCTGCGGGAAATATTCGCGCAGATAGTCGATGAACGCCCGCCCGCGCGGACGTCCGTTATTTTCGTGCAGCTCCACTCGCTCCAGAAACACGAGCGTCCCCAGGATCTCGACGTCGCGGAGTGGCATCGCATTCTTCTCGGCCAGCTCTTTTCGCAGACCTTCGATGGCTTCCTGCATCCGCCGATGAATGGCGGCTGCGATCAGGTTGGTCGGCTGCGTTTCATAATACAGTCCACTTTGCAGCGTGCGATAAGTGCGAATGAGAGATTCCAGCGCCTCCCGCACATCGGAATCCACCGCGCCGGAGGCTGCCAGCGAAGCTTCCAGCAGCCGCGAGCCCAAGAACACTAACAGCGGTTCATGTTCGCGCAGGAATTCTTCGGTCACCTGAATGTCCCGGTTGGGAACTTCGTCGGGATTCAGTTCGTGCGGCTTTTCATGCCGCCGCGCTTCCACCAGATAAGGGCAATCCAGCGGGCAACTGACCGTGACTTCGCGCTCGTTTCCGCAGCAAATGGAGCAGATTTCGGCGTTGACACCGGAGCAGTGGCGGCGCGGTTTGCGCGTGTCGCAGATCTGGCATTTCATGGCGGGGCTACGTAATTCAATCATAGCATTGCGTTTGTGGCCATGTTCTCAAGGTGCCGGGTTAGTATTTATCCGAAATATTGACAAATATCTATTCATACGTATAATTGAAACGAACGTATGACTACCAAGGATCGCATCCTGGATACCGCCGAACGCCTTTTCGCTCGTGACGGATTCGAGGCCACTTCGCTCCGCTCCATCACCACGGAAGCCAATGTAAACCTGGCGGCCGTGAACTATCATTTCCAGTCTAAGGAAGCGTTGGTTCAGGCCGTCATCGGGCGGCGCATGGGCCCCCTAAACGCTCAGCGGCTCGCTCTACTCGACGCTTACGAAGCCGAAGCCGGCGGCGCACCCGTGCCACTCGAAAAGACTATGGACGCCTTCTTGCGCCCCATCGTCGAACTGGTCGGCAGCCACGCCCACGAATTCGTTCCCCTGATCGGGCGGCTCTACACGGAACCGGGCGAATTTGCAGTCCGGCTTTTTGAGCAGCAATTCGAGCACATGACTCGACGTTTTGTGCCCGCCCTGCAACGCGCACTCCCGGAGCTGCCCCGGGTCGAGCTGGCGTGGCGGCTTCACTTCGCCATCGGAGCGTTGGCTCACACCATGGCAGCATCCAAAATGCTCGAAATGATGTCGGGCGGAGGTTGCGAAATCTCCGATGTCGAAGGAACCCTGGCGCGCTTGAAAGCGTTCACCTTAGCTGGATTCATCGCCCCAGTAACTACCGAGGTTTACCATGCCGCGCACTAAACTCCTGCTTGTTATTGCGGCCGCCGCGCCGCTCCTGGCTCAAGACGGCAACCAGCAGTTGCTCACCCGTCCGCCAGTCCTTCAACTCAGCCTCAAGCAAGCCGTTCAACTGGCGCTCGCCCCCGAAGGAAGCACCCGAGTCAAACTCGCCGAAGAGGACCTGAAGCAGGCCGAGTCGCGCGCCAATCAGTCCCGCGCCGCTTTGCTGCCCGACTTCGAGGGCTATGTTCAGTATCAGAACGAGACCGCCGACCTCGCAGCCTTCGGCTTCAATTTCAAAAACATCTTTAAGGACATCCCGATCCCCGGCTTCGTCATTCCCACCTTCGTCGGACCCTTTAGCGTTCTCGACGCCCGCGCCTCCGTCGACCAGACCGTCTTCGACTTCAGCACCATTCGGCGCTATCAAGCCTCTAAAGTCGCCGTTGAAGCCACCAAAGCCGACAACCAGGGCACGCACGATCAAGTCACCGATCAAGTGGCCCGCGCCTACCTCGCCGGGCTCCGCGCACAAGCCTCGCTGGACACCCAGCATGCCAACGTCGAGCTCTCGGAGTCGCTCCTTCGCTTGGCCCAGCAGCAGAAAACCGCGGGCACCGGCACTGGCATCGAAATCACGCGCGCTGAAGTGCAACTCGCGAACGATCGTCAGGCTCTGCTGGTGGCCGAAAACGATTTGGACCGCACGCGCCTGCAACTGCTCAAAGTAATCGGCCTCAAGCTCGACAACCCAGTGGAACTCGTCGATCGTCTCAGCTACATCCGGATGGACAGCGTTGATCCCGCGCAAGCGCTCGCCACAGCCAATCAGCACCGCGCCGAGCTGCGCGCCCAGCAGCGCCGCGAAGAGAATGCCCGGCTCAACTTCAGCGCCACCAAGCTGGAACGATTGCCGTCAGTGAGCGCCTTCGCCAACTATGGCGACATCGGAACCAGCGTCTATAGCGCGCTTCCCACGCGCAGCATCGGAGCATCCGTCAAAATCCCGATCTTCGATGGTGGACGTCGCGACGCTCGCCGCGTCGAAAGCGCTTCTCTCTTTCGATCGGAGTCCATTCGCACCGCCGATCTGCGCGATCAAATCGAATTGGATGTGCGCGTCGCCATCGATAGCTTGCACTCCGCCGACGCGCAGGTGAAGGCCTCCGAAGAAGGTTTAACGCTCGCTGAAAACGAAGTGGCGCAGGCCGAGCGCCGGTACAAAGCGGGTGTCTCGAATAGCGTGGAAGTCACCGACGCCCAAACGCGCCTGGCTCGCGCGCGCGACAACCGCGTCAACGCGCTTTACAACTACAATCTGGCTCGCATCGACCTCGGCACCGCCACCGGGACGATAGAGAGCATGATCCAGTGAGGACCTCTGTCATGAAAAGACTCATTCTTCCAATTGTTTTGCTCGTCGCCGTCGCCGCCGTGGCGGGATATTACATCTATGGCCACCTGCACCCGGCCAACACCAACACGCTCAGCGTTTCCGGCAATCTCGAATTAACCCAGGTGGACATCTCCTTCAAAGTTCCCGGCAAGCTGATCCAGTTGAATGTAGACGAGGGTACGTATGTCAAAAAGGGAATGGTGATCGCGCGCATCGATCGCGATCAGGTAGAGAGCCAGCGCACCCGCGACGAAGCCAGCCTCGACAATTCGAAATTCCAATACGATCAAATGGAAACCTCGGTTCAATGGCAGCGCCGCACGCTCGAAAGCGATGTGGCCTTGCGCACCGCCGAGCTTCGCGCTTCACAGGCTCGCTTGGCTGCTCTGGTAGCCGGGTCGCGCCCGCAGGAAATCCAGGAATCCCGCGCAGCAGTGGCCGACGCAAAGGCTCAACATGATCAGGCTCAAGCGGATTGGGATCGCGCGCAGGGTCTTTTCAAGGACGACGACATTTCGAAACAACAGTACGACCAATACCGGATGCGATTGGACAGCACCGCCGCCGTGCTGCGCCAGTCCGATGAGCGTCTTGCCCTCGTGGTGGAAGGTCCGCGCAAGGAGGATATCGACGCCGCCCGCGCCGATGTGGTGCGCGCGGAAGCCGCGCTGCAGTCCAGCCAAGCCAATCAGTTTGAGTTGAAGCGCCGCGAGCAGGATGTTCTCGCGCACCGCGCCGATGTGTCGCGAGCCCGCGCACAAGTCGCCATCACCGACACCCAGATCAACGATACCGTGGTCAGCGCGCCCATCGATGGCGTGGTTCTGGTGAAGTCGGCTGAGGTCGGAGAAGTGCTGGCGGCCGGCACAACGGTTGTCACCATCGGCGACATCGATCATCCCTGGTTGCGCGCCTACATCAACGAGACCGACCTTGGACGCGTGAAGTATGGTGGCCCTGCCACGCTAACCACCGATTCGTTCCCCGGCAAATCGTATCCGGGCCGCATTTCCTTCATTGCTTCAGAGGCTGAGTTCACACCCAAGCAGATTCAAACCCACGAAGAGCGCGTGAAGCTGGTTTATCGCATCAAGATTGACGTCGACAACCGAAGTCACGATCTGAAATCCAACATGCCCGTCGACGCGGAGATCCAAGTGAATGACTCCCGTACCTAGCTCTGCATCTGATAAAGCCCCGATCATCCGCGCCGTCAACCTCACGCGGCGCTTCGATGCCATGGTGGCTGTCGATCATCTCAACATCGAAATCGCTCGCGGCGAAATCTTTGGCTTAGTGGGCCCCGACGGCGCCGGAAAAACCACCACGCTCCGATTGCTGTGCGGCCTGCTCGACGCCACCGAGGGCGAAGCCTGGGTGGCCGGCCATAACGTCGCGCGCGAGTTAGACGCCGTCAAGGACCAGATCGGATATATGGCCCAGCGCTTCGGTCTCTATGGAGATCTCACCGTCGACGAGAATATGTTTTTCTACGCCGATCTGTTCGGCCTTTCAAAAGTCGAGCGCGAGCCGCTGATCCAGCGCCTGCTCCGCATGACCCGCATGGAGCCCTTCCGCGCGCGCCGCGCCGCCAATCTCTCGGGTGGCATGAAACAGAAGCTCGCGCTCACGTGCACGCTCCTGCATCATCCCCAGGTGTTGTTTCTCGATGAGCCCACCAACGGCGTCGACCCCGTTTCGCGCCGCGATTTCTGGGCCATTCTCTATCAACTAGTCCGCGACGGTCTCACCGTTTTCGTCACCACGGCCTACTTGGATGAAGCTGAGCGTTGCAATCGCGTCGGCCTGATGAACCAGGGGCGCATGATCCGCTGCGAGTCCCCGCAGGCCCTCAAACACACGCTCCAAGAAGTTTGCTATGAAATCGAAACTCCCGATCCCCGCGCCGCCAGAGCCTTGCTCGCCTCACAGCCCGGCGTACTTTCGGTGGAACCTTACGGCGCGAAACTCCATCTATTTCTCGCGCCCGGCCAATGGCCCGACGCGCTCCAAGCGATGCTGAACCAACCAGCCACTTTCCGCGTCATCGTGCCTTCGCTCGAAGACGTCTTCATCGGCTTGGTAAGAAAGTCCCAAAATGACGGGAAGTCGCAAAATGCCGCCTGAATCCACCGCCGTCGAAATTCGCGACCTCGTCAAACGCTTCGGCGCCTTCATCGCCGTCGATGATGTGAATCTCGAAGTCCGCCGGGGCGAAATCTTCGGATTCCTGGGGCCCAACGGCGCGGGAAAATCCACCACCATCCGTGTGCTTTGCGGCCTGCTGCAACCAACCTCGGGAAGCGCCACCGTCGGCGGCCTCGACGTCGCCACGCAGTCGGAAGCCATCAAACAGAAAATCGGCTACATGTCGCAGCGCTTTTCTCTCTATGACGATCTGTCGGTCGAAGAGAATATCGATTTCTTCAGCGGCATCTACAGCGTCCCTCGTAACCGCCGCGCCGAGCGCAAGGATTATGTTCTGCGCATGGCGGGGCTGGAAGAGCGCCGCTCCAGCCTCACAGGCCTGCTCTCCGGCGGCTGGAAACAACGCCTGGCGCTGGGTTGCGCCATTCTACATGAACCCTCCATTTTGTTTTTGGATGAACCCACTTCGGGCGTCGATCCCATCGCGCGCCGCACCTTCTGGGATTTGATTTATCAGCTCTCCGCTGCCGGCCACACCATCTTCGTGAGTACTCACTACATGGACGAAGCTGAATATTGTCATCGCCTTGCTCTCATGTATCGCGGAAAAGTGATCGCACTTGGCACTCCAGCCGAGCTGAAGAACTCGCTCTCCAGTCACAATCTCTTTCATCTCGAAGTCTCGGATCTGCTGGGCGGCATGAATGCTCTGGAGAAAATTCCGGGCCTTTCGGAAATCGCCGTCTTCGGTGGAGGACTGCACGTTACCGCAGCCGACGCCACGCGCGCCGTTCCCGAAATCCGATCCGTCCTGGAACACGCCGGCATCTCGGTCCCGCTGATCGAAGCCATTCAGCCCTCCATGGAAGACGTTTTCGTCGCCATGATCGAGGAAGAGGAAAGGAGAATCCCGTGAACTTCCGCAGGTTGAAGGCCGTCACCAAGAAAGAGCTGCTGCACATCGTCCGCGATGCGCGCAGTCTGGCTCTCGCTCTCGCCCTTCCGCTGGTGATGCTCTTGCTGTTCGGCTATGCACTGACGCTCGACGTCGATCGCATCCCCACCTACGTTTACGATCAGGACCACACTCCCGAAAGCCGTGAGTTGATCGATCAATTTCGAGGTTCACGCTATTTTCAAATCCAGGAAGCGATCTCCAGTTACCAGGCGGCCGACCGCGGCATCGACAAAAGCGCCGTCCTGCTCAGCCTCGTCGTGCCGCGCTACTACTCGCGTCATTTGCTGGCGGGCGATGAAGCCGATGTGCAGCTCCTGGTGGATGGCAGCGATTCCAACACCGCATCCATTGCGCTCGGATATGCCGACGCCGTGGTCGAAAGCTACTCCGCGCAACTGCGCTCGGATGCCCAGGTCCAGCGTGGCGGCCAGCCCCTCCGCGTTCCCGTGGATCCCCGCATCCGCGTCTGGTACAACACCGATCTCAAATCCAAGAACTTCATCGTTCCCGGATTGATCGCCGTCACCATGATGATCATCGCGTCGATGCTGAGTTCATTGACTATCGCGCGCGAATGGGAAAACGGCACCATGGAGCAATTGCTCTCCACGCCCGTGCGCCCCAGCGAATTGGTCCTTGGCAAACTGCTCGCCTACTTTACGCTCGGCCTCGCCGACATGGCGATCTCCATCGTCGTCGGTGTGTTCATCTTTCAAGTTCCCTTCCGCGGCAACGCCTGGTTCCTGCTTTTCACCAGTTGCCTGTTCCTGTTCGGCGCGCTCTCGTGGGGCATCTTTCTTTCGGCCAGCTCGCGTTCCCAATTAATGGCATTCCAGATGGGAATGCTCAGCTCGTTCCTTCCCGGCTATCTGCTTTCGGGCTTCATTTATTCCATTCATAACATGCCCAGGATCATCCAGCTCGTCAGTTACATTGTGCCCGCGCGCTATTTCGTCACCATCTTGAATGGCGTGTTTCTGAAAGGCGTTGGATTTCGCATTCTGTGGCTCGAAGTCCTGATGCTGGCCATTTACGCAGGCTTGGTGTTTTTGGGCGCGTCCCGCAAAATGCGTCTGAAGGTGGCTTAGCAAACTGGATTAGACCCATGCGAGACCGATTGCTCTGCATCATCCGCAAAGAATTCCGCCAGGCTTTTCGCGAGCCGCGCATGCGCAGCATGCTCTTCATCCCGCCGCTCGTTCAACTATTCGTTTTTGGGTTCGCAGTGAATCTGGACGTCGATCACGCCAACCTGGCCTGGATGGACGGCGATCGAACTTACCAGAGCCGCGAACTGCTCGCCGCGTTCCAAGGCTCCGGACGTTTCGACGTGGTGGCCACACCGGGCAACGATCGCGAAGTCCAGCAACTCCTCGATTCGAGCCAGGCAGACCTGGTGGTCCGCGTGCTCCCTGGCTTCGAGCGCGACCTGGATCGCGGCCGCAACACCTCGGTGCAAGTCCTGATCAACGGCAGCAACTCCAACACCGCGTCCATCGTCTCCAGCTACGCTTCATCCATCGTCACTAGCTTCGCGGCGGAGGTGATGCAGGAGCGAAATCGTAATCTGTTGTCCGCACGCCAGGCTCCCACTCCCGTTTCGTTCCACGTGCCGCGGCTCACAATGCAGAGCCGTGTCTGGTTCAACCCGAATCTGCTCAGCCGAAATTACTTTGTCCCGGGCATCGTGGTCAATATCATCATGCTGATCACGCTGATGCTTACTGCCATGGCCATCGTTCGCGAAAAAGAAATCGGAACCATGGAGCAGCTCATGGTCACGCCCATCCGGCCCATCGAACTGATGCTCGGCAAGACCCTGCCGTTTGCCCTGGTGGGCTTAGTGGACACAGCTCTCGTGGTGATTGCGGCCCTGTTGCTGTTCCACGTTCCCTTCCTCGGCAGCGCGCTGCTGCTATTCTTCTGTTCCGTTCTGTTCCTGATGACCTCGCTCGGCGCCGGTATCTTCATCTCCACTATTTCCGAGACGCAGCAGCAAGCCATGATGACCACCTTCCTGTTCTTCCAGCCCTGTTTCCTGCTGAGCGGCTTCGCCTTCCCGATCCAAAACATGCCGGATGCGATTCAATACCTGACGTTCCTCAATCCCGTGCGCTACTTCATGGAAATCGTCCGCGGCCTGTTCTTGAAAGGCAGCGGCGTTTCGGTCCTGTGGCCGCAGATGCTGGCCTTGGCGATATTCGGCGTCGTCATTCTCACGCTCAGCTCGCTACGTTTCCGCAAACGTCTGGACTAACCTGGCGGATCGACTCCAGCACTTCGTCCACCGTGATCTCCTTGAGCTCACTGCTCATCACCGAGGCCCGCTCTCCTCTTGGCGCCCACACTGCCGGATCGCTCGGCCCGAAGATCGCCACCACTGGCACCCCGACGGCAGCCGCCAAATGCGTGATTCCAGAATCGTTGCCGATGTAAACGCGCGCACTCGCAAGCCAACACGCCAGTTCATATAAATTTTCGAACCGCACCGCATGCTCGATCGCCTCCTCGGGGCCCGCGCACCATCGCACCGGGATCGATAGCCGCGCCGCCACTTCGCGAAAACGCTCCATCGGCCAGTTCTTGCGCGCGCTCCCTGAAAACGGATGGATCACCGCGAAATCAGCGGCCGTTTCTCGCTCGCAATCGATCCTCGGAACGGCAACGCCCTCGCCACCCGCCTGCTTTAGAAAGAAATCCGCCGCGTGGATCTTCGCGCTTGGCTCGGGCAAAGCATCCAGAAATCGAAATGGCAATCCCAGCGCTGCCATCTGCTCGCGGAACTCCGCGCGATTCGCGCCGTACCAGGAAACAATCGAATCGAAGGATCGCAACTTCGCAATCAAATCCGCGGGCGGATCCACTCCAGGCAATCCAAGTAAATCGATCCCCGTCGACGCAATCGCCCGCGCGTCCGCAAAACGAATCAGCGGCACGATCGCCGACGGAACCCAGACTTCCGTGTATTCGGATCGTAGGAACTCGATCGCGGGCAGCGACAGGATACAATCGCCGATGCCTCCGGGTCGAATGATCAGGCGGCGCGAGGGCACCTTAGTGGATGCTGTGGCTGGTCTCCCACAGCGGACCATTCACGTCCTGAATACTCACGTGCACCGCTTTGGACTTTTCCAGATCCGCATCGCTCACCTCAAAATGCGCGGCCACCATGCGATCCACGGTGGCGTGCGGTGCAATCGCATCCTGTAACCCCAACCCTTCGTTATATTGGTCGCCCAAGAAACGATTGTATTGGAACAGTTGCTTCAGATCGCTCTTCGATATCGTGACGCCCTCTTCCATGTCGCCATTCGCCTTTTCGAGGGAGATCTGCACATCGCGTACGGTGAAGGGCAAATCGGAAGGATTCTTCACGCGAAAATCCATCACCGCGATGCTATTCCCTTCGCCCAGCGCTCCCGTGCGCACCTTCAGGATTTTGCCCTGAAGTTCAAGATGCGACCCTTTGTTGGCGCTCAGGATCACAACCACCGCGATGGCCATCGCAACCACACCGATGCCAAAAAAGATCAAAAGACGTTTGCTCATGAGCAACGAGGCCCGCTAATCTCCCAGTAATCTGCCGTAGCCGTGCAGGCTGGTGACATTATCGCAGACGGCCTTAATGCCCGCCGTGATGGGAATGGCCAACAGCAGTCCAATGCCGCCCCAAATGGTGCCCCAGAACATGAGCGCCACTGTCACCACCAGCGGATTCAGATGCACGCGCGACCCCACCACCTTGGGATAGAGCAGGTTCATTGCGATCAGGTGCAGCACCGCCACCACCACCGCGATCATCACGTAAATCGCCGGCTGATTGTACACGATCAATCCCGCCGCCAGGGCCGGTATCATCGCTAGCGGCAGACCGACATACGGCACCAAACTAAGAAAACCGCTCAACGGTCCCACAAGCGGCCAATAGGGAAGGCGAATGGCGAAGAAGAACGAGCAACTGATGGTAGCTAGTATCAATCCGAGAATAAAATTCCCGATTACATAAGCCCGCACCATATCGGCCACTCCCTGCCAGCTTTTTCCTACCACCTGCCGCTCGGATCCGCTAAAGAGGTACAGAAAACTGCGCCGCATGTGATCGCGCCAGCTCAGCATGAAATACACCAGGAATGGGACGAAGCTGGCCATAAGAAGTACGTCATAGAATGACCGGACGTACCCATACACATAGGTCAGCAGCGGCGTCGGTTCGCTATGAATGCGAACCTCGGGAATCTGCGCCGGTACAGGCGGCGCTTCCACAATCTTGCTTCCCCGCCTCCTTCGCGCCGTATCAGGCGCGGGATTTCCTGGCAACGGCTGAGTATCCTGAAAACGCTTCGGGATCATTACCTGGTAGGTTCGTTTCTCCACATCGTCCACCCGCGCGGCCGCGTTATCCACCAGCTCGTTCATCCGCTGGCTGAACGTCGGAAGTTCTTGCTCAAATCCCGCCACCTGCGTATAGAGCCCCAGCCCAAACAGATACAAAACCAGTAGTGCGACGCTACAAACGATAAAACTGGCCACAGCGCGGGGCATACGAAGCTTCAGCAGCGGCGTCAATAACGGGTCCAGTAGGAAGGCGATAGTAGCTGCCACCACCATGGTGATGAAAAATACCCGGCCGGAATACAGCAGCGCCACGGTTGCGGCCACCGCCAAGATGGTCACGCCAGCTTGCGATTGTCGCTGAACCGGCAACTTAGGTGTGGGCGTCGGCGTGAGGGTAGACATTCGAACCCCGGGGTCCCCTTCTATGGCTTCTTTGTGACCTGCTTCTATGATGAAATGAAATCGGCAGAAACAGCAATCGAAATCATCCCCGCCGAGCACCTTTCGGCGAGGTTGCAGCGATTCTTGGCGATTCTTAATGACTTCAGGCAGAATCTTGGCCCTCGATCTGGGCAAACGGCGCATTGGGCTGGCGCTGAGCGACGAGCTCGGCGTCACCGCCCAGGGCCTGGAAACCCTGCAACGCACCAACATCCGCGAGGATCTGGCGCGCCTGGCGAAACTGGCCTCAGACCGCAACGTCACACTGATATTGATGGGAAACCCATTGCACATGAGCGGGCACGAAGGACGCGGCACCGAACTTGCCCGCGATTTCGGGGCGCGCCTTCAGGCCGTCACCGCCATTCCGGTTCAACTCTGGGACGAACGCCTTACTACCGTCCAAGCCCAGCGCGTGCTTCGCGAAAGCGGCGTCAGCATTGAAAAACGAGCCAAGGCGGTCGATCGCCTGGCTGCGGTTATTCTACTCGAAAGCTACCTCGATTCCCGCCAACCATGAAGCGTCTGCTGCTGGCAGTGATTATCCTGGGCGCAATCGCAGCCGGATTGGCCTACTTGTCGCTCAACGTTACTTACCAAGGTTTTCGCGACCAGGTGATCCTCGATTTTCCGAAGGGAACCAGCACGCAGGCCATGGCGGAAGAACTGGCGCAGAACGGCGTTATCCGTTATTCGTGGCAATTCCTGCTGCTCCGGGCCATTGATCCCGCCAAAAAGCTGCAAGCCGGCGAATACCGCTTCGCGCGGCCCGATACCCCTGCCGGCGTCCTGAATCGCATCGCGCGCGGCGACGTTTTCTTCTACGAGCTCATCGTGCCCGAAGGCAGCAACATTTTCGACATTGCGGCCAGCGTAGGCCGTTTCGATTTCCTGAAAGGCTCCGACTTTCTGCGGGCCGCCCGCAATCCATCGCTTATCCGCGATCTGGCGCCCAGCGCACCCACGCTCGAGGGCTACCTGTTCCCAGCCACTTACCGCATCACGCGATCCACCACAGTCCAGCAGCTTTGTGTGATGATGACGGGCCAGTTCCGCAAGCAGTGGCGCGAGTTGCAGGATTCGGTGCATGCCAAACCGGTGAACGAAATCGTGACCTTGGCCTCGCTGGTCGAAAAGGAAACCGGCCGTCCCGAGGATCGGCCGATCGTCGCGTCTGTCTATGAGAACCGGCTGCGCAAGGGAATGGCGCTGGATTGTGATCCAACCACGATCTATGCAGCGCTGCTGGACGCTCGCTATCGGGGGACCATCTATCGATCCGATCTGAATAACGACAATGCGTATAACACTTATCGCCATCCAGGCCTGCCTCCCGGCCCGATCGCGAATCCCGGCCTGGCCTCGCTCAAAGCCGCGCTTACACCGGCCGACACAGATTATCTCTATTTCGTCGCCAAGCCCGATGGTTCTGGCGGCCATCAGTTCTCGGAAACCATAGAGCAGCACAATGTAGCGGTTCAGCAATACCGGCGCGCCGCCAAGCCGTGACACCCCCGGTGCCGTGACGCATGCTGCCCTTCCAACTCGTCTATCATCCGCGCTACGACCTCAACCTCGGCGACCATATATTTCCGGCCCGCAAGTACCGTCTCATTCATGACCGGCTGCTGGAAGAGCGCCTCGCCGAACCAGCCGATTTCGTCGAGCCACAGCCCGTCTCCGATGACGATGTTCTGCGCGTTCACGATCCCGGCTGGGTGCAGCGCCTCAAGACGGGGACCTTGACCGAGGCCGAAATCATCAAGCTTGAGATCCCCTATTCGCGCGAAATGGTGGAGGGCTTTTGGCTTGCCACAGGCGGCACCATCCTGGCCGCCCACAACGCTCTGCGCGATCGCATCGGATTCAACATTGGCGGAGGATTTCACCACGCTTTTCCGGCATATGGCGAAGGTTTTTGTGCCATCCACGACGTCGCCATTGCTGTCCGTGCCCTACAGCATGAGCAAACCATCGAGAAAGCGCTGATCGTCGATTGCGACGTTCACCACGGCAACGGAACGGCCGCGATCTTCGCCGGCGACCGCAGCGTGCTCACCCTTTCGATTCATCAGTTCAACAACTACCCGAGCGTGAAACCGCCGTCGGTGATTGACATCGATCTCCGCGCTGGCATCGAGGACGCTGAATACCTGGATCGTCTCGGCGGCGCGCTGAAAGTCGCACTGAGCTTCGTACCCGATTTGCTGATCTATGTCGCCGGAGCAGACCCCTACCGCGAAGACCAGCTTGGCGGGCTGACGCTGACCATCGAGGGACTCAAAAGCCGCGACCGGCTAGTGTTCGAAACTGCGCTGGCCCAATCCGTCCCAGTGGCGGTGGTGCTCGCCGGAGGCTACGCCCGCGATACCAACGATACCGTAACCATCCACTGCAACACTGCCAAAGCGGCCCGCGACGTGCTTATGCAAGAATCAAGACAGCCTTAGAATGATCACCGCGAAAGCGCTGGATATCCATGTGGAACAGTTGTTTACGCTCTTGGCTCGTCTGCATTCCGCGTTAGCGAGTGCGGGAATCGAATATCGCGTGATCGGAGGATTGGCCGTATTCTTCCAGGTCAGCGCGCGAGACCATGATGCAGCGCGAGTTACGAGAGACGTGGATATCGCTGTCGATCGTAGCGACCTGGACCGCATCTCTAGAGCGGCCGAAACTTTCGGTTTTCGCCATCGGCACGTCGCGGGCATAGATATGTTGGTGAACGCCGAAAGTCCCAAGGCAAAAAGCGCGATTCACCTGGTTTTCGTTCGCGAGAAGGTTCGCCCAGGAGATTTGTCGGCCATTCCAGGCTTTTCTGAACCCACGAAGACCATTGAGGGGTTCCTTCTCGCGCCAGTCCCCGATCTGGTGCGTATGAAGCTGACCAGTTTTCGGCTGAAGGATAAAATCCATATTCTCGATATGGACTCAGTTGGATTGATCACGCCTGAAATTGAAGCATCTCTCCCGGAACCCCTGCGCGGGCGCCTCCGCCAAGTGCGCGCCGAGGAAGCTCAATCCACCGGCGGTTAGCCTTCAGTTTCGAAAACTTCTACCAGCGGAACTTCGACGTTTGGATCTTTAGTGCGCAGCGTTCCATCCAGCACTTCATGCATCTCGCCTGGCGTGTAGCAAAACGCGCGGCGAGTTAACGGATCGAGTACCCAAACGTAGCGAACGCCCATTTGGAAATAATCGGACAGGCGTTCATTCAGCCGCGAGACTCTGTCTTCAGACGAAAGAATCTCAATGCAGAGGAAAGGTGCCTGCCGCACAATGGGATCGCGAGGAGCGGACGCCGGGAGCACGCATAGATCCGGCCACGCGAAAGCGAGTCGGACTGACCTGAACGCGCTGCTCTGTCAATACGCGGATCCCCCACTGAGCTCTCCTGTTAAAGAGAAAAGCACCCAAACTAGTCTGCGTCAAGCTGTGTGGCTGCTCGCCCAAGTTGCGCTCCTGGAGCTCGCCGTCCACGTAATCCCGATCCGGATCGAAGCTCGCGGCGAGATATTCTTGGACGGTTACCATCAATCCACGGGAGCGGAATAAGCCGAGGCCGGCGCCGAGGCAATCATCGCGTCCTCAAAGGAATAATCGGGTTTGGGGAACTTGTGCCGCACGTACCAGCGGTAGGTTTCCTTCAATCCGGCATTGAATTCCACCGGCTTAAATTTTAAGATGCGCTGGGCTTTGTTCACCACCACGGTGATCGCCGGCAGATCGAAATAGACTCCGAAATACATCTTGGGGCCCATCGGATGGCCGCCTGCGCGCAGAATCCGCTCGCGTGGCAGACGCACGAAAGTCGGTTCTTTTCCGGAGGCTCGCGCGAACGCCTCCACCGCTTCCACCTGCGTCAAAGGCCGGGGATTTGCGATGTTAAACGCGTGGCCGTCGATATCGGGAGTGTCGATCACTTTCACACAGGCGGCCACCAGATCGCCGATATGCACGAATTGCATCAGCCGCCGCCCATCGCCTGGCAGGATCAAGGGACGCCCGTCTCGTAAACGGTCCCAAAAGAAAGCCTCGCGGTAAAAAGGGTTGCCCGGACCATACACAAACGGAGGACGCAAAGTTACTACGGGAAATCCGTTGCGCTGCCGCATGCGGAACAGCGCCCGCTCGCTCATGGCCTTATTGCGAACGTAGCGGTCGGGATGATCGTCCGGCGCTAGCGCATCGCCTTCATGATGATTCAGGCCGTCGCCATACGCGCCCACGCTCGACATGAAAACGTAGCGGTGCAGATTGTTTCCGCAGGCCCGCGCCGTGGCTTCCACTTGCGCGGCCGTGGTGCCGTGCTCCCAGTCGTACACGTTGTCGTAGACTACATCGAAACTTTTGCCCGCCAGCACCCGCTTCACGGCATCCGGATCGTTGCGGTCGGCGACAATATTTCCGACTTTTTTTCCCAGCTTATGGCGCGGCTTGCGATGCAGAACCGTCACCTCGTGCCCGGCGTGAAGCAACTGTTTCACCAGCGTCTGGCCGATGAACAGAGTGCCGCCGATTACCAGCACTTTTCGCTTGGCCGGGTCCTGGCGCTTGGATCCGTTAGTCGTAGTACTCGAGCCCAAGGTGTGTAATCAGGTCCTCTCCGCGCATCCAACGCAGGGTGTTCTTCAACTTCATCAACTGAATGAAAATGTCGTGCTCGGGATACAATCCGGGAGCCGTCATCGGAGCTTTGAAGTAGAAGGACAACCACTCTTGGATGCCTTTCATGCCGGCCCGCTGCGCCAGATCCATGAACAGAACAAGATCCAACACCAGAGGAGCGGCCAGGATGGAATCGCGGCATAAGAAGTTGATTTTGATCTGCATGGGATAACCCAGCCATCCGAAGATGTCGATGTTGTCCCAACCTTCCTTGGCGTCACCACGGGGCGGATAGTAATTGATGCGAACTGCGTGATAGAGGTCCTTATAAAGTAGCGGGTACAGTTCGGGCTGCAAGATCTGCTGGAGCACGCTGAGCTTGGTCTCTTCCTTGGATTTGAACGAGCCCGGATCTTCCAGCACTTCGCCGTCACGATTCCCCAGGATGTTGGTGGAGAACCAGCCCGACATCCCCAGCATGCGCGCCTTCAACCCGGGCGCCACCAGAGTCTTCATGAAGGTCTGCCCGGTCTTGAAATCCTTGCCGCAGATTGGAATCTGGCGATCGCGAGCCAGCTCCTGCAGGGCCGGCATGTCAGTGGTCAGATTCGGCGCGCCATTAGCGTATGGCACTCCACTCTTCAACGCGGCATAAGCATAGATCTGGCTGGGCGCGATGTCGGGGTCGTTCTTCTGCAAGCCGCACTCGAAATCCTTCAGCGTCTGATGCACTGCTCCCGGTCTGTGAAACACTTCGGTGGACCCGCACCAGATCATCACGGTTCGGTCCACATGGTTGGTGGCGCGAAACTGCCGGATATCTTCCATCAGCATTTCCGCCTTGTCCATCTTCGAACCGGCCTGCTTCACGTTCGGCCCGTTCAAGCGGCGCACATACTCCTGATCGAATACCGCCGGCATCGGCTTAATGGCGCTCAGCGGCTCGCGGACTTTCTCGAGCAGCGGCGCGTCCAAAACAGCGGCGTGGGCCGCCGATTCGTACGCCGTGTCGTTGAAAATATCCCACCCTCCAAAAACCAGGTCGTTCAAACTGGCCAGGGGAACAAAATCCTTAATGTACGGGCTGCGTCCCTCGGTGCGCTTCCCGAGGCGGACGGTCCCCAGCTGAGTGAGCGATCCGATGGGCTGGCCGAGGCCGCGTTTTACCGCTTCGACCCCCGCCATGAACGTGGTGCTCACCGCTCCGATGCCGGGGATCAGGACCCCCAGCTTACCTTCCGCGGGCGCAATCCGGGTATTTCCTATGGTGGACAACTGCGAATCTCCTTGAATGGTACGAGGATGCTCAAATGTACCCTCGAACAGGGCTGCCGACGCCTATCCTTCGGTATTCTAACATTTTGTAGCAAACCGCGCGATGTCCAAAAGAAAACCGTAAGCTATACTAAGAACGGCTGATGACTGAGCGCGCTACCAGCACCCTTTCCGCCATTCTCATTGATGATGAGCAGCTGGCGCGTGAGGAACTGTCCTACCTGTTGAAGGAGTTCCCCGACGTCGAGATCCTGGCCACCGGCCGCAATGGACTTGAGGCGGTGAAACTCATCGAAAACCTGGAACCGGACGTGGTCTTCCTGGACGTCCAGATGCCCGGACTGGATGGTTTCGGAGTGATCCAGAATCTCCGTGAAAAGAACATTCCCCTACCGCACTTTATTCTCGCTACAGCGTACGATCAATACGCCATCCAGGCCTTCCGCTGGGAAGCACTCGATTATCTGCTGAAGCCCATCGAAAAAGACCGCTTGATGATGGCCGTGGAGCGCGCCCGGAAAGCGGTTACGGAGAAATCGAAGGCCACGCCGCAGCCGGAGCTGATGCCATTGAAGGCGACGCCGCAGCGCACGAAGCTGCTGGTGAAGAACAACAACCGCAACTTCATTGTCGACGCGCAGGATGTGGTTTACGCCACTATCGACGACGGACTCATCACGGTGGTGGCCACAAACGTGGAAGGCGAATCGAATTACCGCACCATCGAAGAGCTGCAATCCAACCTTGATCCCGATACTTTCTGGCGCGTTCACCGCTCGTTTCTGGTAAACATTCATCGCATCAAGGAAGTGATTCCCTGGTTCAAGTCAAGCTTCCAGCTCCGCATGGATGACAAGAAGCAAACGGAAGTGCCTGTCAGCCGGGTGCAAACCAAGCGATTGCGCGCGCTGCTGAAGCTTTAAACACAAATTCGGAAGCTTATGTCCACTGCCGCTCCCAGCCGCGCCACGATTAGCATTCGCCGGGCCAAGCCCGAGGATGCGGCCACATGCGGGCAAATCTGCTTCGAAGCATTTCACAAGATCAATACGGATCACAATTTCCCGCCCGATGTTCCAGAGCCGGCCCGGGGCGTGGGATTGATGACCAGTGTGTTTTCGCATCCCGGCTTCTACTGTGTGGTAGCCGAAGTCGACGGCCGAATCGTGGGAAGCAACTGCCTGGACGAACGCGACGCCATTGCGGGCCTCGGACCCATCACGATCGATCCGAGGATACAGAATCGGGGCGTTGGACGCAAGCTGATGGATGCCGTGCTCGACCGCGCGCGCGAGCGCAAGTTGGTGGGAGTCCGGCTGGTTCAGGCCGCCTTTCATAATCGGTCGCTTTCGCTCTATACGACGCTGGGCTTCGACGTTCGGGAACCGCTGTCTGTGTTCCAAGGACCAGCCATTGGGAAAACCTTCGACGGATTCATGGTTCGCGCAACGCAGCTCTCCGATCTGGAAGCGTGCAATGGAGTGGCGCTGCGCGTTCACGGGCAGCACCGCGGCGGAGAACTCGGCGATGCGATCAAGCAAGGCACCGCGACGGTTGTGGAACGCCACGGCCGAATCACCGGATATGCCAGTTCGCTGGCGTTTTCCGGGCATGCCGTCGCGGAAACCAACCTGGACCTCCAGGCGATCATCGCGGCTGCGGACGGATTCGGCGGCCCCGGAATATTGGTGCCATCCCGCAATGCGGAACTCTTCCGTTGGTGCCTGGCCAACGGGATGCGTGTCGTGGAGCCCATGACTCTGATGTCGCTTGGCCTGTACAACGAACCGAAGGGCGCGTTCCTGCCCTCGATACTCTATTGAACACAGTTTCAGTGTAGAGGCGAGAGTGGAGATTCCCGCTCGGAAAAAGCTGCCTCCGCTTGCTTTGCGCGCGGCTCAGTTGGTTCCGGTTCTCCGAACGTTGTTCCGATTCTGTGACTTGTCATCGGACGTCGGAGGAATTAACAACCTGAACGGTAGCCCCACTCGCGAGCGAATCCGGCGGATTGGAAATCACCAGATCGTTTTCGCCGATACCGGAGACTACTTCCACTTCGTTGCCGTAATCCTTGCCGAGGATCACCGGAACCAATTCGGCTTTGTTGCCGTCGCGGACCACGCCGACGCGCAAACCCTCACTACGGAATATCAGCGCGCTCACGGGCAAAATCAGCGAGCGTGAGCCTTCGGGAATCATGAAATGGACTTCGGCATAAGCGCCGGGGCGAAGCTCGCCCGATGCGTTATCGACATCCACTTCCGTAAGCAGGGTTCGGGTTGCGGGATCGATGGCGCCGGCAGTACGAACCAGCTCGCCGGGAAAATGGCGACCGGGAAATTCCGATAGCGTGAGATACGATTTTATGCCGGGAGTAGCCGCGCGAGAATCGGCCTGCGGCACGCTTACGTAGACGCGTAGCTTCGCGGTGGCCGCCATATGAAACAGCTCCTGAGCGGCTCCGCCGTTGCCGGCATTAATGAGAGCACCGATGTCAATATTGCGGGCGGTTACGATACCGTCGAAGGGAGCTCTGACGATTTCGTAGCCTTGCATCTCTTGCAGCCGGCCGAGATTGGCTTCGGCCACGGCAATATTGCTGCGGGCTGCCGCAATGGCTTGTTCGAGCGCATTCAGATTGGCCACTTGCGCTTGATATTGAGCCTGATACTGATCGTTCTCCTGCTTGGATACCGCACCTTTCTGTACCAGGTTCTGCCAGCGCTGGGCGGTAACGCGAGCGATCTCTTCATTGGCCTTGCCTTGCTGTTCATTGGCAATGGCTTGATCCAGGGACGCCTGGGTCTGTTGGATCGTCGCTTTGGCCTGACGCACCTGCTGATCGAGCTCGGGCGCCTCGATGGTCGCCAATACTTGTCCCGCTTTTACATGTCCGCCGATGTCGACATTCCATTGCTTCAAGTAGCCGCTGGAGCGCGCGTAAATGGGAGAGTCGGTAAAGGCCTGGATGTTGCCGGGCAGCACAACTTCGTCCTTCATGGCGCCCGGCTTCGGATGGATCACGGCGACGGCTGGAATGGCGAGCTCCCGCGTGGTTTCTTTTACCGCCGAGGCAGTCTGAATGCGAGCGTTGATGCCCCAGAAAACGATGCCCGCCACGATCAGAACGGCCAGCACAAGCAAAACCACCACGCGCAGCGTTCGCGGGCCCGTGGGGGGCCGGCTGGGCTGCGGCAAGCCGGGGGGCAAAATCGGATGGCCGGCGTGCTTATGGGAGATGGGGGTCTCGAGCATAGGCTCACTATCTAGCATCGGCCGGCACTCTCTTTCTATGTAACATGCTGAATACAGTGGGTACAAAAAATAAGGTGGCGATGGTGGCGCAGATCAGCCCGCCGATCACGGCCCGTCCGAGCGGGGCGTTTTGTTCACCGCCTTCACCCAAGCCCATGGCCATCGGGATCATGCCGATGATCATGGCAAGGGCGGTCATGAGAACGGGGCGAAAACGTGTAAAGCCAGCCTCCAGAGCGGCACGCGTCGGATCGCCCTCCGACTGCAAATGATCCTTGGCGAAGCTGATCACCAGGATGCTGTTGGCGGTGGCCACGCCCACGCTCATGATGGCCCCCATTAACGCGGGGACGCTCAGCGTGGTGCGCGAGATAAAGAGAAAGATTACGATTCCGGCCATGGCGGCGGGAAGCGCGGTGATGATGATGAATGGATCGAGCCAGGATTGAAAGTTAATCACGATGAGAAAGTAGACCAGGATGATGGAAAGTATCAAGCCGCCGAGCAGCCCACGGAACGACGACTGCATGGTGTCGATCTGGCCGCGGACGATCAACTGAGATCCGCGCGGCAGCTTTTCGCGCGCCTTGGCGACAATGCGATCGATGTCGGTGGCGACGCCACCCAAATCGCGATCCTGCACGTTGCCGAAGATGTCGATGGCGCGCTGGAGGTTGTAGTGCGAAACGACAGCCATTTCCGCCCGGCGGCTGGTGCTGACTACGTCGCCCATGATTTCGGGGTGATGCACACCGTCGCTGGTGATGGGAACGTTATTCAGATCGCCAATGGAGGTCATGTCGTACTGCGGGGTCTGGGCTACCAGGTTGTAGGTAACCCCACTCTTGGGATCGAGCCAATAAGACGGCTGAGTTTGAGAGCTTCCGCTGAGGGAAATCAGCAAACTGTTAGCGACATCGAGCGGCGAATAACCGCTCTCGATGGCCTTGGTACGGTCGACATTCACTTGAATTCGGGGCAGGTCGAAAAGCTGATGGACGCGCAGATCCACGGCGCCGGGGACAGTGCGGAGCTGGGCCAGGAGGTTCGTGGCGAAGATGTGGTTGGCGTTCAGATTCGGACCGGAGACTTGAATGTCGATGGGCGCCGGAAGGCCGAAGTTTAAGATCTGGCTCACGATGTCGGCGGGCAGGAAATAGAAGGCCACGCCCGGAAACTCGCGCGGCAGTTTTTGCCGCAGCTCATGGACATAAAAGTCCGATGGGCGGTGGCCCGGCTTCAAGGTGACCATCACATCGGCATCCATGGTGCCGATCGGCGCCGAGTTGCTGTACGCCGTATTGATGGAACTATACGGCAGCCCGATATTGTCGATGATGCTGGCCAGCTCGGACTCTGGAATGGTCTCGCGCATTGACGTTTCGATCAAGTCGCCCAGACGGGCAGTTTCTTCAATGCGAGTGCCGGTTTTCGCGCGGAAGTGCAGATTGAACTGGCCGGCGTCGGTGACCGGGAAGAAATCGCGCCCAAGCCATGGGATCAGGAGAAACGCAGCGGCGCAGAGTCCAAGGAATATCGGAACGAAAAGCCGGCGACGGCGGATGCACGTTTCCAGCATCCGGAGATAACCCATGCGCGCCGCTTCAAAACCACGCTCGAATGCGCGCTGGAAACGTGCGGCAATGTTCCATGATTTCGGCTCGGAGGCATGATGCCCATGGACCTTGAGCAAGTACATGGCAAGCGTTGGAACCAATGTGCGCGACAGAACGTACGACGCCAGCATGGCGAATACAACTGCTTCCGCCAGCGGGACGAAGAGGTAGCGCGCGACACCGGTGAGGAAAAACATCGGGATGAAGACGATGCAGATGCACAGCGTGGAAACCAGTGCCGGGACGGCGATTTGGGCCGCGCCGTCCAGGATGCCGGTGTGTAAGTCCTTGCCTTCGTCGAAATTGCGATCGATGTTTTCGATGGTGACTGTAGCGTCGTCCACCAGGATGCCCACCGCCAGAGCCAGACCGCCGAGCGTCATGATGTTGATGGTTTCGCCCAGCGCGCTTAGCACGCAAATGGAGCACAGGATCGATAAAGGAATCGATATCGCGATGATCAGCGTGCTGCGCCAGCTTCCGAGGAAGAGCAGGATCATGATGGCCGTAAGACAGGCGGCGATGATGGCTTCACGAATCACCCCACTGATGGCTGCGCGAACAAATAATGACTGGTCGGAGATGGGCTCAATCTTGAGTTGGGGCGGAAGCGTGGTGGCAATTTGGGGCAACATGCCGCGCACCTGCTTGACGATGTCGAGCGTGGAGGTGTCGCCAACTTTCAGAATGCTGAGCAGGGCGCTGCGTTGACCGTTGCGGCGTACGATATTGGTTTGCGGAGAGAAGCCATCGCGCACGTGCGCAACGTCGTGTACATAGATGGTGCTATTGCCAACCGCCTTCACGGGAAGATCGTTGAGCTCCTGAACCGTCTCCGGGCTGGCATTGAGACCGATGTCATATTCGAACTGGCCGATCTTGGAAGTGCCGGTGGGCAGGATCAGGTTCTGGGTGTTAATCGCGTTTACGAGGTCGGCCGGCGATAGCCCTTTCGATTGGAGGAGCGCAGGCTGGAGATCGATCATCACTTGGCGCTGCTTTCCGCCGTAGGGCCACGGGATGGCCGCGCCCTGCACCGTGGCGAGCTGAGTACGGATGAAGTTGGCGGCGTAATCGAACAGTTGCTGCTCCGAGAGTCCCTGGCCGGACAGCGCCAGTTGGAGGATGGGGACGCTGGAGGCGCTGTAGACCAGCATGTAGGGCGACTGCGATCCGGGCGGCATTTGATGGATCGAGTTCTGCGCGACGGCGGTCATCTGCGCCATCGCCATGTCGGCGCGCGTGCCTGGATGGAAGTAGACCTTGGTGATGCTACGGCCGTTCACGGTCTGCGATTCTATGTGATCGATATCGGTGACAACTGTGGTGAGCGAGCGCTCATAAGGGGATGCAACACGTTCCTCCATCTCTTCGGCGCTCAGACCTTGATAATTCCAGAGCGCGGCGATGACGGGGATGTCGACGTTCGGAAAAATGTCGGTGGGGGTTCGCAGAATGACCAGCGGGCTAACGAGCAGGATGAGAAGCGCCATGACAATAAAGGTGTACGGGCGCTTCAGCGCTATATTAACGATCCACACTGGGCAGAAAACTCCTAAAGACTAGGCGACGGTTCATCAAACGCGCGTTACTGGCCCTTTTGACTACTTAGGCGCCAGCCGGCGACGGATCAGGGGTACTTTTGTGCGTAGTGACGCATTTTTTTGATGTGTGGAGGTGGCACAGCGATGCGCTTTTCCACACTAGCGCTGACTTTGATTCCATTGTACCTTATGGGTCAAAAGATGCTTGCTGTATCGTACGATATAGCGTAAGATTGTTTTGTCGATATACATCGAAAGATAGAGCTTTCGATGTATCGGAAGAAAGGATGCTGTATGCGACACGGTTCGGGTGATTGGGGAAGAAGCTGGGCTTATATTCCACCCTGGGGTCCGCGAGGACGTTTTTTTGGCACCGGAGAAGTGCGGATTGCAATCTTGTCGCTGCTATCCGACAAGCCGAGACACGGCTATGACTTGATGAAGGAGCTGGAGGCCAGATCGGGCGGAAGCTACCGGGTGAGTGCGGGCACGATGTACCCGTCGCTGCAGCAATTGGAAGACGAGGGAATGATCGTCTCAGAAACGAAGGACGGCAAGCGGGTGTACCGGCTCACCGATTTGGGCAAAAAGGAACTGGAGCGCGAGAGCGCGACGGCGGACAACATCTGGCAGCGGACGTCAGACTGGGGCGATTGGGGGCAGTGGATCGGACAGAGCGCGCTGGGTCCGATGATGAAGGCTACCATTCGTGCGATGAAACACGCTACGCGCGACCCCGCGATGCGGGCCCGCGTGGAAGAGATCCTGGACCGGGCACGGCGGGAACTGGAAGATTTGTGAGTGCTTCGTTGGAGGACTATCGGCGCTTCTATGCCGAGGAAATTGCGGCAGTAACTGCGATGCGATCAGCCGCGCTGGTGGAAGCCTTCGCGAAGGTACCGCGTGAGCGTTTTCTTGGGCCCGGGCCGTGGGAGATCGGCGGACCGGATTTTGCCATGGGTAGTCAACCGCAGTATCGCGAGACCCAGGATGCGGATCCGCGCCGGCTGTGTCACAACATCGTTGTGGTGATTGACCGGCAGCGGAACCTGAACAACGGGCATCCAAGCACGCTGGCGGCTTGGTTGGACCGGTTGGACATTGCATCGGGCGACAACGTTTTTCATCTCGGAGCGGGCCTGGGATATTACACCGCGATCCTGAGTGAGTTGGCGGGCGCGACGGGGCGTGTGACCGCGATTGAAGTACACGAAAATCTGGCAATCCGGGCGCGGGAGAACCTGACGCCCTGGCCGAATGTCGAGCTGCATGGCGGAGACGGCGGCAACTTTGATCCCGGACCGGTGGATGCGATCTTCGTGAATGCTGGCGTGACGCATCCGCATCCGCTGTGGCTGGATCGGCTCAAAGACGGTGGACGATTGCTGGTTCCGCTGACGTTCGATGTGGGCGGTGGGATCGGCAAGGGCGTGATGATGCTCATCCGGCGCCAGGGCGACAGATACGCGGCCCGGTTCCTGACGCTGGTAATGATTTACTCGTCAACCAGTGTGCGCGATACGGAGCTGAACGGGATGCTGATGAGGCAACTCGGTTCGCCCAAGTTGTTCCAGGTGCGATCGCTGTGCAGGGACGTGCACGAGGCGGAAGAGACGTGCTGGTTGCACGGCAAGGACTTCTGTTTATCGGAGCGCCCTCCAGCGTAGCTATTTCGCCGGCTCGCCATCGGAAGGAAATTCAAACACTTCCCCGCCGGTGTGAACAACCAACGTTCCCGCGCCGAGCAGATGCCCGTTGCTGGGGAAAAAGATAGCGCCATCCGTGGATTCTCCAGACCCTAGCTTGGTGGGAACCAGAGCCAGGGCGGAGGCCGCGGCGCCCGCTTTCAGGCGCGCCGAGACACCTTCGGCGAGCGCGCTTTGACGGCGCGCCTCATACCCATTGGTGGTCTGCATATGTTCGTTGCCGTAAACGCCGCGTTCGTACGTGGTGACCAGCTTGATAACATCGTGGCGGCCCGCCTTGGCGAGCAGATTATTCACGACCGACAGCGCGGGCGAGGCTTGCAGCACCGTTCCGTCCGGCTGGCGATAGCTGAAATCCTCCGGCTTCACCGTCCAGGAAATGGGCGATCCATTGGCGAGCGAGACCTGCATGATCGAATATTCCTTCAAGTGCGCCGGCAAATAGGCGAACATGACGGTGACGCCTCCCTTGGTGAGCGTCTTGTAAAGCAGCCCGTTGGATTCAAACGGGATAATCTGCGCGGACATGATTTGTCCGAACAACGCCGCGCAGGCCGCCAAGCGGGCGGCGAGGAGGAACCTCATCTTTCCATAATAGATGCAGAACAGACTGATTTCTTACAAATTTACGTGTAGTGACAGACCAGTTTGGTCTTGAGCGCCTATTCGTATTTCAGCGCCACCATAGGATCGATGCACATGGCCCGGCGCGCCGGGATGTAGCAAGCGGCGAGCGCGATCAAGGTGAGCAGAACTACGACGGCGGCAAACGTGAAAGGATCGCGGGCGCTGATATCGAAGAGAAAACTGGCCATCAACCGCGTCAGGGCCAGGGCCGCCAGCACGCCAACGATAATGCCAAAGACGGTCAGCCGCGCGCCCTCTCCTAAAACCAGCCGCAAGACGTCCTTGGGCTGGGCCCCCAGCGCCATGCGGGTACCAATTTCATGGGTTCGCCGGGCCACCGAGTATGCCATGACACCGTAAATGCCGATGGCGGCCAGTACCAGAGCGAGCGTTGCGAATCCGGCCAGGAGCAAGGTACTGACGCGCCGCAACGCAACGGACTGGATGGCCAGGGTGTCCATCAGGAGCGATTTGAAGATGGGCTGATCTTGGTCTACGTCCCAAACTGCCTGTTCCGCGGATTTGAGGAGTGCGGTGGGATCGCCGGCGGTGCGAATCGTAAATGCGAGAAGCGCCCACGGATGCTGCTCGAACGGACGGTAGACGGTCGGGAGATCCGGGCGTTCCAGTCCGAACGCCTTGACATTGTCGACCTCACCAACTACATCCCACCATTCGGGCTTTTCCGGGGTTCCCAAGTTCAATCGCTTTCCTACGGGGCTGCCGCCTAGGTATCGTCGCGCAAGGGTCTCGTCGACGATGGCCACGCGCCGGCCGCCGTCGCGATCCGCGGCGGTGAAGTCGCGTCCGCCGAGCAGCGGAATGCGCAATGTGGAGAAATAACCGGGGGTAATGAATCGATTATCGGCATTCGGCACTTCGCCCGGTTTTGGTATCGGGCGGCCTTCCAGATAGAAATCTGTTTCACCCCAAAAGCCAGTGAGCGGAAGAGTGTTTGCGGTACCCACGGAGACAACGCCCGGCAAGGACTTCATCCGCTCAAGAACATCCCGGACGAAAGCGCGTTGTTTGTCCGGCTGGTTGGGTGGGTAATGGTTCGCTGCCAGGAACACTTCCACTCCGAGCACGTGGTCCGGCTGGAAGCCCAGACTGCCGCGAGCGACGCGTTCGAAACTCTCGATCAACAATCCGGCGCCCGCGAGCAATACGAGCGATAACGCGATCTGAGCGACAACAAACAGGCGGCGAAGCCGAGCCGAGCGCGTACCCGCGGTTGCCCCTCGGCTGGATTCCTTGAGCACATCGGCCGCATTGGCGCGAGCCGATTGCATGGCGGGCACCACGCCGAATAGCAATCCTGTAAGGAGCGTGGCAGCCAGGGCAAAGAGAAGTACGGGCACATTGGTGGGAATACTTTCGACTTGGGGAATACTCAGATTTGCAATGTCGTTGGGAAAGATGGAGACCAAAAATTTCGTGCACGACAGAGCCAAGGCAATCCCGAGCGCCCCGCCCCCCAGAGACAACAGAAGGCTTTCGGTGAGAAATTGGCGCAGCAAACGTGCGCGACTGGCGCCCAGGGCGGCACAAGCGGCGATTTCTTTGTGGCGCGTGGTGGCGCGGGCCAGCAGCAAGCTGGCTACATTGGCGCAGGCGATCAGAAGGACAAATCCAACTGCTCCCAGGAGCACTAACAGTGGCGTCTGAACGTCGCCGGCCAACTGCCGCCGTAGCGGTTTGATGTTGACGCCATTCCCCGTGTCCGTGACGGGATGTTCCGCGCCCATCTGGAGCGCGAGAGCGGTCATTTGGGTCTGGGCTTGCTCGTCGGACATACCCTGCTTCAGGCGGCCCATGACACGGATGTAGCGGTGCTGGTAATCACCCACCGCGGACTGGGGCAGCGCGATCGGCATCCAGATTTGCACCTTGGTTGGAAAATCAAAAGCGGCGGGCATTACGCCGATCACAGTGTAAGGCTCGCCATTCAGGGTGATGGCTCTTCCGAGTATTCCAGGGTCAGCAAGGAAGGTGGCGCGCCAGAGCTTATCGCTCAAGACCACGACTTTGGGAGCGCCGGGGCGGTCTTCCTCGGCGCTGAAGGTCCGGCCGAGTTCGGGGGAGACCCCGAGTATGGAGAAATAGTTCGCGGAGAAGGCGTAGCCAAAGAGGAATTGAGGATTTCCAACTCCGGTGAGGGTCATCTGGTTATCGTAAGAAGGAGCAATGTCCTGAAATACCGTGTTCTTCTGCTTCCATTCGAAGAAGTCGCCGGGAGACACCGGCGTCTGGTTGACCCCACGGCGGGTATTCGTGCCCCAGATCATTGCGAGACGGCCGGGGTCCGGGTAAGGGAGATGTTGGAGCAGCACCGCGTTCACGACCGAAAATATAGACGTGCTCGCGCCGATGCCGAGCGCCAGCGTGAGAATAGCGACGACGGTGAAGCCGGGGGATTTGCGCAGCCTGCGCAGGCCCAGCTGCGTGTCCCGCAGCAGTTGCTCTAACCAAACGCTCCACACATCCCGTGTCTCTTCCTTCACCCGCGTCACATTGCCGAACTTGCGCACTGCCGCAAGACGCGCTTCCCTGGGAGGCATGCCGCGCGCTATGTTGTCCTCGGTCTCACTCTCGATGTGGTCGCGAATGTCCTGATCGATCTGCTCTAACATGCGCTTACGTCGCCACATGATTAACCCTCCTGGTGCGTTAGCCTTCCTGCTTCGCGGGCGCGAGAATCCGCGCGATGGCCCCCGCCAGCTTGTCCCACTTGTGGGTCTCCACTGCCAGTTGCCGGCGGCCCGCGGCTGTCAACCGGTAAAACTTGGCCCGTCGATTGTTCTCCGACGTACCCTCCTCCGATGAGATCCATCCCCGCTTGATGAGCCGGTGCAGCGCCGGGTAGAGCGACCCTTGCTCGACCTGCAGCACCTGGTCGGAATTGAATTCGATGGCCTTGGCGATCGCGTGGCCGTGCACGGGGCCCAGCAAGAGCGTGCGGAGAATCAGCAAATCCAGCGTGCCTTGCAGCAGCTCGACCCGGTCGCTTTGGTCTTTAGTAGACATTCTAGGTAATGGTACAAAGCTTCCAGTAGAATGTCAAGGTGAGGTGAGCGCGCGTCTCAGTTGTTCACCTTAGGTCGCAAACGAGAGGAGCTTCGGTTCTAAGGTGATGCTGGAACAAAACTAGTGCCAGAAACTAATTGTTGATACCGTGTTTGAGCCTTAGTCTACATTTAGGAGTTTCCCGCGATGCTTAGAGGCATAATTATCTGTCCCGATGTAGACTTGAACGAACGTCTAGAAGCAATACTCACAGAGATCGGGATCGTGAGCATCACGCGGACACTCGACCGGTATCCCAACGGCCTTGAACTGCTACGTTTTCTGCGCGCGCATGCGCCGCAAGTGGTTTTCGTCAGCACCGAATCCACGACCAAGGCGATGGAGATCGCGCGCGAGGTAGAGAAGAACACGCCGGGCGTTCAGATTGTCGCAGTCAGCCGCTTCGTGGACCCGCAGATTTTGCTGGAAGTGATGCGAGCCGGTATTCGCGAGTTTGCATCGCTGCCCTTCGATCGCCAGACCCTGGTGGATGCCTTAGTACGAATCAAGGACGCAGTTCAGGCGCGGCCGCCGGCTATTGAGGCGACAAATCAGGTCTACAGTTTCCTTCCATCCAAGGCGGGTGTGGGGACATCCACGGTGGCGATGAACACAGCGGTGGCGATGTCGCGCGTGGCGGACGCCTCGGTCCTGCTTTCCGATTTCGACCTGAATTCGGGCATGCTCCGGTTCCTGCTGAAGCTGGATAGCGCCTACTGCGTCACGGATGCGGCTGAACATGCGCTGGAGATGGACGAGAGTTTGTGGCCCACCATGGTGAGCACGGTGGACAAACTCGACGTGCTGCATGCGGGCAAGCTCAATCCGGATTTCCGCATCGAGCCGACGCAGATCCGCCATCTGATGGAGTTTATGCGGCGGAATTACACGGCGCTGTGCTTTGACATGTCGGGCAACCTGGAGCGGTATTCGCTCGAGATCATGCACGAATCGAAGCGCATCTTTCTAGTGTGCACTCCGGAGATCCCCTCGCTGCACCTAGCGCGCGAGAAGTATCTTTACCTGAAACAGCTGGACCTGGGAGAGCGTGTCAGCGTAATTCTGAATCGCTGCCCGAAACGCTCGCTGATCTCGCCACAACAAATAGAGCAACTGCTGGGCGTTCCGATCTACATGACCTTCCCGAACGACTATCAGGGCGTGCAACGCGCCATGACGGCGGGCCGGTGGGTGGATTCCAGCAGCGAACTCGGCCGCCAATTTACTTCCCTGGCACAATGCATGCTGGAAGCCAAAGCAGTCCCGGCGCCCGAGCCGAAGAAGCGCTTCATCGAGTTCTTCTCGGTAGTTCCCGGTAAGGCTATCGCCCCAGCCAGGAAAACAGCGGGATAGCTCATGTAGCGTTCACAGGACTGTGAACGCGGCACGCAAGAGTGCGTGCGCCACAAACTCGGCTATTATCGTCAGTTGGAAAGCGCCGTCCTTCAGTGGGTCGCAACCTACGGCTATTTCGCCATTTTCGGACTACTGGTGTTCGGGATTGTCGGTATACCCGTTCCCGATGAGTTCCTGCTCACCGGCTGCGGCTTTCTTATCTATCGAGGCAGCCTGCATCCCATTCCAGCGTTCGCCAGCGCGCTGGGGGGAAGCATGTGCGGCATCACATGCAGCTACATCATCGGACGGACGTTGGGATGGAAGTTCCTGCATTCGCGCGCGGGCCGGATGCTGCACATTCGCGACGAACAGATCCGCTGGGTACACGACTGGTTCAACCGCATCGGGCATTGGGCGCTGATGATCGGCTATTTTGTCCCTGGCGTGCGGCACTTCACGGCGATTGTAGCGGGCACGTCCAAGCTGGAATACCCCGGGTTCGCGGCTTTCGCTTATGCGGGCGCGGTGTTGTGGGTGAGCACGTTTCTCTTCATCGGATACCATTTCGGAGAGCGCTGGGAGCAGATCCTGCGGGTGATTGAACACAATCTGAAGTACGCCTCCGTTGTGGCCGGCGTGCTGATTGTGGCGTACGCCGCGTACGTGTTGGTGCGGCGGAGGCGTTAGGCGCTCATTTAATATGGGAACGGATGGGTTCCGCGGTAGTTCCTCAACATTTCTACAGCTCGACGACGGGGAAAAAGGCAGCAATGGCCGTGAGCGGCTGCATCCTGTTTCTGTTCGTGGTAGGACATCTGATCGGCAATTTGCAGATCTATGAAGGCCATGACAAACTGAATCGCTACGCGGTGTTGCTGCGTACGGAACCGGCGCTGCTGTGGGCGGTGCGGATCGTGCTGCTCGGGATGGTGGCGCTCCACATCTGGTCGTCCATCCAACTGGCGGTGCGAAATGTCTGTGCGAGGCCGGAGGGGTATAGCAAGAAGAAAGCAACCGGGTCGTCGTATGCGTCGCGGACTATGTATTGGAGCGGCCCGATTATTCTGGCGTTCGTGATTTACCATCTGCTCGACTTCACCTTTGGCAAAGTGAATCCACACTTCGAGCCGGGCAACGTATACGGCAACGTGGTGGCGAGCTTCCAGGTGATTCCGGTAGCGGCGTTCTATATCATCGCGATGCTGCTGTTGTGCCTGCACCTGTATCACGGGTTGTGGAGCATGTTTCAATCGCTCGGGATCGCGCATCCACGCTACACGCCGATGTTGCGGCGAGGCGCGGCGGTGGTGGCGACACTGATCGCGGTAGGGAACATTTCGATTCCGTTGGCGGTTCTATTGGGATGGGTGAGGTAACGATGCTACTGGACGCGCGCGTTCCATTGGGCGAGATCGGGAAACTGTGGGATCAGGCCCGCTTCGAAATGAAGCTGGTGAACCCGGCGAACAAGCGCAAACATACCATTCTGGTGGTGGGCTCGGGATTGGCGGGAGCGTCGGCGGCGGCCACCTTGGGCGAACTGGGCTATAACGTGAAGTGCTTCTGCTTTCAGGATTCACCCCGGCGCGCGCATAGCATCGCGGCGCAAGGGGGGATCAACGCAGCGAAGAATTATCACGGCGACGGCGACAGCGTGTTCAGGTTGTTTTACGACACGGTGAAGGGCGGCGATTTCCGGTCGCGCGAGGCGAACGTGTACCGGCTGGCGCAGATCAGCGTAGAGATTATCGATCAGTGCGTGGCGCAGGGTGTACCGTTCGCACGCGAGTATGGCGGGACGCTGGCCAACCGCAGCTTTGGGGGCGCGCAAGTGTCGCGGACGTTTTATGCGAGGGGGCAGACGGGACAGCAGTTGCTGCTGGGCGCCTACCAAGCGCTGGAACGACAAGTGCAAGAAGGCCGCGTGACGATGTTCCCGCGCACCGAGATGCTCGACCTAGTGGTGATCGACGGGCGGGCGCGCGGCATCGTGACGCGGAACCTGGTGACGGGGCGCATCGAATCGCACGTGGGAGATGCGGTGGTGCTGGGAACGGGCGGCTACGGTAACGTCTATTATCTTTCGACCAACGCGAAAGGATCGAACTGCACTGCCATCTGGCGGGCGTATAAGCGCGGCGCTCTGTTTGCCAATCCTTGTTTCACGCAGATTCATCCGACGTGTATTCCGGTGTCGGGCGATTATCAATCGAAACTGACGCTGATGAGCGAATCGCTGCGCAACGACGGACGCATCTGGGTGCCGTTAAAGGCGGAGGACAAACGCGCGCCCAATCAGATCCCGGAACCAGAGCGCGATTACTATCTGGAGCGGCGCTATCCGAGCTTCGGGAACCTGGTGCCGCGCGATGTGGCGTCGAGGAATGCGAAGGCGGTGTGCGACGAAGGCCGGGGAGTGGGCGAGACAGGGCTGGGCGTCTATTTAGATTTTTCCGATGCCATCCAGCGGCTGGGCGTGGATGTCATTCGCGAGCGATACGGGAATTTGTTCGAGATGTACCAGCGGATCACGGACGAGGATCCGTATCAGGTTCCCATGCGCATCTATCCGGCGATTCACTACACCATGGGCGGATTGTGGGTGGATTACTACCTGATGAGCACCATCCCGGGATTGTTCGTGATCGGCGAGGCGAATTTTTCCGATCATGGCGCGAATCGATTGGGCGCGAGCGCCTTGATGCAGGGGCTATCGGACGGATATTTCATTCTGCCTTACACGGTGGGCGATTACATCGCGAAGACCAAGCTGGAAAAGATTGACGCCAGTGCAGCGGAGTTTCGCAGCGCGGAGGCGGGAGTCGCGGAGCTGACGAAGAAGCTGCTCGGGATACACGGACACCACACGGTGGATGCGTTTCATCGGCAACTAGGGAAGATCGTTTGGGATTTTTGCGGGATGTCGCGGACGGGCGCCGGACTAGATGAGGCGATCGTTAAGATCCGGACGCTGCGCGAGCAGTTTTGGCGCGATGTGAACGTTCCTGGCAGCGCGGACGATCTGAATCAATCGCTCGAAAAGGCCGGACGCGTGGCGGATTTCTTCGAACTGGCGGAACTGATGTGCATCGACGCGAGGCATCGCGAGGAAAGCTGCGGCGGACATTTTCGAGAGGAGTATCAGACGCCGGATGGCGAAGCGCAGCGCAACGACGATGGGTGCGCTTACACGGCTGCCTGGGAGTACACGGGCGTTGGGCACGCGCCGGAGTTGCATAGAGAGCCGCTCTCTTTCGAGTACGTGCATCCCAGCCAGCGGAGTTATAAATAATGCGGTTGATGTTAGAGGTATGGCGCCAGAAAAACGCCGCTGCGAAGGGACGCATGGTGCGCTATGAAGCCAACGATGTGAATCCCGACATGTCGATGCTGGAGTTGCTGGATGTGGTGAACGAAGGTTTGATTTTGAAAGGCGAAGAGCCGATCGCCTTCGAGCATGATTGCCGGGAGGGCATCTGCGGATCGTGCGGGTTCATGATCAACGGCATCGCACACGGGCCGCTGCCCGCCACGACGGTGTGCCAGCTCAGCATGCGGCACTTCAAAGATGGCCAGAAGCTGGTGCTGGAGCCATGGCGCGCCAAGGCGTTTCCGGTGCTTAAAGATTTGGTGGTGGATCGCAGCGCGTTCGATCGAATTATCGCGGCGGCGGGATACATCAGCGTGCCGACGGGCAGCGCGCCGGATGGAAATACGATCCTGGTTCCGAAAGAGAATGCGGATCGTGCGATGGATGCGGCGGCGTGTATCGGTTGCGGAGCGTGCGTGGCGGCGTGTCCGAACGCATCGGCGGCATTGTTCACGGGCGCGAAGATTGCGCATTTGGGTTTGCTCCCGCAGGGTCAGCCGGAGCGGCATCACCGGGCGTTGAGCATGGTGCGCCAGTATAACGGAGAAGGATTCGGAAGCTGCACCAATATCGGAGAGTGCGAGGCGGCGTGTCCCAAAGAGATCTCGCTCGAAGTGATCGCACGCATGAATCGGGATTTTATCGGCGCGAGTTTCACTCGAAGGTAGCCGGGCTATTCTTCGATCTCGATGGATGGGCCTTTTTTTCCGCTCTCTTCGGCGGCGCGACGCTGCACCTGGCGCGCAATGGCGACAAATGGCGCGCCGGCATCCCCCAACGTAATGGGCATACCGGAATCGCCGCCAATGCGCACCGCGGGGTCGAGCGGTAACTCACCGAGAAATGGAACGCCCATGGTTTCGGCGGTTTTCCTGCCGCCGCCGTGGCTGAAAACGTCGATGCGTTCGCTGCAGTGGGGGCATTGCAGGTAGCTCATGTTTTCCACCAGGCCGAGAATGGGCACGCGCACTTGCTGGAACATATGGATGGCTTTGCGCGCGTCTTCAAGCGAAACTTCCGATGGCGTGGTGACGACGACGGCGCCCGTGAGAGGCGCGGTTTGAATTAACGAGAGCTGCACGTCACCGGTTCCTGGCGGAAGATCGACGATCAGATAATCGAGCTGGCCCCAATCCACGCCGCGCAGAAATTGCTGGATCACGCTGTGCAGCATGGGTCCGCGCCAGACCAGCGGCTTGTCGCCGGGATTCAAAAATCCCATGGACATGATGCGCACGCCGTCTTTTTCGAGCGGCTGAATGCGTTCGCCGATAGCGTGGGGCTGGGCGCGCACGCCCATCATGAGCGGCACGTTGGGGCCGTAGACATCGGCGTCCAAGAGGCCCACCTTGTGGCCCAGTCGCGATAGCGCAACCGCGAGATTGACGGAAACCGTGGTTTTTCCTACGCCGCCTTTGCCCGATCCGACGGCGATCAAATTCTGGACGCCGGCAATCGGGACTTTCGGCTGTTCGGCTTGCGCTGTGTTGGGACCCATGATTTCGATGGTAACAGGGCATTCCGCTTTCCTCTGGTCGCGGCTCGGCTGGGAGTTAGGCCAGCGCGAGGTTGGCTTGGGCGCGTAGGGAGAAGTCGGCGAACTTTCCGGCGCGAAGTCTTGGAAATGCGGCGGCGGCAATCATGGCGGCGTTGTCGGTGGAGAGCGCGGGAGTGGGGAAGTAGACGGGACAGGCGAGTTTGGCAGCGTGCGCGGCGGCACGCAGACCGGCGTTGGAAGCCACCCCGCCGGAAACGATGAGCGATCGCGCGCCGATTTCTTCGATGGATCGAGCGGCACGGCGAAGCAGCTCTTCGATGACGGTGTGTTGAAAAGAGGCGAGCAGGTCGAGCGTGGGCTGGGGCGTGAGCGCCAGATAATCCTGAGCGGAGGCGCTCTGCGACTTGCGGCGGGCCTCGATCTCAGCGGTCATGTCGTGCTGCTCCACCCAACGCAGCACGGCTGTTTTCAATCCGCTGAAGCTGAAGTCGAGCGTGTTGCCTTTCATGCGTGCGAGCGTGAATTTGACGGCGTGCGGATCGCCATGGGGCGCGAGTTGATCGATGATAGGGCCGCCAGGATAGCCGAAGCCCAGGAGCTTGGCTACTTTATCGTAAGCTTCGCCGGCGGCATCGTCCCGAGTTTTGCCGAGCAGCCGGTAGACGAACCCCTCGCACACTTCGAACAGGTGCGTGTGGCCGCCGCTGACCACCAGCGCGAGCGCGGGATACTCGATGCTCGAGCCGGCCTCTAGGATCACGGCATGAATGTGGCCTTCGATGTGGTTGACCGCGATCAGCGGCAGATTACGAGCGAAGCAAAGAGATTTGGCATAGGTGATGCCGACCAGCAGCGAACCGACCAGGCCCGGACCTTCGGTGACGGCGATGGCGGCCAGGTCGTCGAAACTCGCGCCAGCTTGCTCAAGCGCCAGGCGCACCACGGGCACGATGGCGCGCAAGTGCTCGCGCGAAGCGAGTTCAGGAACCACGCCGCCGTATCTTCCATGCGCGAGTTGGGAGGCCACCACGGAAGAACGAATCGTGACGCCGTCCTCCACCACGGCTGCGGCAGTTTCGTCGCACGATGTTTCGATACCGAGTATTCGCACTGTAAAGTGTGATTTGGACCTTTCGCAATTTCATTATCACTTGCCCGAGTCGTCGATCGCGCAAGTGCCGCTCGCTGATCGCGCGGCATCGCGAATGCTGGTGCTCTATCGCGCGCAGCAACGCTGGGAGGATCGGGCGTTCCGCGAATTCCCGCAATTTCTGCACGCGGGCGATTGCCTGGTGTTGAACGATTCGAAAGTTTTTCCATCGCGATTGTACGGGACGCGAGTTGGATTTTCGGGCGCGGTAGAAGTGCTGCTGGTGCATCCCGCGAGTGATGACGCAAAGACTTGGACCGCGCTGGTGCATCCGGGGCGCAAGATGCGTACGCGCGAACGTGTATCGTTTGACGGCGTAGAGGCGGAGGTGATTGGACGGGGCGAATACGGCGAGCGGCTGTTGCGGTTTCATTACGACGGCGATCTCTACGAGTGGCTGAATAGGATTGGCCACGTACCGCTGCCGCCGTATATCAAGCGGGCTGATACGGTGGAGGATCGGGATCGATACCAGACGGTATTTGCCCACGAGACCGGGTCGGTGGCCGCGCCGACAGCCGGGCTGCATTTCACGGGCGAGATTTTGGATGCGTGTCAAAATGCTGGGGCTGAGATTGCGTACGTGACGCTGCACGTGGGGCTGGGAACGTTTCAGCCGGTACGTGGAGACTCGCTCCATGCCGAACGGTTCCAAGTTTCCCAAGAGAGCGCGGCGAAGATTCGAGCGGCGCAGCGCGTGGTGTGTGCCGGAACCACCAGTGTACGAGCAGTAGAGAGCATGTTCTTAGGCAAGAGCGGCGAAACAGATTTGTTCATCCGTCCGGGATTTTCATTTCAACGTACGAACGCCATGCTGACGAATTTTCATTTGCCCGAATCGAGCCTGCTGATGCTGGTGTGCGCATTCGCCGGGCGCGAGTTCGTATTGTCGGCGTATGAGCACGCAGTGCAGGCAGGATACCGATTTTATTCGTACGGCGATTGCATGCTGATCGTTTAATTAGTGAGGAAGCTTTGCCAGGATTTCAGGCCCTCAGTATTGTGGTCTTGCAAAGCCTCCAGGCCTTCCTGGGGCGCGTAAGGATCGGTGAGTAAATAGCGGCCCACGCGGGCGATGTCGAGCACGTCGTCCATCATGGCTTTCCAATGCTCGGGCGCCCAATCGATGGCGTGAGAAACGACCGAGGGTACGCCTTCTGCGACGCCATCGGCCGTCACCATGTTGAATGATTCGGTGTAGCTGGGTTGCAGCAACAGATGCATGTGCGCGACGCTTTGGCGGAATTTGGGCCAGCTCTGCCATCCATTTTCGACGAGTTTGACGTTGGGGAGACCATCCAGCATGGCGCGCGCGGAGCGGAGGATGGTGTCGCCGCCGCCTTCGGTGCGTCCCGCCGAAAGCCACAATTCGAGATTGGCTTTGTAGCGGTGCGTGATTTCGAGTGCGGCACCTGCGGCGCTCATGAAGTTCTTCAAGGGGCGGGTGGCTCCGAACGCGCCGATGCGCAGCGTGCCACCGGTATAGAGAGGACGCCAGGGAAGGAAGTCGTTATCCAGATAGTAGAGGTTGGGCAGATAGGTGCAAGGGCGCGTGTAGGCGGAGCGAATCCACTTGCAAAACTTGATGCTGTTGCCAGCCAGGTGGAAATTGTGGGAAGCCGCCTCCACTTCCATGGCCTCGCGAACCAGGCGTACGCCGTTGGAATCGGCTTGGAGAAATCCGACGTTGGAGTGGCAATTGACGGCGAAGCGGGTGGAGGAGTGCGCGGTAACGAGAGCCTGAATGTCCGTCGACGGTATCCAGGGCGCGGAGACGACGACATGAGTGGCGGGATCGAGCTGCAATCGACTGCTAAAGTCTTTGGCATTGATCACCGGCCAAACGTCGGCGACGATGCCGCCCCGGCGCAGCACCTTGCAGGTATTCAGGGCCGAGACGCCAAGTCCGATATGGCTGATGTTTTGGTGGGCGGCGAAGTTCTTGTAGGCGAGGACCAGTCGTTGCATTAAATACTCTTGGATGCCCCGAGCCTACAGCATGGCCACGGACATCCCGCAGCGCGAATGTTTCAAGCTTTTGAAAAGCGGTCAGAAGAAAATCGCTGAAAGCTGTGACGGATGCAAGACAGCCCAATATCCGGGACCGACCCGGAACTGGCCGTTCAAAGCCACCGGGGTGAGGACGTATAGCATTCCGGAGAGTATGGCCTGCGTCACTCCGAGAACCGGTACGCTGGGGCGGGATTCGAACAAGCGGGTGGAAACAGTTCCCCAAAGAAATGTAGCCGGTACCAGAATGGGGTTAGGGACGTGCGCTGCCGCGAACATCGCGCCAGCGATGGTGGAGGTTTTCCAAGACGCGCCCATCCCATCGCGCAGCCGGCGGTAAGCCATGTTTTGAAATAAGAGCTGTTGTAGGATGCACCAGCAGGCGTAACCGCACCAGCGATAGATCTGATGCGCGGACGCCGTGGTCTCAAACCAAGAGAGCACGATCAGGGAAGCGGCGCAGCTTGCCAGGTACCATCGCCATGCGGCAACGGCACCCAGGAACGCGCGGAGGCTCATGCCCAGGGACTCGGCGGTCTCCGAATGCCAGACAAAGGAAACCACAACCATCGCCAAGGGAATGAGCAGACTCCAGGACCACCACAGCGGGCGGACCCAGATGTAGGCGACAGACGCGAACGCGAAGATAAAGGCTTCGGCGAGACGCCACCTCATGATTCCTTATGATAGGCACGGATGGCAGCGCACCTCAATAAGGTAAACTAATTTTTTGACCCCATGAAAATTCACGAGTATCAGGCCAAGGCGATCTTGGCCAAGTACGGAGTCCCTGTGCCTCGGGGCGAAGTTGCTTTTACGGTGGATGAGGCGGAAGCGGCGGCGAAAAAGATCGGCGGCAGCGTAGTTGTCAAAGCGCAGATTCATGCCGGCGGGCGCGGCAAAGGCGGCGGCGTCAAGGTAGCAAAGGACGCAGCGGAGGCGGTGGAGATCGCGAAAAAGATCCTGGGCATGCGGCTGGTAACTCATCAGACCGGGCCCGAGGGCCGCATTGTTCAGCGCTTGCTGGTGGAAGAGACGCTGCCGATTGCAAGAGAGCTGTATCTCGGCATCGTGCTGGATCGCGCGCAAGGCAAGCCGGTGTTCATGGCGTCCGCGGCGGGCGGCATGGAAATCGAGGAGGTAGCGGCGAAATCGCCCGAGCTGATTTTGAAGGAAGCACTGGAGCCGGGCTACGGGCTGGCGCCGTTTCAGGCCCGGAGCATGGCGTTTGGAATGGGCGTGGAATCGGAAAGCGCCAGTGGCGCGGTGGCCGCCATGATCGCGCTCGCGAAGGCGTATGAGGCGATGGATGCTTCGCTTGCCGAGATCAATCCATTCATTGTTTGCGAGGACGGCAGGGTGTATGCGCTGGATGCCAAGTTTACCCTGGACGACAACGCGTTGTACCGGCACAAAGATTTACTCGACCTCCGCGATCTGAACGAAGAAGATCCGCTGGAAGTGGAAGCGTCCAGGTTCAGCCTGAATTACATCAAGCTGGATGGCGATATCGCGTGCATGGTGAATGGCGCTGGTCTTGCGATGGCGACCATGGATATCGTGAAATACGCCGGAGGTAGTCCCGCGAACTTCCTGGATGTGGGCGGGGGCGCGAATGCGGAGCAGATCAAAAACGCGTTCCGTATTCTGCTGTCGGACGCGGGAGTGAAAGCGGTACTGATCAATATTTTCGGCGGCATTCTGCGGTGCGACGTGCTGGCAACTGGAGTAGTGAACGCGGCGCGCGAGTTGAACGTCAAGGCGCCCATTGTGGTTCGCATGGAAGGCACTAACGTCGAAAAGGGGCAAGAGATCTTGAAGGCGTCGGGCTTCAACTTCACTGTCGCGGACGGCATGCGCGACGCGGCCGAGAAGGTGGTCCGCGCGGCCAAGGGAGTGAAGGCATGAGCGTTCTGGTAGACCAAAACACGCGGGTTCTGTTCCAGGGTTTCACCGGACGCGAGGCCAGTTTTCACGCGCAGGCATCCATCGATTACGGAACCAAAGTGGTGGGCGGCGTCACGCCTGGCAAAGGCGGCCTGCTGCATCTGGGGCTGCCGGTGTTCAACACCATGGCCGATGCGGTGAAGCAGACCGGAGCGAACGCTTCCGTGATTTTCGTTCCTCCGCCGTACGCCGCGGACGCGATCATGGAAGCGGTGGACGCTGGCGTCCCGCTGGTGGTGTGCATCACCGAAGGGATTCCGACGGCCGATATGGTGCAGGCCCGCGAATTCATGAAGGGCTCACCCGCGCGTCTGATCGGGCCGAATTGTCCGGGCATCATCTCACCGGGCAAATGCAAAATCGGAATCATGCCCGCGTCCATTCACAAGCAGGGCAACGTGGGCGTGGTTTCGCGCTCCGGCACGCTGACGTATGAAGCGGTGGGACAACTAACGAAGCTAGGGATCGGACAATCGACGTGCATTGGGATCGGCGGCGATCCCATTATCGGCACGACGTTTCTGGACGCGATCCAGCTATTCAACGAAGACAAGGATACGCACGCCATCGTGATGATCGGCGAGATCGGCGGCAACGCCGAGGAGACGGCTGCGGAGTACATCAGGGCGCACGTGAAGAAACCAGTGGTGGGGTTCATCGCCGGACAGACCGCGCCGCCCGGACGCCGCATGGGGCATGCCGGGGCCATCATTTCGGGTGGATCGGGAAAAGCGGAAGACAAAATGAAAGCGATGAAGGACGCGGGCATTACGGTTTGCGCCACTCCCGCCGAAATTGGAGAAAAGGTCAAGAGCCGTCTGTAGCGGCGGCGATATCAAACATGGCAATCGAACAGACATTTGCAATCATCAAGCCGGATGCGGTAGCGGCGGGTCACGCGGGCCAGATCCTCGCGATGATCGAGAAGAGCGGGTTCCGCATTCGCGGCATGAGAATGACACGGATATCCAAGCAGCAAGCGGAAGGCTTCTACGACGTTCACCGCGAGCGGCCCTTTTTCAGCGGCCTGGTGAATTTCATGACGGAAGGCCCGGTAGTGGTGCTGGTGCTGGAGCGCGAAAATGCGATCAAACACTGGCGCGACGTGATGGGCGCGACGAATCCGGAGAAGGCGGCGGAGGGCACGGTGCGCAAGCACTTCGCGAAAAACATCGAACGCAACGCGGTGCACGGATCGGATGCGCCGGAAACCGCGGCGGTGGAGATTCCGTTCTTTTTCACCATGGCGGAGTTGCTGTAGCGGCAAAGGCTGGTTGAGAAAGCGGGGACTCTCGCTCTAGGCTTATCTGCCGATAAGTTCACCGAGATGAGCGAAGCCCCAACTGACAACGATACAATCTTCGTAAGCCCGAACTTGAAATTCGGCCAGGCACCAGTGGACAGCAGACCAGCCAAAATCAAGCGGAACGATCATCCGCTCCAATCGGTGCTCTTCACGAACGGCACATCGAAGCGGGTGAAGGTTCGAAAGCCGTCGCTTTCCATGGAGGACAATACACCGGAAGGGTTGCAAGCTCTTCTCAAAGCTAACCGCTACTACCGCGAGGTGGCATGGCCCGAGCCTTATGATCGAACTAGCCACCGAGTGCATCTGGGTGATGCGCGTGATCTATCCTGGCTGCCGGATCGTTCTGTGCACCTAGTGGTTACATCACCTCCCTATTGGACGCTAAAAGAATACGCGCACGGCAACGAGAGCCAAATGGGCCACTTCGAGGATTACGAGCATTTCCTGGAGGAGTTGGATCGCGTCTGGAGGGAGTGCGCGCGTGTGCTGGTCGGTGGGGGCCGGATTTGTTGTGTCGTAGGCGACGTTTGCATCCCGCGCAAGAAAGGCGGACGCCATTACCTGGTACCGCTTCACGCGGACATTCAGGTACGAGCACGCAGGCTTGGCCTGGATTGCTTGATGCCCATCCTTTGGCACAAGATCTCTAACGGCGTAACTGAAGCCCAGGGTAATGGTGCTGGATTCTATGGCAAGCCGTATCAGCCGGGCGGCATCATCAAGAACGATGTCGAGTACATTCTGTTCTTGCGCAAGGGCGGCGAATATCGATCCGTTCCTATGATGCAGAAAGCACTTTCGATGCTCACGCGCGAGGAAATGCAAACTTGGCAGCGCTCTATCTGGACCGATCTTCGAGGCACCTCTACTCGGGGCGGACACCCGGCGCCTTATCCCATTGAACTGGCCGAGCGACTCATTAAATTGTTTTCGTTCGCAGGTGACACGGTGCTTGATCCGTTCGCCGGCACGGGGTCGACGTCTCAAGCTGCTATCATCGCGGGAAGGAATTCGATAGCCAACGAAATCGAACCTTCCTACGTTGAGCTAGCGCGGCGGCGGATTATAAGCACCGCTCGCGCGCCTCGTCTGGTGGGTGGAATCGAGGCCAAAGTCACAATTGACGCAGACGCCCCAACAAAGCGAGTACCGGCTGCTCACCGAGTTTCGGCGCCTGTTTGAAGGAAGGATCTACAAACATCGATCGTCAAATCAAGGCGACTTCGTGGCGATGCATCTCTACGAAGACCTCCTCGCAGTTCAACGGTCTTCGAAGCTAATAGATGCGGTGATCCTTCGTAAGGATCGCGTGTTGAATGTTCAGAATCGACGTCGAGGCATAGACGCTCGCCGCGGCGATGGGACATTTGGCGAGATTATTCCTGGCGAAATGGCGATTTTCGATCCAGGCTATCAAGTTGGAAGAGGACCAATTGCCACCGTCGAGATTGGCGTAGAAGTGAAGATTCTCGCGAAGGCCATGATCAAGCAGATCGATCGCGTGATCAACGATCTGAGGAACCAGGTAGCTCAATTCCGCCGCGGAGGCGGACGCCCAATCTGTATCGCTATCGTTGGCATCAACCAGGCCGAGAGCACAGTGGGTTTCGAAGGCGATCGACCCTATCCGACGACTGGCAAGGGTGGCTTTCTGCATCCAATCCAGAGGCTGCCGAGGCCGACCGTCGGCTGCGCGTGCTAGCTGCGCCAGAGTTCGATGAGTTCCTCATATTACGATTTAAGGCTACTAACGCATCAGACTATCCTTTCGATTGGGCTAATTACAACGAGACGCGTTTGGATTACGCAGCTGCTCTTACCAGGATTAGTGCGCGCTATCAGCAGCGTTTCTAAGATGGAGAGAACGTAACCGAGCGCCACGGTCCAAAATGCGGTATATGCGGCGGGAGCAAACGACACCATGGCGGAGTTGCTGTAGCGTTCAGGCTACAAAGCTCGGACCGGCGCCGGAGCTTCGTGGGTTTCTCCTGAATCGAATATTTTCGACACGGCGAGAGCAACCACAATCACCACCACACAGCCGATCACGTTGTACCAGAGGAATGAAATACTGGTGAACAGGTTGGCGGCGAAGATGGCTGCTTCACCCGCCAGCACGCCGAAAAACGCGCCGTTGGCTCCCACGCTGCGGAAGAAGAACGCCAGCACGAACACGCCAAGCAGCCCGCCATAAAACAGCGACCCGATCACATTCACAGCCTGGATCAACGCGCCGAAGTTTTTTCCGTATTGCGCGAACCCCATGGCAAAACAGCCCCAAAAGACAGTGGCGATGCGCGAGGCGACCAAATAATGACGGTCGGAAGCGTCGCGCTTGATGTGACGCCGGTAAATGTCGATCACAGTGACGGCGGAGAGCGAATTGATCTCGCCCGAAGTAGACGACATGGCCGCTGAAAAAATGACGGCGACAATCAGCCCAACCACGCCCGCAGGCAGGTATTTCGTCACAAACGAAAGAAAGATGTAATTGGTGTCGTCGAATTCTTTTCCCACCAGACGCTCGCCGGCGGCGTGAGCGTCGTTCAATTCTTGCTGCGCATTGCGATAGCGTTGGATGCTGGCCGCGCGCGCGGCACGGTCAGTGGATCGGTTCGCTTGCAGAAATTGGTCCGCTGCATCGCGGCGATGCGCGTAGGCTTCCTGATAGCGCCGCTCCACCGCCGGGAATCGCGCATCGTGCTGGACGTTCTTCAGCTCCACGGGCTGGAACAGCATGGGCGGTCTTTCAAAATTGAAGAACACAAACACCATCGCGCCGATGAAGAGGATGAAGAATTGCATTGGGATCTTGGCCATGGCGTTGAGCAGCAGGCTAAGACGGCTGTGCGCCACCGATTTTCCGGTGAGATACCGCTGTACCTGCGATTGGTCGCATCCGAAGTAAGCGAGCGCCAAAAACATTCCGCCAATCACACCGCTCCAGATGTTGTAACGGTCGTTCCAATCGAAGTTGAGAGTAACGGCATTGAGCCGGCCCGCCGCACCGGCCAGCGAGACGGCGTCGCCGAAGGAAACATTGTGCGGCAAAAGGTGGATGGCCAGCACCAACGCTAGCACCAGCCCGCAGAGGATGAGCGACATCTGCTGGACGTCGGCCCAAGTAACCGCTTTGATGCCGCCGAAAGAGATGTACGTCATGATGAGGACCCCCATCACGATGGTGGTTGTCCGGTCGGGCCATCCCAGGATCACGGAGAGCACCACTGCGGGCGCATAGAGCGAAAGCCCGGAGGCAAGGCCACGTTGGATGAGAAAAATAAGGCTCACCAAGGAGCGTGTCTTGGAATCGAAGCGGTGTTCCAGGTATTCGTACGCGGTGTAGACATTGGCGCGATGAAAAATCGGAACGGCCGTTGCGCACAGGATCACCATCGCGATGGGCAGTCCGAAATAAAACTGCACGAAGCGCATGCCATCGGTGTAGCTTTGGCCGGTGGTGGAGATGAAGGTGATGGCGCTGGCTTGCGTCGCCATGATGGAGAGCCCCATGGCGTACCACGGCATGGATTTGCCGGCCAAAAGGTATTTGTTCATGGTGCTGCTGCCGCGGCCGCGGTAGAGACCATAGCTGACGATGAAGGCCAGCCACGCGAACATCACCACCCAATCGAGTGGCCTCATGAAGCAAAAACTTTAGTAAAGAAGTAGAACCCAACGATGAGGAGCGCGAGGTAACAAAGAATAATGATGTAAATTCGCCGCCACGTGCCCAGAAGCGGCGGTGGTTCGTCTTCGCCCGTGCGCAGTATTTTGTGCGGCTCGCCGCTCACTGCGTCTTTCCGGCGCTCAACAGGTTCGCGAAAATCCGAAATGCGCCCGGTACCCCGGCAGGCAACTCGCGAAACCAGGAAAACGAAGTGAACACATACGCGCCCTTGCCGTAGCGCGTGTAGAGCGTGCTGCCGGTCTGGGGCTTCTCCATCGGGTCATGTGTTTCAAACAGCGGCTGGTAGTGTTCGTCCCATTTCGATGCGAAATAGAGGCCGCGTTCTTGAATCCAGCCGTCGAAGTCACGCGCGGTAATTTCGTTGGGCTCGTGCAGTAGCGGGCTCCCGGGATTCAGGAACTGGACCGGCGCTTCTTCCACGGTGACGCGCTCGGAGCCAGTGGTGATGGGGTAGGGACCGATATTCGCCAGCAAGCTGGTCTCACCGCCGAATGGATTGCGGCCGTCGGCGACGTTGTACTGCACCAGCAGAGTCCCACCGTTCTTCACGTAGTCGAGCAGGCGATTCTGGTTGGCGCGCAAATCCGCACGCACGTTGTAGGCGCGCACGCCGGTCACGATAGCGTCGAATCGGCTGAGATTGCCGCCGGCAAGATCGTCAGCGCTCAGGAGCATGACGTCGGCGCCCAATTGCTGCAGCGCCTGCGGGACTTCATCACCCGCGCCCATGACATATCCGATCGTCTTCGCTAACAAGCGCACATCGGCGCGCACCAGCTTAGCCGTAGCCGGAGGAAACAGAACCTGCGCTGGGATGTGCGGGTAATTAATGGTCTCCATCGATGTGGCGACGCTTTGATCGCCGGCCTGCGCGCTGGCAGCCAGGACACCCTGAGCGTCGTTAAACGGAGGAGTGAGTTCGAACGATACCTCGCTCTGCTCGCCGGGCGACGTGAGATGGAAATCGCCGGAGTCGGTGGAGATGCGCCAACCAAGCGGCGTTTGGATCTGAACTTTTCCCGCCGCCTTCGCGATGTTGGCCTGCACCTGCAACTCAACGGTTTTCACTGAGCGGTTCGGGAACAAGATGGCAGATTGAGACCACTGCAACGCCACCGGAGGCTCAACGACAACGGGGCGTGTCAGCTCACCTTGCGCGCGCTCGATGTATCGGTAAGCCACGGGGCGCACTACCTCGATATCCTCCGACTCGATCCGTAAGTGAAAATGCGCCTCGAACAGCGGCGGGTTTTCAGGGAGACCGACATCGAGCTGATTCGGGATGGTGTAAGTGTCGCCTTGCTTGGGCTGCACCAGCCAGTAGGGCTGCGACGGCGCTTCGTGCTCGGGAATGGTGGTGTTTAATGCATAGACTTGCGGCTCGTTGAACGAGAGAACGCCGCCGAATTTGTCCTTCGTGGTGGCGGCTGAAATGCCTTCGATGTCCACCGATTTTACCTGCACCGCCAAATGATCGCGGCTGAGCGCAGTAGCATCGAACTTGAGTGATCCTCCCGGTGTGACGGCATACTTGTCGGAAGCCGCATCCAGCCACAGTCCGGAGCAAAGCACAATGGCCTCACTCAGTTCATGCTGCTTGAGAGCGACATATGGCTCGCGCAGCGTCGCCATCAGTTTTTCCGCTTTCAGCAGCAGTGGAACAATGCGATCGGGATTTTCCGGATCGAAAGTGCGGGCGGCTTCGGCGATAGTCTGGCCCACCGGCGCGCCTCCGGAAATACGGTTCCAGGAAATGTCGATGCCGTCGAAGATATCTTTCGTTGCCACGGGACCCGACTGGGTTACCAAAAAGTCCTTGGCCGATCCTTTGCGCTCAGCCGCGCCCATGCCCTGGCTGCGATGCATGCTGCGCGACATGCCGGCAATTTCGGCATAAGAATGGCCCAGCACGGGATCGTAATCGCCCGGATCGACGCTGATGCGGTTGGGCATTTTCTCAACTTCTTCGCGCTGCTCTTTGGTGAAGGCTCCGGGATTCCACATCAGGCGCTTGGCTTGCCACGGCTGCACCCATTGCAACTGCTCCGGAAACCGCTTGGGATCGGCGGCGGCGGTGAATGCTTCGCGGCCCAGAATCGCCGATGCTTGATGCTGTCCATGGCCATCGCGCGGTGTGCCGCTGAAACGCAGGATGATTACGTCGGGACGGAAGCGGCGGATCACCCAGACGACATCGCTGAGGATTTTGTCGTGGCCCCATTTCTCGAAACACTCCTGCGGCGTTTTGGTGAAGCCGAAATCGATGGCGCGGGTGAAGAACTGCTCAGCGCCATCAATGCGCCGGGCCGCCAGCAACTCCTGGGTGCGAATGATGCCGAGCTCGTCTCCCTGCTCGGGGCCGATGAGATTTTGACCGCCTTCACCTCGCGTCAGCGAAAGGTAGCCGGTGCGCACCTTGCGGCCACGAGCCAAATAGGCCAGCAGCGCAGTGTTCTCGTCATCGGGATGCGCCGCGATCATCAGAACGCTGCCAACCACGTTGAGGCGATCGAGCGACTGGCGGGCCCGCGCCGATCCCGAAAGCTCGCGTTGCGCGAAGGCCGGCGTAAGACACGCGGCCATGAGAACGGCTAGGATAGACGTGCGCGCAAAGTCCAAACAAATATGATACGGGACAGGGGATGGGGTTGGGGATTGGGGGTTGAGAGCTTGCGGCGCGGCTCCGTCTGTGTTTACCTGTCGCTGCTCGCGGTGGTGGTTCTGTTTTTCCACAAGCCGCTGTTTAATGCGGCGTACACTTTCCCCTGGGATTTTCGCGGCGTTCAACTTCCCCTGATTACGTTCCTGCGAGACGAGTTGCGAGAGAATCGCTTCGCGCTTTGGAACCCGTACAACTACGGCGGATATCCGATCTACGCGAATATCCAGGCCTGTTTCTTTCATCCGCTGGTGTTTGCGAGCGCGTTCATCAGCAGCAGGCTGTCCTGGTACAGCCTGCCGATGTTGCTCGAATGGGTGGTCGTGCTTCAGGTTTGGATCGGTGGCGTGGCGGCCTATCATTTGTTCCGGGCACTCGGAGTGGACGCCGCACCGGCCTGGACCGGCGCGGTGATGTTTGAAACCGGCAGTTATTTTGCATCGCGCGCCGAACATATCGATTCGATGATGGCCGCGGCGTGGATGCCATTGGCGTGGCTGGCAGTTTGGAGATTGGCAGCTCAAAAACCGGGCGAGAAGGTGCGCCTGGATTGGGTCGCGGTGCTGGCTGCCGCGCTGGGCCTGTCGGTTTGGGGTGGATTTCCCCAAGCAACAGTCGCGGTGTTCGGTTCCACGGTCATGTTCGCGGCGCTTCTGGCAGCGCTGCGGATGGCGCGTCCTCGAGTGATGGTGTGGGCGGTGTTCGGTTGCGCGCTCGGCATCCTGCTCGCCGCGGTTCCCTTCATTCCAACCACGCAGCTGACCGAATATAGCGTGGCGAAGTATCGCGTGGACTGGCTAGGCACCGGCGGCGGGCTCTATTGGCAAAGCCTGGTATCGCTGGTAGCGCCGAATCACTACAACATATTCGATATGAGCCGTTTTAGCGGCCCGTGGGACCCAACGTTCCTCTATCTGTACAGCAGCATCGGAGGATTGCTGCTGGCGATTTTCGCGCTGGTCTTCGCAGTGGTGAAACGCCGCAACCGGACCACGGCACTGTTCGCGCTTATGCTGCTGTTTGGGATGTTTTGGATGCTGGGCGACAAGACCCTGGTGTGGCGAACGTTCTTTCCTCTTTTGCCCGAGCAGGTGCGAATCGGAATCCATCCAGAGTACACATACTGCATCTTCAGCTTGGCCATTGCGGGACTGGCGGCAATTGGACTGAATTCCTTGCGCGTGGGAAATGCTGTGCGCTGGGCTATTGCGGCGATCATTGCGGTGGATCTGTTCCTGGTGGGATCCGGGCGGCCGATGAACGTTTCATCTCTCAAAGTGGACCCTGGCGTGACGCGTTATGCGTTCGATGGCAGCACCGTGCTGCTGAACGAAGTGCGGAGCTATGTCAATCAAAATGTCCCGCCGTGGCGGTTTGACACGGTGGACGCGAGCCATGAATGGACCTACGGCGCGCCGATTTTGCGGATCACCTCAGCGGCGGGGATCAGCCCGCTCGCGCTTGAGAACTCAGTTCAACTTCGGCTGTTTCTGCACGACGGGGTTCGCTGGGGCTGGAATTATCCGCTCGAACATTTGGATTCGCCCATTGTCGATTTGATGAACGTGCGGTATATCATCACGCGCGGCGAGGACATTCCCCGCTTGACCGCGCTTGAGAAATTCCGCCACATCGCGAGCCTGCCAGGCAACGAACTTTTTGAAAACACAACCGTGTTTCCGCGCTTTTTCCTGGTTCATCAAGTTCGTGTGGCGGCGTCGATCCAGGCGGCGCGGGAGCTGATTCAAGACCATCTAGTCGACTTGCGCGAGACGGCACTCACCGAAACCACCGTGGATCTTCCATCGAATAGCGGGGATGCGGGCCTCGCGGACCAAGTGAAAACTCTGAAGTACGAACCAAAGGCGATTGAAGTTTCCACGCAATCGTCGCGCGGGTCGTTACTGGTGTTGTCGGAAACTTATTATCCCGGATGGAAGGCCTGGCTGGACGATCGACCAACGCCCATCTACTCTACGGACATTGCGTTGCGCGGAATAATCGTCCCGGCGGGCGTCCATCGCGTTCGCATGGAGTTCCGGCCGCTGATTTTTCCTATCGCGCTCGGGATCTCGGTGGCAACGGCGGTTCTATTGGCGATCTTAGGCTTTTGGATGCGCCCGGTCGTACACCGCCATCAAATCCGCTAGCGACACCTGCGTGTACTTCTGCGTGGTGGATAGCCGGGCATGGCCGAGCAATTCCTGAATCGCCCGAAGGTCGGCGCCATCGCTCAACAGATGCGTGGCGTAGGCATGTCGCAGGCTATGGGGATGGATAGAGGAATCGCCGGTGATCATTCGCGCGTAAAACTTCACGATGCCTCGCGCGCCGCGGTCGGTCAGCCGGCCGCCGCGATGATTCAGAAATAAGGCTTGTTCGCTGCCAGCCCTGGGCTGTCGCAGCGTGAGATAGCGCTCCACCGACGCTGACGCCTTGCCCGCGTACGGCACCTGTCGTTCCTTCTTGCCTTTGCCACGCACGCGGATCCAGCGTTCGTTGAAATCGAAATCATCCAGGTTCAGGCCAACCAACTCGCTGATACGCAGCCCGCAGCCGTAGAGCAGCTCGAAAATCGCCAGGTCGCGCGCCGGGTAGGGCCGCTCGAATTTATCCGCCGCCGGAGTTACGCCGTCCACCAGCGTGTTGGTTTGTTCGGCTGTCATCACCACCGGCAGGGTCTTGGGCGCTTTCGGCGTGCGCACCATACGCGCCACGTTTTTCTCCACCAACCCTTCGCGCAACAAGAACTTGAAGAAGGACCGCACGGCGGCCAGCTTCCGGCGCATGCTTACTGCCGTAAGCTGCTGCTCATACAAATGTCCGAGCCATTCCCGAATGGCCAGCGCATCGATCTGTTGCACTGTTGTCTTCGCCTCGCCGGGTATCGCGAAGTACGCTAATAACTGATCGAGATCGGACGCGTAGTTTCGCACCGTGTGTTCAGACGCATTCTGACGCCGAAGTTCATCCAAAAAGAGCTCGATATGAGCGGACAAATCAGGCATAAATGGAACGATATTCGTCCAACTTTTCGATCGCCCGACGGCAGACCTCGGCGTGGCGAGCTTTCTTGTCGTGGCGAAAGCGGAGCCGTGTCGGTTCGTCTAGCGTCGGCAGCAAATCGAATGTGATATTCGCCGGCTGGTAGTTGCGAGGATCGGCGCCGGAGACATACGCACACAGTGATCCGATCGCGGTCTCGCGCGGGAAAACCCGAATTTCAGCGTTGGAAACCAACTCCACTGCGTGTCTACCCGCAACCAATCCCGTGGCGATCGATTCCACGTAGCCTTCCACGCCTGAAATCTGGCCGGCAAAGAACACGCGTGGATGAGTCCGCAGCTGCAGCATCGAAGTGAGCAACGCGGGTGCATTGATATATGTGTTGCGGTGAATTTGCCCGTAGCGCAGAAATTCGGCGCGCCCGAGACCCGGAATCATGCGAAATACACGCGCCTGTTCGGGGAAACGCATGTGATTTTGAAAGCCCACGAGGTTGTAGCTATCCGCTCGCAGATTTTCCTGGCGCAACTGCACTACGGCATAAGGGCGGCGGCCGGTACGTGGGTCGATCAATCCCATCGGCTTCATCGGACCGAACCGCAAGGTCTCGCGCCCACGCCGTGCCAACTCTTCGATGGGCAGGCAGGCTTCGAAGAAGCTCGTGTCGTCTTCCGCAATGTGTGAAGGAACAGCTTCTGCTTCGAAGATTGCGTCCACGAACCGCTCGTACTGCTCCCGATCGAAGGGGCAGTTCACGTAGTCGTCCGTGCCGTCGAGCGACTTGCCGTAACGCGACGCGCGGAAAGCAATCGACAGATCGATCGAGTCCGCTTCCACGATGGGACTGATCGAGTCATAGAAGAATAACCGTCCCACGCCGGTCAGCCGGCCGATCTCATCCGCTAGCGCTCCACTGGTCAGCGGGCCAGTGGCGATGATAGTGATGGCGTCTTCCGCGATCGAGGTCGCCTCTTCGCGCCGCAATTCAATGCGAGGGTTCTCTTCGATGGCTCGGGAAACCTCTTGAGCGAATACTTCACGATCCACCGTGAGCGCATGCCCGCCAGGAACGCGCGCCTGTTGAGCGGCATGCAGCAGCAGCGAGTCAAGCTTACGAAGTTCTTCCTTCAATAGCCACGGCGCGGTGTTCTCCGATTCGCTCTTGAGCGAATTACTGCAAACCAGCTCCGCCAGCCGGTCCGTTTTGTGTGCCGGAGTCGGCCGTACCGGGCGCATTTCGAACAGCACACAATCATACCCGGCGCGCGCAATCTGCCATGCCGCCTCGCAGCCCGCCAAACCGCCGCCCAGAATGTGAATCGGAGTCACTAAGCTCAGGATACAGCGAGGGGACGCGAGTTATCCTTCGATTATGAAAATCGCATTCATCGGACTGGGGAAAATGGGCGCTGGGATGGCGCGCAATCTGCTTCGCGCCGGCCACGCGGTGAACGTGTACAATCGCAGCCGCGATAAAGCCGAGCCGCTCGTCCAGGAAGGCGCGCGCGTGTCCGATTCACCGGCCGCTGCCTGCCGCGACGCGGAAGCCGTCCTCACCATGGTTGCCGACGATGCAGCTCTCGAACATATCGTCTTCGGCAAAGACGGAATCCTGTCGGTTCCACAGAACGGGCTCATTCATGTTTCCCACAGCACCATCAGTACGGCTCTGGCGCGGCGTTTAGCTGCCGAACACGCTCATCACAATCAGGGATACCTCAGCGTTCCTGTTTTTGGGCGACCCGACGCGGCGGAGAGCAAAAAGTTGGTGGTGGTGGCGGCCGGAGCCAGCGAGTGGATCGATCATTGCCGCCCTTTGTTTGACGCCGTCGGCCGCCAGACCTTCGTGGTCGGCTCCGAAGCCTGGCAAGCAAACGCGGTCAAAGTCTGCGGCAATTTCATGATCATTAGCATGATCGAGGCGTTCGGGGAAGCCTATGCCACCTTGCGCAAAGCGGGCGTGGCGCCATTGAGCTTCCTCGAAATCATGAATACGCTGCTTGGATCGGCAGTAGTGGCTAACTATGGGCGTACCATCGCCGAAGATAAATTCGAACCGGCCGGATTCGCTCTTCGGCTGGGGCTGAAAGATGTTCGCTTGACGCTGGCCACGGCTGAAGAGTGCAGTTCGCCGATGCCGCTGGCCAGCCTGGTCCATGACCAGCTACTTTCGGCGCTCGCGCAGGGACAGGGCGAATTAGACTGGTCCAGCGTAGCGCGGGTAGCGGCGCGCAATGCCGGGCTATAATCAACTTAGTGAACCCGATTATCAACCAATGGGGACCCGTCGCTGTTATCGTCGGCGGCTACCTGCTGGGAGTTTTTTTCCAGAACCGGCGCATCGACGACCTTCGCGATTCCATGAACAGACGTTTTGACGATCTGCGCGAAACAATGAACAAACGCTTCGACGACTTGCACGACCTGTTACGGTCTGAGGTCAAGCGTATCGAAGACCGCCTCGAGCGTTTAGAACATCCCGTCGTCCGACAGTCCTAAGCGTTATCTCACTCACAGAGCACCGTCACATACAATTTCGTCCGCCTGGGCTATAATCAACTGGACCGCTACTTGCAAACCGGTCCTTTCAACATGCGCGGTATTTTTTTGTCTGCACTCATGCTCGCGTCCGGGGCCTTCGCCGAAGGACCTGTAGCGCCCGTCACTTCCGACACTTTGGTCATTAAATCTGTTCGCGTTCTGGGCACCAAGTCGGCCGTGGATTTAAAGACACAGGTGGGCCAGATCTTCGACGCTACCAACATCCAGGACGACGTACACCGGCTGTGGGCCACTGGCCGTTTCGACGATATTCGCGTGGAAACGTCGCCGGAAAATGAAGGCACGGCGGTGATTTTCCACGTCGTGGAGATGCCTCAGCTCCAGCTCCACCAGTTGCGCGTTGAGCCTTCCACTTTCGGACTGCAGATGAACCTGCCCGAAGGTACCCCCATGAGCCGGCTGCGTGCGCATCAGATCGCCAACCAAGCCCAGCAGGACCTTCGCTCGGACGGCTTCCGCACCGCCACCGTGGATTACGACCTGGTTCCGTTCATCGGCAACAAAGTGGACCTGCACCTGAATATCGACGCCGGCGAGCGCATCCGCGTCAAGAAGGTGGAGTTCACCGGCGACACCGAGTTCGATTCTAAAGATCTTCAGAGCACTCTGCGGTCGCTCAAAATTCGACGGGTGACACCGCCCATCCCCGGCATTTGGAACGGCTGGCGTCTCTATCCGGGATACAGCCCGGAAGGAGTGCAAGGCGATCTGGCTTTGCTTCGCTCCTATTACATATCGAGGGGTTATTTTGACGCCGCAGTGAAGCTGGACGACGTGCAAGTAGCCCAAAAGGCGGCCCACGTCAGCATTCAGGTGCAAGCCGGACAGCTTTATCACGTGCCCACCTGGCAAGTATCAGGCAACGGAGTGAGGCCGAAAGTGGTGCATCCGTTGAATAGCTTGATGCGCTACCAGAACTTCTGCTCAACCTTGTTTGTCGCTCGCCGCGACGCCGAACATGACGGCATCCTGGACTTCACCGTCAACTTGCAGGTGCAGCCCACCCAAGCCAGCACCAAAGAAGCGCCCGAAGCGAACTTGGCCGCGACCGTGGATCGGGGCACTCCGTTTCACATCGGCCGCATCGAGTTCACAGGAAACCGCCACTTCTCCGAAGCCGCCGTCCGCAGCAATTTCCTGCTGGACGAAGGCGACTTGCTGGACGAGCACCTGCTGCGCAAAAGCATGGCGCGGCTGAACGAGGCGAACTATTTCGAGCCCATCAACGAGCACACCACCATCATCCATACCGATCCGAAGACCGGCATCGCCGATATCGACATCCGAGTGATGGAGCGCAAGCGCGGCTCCTGGAATCTATCGGGGCCCGTTGGGCCGGCCAGTATTGCCGGACCGGTGGAAGCCTCTATTCGGACGCGCCTGCCGGCCTGGGGATCGGGTCTGCTGGAGGCGTCGACATACACGGTCTCGTTAAGTATGTTCGCCTTCATGCATTCTTTCCTTCCCATCGGCTTCCCGAACATACCGTTGATTCCCATTGCCGCTCTGAGCCGGCCCTATACGCCTGGCGCAGGTTGGAAGTCCGGATTTATGATCGTTCCCGAGCTCGGATGGCAATACATGGTGCTGGGCTACGGAGTGTCGCAGTTGCAGCATCGCTTGCTTCCGGTATTGCAGGGCGATCGCGGCCTGGAGCCGGAGCTTCCCGTCAGTGTGGAAACCCCCAACAGCCGGGCCACGATGTTCTGCGAACCGCCTGCGCCGCGCTTTTCACCGGTGCGGAACGCCCTTGCCATGGGCTTACGCTTTATCGGATCGATGGCCGGAATCTAGCGCCGGTTCATCAGCCACAACACCAGCGACAGAATCACGCTGATCAGCAGGCACGTTGCCAGCGGAAAGTAGAACACCGAGTGCTTGCCCCGGATGATGATGTCGCCCGGCAGACGTCCCAATCGTATTGGAAGCCTCTCGCCGAGGGATATGATCACGCCCAGCGCCGCCACCAGCAGACCAAGGGCAATCAGCATGCGTCCCAAGCTCATCTATTCTCATGTTAGATCCTCGGCTTCGATCCTAGGCCGCCCCGCTGCGGTAAAGTGAATGTGCGGCCGGAGGAACCGAATGAACAAACTGGCACTCGCCCTCTTAGCAGCTTCTCTGCCACTCTTCGGCGCCGACGAAGCGCTCCCTAGCGTTGAGACGGTCTACAACCACTTCATCGCCGCCACCGGCGGAAGGGCTGCCTATGAAGCCCGCCACAGTTTGGTGGAGCACGCCACGATCGATTTCTCGAAGCAGGGTCTGAAGGGCTCGCTCACCATCTATGAGGCCGCACCCGACGAATACCTCGGCCTCACCGAACTGCCCGGCATTGGGAAAATAGCTACCGGCAGTAATGGCGAAGTCGCTTGGGAAAACACCGCGCTCCAGGGCCCTCGCATCAAGCAAGGTGTGGAACGGGACGACGCGCTCCGGGAAGGCGCCTTCAACGCCCCGCTCTATTGGCAAAAGCTGTACGCGAAGGCCGAAACGGCGGGCTCGGGAATCGTAGAAGGTCATGACTGCTACAAGGTGGTTCTCACGCCCAAAGAAGGCAAGCCGATAACGGAGTTTTACGACAAGAAGTCGGGGCTGATGATCAAGACCATGGCCACGGTCACCTCGCAGATGGGCGACGTCAACGCCGAAATTCTTTACGACGATTACCGCAAGGATGGCGATGTCCTCTCGCCGCATCGCATGGTCAACCGCGCGGCGCAGCAGGAATTCGTGATTCAGATCGATAGCGTGGAAATGAATCCCGATCTACCGAAGGACCGCTTCGATCTGCCCCCCGAAGTCCAAGCCCTTTTGAAGAAGAGCGCACCCGCGGAAACGAAACCCGTTCCTTTACCGGCCAATCACGGCAAGGCTGAGGCGATGCCGCCCGATCATGGCAAGCTCGCCATCTACATGGCGGGCAATCAGGTGGCAACCGAAACGTATACGTTGAAGAAGTCGGATAGCGGGTTCGAGATCGATGGCTCCGGCTCGGCCAGCCTGGGCACCATGAAAATCGACATCGAGCGGTTCGACGTGCTAACCAACGCCAAGTATGAGCCCGTTCAAGCGATTGCGAAAGCCAAACTTGGTCAGATTCAGATGAACGTGAACGCGACGTTTGCCGATGGCCAGGCCAAGAACGAAATCGATACGGGCCAAGGTCCGCAAACCAAGCTCATTCCGGTTCCCTCCGATGCGATCGTGGTGAACTCCAATCTGCCGCTTTATCCCTGGACCGTGCTTGCCATGCGGGCCAGCTTCGATAACCAGCAGCCCCAGCTGTTTCCCGTTTACGTGCTCGGACAAGCCGAAGTAAACGCCACCCTTATTTTCAAGGGGCGCGAGCCTGTGGAATTCGCCGGAAAGTCGGTGGAACTGAATCACCTCACCGTCACGGGCTCCACTCCGCAGGGCCAGCCCATCAGTCTCGACTTCTGGGTGGATGACAATCGCAAGCTGATCAAAATCGCCGTTCCGTCGCAGGGCGTGGAGGCGTACCAGGAAGGCTTTGAACCGGCCGTGCGTACCACGGCATCTCAATGAACCGTACTAAATTGCAATGACCACCGCGCTGGAGTGCTATCTTTGCTCCATCCTGGAAATTGCGGAGACCATCGAAGCGATTTCGCCAGACATCGGCTCCACTTTCCGTGAACCGTTAATGTCGCTACGGTCCCGCTTGTCGGCTGATCCCACTCCCGAAGCGCTCCAAGAAAGCCGCGCTGCCCTGCACGAAATCCTGCAAGGCTTTGCCGATAAAGCTCGACTCCAGAATCAGGCTCTGGCCCGCGATCTGAACCAGACGCTCAGCATGGTAACCCGAACCGAAGACTCGAGCGCGGGCCGCAACGTCCAGTATGTCGAGCGGCTGGTGGATTTCGTGGACCGCCTGGAATCCGCCGTTCGATCGGCCGATCTGCCCCGGCTCGCCACCCAGACTTCGGATTTGCGGGATTTCGCCGAATCCATCGAACTCGACAGCCGGGACGACTTCGCACGGCTGCGGCAAAAGATGACCGAGATTCAGCGCCGTTTGCATGAGGTGGAATTGCTTGCCACGCTGGATCCGTTAACGGGGGTCGCCAACCGCCGGGACCTGGATCGCGAACTCGCGGCGCGCATCGCAGCCCGTCAGGAATTCTGCGTTCTGCTCTTCGATCTCAATGGCTTCAAGGAAATCAACGATCGTTTCGGGCATCTCCATGGAGACGAGGTATTGAAGCAGGTCGGCGCCCGCCTGAGCAGCCAAGTGCGCACCCGCGATTATGTCTGCCGCTGGGGCGGCGATGAGTTCGTCGCAATCCTAGCCTGCGATCTCGCCATCGCCGAGTCGCGCTCCCTCCAAATCGCCCAGCGCCTCAACGGCGCTTACCACGTCCTGGGACCGGGGCGCGAAGTTCGCGTCGACGTCACCGTCACGGTAGGACGCGCCCAGTATTGTTCCGGCGAGTCACCTGAGCAGCTCTTCCGCCGCGTCGACGAATCCATGTACCGGGAGAAGCATTTGTAGTCTCCCGGCGGCTAACGTTTTGCCGGGCCGTCGTGTATCATCGGGAACAAGCAGGAACCAGTAGCTGGAGGGAACGATGAGATTCTGTCTGGGGTTTTTGTGTGCAATTTCGACGGTCTGGGCGGGCGATGCCTCGACGGCAACCATTCGCGATGCCGCTACCAAAGCGGTCGCGCTCATACAGAAGAGCCAAGAGAGCTGGCATTCCAAGCAGAGTTGCTATTCTTGCCACCAGCAGGTGTTGCCGGCGCTGGCCTTCCGAGCGGCTCGCGAGCATGGCATCCCGGTGGACGAACCGGCCGCGCATGCCGACGCGACATTCGCATTCGGATTCTACGCCAACTTTGATAGGGCGGTTCAATATACGCACATCATCGATCCCGCCATGGACGACGGCTATGGCTTGATGGCGGCAGACGCGGCCGGCCTGCGCCCGAGCCTGGTTACCGCGGTTTACGCCCGCTTGATCGCGGCGCGCCAGGAAGCGGACGGACATTGGGAAGCGGCTGACGAACGGCCGCCCCAATCATACAGCCCGTTCACCGCGACGGCGATCTCCGTTGCTGCAATCCAGCGACATAGCCACTCGATCTTGCGGGCGGACATGCAAGCGCGAGTCGCGCGAGCCCGGGCCTGGCTTCTGTCGCACAAGCCGGGGAATACGGAAGAGCGCGCATATCAAATGTTCGGAGCGTGTGTGACCGGCGAGGACGCAGCCATTATGGCCAAGCTGGTTCGCGAACTGAAAGCTACCCAGCAGTCCGATGGCGGTTGGGCTTCGCTCGATGGCCGTGCCAGCGACGCCTATTCCACCGGCGAGGCGATGTGGGCGCTGCACGATTCGGCTGGCGTTCCTACGTCCGACGCGGCTTGGCGGCGCGGAGCCAATTACCTGCTGAAGACCCAAGCGAAGGACGGATCCTGGCATGTGGCGTCACGCTTGCATCCGCCCGCGCCCGTCAGTCCACCGTATTTTGAGACCGGTCACCCGTACGGTCACGATCAGTTCATCTCCACGATGGGCGAGAGTTGGGCCGTTATCGCCTTGGCGCAGGCGCTCCCGGCGGTGAAATCGAAGGCTCCCGCTCTGAAAGAAGCGGAACCCCAGGGCATCGAGCCCTGGGCTGAAACCGTGTTGTTTGGCAGCGCGGCCGATGTGAAGCGCCTTCTGGACAACGGATTCGATCCCAATTCGGCGACGAAATCAGGTGGCACCACCGCGCTGATGCTGGCGGCGCCCGATGTCAGCAAAATGAAGCTGCTGCTCGAGCGCGGAGCCAACGCCGATGCGCGCGCCAAGAACCGATACTCGGCATTGTTGGTTGCGGCCAACTACCCGGGGTCGAGCGCAGCCATGAACCTGTTGCTCGACCACGGCGCTACCGTTCGTCTCCCAAAGGGTCAAGGCGCGCCGCTGTTCAACGCGCAATCGATGTTGTTGGCCGCCTTCGCGGGCAATGCCGATATGGTCGACCGCCTGCACAAAGCGGGCGAACGCGTCGACGACAAAATGAACTTGCTCGGCATGTTCCCTGAGACGCCTCTACTGATGTTGGCTACCACGCACCGAACGGATGCGGTACGCGCCCTGCTGGATGCTGGAGCGCGCGTCGACGAAGCCGATGACGACGGCATCACCGTACTTTCCTGGGCGGCCATCGCGAACCGCGTCGATATAGCCCGCTTATTGATCCAGCGCGGCGCCGATGTGAATCATGTCGACAAGAAAGGCATGACTCCCCTGCTCTACGCGGCTTCCATCGACTTTGGCGATTCGACTATGATCGATCTGCTGCTCAAATCCGGCGCACAACCCAGCGCGCGCACCAAGGAAGGGCTGACCGCCCTCGATTTGGCGCACAAATATAATCACAACCATTTGTTAACGAGTCTGGAAGGGCCCAGGGCCGCAAGGTAGTCCTCAGTTCTGAGCAGTAGCGCGCAACCGTGCCCGCGTTGTACTAACGTGGATTGGAAGGTATCAGCACGGTGGAAACTCTTACCAACGCCGGTGTGCTCGTCACGGGAGCCGGACGCGGCATCGGCAAGCGGCTGGCGATTGGATTTGCGACCGCCGGAAATCGCGTGGCGCTGCTGGCGCGCAGCAAAGCCGAATTGGACTTGGCGCATCTGGAGATCGAACACGCCGGCGGCAACGCGCTCCGCATTCGCGCCGATGTCACCGATTTCGAGCAGGTCAATGCCGCGGTCGACCGGGTGCGCGTGCATTACGGTGAAGTGAATGTTCTGATCTGTGCCGCTGCGATTCCCGGTCCCATCGGGCCGTTTGTGGAGCAATCGCCCAAGGCGTGGGTCGACACGATCCATACCAACCTGCTCGGCGTGATGAACGCCTGCAAAGCGGTTCTTCCGCACATGATCGCGCGCAGGGAAGGCAAGATCATCGTACTCAGCGGGCCGGGAGCAACCATGGCGCGCCCCAATCTGTCGGCTTACGCCGCCACCAAAGCCGCGGTCGTGCGGCTGGTGGAAACCGTCGCCGAGGAGGTTCGGGAACACAATGTCCAAATCAATTGTATGGGACCGGGCGGCACCTACACGCACATGACCGACGAGATCCTGCGCGCCGGTGAACGCGCGGGTTGGAAGGAAACCGAAGATGCGTTGCAGGTCCGGCAGACCGGCGGCGTCGCCCCCGAGAAACAGATTCAACTGGCGCTGTTCCTGGCGTCGGAGCAGTCCAATCACATCAGCGGGAAGCTGATTCACGTCAGTGACGATTGGAAGAAGCTGCGCTCGGAGAACATCCACCCGGAGATTTATACTTTGCGGAGACTGCAGAAAGTGAATTCTTAGCCGCCGATGAACGCGGATGAACGCCGATCAGCACAAATAACGCGCTTCCACTCGACTTTAGGTTTCTGAAAGTTGACCAGAAGACAAATTGGCATGCCGGAAGCGCGAAGATAATTCAGACACTGCGCCAAGTGTTCATTTGCTAAGCGGTCAACACATTTCAGCTCGATCACCAGAACATCTTCTACGACGATGTCGGCGAAATACTCTCCAACCGAATGGCCTTTGTAAGTTACGGCAAATGACCTTTGAGAAGAAGCCCGGATTCCTCTCATGGTTAATTCCTTGAGGAGTGCCCGCTCGTAAACCTTTTCGAGGAACCCAGAGCCGAGCGTGTTGGAAACTTCAAAGACTGCGCTAAGCACGCGGGCTGTTAGTAAATCCCATCTGTGTTCATCGGCGTTCATCTGCGGCCAATACAAATGTGCCGTTTTTCTGTGGGACTTCTCGCTTCAGCTGTCCGCACGCCGCGAAAATATCCCGCCCTCGAGGCTTGCGGATAAAGCACGGCATGGACCGTCTCACGATGCCTTGAAACGCGTGTACGCGTTCGGGATCGGGCGTCTCAAAAGCGATCCCCGGCCCTGGATTCAGCGCAATCAGATTCACCTTCGCATTCAAATGCGCCAGCAACTGCACCACGCGCCGCGCGTCGGCGTCGGTATCGTTCACACCTTTGAGCAGCACATACTCAAACGACAGCTTCTCCCACGGCCGCAGCGGATACGCCTTGCACGCGGCGAGAAGGTCCTTCAGCGAATACTTGCGCGTGATCGGCATCAGCTCGCGCCGCTGGTCTTCGTAAGACGCATTCAATGAAATCGCTAGCTTCGGCCGCACCGGCTCGCGCCCCAGCTCGGCGATCTTCGGTATGATGCCGGCCGTGGATAGCGTGATCCGCTTCTGCGAGAGCCCGATGCCCGCCGGATCGGTCAAAATCCGCGTCGCTTTGATCACGTTGGGCAAGTTGAGCAAAGGCTCGCCCATGCCCATCATCACGATGTTCAATCGATCGGTCTCGGTGGAAATGTTGTGCGCCTGCATCACGAACAGAACTTGGCCCACGATCTCGCCCGCAGTCAGGTTCCGCTCCAGGCCCATCAGCGCGGTCAGGCAGAACTGGCAGTTTACCGGGCATCCCACTTGGCTCGAGATGCAAATCGTGTCCCGGCCTTCTTCCGGCATCAGAACCGTCTCAATGGTCCTGCGATCCTCCATTTCCAGCAGATAGCGGCGGGTTCCATCGGTACTTTTGTATTCTGCCGCAGGCGCAGGCAAGCCCACCGCCAGCTTCGAAGCCAATTCTTTTCTTAGGGTTACCGGAAAACTGGTGATTTGAGCCAGCTCGGCTACCCTTTGCCGATACACGGCGTCGTACAATTGGCGGGCCCGAAAAGCGGGCTGTTCTGGTCCCAGAAAGGCTTGTAGATCCGGAAGTTCAAGGCCTACAATAGCTTGCGCCATATCTTCAGTATAGGGCACGGCGCGTTCCAGCACTATATTTGAAGCTATTCGAACTCGGCCAGATACCAATCCGCGATAAAATGAAGGCAGGCAAAATGGCTAACGCAGTTCAAACCGTCCGCGATATTGAGGTTGCAACCCTGAAGAACGGGGTTCGGGTAATCAGCGAGGAGATGGGCCACGTCCGGTCGGTCTCCCTGGGCGTTTGGATTCGCACCGGCTCCCGCCGGGAAACCTCCGAAGAAAACGGGATCTCGCATTTCATCGAGCACATGCTGTTCAAGGGCACCAAGAACCGCTCGGCGGAAGAGATCGCGCGGTCGGTGGATTCCATCGGCGGCGGCCTGGACGCCTTCACCGCCAAGGAGATGGTGAGTTACAACACCAAAGTCTTGGATGAACACCTGCCCATTGCGTTCGACGTGCTGGCAGACATGGTCCGCAATCCGTTATTCCGCGAAGAGGACATCGAGAAGGAGAAGGGAGTGATCCTCGAAGAGCTGAAGATGGATGTGGACAACCCCGAATATCTTCTGCACGATATCTTCTCCAGCAACTTTTACAAAGACCATCCGCTGGGCAAGCCCATCATCGGCAGCAAGGACACCATTCGCGCGTTCGATCGAGGAATGATCGATTCTTATTTCCAGCGCTACTACTCACCGTCGAATATTTTGATCACCGCCGCCGGAAACTTGAATCACGCGCAGCTGGTGGATCTGGCGCGCGAACATTTCGAAGACCTGCCGGTGAACGGACAGTTGGCTCCCGAAGTTGCGCCGGTGCCACATGCCCGTCTGGTGTTTCGTAATAAGACTTCGCTTGAGCAGACTCATCTTTACATGGGCGTGCCGGGTTATCCTTTCCCGCATGAGCTGCGCTTCGCCTGCTATACGTTGAATACAATTCTGGGCGGCGGCATGAGCTCGCGCCTGTTTCAGAACATCCGTGAAAAGCAGGGCTTGGCCTACGCTGTTTACTCGGAGCTTTCGATGTACCGCGACACCGGCTGCATGGCGATCTATGCGGGCACGGCTGTGGAAACCGCGGGGAAGGTGATCGACTCCATCGTCAAAGAGTTTCGCGAGATCAAAGAGAACCTGGTGCCGGCCGAGGAGTTACGCCGCGCCAAGGACAACCTGAAAGGCTCTTTCATGCTGGGCCTGGAATCCACCTCCAGCAGGATGGGCAATCTGGCGCGGCAGGATCTGTATTTCAAGCGCTTCTTCACTCTGGATGAAATGCTGGAGAGCATCGAATCCGTTACCGCCGAGCAAGTGCAGCAGATCGCTCAGGAGTTCTTCAATCCCAAGCACATCACGCTCGCGGTGCTCGGGAACTTAGGCGACTTTCGCATTAAACGCGAGGACCTCGACTGCTAAATCCATCACTGGGCAAACTGACGCGAGCCGCGCTGGTTCTGTGCGCTCTGGGTGGCGCGTCGCTATTTGCCCCGCTCGTTGCACTGGATCTGAAATCGCTCAAGCCGCAAGGCTATGTCAGCGACTTCGCGAATGTTCTCGATTCGCAATCGCGCGCCCAGCTGGAAGCTTACGCGGGGCAAGTGGAGCAAGCCACGGGCGTACAAATGGCGCTAGTCACGTTGCAGTCGCTGGATGGCGAGCAGATCGAAGACGTCACCAACACGCTCTACCGGCAATGGGGCGTCGGCAAGAAGGGCAAGGACGAGGGGATCATGCTGCTTCTCGCCGTCCAGGATCATCGCGACCGCATCGAAGTGGGCTACGGGTTGGAACCGATCCTTCCCGATGGATTCGACGGCAGTATTTTGCGCGGCATTCAGCCGTTGTTGCGCCAAGGCGCTTATGGACAGGCGCTGATTTCGGGTGCGGTTCAGATAGGCTCCGCGATTGCCCGCGCCAAAGGCGTCCAACTCTCGCCTGACGAGCGTGAGCGCGTCCGCCAAGCTCCAGGCGGCCGAGGTCTTCCCTGGCCCGTAATCTTGATCGGCATTTTCGTTTTGCTTTTACTCTTCCGGGGTGGCGGAAGTGGTGGAGGTCTGCTGACCGGTCTGATTCTCGGTAACCTATTAGGGCGCGGTGGCCGAGGCGGAGGAGACTGGGGTGGTGGAGGTTTTGGCGGCGGCGGTGGAGGCGGAGGCTTTGGCGGTTTTGGCGGCGGGGATTCTGGTGGAGGCGGAGCGTCGGGGAGTTGGTAGCGGCTTAATATGGAAGACAAACTCCTAGAACTGGTGGATCGTCTGAAGCAGGCCGAACGCGAACGCTTGCGATCGGTAATCTTGTATGGTTCCGCGGCGGCCGGCGAACACAACGAGCACTTCTCCGATTTAAATGTTTTGTGCGTGCTCACTCGCGTCACGCCTGCCGAGCTGGCCGACGTAGAACCGATCTTCAAATGGTGGCGCGGACTGGGCAATCCGTCGCCACTCTTGTTAACCGAAGAAGAGTTGCGAACGTCCACCGACTGCTTCCCTATCGAGTTTCACGACATCCAGGAACGCCGGCGGGTACTGTTCGGAACCGATCCGATCCAAAACATGGTGATCGAGAAGGTTTTCTATCGCGCGCAAGTTGAAATGGAACTGAGGGCCAAGCTTTTGCGCTTACGCACAAAAGCGGCCGAAGTGTTGTTCGACAAACCGGCGCTCCTGCGGCTGATGATTGATTCTGTTCCGAATTTCCTGGTGCTCGCGCGCCATGCTCTGCTGCTTTCCGGATTGCCGTCCGGATGGCGCAAGCGGGAAATCGCGCGGCATATGCCGGACATGGGCGCGGAGAGCACGCCGTTCGATACACTGCTCGACCTGCGGGATCAAAGCAAGCTGGCCAGGGACGTGGACGCGGAAGCGCTGTTTGCGAGCTATCTGAAACAGATCGAGGCATTGGTCGGTCATGTTGACCGTCTTGAGAAATGAGAGGGATTCGATGAAGATCGCATTGGTGGTAATTGGGGTAATCGTTTTGGCCGCTCTCGCGGTGTTCGGCTGGGCCGCAGGATCGCGGAACACGCTGGTTACCGAGCGCGAAGCGGTGAACGCGGCTTGGTCCCAGGTGGACGTCGCGCTGCAGCGCCGCGCCGATTTGATTCCGAATCTAGTGGAAACCGTCAAAGGTTTCGCCAAGCAAGAGCAAGCCGTGATCAAGGAAGTCACCGACGCTCGCGCGGCCTTGGGTGGCGCCCGCACGCCAGCGGACAAGATCGCGGCCAATTCCCAGTTGGACGGGGCACTCAGTAGGCTTTTGGTCGTTGTAGAGAATTATCCGCAGCTGAAATCGAACGAAAATTTCCTTCGTTTACAAGACGAGTTGGCCGGCACTGAGAACCGCATCGCCGTGGAGCGCCGGAAGTACAACGAAACGGTACAGCGCTACAACACGGATATCGAATTGTTCCCCAACAACATCGCCGCTTCGATGTTCGGCTTTCAGCGTAATGATGCTTACTTCAAGACCGAGCCTGGTGCGCGGAACGCCCCCAAGGTGTCGTTCTAGCAACGTTGGCACTGCGCGTGCTCACCCATATAACTGGAGGTGCCCATGCGCCGTTTCTCGTTTGTTTCTGTACTGCTGCTGGTAGCGCTGGTGGGCTGCACTAAGACCCAGACCGAATCCGCACAGCCAGCGGACGTAAATAATTCCGGTGGTGATCCCGCCAACGGCAACCTCGCCTCGGCCGATCAGTCCGTCGCGGCGGAGCCTCAAGCGCCGGCGCCAGCACCCCAGTACACCCCCGAGTACACACAAGATTCCTCCTACAATCAACCCGTCGAAGCGTCGGAGCCTCCTCCTCCGCTGCCGGAATACGATCAGCCTCCCGCTCCCGGCGACGATTACATTTGGACGCCCGGCTACTGGGGCTATGCAAGCTCCGGTTATTACTGGGTTCCCGGCGCTTGGATCGTGGCCCCTTATGTGGGCGCGCTCTGGACGCCGCCCTGGTGGGGTTACGATAGTGGCGCCTACCATTGGCACGGTGGCTATTGGGGTCCGCACATCGGATACTATGGCGGCATCGATTACGGTAATGGATATACGGGCCGCGGCTACTACGGCGCTTATTGGAACAACGGCCGAGTGGAATATAACCGTGCGGTAACGAATGTGGATCCGGCCAGAGTTCACCATGTTTACAACTACCAGGTGCCGAACAGCCGAGGGAATCGGGTCAGCTACAACGGCGGCCGAGGTGGAATCGAGGCTCGGCCTACGCCTCAGGAGCAAGCTGTGGTTCGCGATCCCAGGACACCTCCGGTGGGAGCGCAGGTGCAACATGCGCGTGAAGCGTCCACGAACCGCGCGCAGTTTGCGACCTCAGGCGGAGGCGGTCATCCTGCCGCGCTGGTAGCCTCCCGTCCGCTTCCCACTACGTACAAAGCTCCCGCCGCGCGCCCGCCGGCTGCCGCTGTGCGAACGGCAGCGCCGTCCGCTACCGAACCACCTGCGCGTGCGCAGCCGAATGAGCGTCCGCCAACGCAAGCTACTCGAGTTCCTGAAAGCAGACCGGCGCCACAACAATTGCAACGCCCGGAAGCGCGGCCGATTCCCGAAGCCCGGCCACCGGTCCCCGAGAACCGGACCACGGCGCAGCGCCCCACGCCCGCTCCGATACCCGAGAATCGTCCGGCACCAGTGACTCGTCCGGAAATTCGTCCTGCTCCCCCTCGCCCTGCGCCACAGGCTCGTCCCGAGCCCATACCAACAGCTCCGCCTCGTCCAGCGCCACAGGCTCGTCCGCAGGCACCTCCTCGGGAGGCGCGGCCGGCTCCACCGCCATCGCGTCCAGCACCGCAAGCTCGTCCGGAAGCGCGTCCCCCGGAGGCTCGGCCCGCAGCTCCTCCGCCACCACGCGCAGCGCCGCAAGCTCGTCCGCAACCGCAAGCCAAGCCTGCGGCTCCTCCGCCACGGCCGCAGCAAAAGCCGAAGGAAGAAGAACACAAATAACCGAACGGTCGCTATAAAATAGGACTAGCGCGCCCATTTCTCCCCGTAGGAGTGTTCCGATGCGAAGTCCTATTCTTAGCTCCCTCGTACTTCTTGGCGCTTCGCTCTGCTGGGCGCAAACTGCATCTCCGTCTCCGGCATTTGTGGGCGCCGGTTTTACCAATCCGTTTCCGATTGCGGTTGCACCCGGCCTGTTGCTCACGCTGTTCGTGCAGCCAGGCGCGGGGTACAATCCGTCGACGCCCCTGCCAACCGTCTCCGCGACCTTCTGGAATGGAGCGGCGAATGAAACCATGCCCGTCCTACAAGCCGTCCAGGCAACGGCGCCGTGCAGCGTTGCCCCCAGCCCCGTGGTATGCAATAACGTGCTGGCTGTCACGGTTCAAATCCCGTTAGACGCTCCCATCAGCACTGCGATTGTCGTGAGGCTCCCGGGCGCCGTTGCTGTCTCCGTGAACGGCGTGGCGACTCCCTATATCGCCGCGCAAGCGTGGCCGGACCATCTTCATATTCTGACCGCGTGCGACGTCATCGTCTCGCCAACGGCTGCCCCGAACTTCCTGCAAATACCCTGCGCGCCAATGATCACGCACGCCGATGGAACGTCTGTCTCGGTCAGCAGTCCGGCTGTGGCCGGCGAAGAACTGGTGGCTTATGCTACGGGCCTGGGACAAACTAATCCGCCGCTCATCACGGGCCAGCCCGCGGCGGCAAGCAGCCCGACCGTCTCCACCTTCAACTTGGATTTCAACTATCGACCCAACGCGTTGGCTACCAGCCCTCTCCCTACCGCTGCCGTTGCGCCATTCGCCGGCGCGACTCAAGACTATATCGGCCTCTATCAAATCAATTTCGTGGTGCCGCCGCCTCCCGTGGGATTGCAACCGTGCACCTCCTTCGCCGGAATCGTAGCCTCAGGCCTCCTTAAGAGCGTATACTCCAACCTGACCGTCAGCGTCGGTTCGTTCTATTCTTTCGATGGCGCGGGAATTTGCGTCATGCCGAGTGGCTCCTGATGGGAAAACGTCTGCTGCTGATCGGCGCCACTACCGGCTATCAAACGCGCGCCTTCTCGGGCGCGGCCGAGCGCTTAGGCTACGAACTGGTTCTGGCCACCGATCGCTGTCATGTGCTGGACGATCCGTGGGGCGATCACGCCATCGCGCTGCGTTTTGAAGATCCGCCAGGAGCCGCCGCAACGCTCGCGACCCAGGCGAACGTGGACGGCATCGTCGCGGTGGGCGACCGTCCGGCTTACATCGCGGCGCTCGCGGCCGAGCGCATGGGGATCCTCTACAACTCGCCGGCCTCGGTGGCCGCCAGCCGCAACAAGTTTCTGGCGCGCGAGCGATTTCTCGCCGCTGCGTTACTGGTTCCCGAGTTTCATCGCGTGGCTTTGTCCGGCGGCCCCGACCGCGCGGCACAGGAGGCTCTCTATCCCTGCGTGCTCAAACCGCTGGGGCTTTCCGCCAGCCGGGGCGTGATTCGCGCCAATAGTCGCCGGGAGTTCATTGCGGCCTTCCGCCGCATCGAGAGCCTGCTGGCCGATCCGGACATCGCGCGGCTGCACGAAGAGCAGGACCGCTTTCTGCAAGTGGAATCCTTCATCGAAGGCCGCGAGTTTGCGCTGGAAGGCATCCTCACGGATGGGCAACTTCGCGTGCTCGCGCTGTTCGACAAGCCCGATCCGCTGGATGGTCCGTTCTTTGAAGAGACTATCTACGTCACTCCATCGCGTGAAGATCCATCCACGCAGAAAGCAATCCTACGCACCGCGCAGGTTGCCGTGAACGCTCTTGGCCTTACGCAGGGTCCCGTGCACGCTGAAATGCGCGTGAATCGACGCGGCGTCTGGATGCTGGAAGTGGCCGCGCGGCCCATCGGCGGACTGTGCGCTCGGGTTTTGCCTGGATTGGAAGAGCTGATTCTACAGCACGCCGCTGGCGTTGACGCCGGCGACCTTGCGATGTCTACGCCCGCCGCTGGCGTAATGATGATCCCGATCCCCCGTGAAGGAATTTACGTCGATGTCGAAGGGCTGGAGCGCGCACGTTCCCAACCCGCTATAGAGGAAGTAATCGTCACAGCGAAACAGGGACAAAAGCTGGTCCCGTTGCCCGAAGGCGCAAGCTACCTGGGTTTTATCTTCGCGCGCGCTGAAACTCCCGCTGCCGTGGAGGACGCGCTGCGAAATTCCCATCGGCAATTACGCTTTGAAATCGCGACTGCGCTGCCGGTGGTCTAGAGGTCAGTTCTTAGTCTGCGGAGGCACGTAACCCGGCGGCAACGCGGCGCCCGCGCCGAAGAAATAATCTTCCATTTGCTTGAGCAGAAATTCCTGCGCTTCCTGCGTGCCCAAATTGAGCCGGTAC
>JBEKRO010000011.1:0-94014 GCA_049518655.1 Bryobacteraceae bacterium | reverse complement strand
GCGAAAAGAAAGTGGTGCGGACCTGGTCGCGGCGCTCCACCATCGTTCCGGATTTCATCGGGCACACTCTCGGCGTCCACAACGGCAAGAAGTTCATTCCGGTCTACATCACCGAAAACATGGTGGGCCACAAGCTGGGCGAGTTTTCCCCGACGCGCGTGTTCAAGGGGCACTCGGTGAAGGCCGCCTCATCCACGGAGAAGACCGCCAAGCCGGCCTAAGGAGCGATTGCGATGCAAGCTAGAGCAGAAGCCCGATATATTCGATCGTCGCCCCAAAAGGCCCGTTTGGTGATCGACCTGATCCGCGGCCGTTCGGCGAACGAAGCGCGCATCATTTTGCGCCAGACCAACAAGCGCATGGCGCCCACCATCCTGAAAGTGCTGGATTCGGCCATCGCCAACGCCGAGAATCGCAACAATGACGTGGATGTGGATCAGTTGATCGTGAGCGAAGCGTATGTGAACGAGGGACCGCGGCAGAAGCGCATCCGGCCCGCGCCCATGGGCCGGGCGTACCGCTATCAGCGGCGCACCTCCCATATCGCGGTGGTGGTTAGCGACAAAGCCGGGGCAGCGCCGGCGACAAACCAGGAGAACGCATAGTGGGACAGAAAGTACATCCGTACGGTTTTCGCCTGGGCGTCACCAAGACCTGGCGATCGCGCTGGTTCGCCAAAGCGGACTACGCCAAGCTTCTGCGCGAAGACCTGGAGCTAAAGGGCGCGCTGAGGGAAAGGTTAAAGTCCGCTGGAGTTAGCTCCATCGAAGTGGACCGGCCCGGCAACAAGCTGCGCGTTACTATCCGCACCTCACGGCCTGGCATCATCATCGGGCGCAAGGGCGCCGAAATCGAGAAGCTCAAGGGAGACCTTGCGAAGAAAACCAAGCGCGAAGTTTTCATCGACATTCAGGAAGTGCATAAGCCGGAGCTGGACGCGCAACTCGTCGCCGAGTCCATCGCGCTGCAGCTTGAAAAGCGCGTGGCATTTCGAAGGGCTATGAGAAAAGCGGTCGATTCGGCGCTGCGCTTTGGCTGCAAGGGCATCAAGGTTCGCGTATCGGGGCGCTTGAATGGCGCGGAAATCGCGCGCAGTGAGTGGTATCTGCAAGGCCAGCTTCCGCTGCATACCTTGCGCGCCGATTTGGATTACGGTTTCGCGCAGGCCTACACCACCTACGGCGTTATTGGGATCAAGTGCTGGACGTATAAAGGTGAGATTTTGGATAGCGGCCGCCGGGATTCTCTGCGTAACGAACCTGAGCCCCGCCGCCAGCCATTGCGCGATCGCCGGGAACGGCGTCCTGGGAGCGCTTTTGCGCCTCCCACTCCAGAACCGAGCGGACCGGCGGTACAAGCGCCGCCCGATACAGGCGCAGCGCCTAGAGTCGCGCCTATTTTGCCGCCACTCGCGCCGCCGCAACCTAGCTGGAAACAGGAAACAAAAGAAACACCCACCGAATCGAATAGCGGCTCCGGTAACGAGCCGCCGAAACAAGGATAGCGGAGACCAATCGCCATGTTGATGCCAAAGAAGGTCAAGTACAGGAAACAGCAGCGCGGCCGCATGACCGGCAAAGCTTGGCGCGGCTCCAGCCTCGCATTTGGCGAATTCGGGCTGAAAGCCATGCGCTGTGGCTGGATCACGGACCGGCAAATTGAGGCAGCCCGCGTCGCCATGACGCGCTTCATCAAGCGCGGCGGCAAAGTTTGGATTCGCCTGTTTCCCGACAAGCCGATAACGAAAAAACCGGCCGAAACCCGTATGGGTAAGGGCAAAGGCGCTCCCGAGCAGTGGGTGGCGGTGATCCGGCCCGGCAAGATTCTTTTTGAAATGGAAGGCGTTCCGAAAGCGACCGCGCAAGAAGCTTTTCGGCTGGCCGCGGGCAAGTTGCCGCTGCCGACCAAAGTGGTGAGCCGCGAGGACAACACCGGAGAGTAGCCGGGAGATCAACCCGGGAGAACAACCATGAGAGCAGACAAAATACGGGAACTCGATAGCGACGAGTTGCGCAGGCAAGTGGCGGAAATCCGTGAACAGAACTTCCGTCTCCGTTTCCAATTGAGCATGGGCCAGACGGATGGGTTGAAGAAGCTGCGAGTCATCCGCAAGGATCAGGCGCGCATTCTCACTATTCTGCGAGATCGCGAGCTGCATCCGGAGACCGCGCCCGAGCCGTCCCCGAAGAAAAAGAAGAAGGGGAAGTAAGCCATGGCCGACAGCGCGGTAGCAAAAAAGAAGATAGGCAATAAGAACGAAAAGGTCGGCGAAGTGGTTTCCGCCAAGATGACCAAGACCATTGTGGTGGAAGTGACGCGACGCGTTCCCCATCCGATGTACAAACGCATTATCAATAAGCGCAGCAAGTTTTACGCGCACGACGAAGAGCAGAGGGCGCAGATCGGCGACACGGTTCGCATTATCGAGTGCCGGCCAATGAGCAAGCTGAAGCGCTGGCGCCTGGGCGAAGTGCTGCGTAAAGCGGTGCAAGTAGCCGTGGAACCTGCTGCTGTAGATCTCGATACCACGCAGCCCACGTCCGGTTCGAAATCGCTGCGCGCTAAGACATCGTCGCCACGTGTCAAAGGGAGGAAGCCATGATTGGGATGCGCACCATCCTCGAGGTGGCCGACAATAGCGGCGCCCGCAAGCTGATGTGCATTTTGCCGCGCGGCGGAGATTTAGGATTGCACGCCGGCTTGGGCGACATCATCACCGCCAGTGTCAAGGAAGCCACGCCCGAATCGCCCATCAAGAAGGGCAAAGTAGTGCGCTGCGTGATCGTACGGATGCGCAAGGAATCGCGCCGCAAGGATGGCACGTACATCCGGTTCGATTCGAACGCCGCCGTGCTGATCAACGAAGTGGGCGAGCCGGTGGGCACGCGCGTGTTCGGTCCGGTGGCGCGCGAACTGCGCGACAAGCGCTTTATGAAGATCGTTTCTCTCGCGCCGGAGGTAATCTGATGCCTAAGCGGCCGGTCGAAAAGACGTTCCATAAAACCAGAATCAAGAAGAACGATCAGGTGAAGGTGATTGCCGGTCGCGACAAGGGTAAAACGGGCCGGGTGATTTCGGTGGATCGCTGGCGCGGCAAGCTGATTGTCGAAGGTGTATCGATGATCAAGCGTCATACCCGCCCCAACCCGCAACAGCAGATCAAGGGCGGTATCGCCGAAAAGGAAAGCGGCATCGCGATATCGAATGTAATGGTGCTCACCTCGGGCGGTGTTCCCACGCGCGTGAGTTACAAAATCGAGCCCGCCGGCGCCTCCACGCGCCGCGTCCGCATCGCCAAGAAAAGCGGCGAGGCTCTCGATACAAAAGGCTAGAGGATTCTAGAGATGGCAGAAGCAAGACTCAGGCAGCATTATCAGAAGAGCGTGATCCCGGCGCTGGTGAAGGAGTTCGGCTACAAGAACGTGATGGCCGTACCCAAGATCCAGAAGGTATCGGTCAATATCGGGTTGGGCGAAGCCACGCAGAACGCCAAGCTCATGGATGGCGCGGTGAACGAGCTGGGCCAGATCGCCGGACAAAAGCCGGTGGTGACGAAGGCCAAGAAGTCCATCGCGGCTTTCAAGCTCAGGGAGGGCATGTCGATCGGCGCCATGGTCACCCTGCGCGGCGACCGGATGTATGAATTCCTGGACCGGCTGATGAATGTCGCTCTGCCGCGGGTCCGCGATTTCCGGGGAGTATCCTCGAAGTCCTTCGATGGGCGCGGCAATTATACGCTGGGCGTGCGCGATCAATTGATTTTCCCCGAGATCGACTACAACAAGGTGGAGAAGGTCAAGGGGATGAATATTTCGATCACCACCAGCGCCAAGACCGACGCCGAAGGTCTGGCGCTGCTCAAGCAAATGGGGATGCCGTTCAGGCAGTAAGAAGAGAATTCAGAAGTCAGAATTCAGAATACAGGAAGACATGGCAACTACAGCGAAGATCGCGAAAGAAGATGCAACCAGGGCCAGGATAGCCGCCGACAAGACCGCGAACAAGATCACTCCGGCGCGGGTGAAAATCCGGCTACGCAACCGGTGTTTCCGTTGCGGCCGGCCGCGTGGCTACATTCGCAAATTCAATTTGTGCCGGATCTGTTTTCGCCAACTCGCTCTGGCGGGCGAGGTTCCCGGCGTGATCAAAGCGAGCTGGTAAGGAAAGGAGCCCCGGACTAGAAACATGGCCATCACCGATCCCATCGCCGACATGCTGACGCGCATTCGCAACGCGCAGTCGGCGCGCCATCCCAAAGTGGACGTGCCTGCCTCCAAGCTCAAAATGGAGATCGCGCGCATCTTGAAGGAAGAGGGCTTCATCGTCAACTTCAAGCTGGCCGACGAAGGCGCCAAACGCAGCATCCGCATTTATTTGAAGTACACGCCGGGCAACGTGCCGGTGATTTCACGGATTGAGCGAGTTTCGCGGCCGGGGTGCCGCGTCTATGTCGGCAGCCAGGAAGTTCCCAAGGTGCTGGGCGGTCTCGGCATCAATATTCTGACCACGGCGCGAGGAGTGATGACCGGCAGCACGGCGCGCAAGGAACGCGTCGGCGGCGAAGTGCTGTGTCAGTTATGGTGACCTTGGTTAAGGAAGTCAGGTAAACTTATGTCGCGAGTAGGCAAGAAAATCATTCCGCTGCCCAAGGGTGTGAAGATCACTCTGGGTAAAGAGCTGCTGGTGGAAGGCCCCAAGGGGAAGCTCAATGTGCCGATGCCGGAAGGCATCCAAGCGCGCCAAGCGGACGGGAATCTCGAGTTTCTGCGCGATTCCGATCAGCGCGCCGCGCTGCACGGGCTCACCCGCGCTCTAGCCGCCGCCGCCGTCCAAGGCGTGTCCACCGGTTTCACGCGCGAGCTCGACATCACCGGAACCGGCTATCGCGCCGACGTCAAAGGCAAGATCGCGACCTTCACGCTCGGCTACTCGCATCCCATCGAGTTGCTCTTGCCCGATGGCGTGGATCTCAAGATCGACAAACAGACGCATCTGGTTTTGAGCGGCTACGACAAGCAAATGGTGGGACAGGTGGCCGCGAACATCCGCGCGCTGCGCCCGCCCGATCCGTACAAGAACAAGGGCGTCCGCTACACCGGTGAAGCGCTCCGCAAGAAGGCCGGCAAGACTGCGGGAGCAGGAGCGAAGTAAATGGCGAAATCTTCCAAAAACGATGTTCGGGTTCGCATTCATATGCGCACTCGCTTGAAACTCAAGGGCAGTCAGGAGCGCCCGCGCCTGGCCGTATTCCGCAGCCTGAAACATATTTACGCGCAAGTGATTGACGATCGCGCGGGAAAGACGCTCGCGGCGGCTTCGTCGGGCGAAAAGAATTCGAGTGTCAAAAGCGGTGGTAATCTGGCCGGCGCCAAAGAAATCGGCAAACTGATCGCCGAACGCGCCAAGACCAAGGGCATCAGCAAAGTTGTGTTCGATCGCGGAGGCTATCTCTATCACGGGCGCGTCAAGGCCCTGGCCGACGCGGCGCGAGAAGCAGGATTGGAGTTTTAACCATGGCAGCAATACCCACGGCGAAACGCATCGATGCCAACACCTTGAACCTCAAGGAGAACGTGGTCTCGATCAACCGCGTGACGAAAGTGGTCAAGGGCGGCAAGAACCTGAGCTTTTCGGCTCTGGTCGTCATTGGCGATCCCGGCGCGAAAATCGTCGGCTTCGGCACCGGTAAGGCCAAGGAAGTTCCGGCCGCCATCAAGAAGGGCATCGAAGCGGCGAAGAAGAATCTGCGCAAGGTGAACGTTTTCGAAACCACCATCCTGCACATGGTTCTCGGGCGGTTCGGCAGCGGACTGGTGCTGTTGAAGCCGGCCCCGGAAGGAACCGGTGTGATCGCCGGCGGTCCGGTGCGCGCTGTCATCCAAGCGGTTGGCATCACCAACGTGCTCACTAAATCCATCGGTTCGCGCAATCCGCACAACGTCGTCAAAGCCACCATCAATGCACTGGAACAGTTGCGGGACCGCGCGCAGACGTCGGAGATGCGCGGGCTGGCGCAAGAGAAGGTGAGCTAAGGTATGGCTGGCACTATTAAAATTAAGCTGATTGGCAGCGTCATCTGCTGCCCTGAAAAACACAAAGTGATTGTGCGGTCGCTGGGCTTGAAGAAAATGAACCGTGTCGTGGTGCGTCCGGACGATGCCGTGTTTCGTGGCATGGTGGCCAAGATCCCGCACCTACTGGCGATCGTCAAGGACTAAAAAGGACCCGTCATGAATCTCAGCGATCTTCGCCCGCCGAAGGGGCAAAAGCAAAAGAAGCAGCGCATTGGACAGGGCATGGGTACCGGGCGCGGCAAGTATTCCGGCCGAGGCGCAAAAGGCGCGCGATCCATTTCCGGCTACAGCATCATGCGCGGTTTCGAAGGCGGCCAGATGCCGCTTCACCGCCGCCTGCCCAAGCGCGGGTTCACCAACATTTTCAAGAAAGAATATGCCATCGTAAATGTGGGGCGGCTGGAGCAGTTGGAAGGCACCACCTTCGATGCGGCTCGGTTGCTCGAACTGGGCGTCATCAAGAAGCTGGGCGCCGGGCTCAAAGTGCTAGGCTCGGGCGACATCACCCGCAAGCTGGATGTGCGGGCGCACGTATTTTCGAAATCGGCTCTGGAGAAAATCCAGAAGGCCGGGGGCAGTGGAAACGTGATCGGGAGCGAGTAAGTTAGGCCTCCGGTCAGGGTAAGCCCAAGGTAGGAACAAAGATGAAGTTCTTCGACACCATCGCCAATATGTTCCGGATTCCGGACCTGCGGAAGCGCATCTTCTTCACGCTGGGTTTATTGGCGGTCTACCGGTTCGGCGGGCACATCCCGACTCCGGGGATCGACGGAAACCGGCTGGCGGAGTTCTTCCAGCAGAATTCGGGTTCGTTGTTCGGTTTTATCGACCTGTTCAGCGGCGGCATGTTTCGCCGGCTCACCGTCTTCGCGTTGGGCATCATGCCCTACATCACGGCGTCCATCATTTTGCAATTGTTGCAGGTAGTGGTCCCGACGCTTGAAAAACTCCAGAAGGAAGGTGAACTGGGGCGCCGCAAAATCACGCAGTGGACCCGCTACCTCACCATCATTCTGGGCGTGGTGCAGTCCTTCGGTATCGCTCTGACGCTTGAAAAGTCGGGCGGCGGCTTCGTGCTGAATCCTGGAGTCGGATTCATCGCCATGACCGTACTGACCCTGACCGCTGGAACCACCTTCATTATGTGGCTGGGTGAGCAAATCACCGAGCGGGGCATCGGCAATGGCATGTCGTTGCTGATCTTCGCTGGAATTGTGGTTGGCCTTCCGCGCGCTATCGACAATATCTACGATCATGTGTTTCGCGTTCGCGATTGGACGCCCATCCACCTGATCATCATTCTGGCTGTCATGCTTGCCGTGGTTGCCTTTATCGTCTTAGTGGAGCGCGGTGAGCGCCGGATTCCGGTGCAATACGCCAAGCGCATCCAGGGCCGCAAGATGATGGGCGGGCAATCCACGCACCTGCCATTGAAAGTGAATGCAGGCGGCGTGATTCCGGTAATATTCGCCTCTTCGCTCCTGGCCTTCCCGCAGACGCTCACCAATTGGGCGATCGTGAAGAACAGTCCCATTCTGAGCGGCATGTTGGACTCCATCGGCGGCAATCAGCCGTTATACTATCTGCTATTCTGCGTCCTGATCATTTTCTTCTGCTTCTTCTACGTGTCCATCATTTTCAATCCCAATGAAGCAGCGGACAACATGCGCAAATACGGCGGATTCATCCCGGGCATTCGTCCCGGCAAGAACACGGCTGACTATATGAATACGATCCTCACCAGGATCACTGTAGTGGGCGGCCTGTATCTTTCGGTGCTGTCGCTGATTCCGCAGATCATGATCGCCGGCATCAAACTCCAGCGCCTGCCGCTGGTAGGCAATTTTATCGACAACTATTTCCCGCGTTGGTTGCTAGATGGCCTGAACGTCAACTTCTTTTTCGGCGGCACTTCTCTGCTGATTGTGGTGGGTGTGGCGATGGATACGGTCAACCAGGTGGAAGCTCAGTTGATTATGCGGCATTACGAAGGCTTTACACCTCGCTCGGGCCGGATTCGGGGCCGCCGCAGCAGCGTGTCCTAACCCGATGATTTTGCACTATAATGGATTTATCAGTCATTTCCGTGGAGAGGGCCGGTGTGTGCCCACACTTGTGGCTGGCAGTCAGTGGAGATGATTATCCGTAAGAGCCGCAACGAGTTGGACCAGATGCGCAAGAGCGGTATGCTAGTCTGGCAGATCCTTCAGGATCTCTCGAAAATGGTGGAAGAGGGTGTCACCACCCACGATCTGGAAGTTGCGGCCGAGAAGATGATGAAGGACGCAGGCGCGAAGCCGGCCTTCAAGGGTTATTACACGCCGTCGGCGGGCAGCAAGTATCCCTACGTGCTGTGTACGTCGGTGAACGATCAGATTGTGCATGGCATGCCGTCGGCGAAAACGAAATTGAAGAAGGGCGACATCGTTTCTATCGATACGGGCGTCCAGTTGAATGGGTATTTCGGCGATTCGGCCGTCACGGTACCGGTGGGCGAGATTAACGAATCCGTCAAGAAGCTGCTGGAAGTAACCAAAGAATCGCTGGAGCTGGCCATCGATAAGGCGCGGCCGGGAAACCGGCTGTTCGATATTTGCGGGACGGTGGAGCAGCACGTGGTGGAAAACGGATTCTCGGTGGTTCGCGAGATGGTGGGGCATGGCATCGGCACCAAGTTGCATGAGGAGCCGCAAGTCCCCAATTACGTGGATCGCCGCAATGAGAATCCGAGGTTGAAAGAAGGCATGGTGCTGGCGATCGAGCCGATGGTGAACGCCGGCGCCCCCGACATGCGGGTTTTGTCCGACAAGTGGACGGCGGTGACGAAGGATCATTCGCTGTCGGCCCACTTCGAGCATTGTGTGGCGGTGACATCGGACGGTCCGTGGGTTTTGACGCGGCCGTGACGTCGGTGGAGGCGGTTGTGGTTGAGCTGCTGCCGAGCGCTGTAGTGAAGGTAAAGTTGGAAAACGAAAGCGTGGTTCTGGCGCATGCGGCCGGAGCGGCGAAGACGAATTTTTTGAGAGTCAGGCCAGGCGATCGAGTGCAGGTGGAGTTATCGCCGCACGATCCCGGCCGTGGAAGAATTGTCCGATTGCTGACGTAGCTAGAGAGTGAGAAAACATGAAAGTCCGAGCGTCCGTCAAGAAGATGTGCGACAAGTGCAAAGTGATCCACCGCGAGGGTGTGGTGCGGGTAATCTGCACCAATCCGAAGCATAAGCAGCGGCAGGGATAAAAGGAACTATATGGCGCGTATTGCAGGTGTCGATTTACCAGCCAAGAAGCGGGCCGAGATCGGCCTGACATATATCTACGGTATCGGGCGGACCCGTGCCCTCTCTCTGCTCCACCGGGCGAACGTGGACGCAACCAAGAAGGTCTCGGACCTGACCGAGGACGAGATCAACCGCGTTCGAACTCTGATTGAGAACGAAGGGTCTGTCGAAGGCGATCTCCGCAAGGAACTTTCGATGAACATCAAGCGCCTCATCGAAATGGGATCGTATCGCGGGTTGCGGCATCGTCGCGGCCTTCCGGTACGCGGACAACGCACGCACACCAACGCTCGCACGCGAAAAGGTCCGCGCCGCGGAACCGTCGCCAATAAGAAGAAAGCCACGGGCAAGACCTAAGGACATCGAATGGCAAAAGCTCCTGCAAAGACTACCAAGAAGAAGACCTTCAAGAAAAAAGAAAAGAAGGTTGTGTCCAATGGCCTGGTGCATGTCCAGGCTTCGTTCAACAACACCATCGTGACTTTTACCGATCTGGTGGGCAATGTTCTGGCCTGGTCGAGTTCCGGTTCGCTCGGATTTCGAGGCTCGCGCAAGGGCACGCCCTTCGCCGCGCAGCAGGCCTCTCTGACGGCCGCCAACAAAGCCAAGGAATACGGTCTCCGTTCGGTGGAAGTACGAGTGAGCGGACCGGGCGCCGGACGTGAATCGGCGGTGCGCGCGCTGGCCACAGTAGGAATTGAAGTGAAGTCGATTAAGGATCGCACGCCGATCCCGCACAATGGCTGCCGGCCGCCGAAACGCCGCCGCGTATAACTGAGCCACGACTATTGCCGAGCCGCGACCGTAGGAAGCGTCAGTGAGTGAAGTAAGCAGGAAGAAGGCGCGCGCAGCGTGCTGTAAACTGCACCTTTTGAAACGAGGAAGGTAAAGAAGGAATGGCAAGATACAATGGCCCCGTTTGCCGGCTGTGCCGGCGCGAGGGCATGAAGTTATTTCTCAAAGGGGAGCGCTGCCACACTGAGAAGTGCGCCATCGAAAAGCGCAACTTCGCTCCGGGCCAGCACGGCAAGGATCGCAAGCCGAAGATCGTTGGCTATGGCCTCCAGTTACGTGAGAAGCAGAAGGCTCGCCGCTACTATGGCCTGATGGAAGGGCAATTCCGCAACCTGTTTGAGCGCGCATTCCGCACCAAGGGCGTCACGGGCGACAACATGCTCAATTCGCTGGAACGCCGTCTGGACAACGTCATTTATCGCATGGGCCTCGGGACCAGCCGCAGCCAGGCGCGACAACTGGTCCGCCATGGGCACCTGATGGTCAACGGTCACAAGGTGAACATCCCTTCGTTCGAAGTCCGGGTGAACGACGTCATCGAAGTTCGCGAGAAGAGCAAGGAAAATCCCACCATTCTGGCGGCTCGCGATGCCACAGCGCATGCACCCTCGCCCAATTGGCTGGAGGTAGACCGCGATAATCTGAAGGGCCGCATGATCGCGCAGCCCAAGCGCGAAGAACTGGTCCAGATCCAGCTCAACGAACAGTTAATCGTGGAGTTGTACTCCAAGTAGTCGAATTGTATTCGAAGTAAGACAGCAGAGAGAATTGAGGAAACTGACTTATGTTTAAAGGTTTTCAAAAGCCAAAAAGGCTGATCGCCAACACCGAAACTCTCACCGAGCGCTACGGTATGTTCACCGCCCAGCCCTTCGAGCGCGGCTTCGGAGCCACCATCGGCACCGGCTTGCGCCGCGTCCTGCTCAGCTCCATTGAGGGCGCAGCCATCACCTCCATCCGCATCGAAGGCGTGGCTCACGAATTCAGCCCCATCCCGGGCGTGGTGGAAGATGCCACCGACATCATTCTCAACCTGAAGCAGGTGCCGTTCAAGATGAGCGGTGAAGGCATCCGCATCGCGCGGCTTCGTGTGGACAAGCCCGGGCAAGTGCTGAGTGGCCAGATTGAGACCGATGCCGACGTGGAAGTGCTGGATCGCAACCTGCCCATCGCCACCGTTGGCGAAGGCGGCAAGCTGAACATCGAGATGCGGCTCAAAACCGGCCGCGGCTACGTGGCTGCCGACCGCAACTACGACGAGGATCTTGCGCTCGGCTACATCCCGATTGACTCCGTTCATTCGCCGGTGCGCAAAGTAAACTTCGCCGTCGAAGCGGCTCGCTTGGGCCAGATGACCGACTACGACAAGCTCACGCTCGAAGTCTGGACCAACGGCGCCATCTCTCCGCAAGACGCCATCGGCCAAGCCGCCAAGCTGCTGAAGGATCACATGGCGATCTTCATCAACTTCGAAGAGCTGCCCGAGACCGCCGAAGAGCCGGCCGAGCGCGGCGCCAGCCAGATGAACGAAGTGCTCAACCGTTCCGTCGAGGAACTGGAATTGAGCGTCCGCTCCTACAATTGCCTGAAGAACGCCAACATTCAAACCATCGGCGATCTGGTGCAGAAGACCGAAGCCGAAATGCTGCGCACCAAGAACTTCGGGCGCAAATCGCTGAACGAAATCAAGGAAATCCTTTCCAACCTCGGCCTGACCTTCGGAATGAAGTTCGATGCGCAGGGCCGTTTGGTGGCGCCGCCGCCTTCGCTGCCGCACTTTGGCGTCGAGGATGAGTTGGCGGGCCTGGATGAGGTAGCGGAGTAACCATGCGTCACGGGGTGTCCGGTTTTAAACTCAAACGCAACGTCGCCGCGCGCAATTCGCTGTTGCGCGGCTTGGTGACCAGCGTTATCGAAAGCGATTTCGTCATTACCACCGTTCCGAAGGCTAAGGCTGTTCGGCCTTTGGTGGATAAGATGATCACCCTCGCCAAGACAGATACGTTGCATTCGCGCCGGCAGGCTGCGGCTTTCCTCCGGACGCCCGTTTCGGTCCAAAAGCTGTTCGAGAAGCTCGGGACCAGGTTCGGTCAGCGCAATGGCGGCTACACGCGCATCGTGCGACTGGGTTGGCGCAAGGGTGATGGCGCCGAACTCGCCAAACTCGAACTGGTAGGCACGGAATTGGTCAAGCGCGCCGCCGAACGCGCCAAGCGCCGCGAAGAGCGCCTCAAGGCAGTCCAAGAAGGCCGCGAACACGAGGGCGGCGAGCCAGAAGAATCGTAACGCCGGGGACCAGGCTGATGGCCATCCCCGCCACGGCATCCGCTGCATAGTGGTAGCGGCCATATACGGTAGCTACCGTTACGCTCACGGCGTAGATCAGCATTCCCCAACCGTATCGCTTGCGTTCAGGCAAGAAGGCGAACAGGGCCCAAGCGGCCGAAAACACCGACGATACGTGCGCGCTCGGAAATACGCTGGAGTGAATCCCCAAGTCGCCCAGCAGCCATAAATTGAGTTCGCGCAGGGCAGTTGAGACGTTCGGCATGTCGCTTCCTCCAAAGGCGACGCGCGGCGGATCCGAAGGAAAGTACGGAAACAGCGCGTAGGCCAGCAACGTCCCCAGCAAATATAAAAACATCGCGCTGTTCACGCGTTCCCGCCGGTATTGGAAATACAAAACGGCCACCAGGAACGGAGCCACCGCGTACACCAGCAGGTAGCAAAGCTCCAAATAGAGAGGCAGCACTGCGCCCCAAGATTCCACTGCGCGCTGCCAGCCCCAGTGATGCAAGACGGTCCGGTCCCATCTCACCCATCCCAATTCCAAGTCGAAATTGCGCGGCATGGACGAGAACCAATCCATCTCGCGATACGCCAATATCAGCAGCGCCGCGGGTATCCAATCCCGCAAGATGCTAAAGAGCTCCGCGTGTTCCTGAGACTCTCCGTATGCCAGCGCGAGAAAGAGCGCGCAGACCAGCACTTCCACCAGGAATGGCCGCCAGACAATTTGTTGCTGGAGTGGAAACCGGGGTGCGATGGCGGCGACGTAACCGAAATAGATAACCAGCAGCCACTCCGCCGACCGTAATCTCAACTTCACCGCCGTGCCGCGCCCAGACGAATGAGCTGCTCGGCGTGCTTCAGCGCCTCCGGCGTCACCTTCTGGCCCGACAGCATGCGCCCGATTTCGCGGGTACGCTCCTCGCCCGTCAGCTCTTCGATCTCCGCCACGGTCCGGCCTTTCACTTCGCGTTTCTCCACCGAATAATGATGATCGGCGAAACCCGCTACTTGCGCCAGATGCGTCACGCACAACACTTGGTTCGAACACGAAAGCTTTTTCAGCTTCCGCCCCACCGCTTCCGCCACGCCGCCGCCGATGCCGGTATCGATCTCGTCGAATACCAAGGTCCGTTGCACGCCGCTCGGGCCCTCTCGATTTCCCAGCGACGTCTTTAGCGCCAGCGCGATGCGCGAAAGCTCGCCGCCCGAGGCAACCTTGTCCAACGCTCGGGGCTCCTCGCCCGCATTCGCGGAAATCAAGAACTCCACGCGATCCGCGCCATTCTCCGACCAGTTCGCTTCCCGCACCTCGATCCGAAACACAGCGCTTTCAAGCGCCAGGGAATCCAGCTCGGTCTCCACCTTCTTCGCCAGCTTGTCCGCGGCAGCCCTCCGGGCGTTGGTCAGCGCCGCGGAGCTCTCTCGGTACGCTACGCTGGCTTGCGCCAGTTCCTGCTCCAGCTTGGCCTTGCGATCCCCCGCCGTTTCGATAGCTTCCATCTTGGTCCGAACGTCCTCCAGGAACGCCAGCACATCGTCCAGGCTGGAACCGTACTTACGTTTGAGACGTTCGATCAGCGCCAAGCGGGACTCGATTTCATCCAGCCGCTTGGGGTCAGCCTCCAGCTTGTCCATATAGTCGCGAATGGAGTCTGACGCGTCGTCCACGCCGATGGCCGCGCTTTGAAGCGTCTCCGCCACGTGTTGCAGGCTGCCGTCGATTCTGGCCAGCTCCTCCACCTTCTTCAGCGCCGTTCGGAGCTGCGTGGAAACGCTGGCCTGTTCTTCATAGAGCGCGGCATAGGCCGCATTGGCGTTGTCCTGAAGCTTGGCGACATTGCGCAGCACGATTCGCTCTTGCTCCAGTTGCGCGTCCTCTCCCGGCTTCAACGCGGCCGCGTCGATCTCCTTGCGCTGAAAGCTCCACAGATCGACCATTCGGAGTTTCTCCTGGTCGGACCGATTCAGTTCCTCCAGCTCGCTTTGCATGCTTTTCCAACGCCTGAACTCGCCTCCCACTTCCTCGCGCTGGCGGTCTAATCCCGCAAAGTCGTCCAGCGATCGTAACTGCGCCGCGCTTACAAACAGTTGCTGCTGTTCGTGCTGCCCATGAATGTCGCCCAGAAACGGCGCGATCTCCCGCAACAACGCCATTGTTACAGGCCGATTTCCGAGAAAAGCCCGGGACTTGCCGCCGGCCAGAATTTCGCGCTCGATGAGTAACTCACCCTCCTCCACCGGAGCTCCTGCCTGATCTAACATCTCCAGCAAGGCGGCGTCCTTAGGAGCTTCGAAAATGGCCGCCACCCGGGCCCGCTCCGTATCCGAGCGCACCATATCGGCCGATGCACGTCCCCCCAAAACCAGGCCAAGTGCATCCACCACAATGGATTTGCCGCTGCCGGTCTCGCCGGTCAGCAGGTTCAATCCGGCGTGAAACCGCACCCGGACGCGCTCCACGACGGCGTAGTTTTCCACAACGATTTCCAGCAACACTCGATGAAATTATACGAGGTTTTGGTTCGTCTAACGATGGGTAGGACTGTCCATCCGCGGCGGTTTGCGTCATACTAATAAAACAGAACGATGTAGTTCTGTTTTTAAAGAGATCGAGAAACAGCGGCAACGCGATATCATGGTTCTAGGGTGATCGCGTTCAGCCGGAAGGAGCTTGGTTGATACTTTCGTGCGTGGGCGGCCTGTTCCTGCAGTTGGAAGTTTGGGACCTGGTACAAAGCTCCGGTCCCTTGCCAAAGGCGGTGATGGTGATTCTGCTCTGCTTCTCGCTTGCCTCCTGGGCTGTCATTCTTTCCAAGTGGGCGTCGTTCCGGCGGGCGCGAGCCTCCAACCGCCGGTTTCTGCGCGCCTTCCGCAAGGCCCCGGCGCTAGACGCGATCGCGGCCGCGAGCGAGCAATTCAATCGTTCCCCGCTGGTTGCCGTGTTCGACTTTGGGTATAGCGAAGTGGTGCGCCAAATGAAATCGCGCGGCAGCGTTACCAACCCTCTGGCGCTGGAGCGTACCCTTCAACTCGGAATGAGCGAAGAACTGACACGCCTGGAGCGGAATATGAGTATCCTTGCCACCACCGCCGGTGTCTCGCCGTTCATCGGCCTCTTCGGAACGGTGTGGGGCATTATCGATGCATTTCAGCAGTTGGGTACAGCCGGGGCTGCCAGCCTGCGGGCTGTGGCGCCTGGTATCTCTGAAGCGTTGATCACCACCGCGATGGGTCTGTTTGCCGCTATTCCCGCGTACATTTTCTATAACATTTTTGGCAGCGCCATCAAGGAATTCGCTGCGCGCATGGAGGACTTCATGCTCGAGTTCCTGAATCTTACGGAGCGCAGTCTGGAACGATAATATGGCATTCTCTCTCAACAATTCCGGTGGACTTGGTCGAGGGCGCTTTCGCGGAACGCCTGCCATGGCCGAGATCAACATTGTTCCGTTAGTGGACGTGGTTCTCGTGCTGCTGATCATCTTTATGATCACCGCGCACGTCATGGACTTCGGCTTACAGGTGGAGGTTCCGAAGGTGAAGCCGGCGAAGGAGAACGTCCAGGACCTGCCGGTAATATCCATAAGTAAGGATGGCGCATCGTACTTGAATGACAAACCGGTGAACATCAACCTGCTGGCTGACGAAATTCATAAACGCTTTCATAATGCTTCTTCGGTCTACTTGCGGGCCGACCGCCGCACGCCCTGGGATCCGGTCGCGCAAGTCATCGCTACTTTGGGCGCTGCCAAGCTGGCAGTAAGTGTCGTAACACAACCCGAAGACCAAGCCGACAAGCGCCGATAAGTAGAATCATGCATCAGCACGCCGACATTCTCGATCAGCAAGAATCCCTGGGCGGGCCGTTTGTTCAATCGGTACTACTGCACGCCGCCATCGCGGGCGTGTTGATTGTATCGAGCATCAGCTATCAGCGCTCGCGCCAGGTCTGGGGATCCGCGAACACCGCGGCGGGCACAGCAGTCGCCGTCAATTCGGTGAAAAGCATTCCGCTCCCATCGCGCGCGGGCAAGATAAATCCGGTGGCGAATGATACCGAATCGCAAGTCCCGCAGAGGCCGAAGCCTGAACCAAAAAAACAGGTCAAAGTCCCCGATGAGGATGCCATCCCTCTTAAGAGCCGCCTAGCCAAGAAGCAGCCCCGGCCGGAAGCGCCGCAGCGGTATCGTCCAGAGCCTCCCGCCGAAAATCAGGTATTCAGCAGGACGGCTCCGGCTGCGGTGTCCCCGATGTTCGAAAAGCCGGGGTCGGGCGGCGTGGGCGTGGGTCCGAACAGCGCGTTCGGAAATCAATTCGGCGCGTATGCCGACTTGGTAGTACAACGGGTCACCCAGAAATGGCAGACCAACGGACTGGCCGGCATGCATTTGCCCATGGTGGTTGTCACATTTGATATTTTGCGCGACGGCTCCGTAAGGAACCCTCAAATTGCCCAGCGTAGCGGCAACAGCACGCTGGATTATTCCGCCCTTCGCGCTATAACGGACGCAGCTCCGTTTCCTCCTCTCCCAGCCAATTACAGCCGAAGCTCCACCAACGTGGAACTTCGATTTCAACTACAGCAATGAAACGAACCATACTCTTCGGCAGCATCGTTCTTGCCCTTGCGCCTTTCGTGCGCTCGCAGATCAACGCCACGATTGGTAAGGCCGGCGAGAAGCCCACTATCGCGGTTCCCGATTTTCGCGGCGCGGGCGACGCGCAAAAGTTCATGGGCGTCTTTAACAGCACCCTCTTCAACGATCTTCAAAACTCCGGCCAGTTGAAGATGGTCCCCAAGACGCTTTATCCGGTCCAAGTCCCACAGCAGCCGGGCGACTTCCGTCAGGGCGGACCTTCTTTCGCCGATTGGTCCGGACCGCCGCCTAGCGCCAATTACCTCGCATTCGGCTACACCGCGACTCAGAGCAACCAGATTGTCCTCTACGGATGGCTCTTCGATGTCCGCCAAGCCAATCCCGGCTCCGCGCAACTGATCGGCAAGGTCTATCTCGGCTCCCTGGATGAAGCTGGCGCGCGCAAAGTGGCTCAGGAATTCGCGGCCGACATCCTGAAGCAGTTCGGCGCCACCAGCCTGATCGGAACCAAGATCTATTTCGTTTCCGACCGTAGCGGCCACAAAGAGATCTGGTCCATGAATTACGACGGCTCCGAGCAAAAGCAGTTCACCAGTTATCGCTCCATAACGACCTTCCCCGCGATTTCAACCGACGGCACTAAGATCGCCTTCACCACTTACCCCATCGCTGCTTCTTCCCGCAACGCAAACGCATCGCAATTCGGGAAGCAGGCGCAGACTCTAGGGCAGCCCCAGATATACATTCATTCCGTGGAAACGGGGCGCAAGCTGGTCTACTACAATCAGCAAGCTTCCATGAACGCGGCCTCCGATTTTATGCCAGATAGCCGCCACTTACTGATTTACTCCACGGCGAACGGCGGTTTCTCGCAGATTTACCAGACCGATCTGGATGGCGGCGACCTGCACCGCATTACTCACTCAGGTTCTTTGGAAGTGGAACCTAAGGCGAATCCCCGCACTGGCATGGATATGGTCTTTGTCTCGGGGCGCGGCGGCACTCCGCAAATATATAGAATGAATATTGACGGAACAGATGTGAGCCGCTTAACTACCGGCGAGGGTGACGCAGTGAATCCCGCGTGGAACCCCGACGGCCAGCACATCGCGTTTGCATGGACTCGTGGATTCGAACCGGGAAATTTCAATATCTTCGTCATGGACGTTGCCAGCCGCGACGTGGTACAGCTCACTCATGGTGCGGGACGAAACGAAAATCCGAGTTGGGCGCCCGATGGAGTTCATCTGGTGTTCTCATCAACGCGTGGAGGAAAAACGGAGATCTACACCATGCTGGCCGACGGCAGCGGTGTGCAGCAGCTCACCGCGCAAGGCAACAACGAAAAACCTGTTTGGAGTAAAGCAACACAATAAAAAACGAAGGACCAAGAGACTAAGAAGAGGAGATTTTCAGGATGAGCGATAGTTCGAGATTGCACGCGTCCAAAACCGGCATGCTACTGCTGCTGTCGGTGCTGGTGTTGTTCGCGGTGGGTTGCAAGAAGAAAGTGCCGCCGCCGCCCCCGCCCCCCCCGCCTCCAACGGCCGATCGCATTGCTCCCCCGACCCAGGCGGCGCCTGTAATCAGCAGCTTTACCGCCGAGCCTTCCACCGTGGAAGCGGGGCAATCCTCCACATTGCGTTGGGCCATCAGCGGCGCCACCGACATGTCCATCGATCATGGGGTCGGCGCGGTGCAGAGCTCAGGACAGCGGCAGGTTTTCCCGAGGACCAGCACCAGCTACACGCTGACGGCGCGTGGGCCGGGTGGAATGGACTCGCGCTCCGTTACCGTGGAAGTGAGCAGCGCGCCACCGCCGCCGCCACCGCCCACCAACACGCCACGACTCTCGAGCGCCGACCTGTTACAGCAACAGGCCCAGGATGCGTTCTTCGATTTGGATATGAGCGAAATTCGCACCGACGGACGCGACGCTCTTACGCATGACGCGGCGCTGCTGAAGCAGATCTTCCAGCAGGATGCCAATTTCTCGGTGGTAGTGGAAGGCCATTGCGACGAGCGCGGATCGGCCGAGTACAACCTGGCCCTAGGCGATCGCCGCGCCACCGCCGCCAAGGATTTCCTGGTGCAGTTGGGCGTCCCGGCGGATCGTTTGAAGACCATCAGCTATGGCAAGGAGCGGCCGCAATGTACCGAAGCGTCCGAGGATTGCTGGCAAAAGAATCGCCGCGCGCATTTGTCGCCCGGCCAGTAAGCCGATTAAGAAATCGCGGGGCGGCCTGAATCCGTCCCGCCGCACACAGGAGTTGCTATGAGTTTGTCTCGTGTCGCTATCGTATTTTTCGCGCTGTCCCCGTTCGCCTTCGGCGCGAGTAAAGAGATTATGGAATTGCAGCGCGATGTCGCGCTGCTGCAGGATCAGGTGCGCAATCTGCAAAGCACTCTGGATCAAAAGGTGGCTGCCATCCAGGCGCTTACGCAGCAGACGTTGGACAGTGTCAACCGCACCAACACCGCTGTGGCGGTCATGGAGAACCGCTTCAATGACACCATGAAGCAGCAGGAGCAGAATCTCAACGGCCCTGTCGCCAACGTGGGCCAGAAACTGGATCAGATGTCGGAGGATTTCCGCGCCGTGCGCGAATCCGTGCTCGACATGAACACGCGCATGGGCAAGTTGGACGCCAAGATTGCCGACCTGGAAAGTCTCATCAACACGGTACGCGCACCAGCCGCTCCCCCGCCTGCAAATATGCCGCCTGCTTCAGGAACGGTGCCGCCCGGCGATTCTAATTCGAATTTGTCACCGGGGCTCGGCCCCAATGGCGCATCGAGCGGACCTCCGCAACAGGCCGGCGCTCTCTACACCAACGCGTATGGCGATTACGGGGCCGGCAAGTACGATATCGCCCTGCAGGAGTTCAACGACTATCTGAAGTATTTCGGCAACACGGATCTTGCGCCGAACGCGCAGTACTACATCGCCAATATTTACTATCGGAAAGCGGACTACAACAACGCGCTGGTCGCTTTCGATGCCGTGCTCGAGAAATTCCCCGAGAACCCCCGGACCCCCGACTCGCTCTACATGAAAGCGATGTGCTTGGAAAAGCTCGGCAGGAACGATTCGGCGGCGCGCGAGTTTCGCGATGTCTATGCGCGTTACGCCAACGACCATCCCGATATCGCGGCCAAGGCCAAAGCGGAGTTGCGGGAGATGGGCCTGACCGTAGGAGCCGCGGCACCCAAACGGCGTAGAGCAAATTGAGCAACCGTCCGCATTCATCACCAGTCACCAGTCCACTCGCCACCAATGACCAGCCACCGGCCATCAGTTCCAGCAGCAGGCCCCCTGTGTTATGCTGTTTCCTCCCGCGCTCATGTCGCATCCATCATCGCTACCTCGGATCTGCATTGCCATGGGCTTTCCCGACGCGCAAAAGCTGTTGGAACATACACGCCGCGAAATTAACGCGGGAGAATCCTTTTTCGAATTCCGTCTCGACTATCTGGCCGCTCCCGAACAGGGCATCGCCGTCATCCGCAAGTTCCTCGCCGCGCATCCCGATTGCTGCATCCTAGCCACCTGCCGCCGTCATCAGAATCACGGAAAGTTCAACGGCAGCGTGGAAGATCAGATTCGTATTCTGAATGCCGCGCTGGACGCCGGCGCCCGCGCCGTGGATATAGAAATCGAAAGCGCCGAAAACGCTGGCCCGCGTTTGGAAGCGCTGCGTGGGAAAGGCAAGCTGCTGCTTTCCTACCACAACTACGATGGCACGCCGTCGCCCGAAGTGGTATTGCGCCGCATGTTGCGAATTCCGGCCGACGGCTACAAGATTGTCACCACGGCGCGCAAGCCTTCCGATAACTCTCGTATTCTAGGGCTCACCAAATCGCATCCACGCACACCGCTCATCGTGCTGGCGATGGGCGAAACCGGATTTCCCACGCGCGTGCTGTCCACCGCTTGGGGAGGGATGTTCACTTATGCCGCGCCCAATGCTTCCGAAGGCACAGCCTCCGGCCAGGTAAGCGCTCGCGTGCTGCGCCATCTCTATCGCGCGGAAAAATTCTCACGCGCCGCCAAGATCTACGGCGTTATTGCCGATCCCGTGCGCCATTCCATCTCCCCGGCGGTGCATAATCGCGCGTTTCAAGCTCATCGTATCGATGCGGTATATCTTCCGTTTCTAGTCCAGCCCGCGCAGTTGAAGGATTTTTTCATCCTGGCCGAGTCGCTGCCGATAGCCGGTTTTAGCGTGACAATTCCGCACAAGCAGAAGATCATCCGCTATCTGGACGTGATCGATCCTCTGGCGCGCCGGATCGGAGCCGTGAATACGGTTTGGAAAAAAGCGGGCAAATGGCGCGGCGGAAATACCGATGCCGACGCAGTCACCATCCCCTTGTCCCGCAAGCTGCGCCTGTCGAAATCGTCGGTGCTGGTGGTGGGCAATGGCGGAGCCGCTCGCAGCGCGGCCTATGCACTGGTGGGCAGCGGCGCGAAAGTTTCCATCGTCGGCCGCAATCCCGATCGCGTGCGCTCGTTGGCCCGCGCTTGTGGCGCCGAGTCCCTGCTGCGGGAACAGTTGAATGGCCGCAAGTTCGACGCGCTGGTCCATGCCACGCCGCTCGGAATGCTGCCTCATCCGGAAGCTTGTTTTTTCCCCGACGCCATCCCCGCCGAACTGGTCTTCGACATGGTGTACAACCCCCTGGAAACTACGCTTCTGCGCCATGCCGCGGCCCAAGGCTCAGCCGTGATTTCCGGCCTGCAGATGTTTCTGGAACAGGCCAGCCGCCAGTTCGAAATCTGGACCGGTGGCTCCGCGCCACGTTCCGTCATGGAGAAGGCTGCTATCGAAGCTCTGGCGCCTGCTTGTTAGTCACCTCACTACAAGACTGAACTACACTAGAGTCTATGAGTAAGTTCACACGCCGTGAACTCGCCGCCGCGCTCTCCACGTCCGCAGTCTTGCTGGCCCGCCCTCAAGCGCAAACTCCTCCGCAGGCGCCAAGTCCGGATGACGAATTGAAGGCCTCGCGAGCCCAGCTCCGCGACAATGCGGATCAACTCGACAAGTTCCCTCTGCCGATGGCCGCCGAGCCTGCCACTGCGTTCAAGCCATAACCGACGCTATGAGCTCAATCTCGGACGACATCTTCTTCGCCGGTATCGCCGAAATCAATCGGAGGCTCACCAAGAAGGAATTCTCCGCGCACGAGCTGGCCAGTGCTTTCTGCGACCGTCTAGAGAACATCGGCCCGCGCTACAACGCACTCGCGCTTTCGCTGCGCAAAGACGCGCTCCGCGACGCTAAGGAAGTGGACGGCGATCTCAAACGCGAACGTCTCCGCGGCCCGTTGCAAGGCATTCCCTTCGGGGCCAAGGATCTGCTGGCGTACGCCAAACATCCCAGCACCTGGGGTGCGAAGCCGTACGAGGATCAGGTTTTCGATTACACCGCGAGCGTGCTCAAACACATTCAGAAGCACGGCGGTTTGCTCACGGGCAAGCTTGCGATGGTGGAACTGGCGGGCGGTCCCAGCTATCGATACGCCAGTGCCTCCCTTACTGGCCCGGGCTTGAATCCTTGGGACAGCACGCGTTGGTCCGGAGGTTCTTCGAGCGGCTCGGCGATTGCGGTCGCTTCGGGGCTTGTCACTTACGCGCTCGGCTCCGAAACTTCAGGTTCCATTCTCACACCCAGTGCATTCTGCGGCGTCACGGGATTGCGCCCCACCTATGGTCTGGTTTCGCGGCACGGAGCCATGGCCCTTTCATGGACGCTCGACAAGATCGGACCGATCTGCCGTTCCGCGGAGGATTGCGGACTGGTGCTGGAAGCGATCGCTGGCGCCGACTACGACGATCCCGCCTCCGCCCGCAAAAGCTTTTACTACACGCCGCAGTTCGCGCGCGATCTCAAGGATGTCCGCGTCGGCTACGCGCCCGCCGATTTCAGCGAAGGGGTTGACCCGGCCGCCCGCGCCGACTACGCCAAGGCCCTGGAAATCATCCGGTCCATGGGCGTGCAAGTCACCGAAGCCAAGCTGCCTGACTTTCCCTACGGCGCGCTCATCACCACCATCATCTCCGCTGAAGGGTCTGCGGTCTTCGAAACGCTGATCAAGACCGGCAAGGTGGATCAACTCGTGGATCAGCATCAGATCGCGGGGCTGAAAGCCGGACTGGAGATTCCGGCCAAGGACTATTTGAAGGCCATGCGCATCCGCGCGCTCCTGCAAGAAGCCTTCCGAGACCTACTATCTACGACAGATGTGCTCATCGCTCCCACGCGTTTCGAACCTGCGCCGAAAATCACGCAGCCGCTGGACCGCCGTGCGAACGGCCGTCCTACGCCAGTGTTCGGCGCGCTGATCCCCGCCGGCAATCTGGCCGGCCTACCGGCGCTGTCCCTTCCGTGTGGTTTCGCGAATGGCATGCCGATGGGCCTGCAACTGGTGGGTTCGCCATTCTCGGAAAACATGCTGCTCGCCATAGGAAAGACGTTTCAGGATCGTACGGATTGGCACAAGCGCCGCCCACCAATCGCTTCCGCCTGATCTGGTATCATCGGTGATATCATATTACTGGCGATGTGAGACTGATTCTGGACACCGATGTGGTTGTGGCGGCGATGCGAAGCCCCTCGGGAGCATCCGCCGCGATCATCCGGCTCGCCAGGCGGGGTCGCGTAACATTAATGGTCAGCGTAGCTTTGGCGCTGGAATACGAGGCGGTTTGTAACAGGATCGAGCATAGGATCGCTGCTGAACTGAATGAAGCTGAGGTGAACGTGTTTGTCGATGCGATCATTGCTTTGGCCGAGCCCGTCTCCATGCATTTTCTATGGCGGCCCCAGCTCCGCGACCCATGTGACGAAATGGTCCTGGAGGCCGCCATTAACGGAGAGGCCGATGCCCTTGTGACGTTCAATGCGAAGGATTTTGGAAACGTGCCTGACCATTTCGGCGTGGAGCTGTTGTTGCCGCGCGAAGTGATCATGAGGATGAGACAATGAGCGAAACCAAGACTTACCCGTTGCGACTACCGCGGTCGCTCAAGGACGCCGTCGAGCGGATTAGCAAGGAAGAGGGAACCAGCATCAACCAGTTCGTCGCCACTGCCGTCGCCGAAAAAGTTTCGGCCCTGCAAACCGCGCACTTCTTTCAAGACCGTAAGGCTCGGGCAGATTTCAAGGCCTTCGACCGAATCATGAAACGGCGTGGTGGAAAGCCGCCTCGCGAAGGCGATGAGATGCCGCGTCGCTGAGTCCTATTCAAGCCCGGCTCACGGCATGCACCGCTTCTTTGGCCGCTTCGACGCCCCGGTACTGAGCTTCCTCAAAAATCGAAAACCCGCTAAGGTCTGAGTTGGCGAAGAAAATCTTCCCGAGAGGCTTCAACCATCGCGCTCTCTCTTCTGAGAACAGAAATCCGGGAGAAGGGCGCGCCATCGCGTGCCCGATGCGCATGATGTCCATGTGCGCCACGCACTGCCGAATGTCGGGATGTGCGCGGGCCAGGTCGTTCAAAATCGCCTCTTTCCAATAGTTCCAATCTTGAGCGAGCAGCAATCGCCGTGCCTCTCCGGGCGTGTGCTCGGCCAGCGACCAATAAAATGTCCACACCGTCCGATCGACGTGCGTCGCCAGACTCATGTGCGTTGCATTCACATATCCGAGTGCCGGCGAATCGTAAATCACGTTATCCCACGCCGGCTCGGCATTCTTTTGGCCGGGGATGCGGTCCAGCGTCAGGTTGGCGGTGAGCCAGGGCGAATATTGAAATCCATCCGCGGGCGGCACACCTTCGATGATGTAGGACGCAAGAAACGTCGGGGCGGCCCAGATGACGGCGTCCGCGATGTATTCGGTCGCCTCGGTAAGAACGCGGACTCGGTTGCCTGATTGCACAACCCGATACACCACCTCGCCGGTCCGTAAGTATCGCCGCAGCTTGTCGATTAAGCGAGCCGCGATCCAGCCGTTTCCTTCCGGCCACGTAAGCGGTCCTTTTTCCTCGGGTTCGCGCGACGCGAAATATTGGACGCCGACCCATGCCGAAGTGTCTTTCGACATTGCGCCATAATCGTCGCGACAGGCGTAGTTGATGTACCAGCGCAGAGGCGTGGAATCGAAGCCTTGCTGTGCCAGCCAATCGGACATGGACATCCGATCGAGAGGCGAGGGACGTGCGCCGCGTTCCATGGGAACGGTGAATTGGCCCGTGGCGCGAAACTCGTTGATCTTATCCATGAAGCGCCGATATTGTGCGCGATCCCTCGGCGTCGCGCCGTCCTCCGGTTCGATGCCCTCCTGCCAATGACCATTGATGAACAGCCGCTCCTGCGGATCGAAGCACAGTGTGCGTTCGTCCCATTTGCCATAGCGAAACAGACCCAGCTCTCCGAATAGTTCTCGCGCGAGCGACTCGCCTTTGGCGGGCACAGGCACATAATGCGCGGCCCACGGGAATTTCGAAACTTCGTTCTCGCCGGAGCGCGAGTTGCCGCCGGCTTGACGTTCCATCTCCAAAAGCACGAAGTCGCGGAAACCGCGCTTGTCCAGGTGCCAGGCGGCATTCAGCCCGGCCATGCCTCCGCCAACAATCACGATGGGAACCCGCAGTTGTTGGGCCGGCGCGCGAAAGGCGGAACGATCGCGCAGCCGATGCCCTAGCGGAAAAGAATCGTTGACGAAGCTGCCAGTGATCTTCCGATCCGTCTTGCTCCACAGGCCGATCAAGGCGGGCGCACCGAAGAATTCACGCCGCGAAAAATCAGCCACTAATGCGCGACGTCCTTCCATTCCTGTTCGTAATAGCGAACCAAAACCTGGTCGTTTAGCCGGTTTGGCTCGGCCGGTACAGGCTGCATGTCCACTGGAAAAATGAAAAGCTCGGCGACGTTCGTGGTCGAGAGGAATCGAAGCCCCGATGGTAACTGCCGCGGCGGTTCATAGGGAGCGAAGCTGCCGATTACGTATCCCCACTCGCCGAACGACGGCACGTACACGTGATACGGATAGACACGCAATCCGGCTTGCTTGACCGATTCCACAATGCACCAATAAGATTGCCGCGCAAAAAGCGGCGACGTGCTTTGCACCACGATCAAGCCGCCGCTTGCGAGATGCTTCGCTGCCAATCGATAAAACGTTGTCGTGAACAGCTTTCCGAGGGCATAGCTGGTGGGGTCTGGAAAATCCGCCACGATAAAATCGTATTGCTCGGTGTTCGCGTCCAACCAACGTAGGGCGTCCGCGTTGATCACATGGACGCGTGGATTGGTCAGCGAATGCTGATTCAGGGCCGACATCACCAGGTGAGTGGAAAAGAGGTGCGTCATCTCTGGATCGAGATCCACCAGCGTTACGCTTTCCACCGATGGATATTTCAGGATTTCTCGCACGGCCAACCCATCGCCGCCACCTAATACCAGAACACGATGCGCGCCGGGGAGTGTAGCGAGTCCTGGATGTACAAGGGCTTCGTGATAGCGGTACTCATCGCGCGAACTGAACTGCAAATGTGAGTTTAGGAAGAGGCGCAAGTCGTCTTTCCACTTGGTAAGCACGATGCGCTGATACGGAGTATTGCGGCTGAAAATCACTTCGTCGGCATACAAGCTGTTGTCGGCTGCGGAAGAGATCCGATCGGCAAAAACCATCCCGGTTCCTAGGAGCGCCAAAACTACGACCGATCCGGCGCGCAAAATATGGCTGCGGCCGATCTGCTCCCGGAACAAATAAGTGGACCACAGCGCCACCACCACGTTGAAGATTCCGAACACCAATGCCGATCGGACCAAGCCGAGTTTCGGTACCAACAAAATCGGGAACAACAGCGATGCGCCGAGCGCGCCCAAGTAGTCGAAGGTAAGGACATGCGATACCAATTCACGAAACTGGAAGCGTTCCTTCAAGATGCGCATCAACAGCGGGATTTCAAGGCCCACCAATGTGCCGACCAAAATCACGACCGCATAGAGGATGAACCGAAAGGCTTCGGTGTAAGCAAAAGCCAGGAATAGAATCGAGGAAGAAAACCCGCCCACCACGCCTACCATCAGTTCGATGGACACAAAACGCGCTACTAATCCGCGGTGCAGAAAGCGGGACAAGTAACTCCCGATGCCCATCGCGAACAGGTAGCAACCAATGATGGTGGAGAACTGAAAAACGGTATCGCCGAGTAAATAACTCGCAAGCGTTCCGGCGATCAGCTCATAGATCAACCCGCAGGCGGCGATCAGAAATACGGAGAGGAAAAGTGCAATAGACACTGTGGTTTGTTACAGGTGACGCTAGTGCACCGCGGCGGCGATGATGATGCACATGCCAATCGACAATGCGCCGATCAGCACCGCCAGCGCGACATTCTTGTCTTCGACGATCTCTTTCCAGAGATGGTAGGGCGTCATCTTGTCGATAATCAGGAACGCGACGACGAAGATCAGGATGCCGAGCACCGAGTAAATCAAGGCATTCAAGAGAGCGCTGAAGTTCACGTTTACTTACCTCCGATGTATCGCGAATAGCCGCCGTAGGACGAACGATACGCGCCTGGGTTATCGCGAATCGACTTAGGCAGGACCTTCTGCTGATTGACGCGCGACCAGCTCCAGCCCTGATACTCGGCGACCCCGGTGAACCCGAGAAGCAGGACGCCGTAAATCACGAACAATGGTGTATTCAATCGTCACCTCCGCTGCTCGAACTTGACATAGACGGCGCATAATCGCTCTCACGCCATCTCGCAGCTTCAAAACTGCCTCTTCGAAACGTCGCCCAAACTGGTGGAATCAACAGCAGCAGCGCCGCCAATCCGAAGAAGCCGTAATTGGGTACGTTGCGGCGTAATTCCAGTTCGTAGCGCACATAAGGCGAGCCCGCCGCCATCTCCGGCTCGACACGCAAGTAATACTGGCCTGACGGCACGGATGGAACAATCACGCTATTGTTGCGGCCCCCTTCGCTGCCATCGGAGTCATGATAGTAGCTCACTTCGCGGGCGAAGTCGAAGGTTTGTCCCGTTTGATCGTTGATCAAAGCGAAGTTGAAATAGGCCCAATTGTTGTCGAGATCGGTGTGAATGGAGAGTTCCACGTTGGAATTACGCCCATCCAGCTGAAAGGTGGGAGTCACGAACGCGCTATCGGTTTTGACGCTTTGCGAGTAGGCGTAATGATCGCTGAACGCGACGCGTCCCGGAGACAGGAACATAAAGAGGAAAACGAGGCCGGCCAGAGCGACATTCAGCCACAGCCAGGTTTGCCATGATGAGCCGACGCTGCCTCCGTGAGGCGAGGGCTGATTCGCAAATATTCCGTACGCGGGTGGCGGAGATCCGGGAAGCTTGAATGCCTGCCAGACTTGCGCCCCGGTCATGTACTCGGCGCGCGACCAGGTGGTTTCGCCGCTGGTGGATTCCGAAGAAAGCATAAAGGGCGGCGCGATGAAGTCCTGACAAGAAGCCGAATCGCCGACATGGACTTGCCACGGAAATTCGCCCAAAACATAAACGGTGCTTGTCGTCATCGAGTCGAAGGCCAGATAGGTCTTGCCTTCGTAACGCATCGCGAGCTTGCCTGCCGACCGGCTCTGCTCGGGCAGAGCGCTTTCCACCTCGACGAAGTTCCAGTGGCCGTTGTACTCGGTGAAATAGCGATAACCCTTGTAGGGATTAAAGAGCAGGTATTCATCCCAGGAATACGCGTCGTCTCCATCGGATACCTGGCGTACTTGAAACCCGATCACCTCGTACTGCGTGTCCCCGAGTTTACCTCGCGTGCCAAGCGGGATGGTGGGCTTGGTCTGCGTCTTACCTTCGAACTTCTGGAGAATCTGCACTTCGGGCGTGGAGGCGTCGAGAACAGTCATGCACTGTGGGCAAACGACACTCAGGGTATGGGCGAAGCCGCGCAACGTCACTGGACCCCCGCAGTTCGGGCACGAGATCGACTTGGCCTGCACCACCGCCATCAGGTCCAACCCTCAAACTCGCGCAGGTTTTTCAGATGGAGCTCGTCGAACTCAACGGAGCGTCCGAGAAACAGCAGCGGAGGATTCTCGCTATAGTCGATGGTTGCGAAGTCGCTGGTAGTGCTCCTGAGATCGGCAAAGAGCAGGTCGGACTTGTCCCAATACTCGAACGGCAGCTCTCCTTGCACGCCCTTATAATGCGCGTGAGTGCGGGAGGTCACATGGAAGGACTTGCCGTTCCATTGAAAGTCTTGCCCTTGGCGGATTTCGTTGGGGCCGGGTAAAGGCGCAGGAGGTGGGATAGCCCAGGAAAGGTCGTATTCCAGTTGCGCGTCGGCCAGCCAGCCGCTGGTTCCATCGTTATAGACGATGTGCCATTCGTTCCAGCCGCCTTGTTCGTATTCGTAGATGATGCGGCCGACGACGACGAAGCTTTTGTTCTGATAGGCGCCTTCGGATCCGATTTGCAATGGCGATGCGTCCGGCGGCAGATCGGCCACCTCGCCTACTTTCTTCAAATCGACATCAGTGCGGATCAGGATCGAATGACAGAACTCACAAGTGGTCTGGACGGCGCTGGACCACAGAAATTTCACCGGAGCGCCGCAGCTGGGGCAGTTCGCAGCCGGCGAGTTCATACCTGGTAAGGGCGCTCTACTTCACGCACCGAGACTCGCGCGGGAGCAAAGCCGTTCTTCAGTAGCGCTTCAAAATCGGCGGATGGGCGCGGGCGGCAGCAGAACACGTTCAAGCAGAGCGATTCGTATTCCGGAAAGGTGTGGCACGCCAGGTGCGATTCGGTAAGAAGACTCACCCCTGTGATGCCGCCGGTGTTCGGGAACTGATGCCAGCTTGTTTTGCCGAGCGGATGAAGATCCATTGCGGCGACGATTAATCGGAACAGTTCTTCCAAGCGGTCCTGCGTTGCCAGCGCTGTGGGGTCGCAACCGTGAGCCTCCACGATCCACTCGAGACCGTTCATGTCCTGTTATTGCGCGGTGCCGCACTCCGGGCAGAATTTTGAAGCGCGCGGAATCTTGTTTCCGCAGTTGGTGCAGAATTTGGTGTCTGTAGCTGGCGCAGCAGGAGCAACCGGCGCCACTGGCCCTGCGCTAGGTGCAGCAGGCGGCGGTTGTTCGCCAGGTTTCATGGCATTCATCATGCTGTTTGCCATGGTGAGCCCCGCTCCCAATCCGACTCCGATGCCCGCCACTCCTCCGCCGCCTTCATTGGCGGCTGCGATGGGCAAGGATTGCGCTACTTGGAATTGCGTGTACTTGTTCATATCGCCCAGCATGTTCATGCTAATGCGCTGATCCAGCATTTTCTGCAACTCGTCGGGCAGCGAAATGTTTTCGACAACGAAGCTTTCGAGCGACAGTCCGAGTTCCGCGAACGACGGCTTCACCGCTTCTACGATCTTCTGGCCGAGCGCCGCCTGGTTCGCCGCCATATCGAGAAACGGAACAGAGCTTTGCGCGAAACTATCGGTCATGCGCGCAACAATGGTGTTGCGCAGCTGGCCCTCGATATCGGGCACCTGGAATAGATCGCGTGTGCCGCTGACCTTTTGATAGAACAGCTTCGGATCGGCAATTTTGTAGGCGTAGATCCCGTAGCCTCGCATGCGAATGGCGCCGAATTCCTTGTCGCGAATGGTGATTGGCGTGGCGGTGCCCCAGCGCTGGTTGGTCTGCAAGCGCGTGGAGAAGTAATACACGTCCGATTTAAATGGCGACTTGAACGCCTTGTCCCAATTCATGAGGTACGTCAGAATCGGGAGCGTCTGCGTGTTCAGCGTATAAAGGCCAGGCGCGAACACGTCGGCGACGCGGCCTTCGTTGACGAAGACGGCCAGTTGGGAATCGCGAACGGTGAGCTTGCCGCCGTTCTGGATTTCCATGTCCTCCATCGGGTAGTGATAGGCCAGGATTCCGTCTTCCGGTTCGGTCCATTGGATGACATCGATGAACTGCTTGGAAAGGAAACTCATACGCTTGTACCAGAGTATACGGCAAAAGGCGACCTGGTGTTCCCTAGATATTAAGTCTAAAAGACTTAGTGGTTTACCGGGACCACGAAGAACCGCACCTTTGGCACCTAACCGCACGAATTGCGGGTTTTTGATACGCGTGTATCAAACCGGAATGGCCAAGGTTACCAGGTAGCGCCTGGCGGCTCGGTGTCGGGGCTCGCTGCGTTGACGGTGGGCACACCTTGAGAGGCTCGGTCGGTCGTTTCAATCGGTCCGACCGGGCCGGGTTTCTAACTCGGTCGGTTGTTCTTTTGCGACCGACCGAGCAAAAGCGAGGTCACTTTGCCTGTAGCGATTCTTGGTTGGTCCCGAAGAAACGACCGACCTAGGATCGGGCTCCGCAACGCGACGTCAGGGCTGTGTGCGGACTTAGAATCGTGCCATTATGGACGCTGCAAGGGGGCGATTCAATGACCACAATGTCAATAGCGTTGAGTCTCGCAGCACTTGTTAGCACGGGGGCGCTTAGAGCACAAGAGTTGCGGAGCACGCCCGTTGCCGAACCGAAGTACCTCAACAGCTTTTATGCCGTAGACGCAAACGGCAAGCTGGTCGACTTGGAACGGCAGACGGTCACCTTCCACACCAAGACGAAAGTGCTGCCGGGTTATGCGACCGTGAAGATGACAACGCAGTTTAAGCCGGGCTATTCGTCGGTGCGGCTTCCGACCACTGCCCAATTCGTTGTGCGCGGCCGCGCACCAATCGATCCAGTCTCGCGGTTTGAACTTAGGGCGTTGAAAGGATCAAAGGACCATCGCGAGTTCGTGATGACACAAGGCCACGGTTCCATTTTTGGTGGTTCGGCTACGTCAAATCCATCGGAGGGAGCAGTACCGATTCGGTTTGAGGAATACGGGACCAGTTCTTATCGCATTACGCCCGACCGGCCCCTTGAGCCTGGGGAATACGCCTTGGCGTTGCGTGGATTCGCTTCCGAGCTTTACTGCTTTGGGGTAGATCGGTAGAGCCCGCAGTAGTAGCGCCGCGCAGCCCGATCCTGGTTCAGATGTGATACGATTGCGTCTTCTTCAGTGGCTGAAACTGAAAACACGACTGAAACTGAAAGCGTGAAATGTCCGAAGTGCGGCTCTACGCAGATTCACGCGGAGAAGCGTGGCTGGACTTTCTTAACCGGCAATTTCGGTAGCGGGAAGATCGTCATCACTTGCCTCAAGTGCGCCCACAAGTTCAAACCTGGAGAAGGCTGAAGCGGGCTTTAGCGATCCAGACGTTCTGATTCGCCCGATTGAACCTTTCTGGCTTCGTTAAACGCTGCCCAAACAGTATCGGCATCTTCGCCGGACAACTCAATCTCGTCATCATTGCGCAGCTTGATCTTCAGATGGGGAATTGTTGGCGGTAGAGCCTTACCGTTCAGTTCGATGTCAGTGGACGGCCAGTACTTAATATCTGCAACATGCTCCGTGTGAATGTAGCGAGTCTCATCAACTTTGAACAGGGGCATGACAGAAATAAGGATATCCTATATCGGCCCCGCAGGGTCCAGTCAAATCGGAGCTGTTGTCAACTGGCACATGGGCATGGTTTGGCAGGCTCGGCGTGGCTGAGCAGGCGCGGATTGGTAGGACTCGGCATGGCAGGTATTGGCTTGACGTTGCCTGGGCTGAAACTAGGAAGCTGATCAGACCTCAAAACAATAGGCCGGGCCGAGAGGCTTCGGCCTTTTTGCGTCTGGGATTAAACTGGAACCAATGCTCACCGAAAAACAGTACGAGCTGATTGGCCGCATAACCATCGCTTTCAACGGAATTGATTTCGTAATGTTTTTGTATACGAATCATTTCTTGGGTACGTATGAGATCGAAATCGCCGAAAGGATCGGCCAAAGTCTCTTCAGATTCTTTGCACAACGTTCGAGGCTATTTGAAACTGTACTAACAGAGGTGGCCCTACGTTATCCAGATCTGGGGACGCTGATCGACGCCGTGAAAGAGGCAGCGACAGAAGCGGAAGTAGTAAATAAAGAACGGACTCGCATCGTTCACGGTTTGCTTATTCCAAGTTCCACGGGAACATCAACTCTGCGGCATGGCAATGCACCCGTCCCATGCAGTGAAGCTGAACTCAGCGATGTGCTACAGCGCGTTCGCGCGGTAGAGGACAATCTGACGTTTGCCTGCGAGGACTTGCGCGAAGCTTTAAACGCCAAGCGGCCATTTTCTCACTAGCTACCCGGCCCGCTTCGCTTGAACCTTGGACATGCGCAGCCTTTGTTCATGGGCCGCTAGCCTTCGGGTTGGCGGCTTTTTCTTTGCCTGCGGGGGCCTGGAACATTTCAGCATCGGAATGTGGCGTGTGCAACAATCGAATGGAAGGAGGTGTTTGATGATGAACACCACATTGCCCTTTGACCTTCCATATGCCTACCCGCCTAGTTTTCCTTTTCAGCGGCCGGGAGTAAATGGCGCACAGATCATGGGGGTTTTAACCGCGCAGGGACCGTTCGATTGTATGAAAGTAGCGTGCGATCACTTCGGGTTCGGCTCTAGTGTCGTGGTCCTGAGCTAAGAATCCCAGAGGATCTCCAGCTTGGACCGCAACGCGCGAATGGTTTCACCGCGCGCTTCCGCTGGCACTTTCTCTATGGCACGGCGGACCTGGTCGTGAATCTCGGTTGCCCTCTTGACACAGTCGAACGCGGCGGCCTTCGGCGCGGCGATGGATTGCGCTTGCTGCGCCCGGCGTTGATCAACGGCGCTGCGAACAACAGTCGCGGTCGGCGTTGGATGGCCCTTGGTTATTTGTTCCCAGACTTCGCGGACCGTGTCGGGTTGCTCGGCCAGCGGCGCTAGTTCTCTCGCGACCCTTACATTGGCCGGGCCTGATGGTCCAAGGAGCAGTTTCACTTCGGACGCGGCGATGACCGTATTGGAATGGCGCTTGGACCATTGCCAGCGCTTGCGGCAGTAGGATTCAAAACTGGCGTATTCGTGCCGCCACAGCTTTTTGTCGCGGATTTGTTTGATCGCTTGGCCAGCTTCCAGGAAAGCTTGAAGGGAACGGTGAATCGTGTCCTCCAGCTTGGCGAGTTCAGCTAGGTCAGCAGCCTTCACTGGCGCGTTCCTACGTTCGTGCGCTTCCTTCTCTTGCTGCTCGTAGATCGCTTCGACTTCGGGCGGGACCGGTGTGTACAGCGGCTGCTTCTTATAGGTGGCCTTGACCATCTTCGATGGTTTACCGGCTAGAAAATCCTTGGGGCTCTGATAGCCGGGAACCTTGTCCGGGAAGTGCGTTCGATGGTACTCGTCGTCGTGCTTCATCGCTATGAAGCAAATCGGTGGGAGCCATGGCTCCCACTAGAGCCGCCTGGGGCGCGGAGGCGAGGATTGCCTGACAATCGGCTAAGTCATAGAATCCACAAGGAATGCACGGCATAGTACTCGGCGGAAAGATACGCGTGTATCGCAGTTGTAGCCGATAAGTCTTTTGGAATCAAAGGGTAACGGGGTATACGGCAGAATCGGGCAATTTGTTCCGGGTCCTAGTGGCTAGTGGCTGGTAACTGGTTGCTGGGATTGGAGATTAGTTCGCTCAAGCGCCGTTTTGCGTAGGCATCGCCGGGGTTCTTGGCCAGCACTTGGCGTAGGTTTGTAACCGCCTCGTCCACCCGTCCCGATTTCGCCAGCGCATTCGCCAAATTGAACCGCGCGCTGGCATAGTCCGGACGGGCCCGCAACGCCATCTCGTATTGAGGGATTGCCTCCGCGTTCCGGTTCAGCGTCGCCAGCCCGAGACCCAGCATGTTGTGAACTTCCGGCTGATCCGGTTTTAGAAGCGCTGCCGCCCGTAGCTCGGTTACGGCCCCCTGCGGGTCCAGCCGCGACAGCAATATCGCACCCAAATTCATATGCGCCACGAAATCGTTCGGATTCTTTTCCAGGCGATGGCGCATCACTGCTTCCTGCAATTCGCGGCGATGGTCACCTGCCGAGTGTGGCAATATCTGTAACCATAAGTGGCCCATTTCGTCGGTGGCTTGGTTTCCCGATCGCACACGCTTCGGAGGGTGGTTCGGATTACGCACGTTCAAGGCCGAATTGTCGTAGTGGTAGCGCATGTGGATCACGGAATCCTTCGGTAGGAACACGGGTTCGCGATAGTAGAACACCGCCTGCCAATTCGGATCCCAAGCGGGTATGCGCACCAGCCATTTCTTCGACCCGTCTGGCAGAATAGCCCAGGCTTCCAGCAGCTTCCCCAAGTAGTGAGCGTGCGGATAGATGGCTAGAACGTCGGCATCGAGCGGCAGCTTGAAATCGTCCCCTATGGCGAAATCGCGCGTGCCAGCTGGGATATCGAGGGCCTGATCGTTCTCCAGTTGCACCAAGAGCGGGAACTTGGTCTGCGGCCGGTCAGTGAAATACAGGCCAATCGAAGGACGGACTTGTTCCCGTTTGCCCGACGGCTGCAAGTGCATGTTGAGCACCAGCTCGTTGCCCGGATCGAGACGCCATGCGAATCCGTCCGGCTCGACATGCGGCATGCCGCCAGGTTTCCAAAACAGGAAATTGCCGTCGGGATCGAAAGGGCTGCGGCCGATTACGAGGTCCATGCCCGGAAAGCCCTTTCCCAGCGCGGTTTCCTGAAGGTGCGCCGATCCGGCCCGATCGATCAGCAGATTGGCATGATGCACCACGCGTGGCTGGCCGGGACGAATCTCGATGGCACGCACCCATCGTCGCGCAGTCAAGTTGGGGGCGAAGATCACGTTCCAATAGACGTCCCGCCCGGACGCGGGCAACTCCACGGGGCTTTTCGCTTCCAGCACCAGGTCGGGTTGGCCCAGCTGCCATCCTTCGGGGAACGCAGGCGGGGACGAATTGTCGGTGACAGATCCTTCGGGAGCACCGGCGCTCACCCAATCTGAAATGGTGGCAATCTCCTCCTTGGTTAGGCGGCGCTCGTCCAGGAAATCGCCATAACCGCGCTCGGGGAGCCAAGGCGGCATATAGCCGCTACGCGTTACAGCCGCGATCTGGGCGGCTCGCTTCTTGACTTCTTCATAAGTGAGAAGCGAAAACGGAGCCGCTTCTCCGGGATGATGGCACGGCGCGCATTTTTCGTGGACAATCGGCGCGATGTCGTGAGCAAAGGTGGGAGGTTCAGCGCCGCGAGCGCCAGGCAAGACAATGGCCGCCGATAAACACAGACGAACGCGGATAGAAAAAAAACCCTTCATCAGCGGCTAACTATTCTCTGTTCTATTCGTACCGCAGGGCGACCAAGGGGTCAATCTTCGTGGCTCGGTGCGCTGGGATGTACGTGGCGAGCAGCGCGACTGAAACTAAGATGACCGCTACTGCCGCATACGTCATGGGGTCCGTGGCTTTGACGCCAAAAAGTAGATTGGCCAAGAGGCGGTTGAGTCCCAAGGAGGCGGCCAATCCAATCGCGACGCCAATGCCGGCCAATAGCATGCCCTGGCGCACCACCAACTTGAGCATGTCGCCCTGGTTGGCCCCGAGCGCCATACGGATGCCGAGTTCCTGTGTGCGCTGTTCCACGGTGTAGGACATCAGACCGTAGATTCCGACGGCGGCGAGAAGGAGCGCGAGGCCGGCGAAAATGGTGAGCAGCAGCATGTTGAAATTCTGGCGCGCGGTGGATTCGGAAATAACCTGCTCCATGGTCCGGACTTTGGAAGCCGCCAACTGGTTGTCCACCGAACGGATTTCGCGTTGAATCACGGCGCTGAGCGAAGAGGGATCGGCGGCGGTTTGAACGATCCAGCTGAGCGGGAGGACGCTGTTCGCGAGTTTGGTGATTCCGTCGGTGGCCTGGCTTTGCGGAATGTAAATCACCGGCTCATCGACGCGTTTCAATCCACTCTCGCGTACATTGCTCACGATGCCCACGATTTGGCGGGCAGGCTCTTCAAACTGCGGGCCGAGTCCTTTACCAATGGTCATGCGCTGGCCGATGGGATCGCCCTGGGCCCAGTATTTCTTAGCAAAGGCTTGGTTGACGATAGCGACATGCTCTGAGTTCGCGGTATCGCGCAGGTCAAAGACGCGCCCGCGCAGCAAGGGAACACGGAGCGCGCTGAAGTAGTGCGGGCTGATGAAGCGCCACTGTTCGTCTCCGTTGTACAAATTGCCTTTGGGGAGCGCCAGGCCTTCGATGGTAAACGGCAGGTCGATGCCGCCTTCCACGGGCAGCGCGAGGGTAGCCGCAGCGGCGCGGACTCCCGGCAACGCCTCGATATGCTCCACCGCCTGGCGCGTCATGTTTGCGGCCTTGGCCGTGTTGTCATAGCGGCCGCCGCTTAACGACGTCTGCATAGTGATGACGTTATGAGGGTCGAAGCCGGGCTGGGCGGAGCGCAATCCGGCGAAAGTACGAATCATGAGAGCTGCGCCGGCCACGAGAATGACGGCCAGCGCCATCTCAGCGGCGACGAGGACGCTACGGACGCGGTTGTGGCGGAGTCCGGTTCCGGAGCGTCCACTGGCTTCCTTGAGAACGGAGTTTACGTCGAGCTTGGAGATTCGCAGCGCCGGCAACAGGCCAAAGAGCACGCCGGTCAGGAGCGCGGTTGCGAAGGTGAAGGCGAGCACATGCCAATCGAGCGTTGAAATGGCGGAGGCGACGTGGTCCTGTGCGTTGATGCGGGGAAGATTGCCGGGGCTGACGGCTAAGAGCAGCGGCACGCTCCAGGCGCCGATGAGCAAACCCAGAACTCCGCCGATGCTGGAAAGAAGAACACTTTCGGTGAGCAACTGGCGGATCAGATGGCTGCGGCTGGCGCCGACGGCGGTACGGATAGCGATTTCGCGCTGGCGTCCAGCGGCGCGGGCCAGCAACAGATTGGCGACATTGGCGCAGGCGATCAACAGCACGAAGCCGACGGCGCCCACCAGGATCAAAAGAGCGAGGCGAACATCTCCCACCACCGCATCGCGCAAGGGAATCACCGTCACGCTTTCGCTCACGTCCATCCACTTGGGATTGGCAACACGGAATTGCTGGCCTGCGACGATCATGTTCGCCTTGGCCGAGCCCAGAGTCGCTCGGGGTTTGAGGCGCCCCGCGGCAAGCAGATAGTGGCCCTGATTGGTACTGTCGGGATCGGCCTGCATGGGGATGAAAACGTCGGCTGGAGGATCGGAATGGAACGTAGCGGGCAGGATTCCGACCACGGTGTACGCATCGCCGCCGAGCAAAATCGATTTTCCGAGCAGCGAACGCTCGCCGCCGAAGCGGGTTCGCCACAGATCGTCGCTGAGAACGGCGGCCTTGGGGCCATTGGGCTGATCCTCTTGTGGCAGGAAGGTGCGGCCAGCGACCGGTGCGACGCCGAAGACGCGGAAATACTCAGCCGAGACGTGGATGCCCTTGATCTGCTGCGGACGGTCGCCGGAGTCAAGGTTCAAACCGGGACCGGAAATGTCGTAGAGGGCCATGGCTTCAAAGGACTGGTTGGCCTTCTTCCAAGCCATGAACTTGGGGATGGATACCGACGGCCCGGCTTCCAAGCCCTTATAACTGCGCGCAATTCGCATGATGCGCTCCGATTGCGGGTAGGGGAGCGGGGCGAGCAGCACTGCGTTGACGACGGAGAAAATTGCTGTATTGGCGCCCATTCCGAGCGCCAGGGCGGCGACAGCGACGGTTGTAAATCCAGGGTTGGCGGTCAGGACACGGAGGGAATGACGGAGGTCGGTGAGTAGGCTGCTCATACTGCATAGATACGAGCAGCCTTACCCAAAGTTCGTTTATGAATTTGCTAGCGTTAGCTCGCCGCCAGTGTCATCACCGACGCTACCTGGCTAAAGATGCTGCTGATGCTGCTGGAGACGCCGGGCATAATGGCGCCGGCGGCAACCGCGACGAATCCGGCCATCAGGGCATATTCGATGAGATCCTGGCCTCGGCGATCGCGCCCGGCCTGCATCAGAAAAAGCAATGCTCGATTATTGATCATTTTCATTCCTTTGGGGCGGTTTTCTTGCCGCAATGATTTCTGTAATGTGTACTGATTTTCGTCCGGCTAACGGGTTGGGACAATCCGGTCGATAGTACGGGGGGGACCATTACCGTTCCCGGCAGGAGTACTGTCCCGTGGTTGGTATCGAAGTGAGGCTCGCACACCGATGAAGACCGTCCCCCAAAGCATTTGGCCAGTATCTGTGTTTGGCCTGGGATTCCTGTTGATAATCATGGGCTTATCGGGTGTGGCCAGCATCCAGGAGACACGCCGGATTCACCAGCAGATCCTGGCCGTAGAGGACACCTACCGCGAAATTGAGAATGTGGTGGAGAGCATTCGTTCGGACACGTCGCGGGTGGCCGTGCTGCGGCGTGATCGTTTATTAGAACGAGATGCGTCGGCCAGTGCTTATGCCGTCCAATTAGCCGGCTTGCGTGCCAAAACTGAACTCAGCCTGGCACAGCTTAGCTCTCTGCGGCCTCAACAGAGCAGCAGACCCGTGGAGCGTCTAAAGACGGCCCTGGGGGCCTACTTGAAAACCGTGGACGCTGAGTTCCAGCAGTCCCCGGCGCAAACCAAGGCTCAGTTCGCGGATGATGGCTTCGGTTCGGAGACCATGCCGATTTTTGCGATCGCCGAAGAACTGGGGAAGCTGAATGAGGAGAATTTCGAATCGCGCCGCCGGGACCTCAGCCAATCGGTTATCCACCTGCAAAACGACATCTGGGAGACCATGCTCACCGCCCTAGTGCTGGGGGCCATCATCGCTGGGGCCAGCGTGTTCCGGATCTCATCGCTCGAGAAGGAATCCGCGGCGCATCAGAAGGTCAGCGAACTGGCAGAGGAGCGTTTGCGGCATCTGTCTCAACAGTTGGTCTCGTCACAGGAGCAGGAGCGTAAGGCGCTATCGCGCGAGTTGCACGATGAAATCGGCCAGTTGCTGACTGCGCTCCGCATGGAGCTGGGGAACCTGGAGCGTGGGCGAGCCACGCCGGGCGGGGAAACCGATCCACATCTGGATCAGGCCAAGAAACTGGCGGAAAGCACGCTGCGGACGACGCGCGACATCGCAATGGGGCTGCGGCCGGCCATGCTGGACGTGCTAGGGCTTGGGCCGGCGTTGGAATGGCAGGCGCGGGAATTTTCCAGACGCTACAACACCCCTATTCGATTGGAAGTGGACGGCGATCTGCGGGACGTCCCGGATCCGCATCGGACGTACCTCTATCGCATCGTGCAGGAAGGGCTCACCAACTGCGCGCGCCACGCTCAGGCCAAAAACATTCATGTGAAGTTGGAGGATTCCAACGGCAAACTCGCAGTGCTGGTGGAAGACGATGGCGTGGGCTTCGACCAACATCGCGGCGTAGCGTATGGCCTCGGCTTGTTGGGCATCACCGAGCGCGTGCGCGAGTTGTGCGGCGAGTTGTCAATTAAGTCCGAACCCGGCAAGGGGACGCGCATTGCGGTGGTCCTCCCGCTGAAGCGTGAAAATACCGCCAACGATAAAGTCGCCAGCGAAACCACTGGCTAGCTGCCCGCCGCCTGGTTAGCGCGGAAGGAAGCCAGCACTGCTTTGGCCTTCTCCGAATCGGGACTTCCCGAAATGCCGTAGAACATGAGAATGTTCGCTCGTACGGGGCCGGACACGTCGTTCAGGTGGCCATCGAACCGTTCCAGCAGTTTGGCGTAAGTTTCATCCGCAAGATGATAGTCGCCCATGCGGGTGGGCCGTCCGGTGTCGAAGTTTTCGTTGGGCAGCTGGAGATTGTTGTCACTCGCATTCGCAAGCAGCTCTTTATAGTGCTTGATGGTGTCGTCCAGACTGGCAATGAACATCTTTTCGGCGGCCGGTGGCGGCACTCGGAACGCAAATGCCTTGAAAGGGCCCACCTTGGGAACCAGGCGGAAGAGAAACCCTAGCAACCGCGCGCCAACTCCGGGCCGGGCGTATTTTTCGTCCCAATTTTTCTGATACGCGGAAACTGAGATGTGATAAACATAGCGGCGGCGGGTCATGCCCTTTTGCAGGCTGAGAATGTCCTTCTTCTTGGCTGACCAAGCCGCCTTGGTCATTTCCGGAATAGCCTGGCTGACAGACCAGCGATAGGTGCCTAGCGCGAGATCCAGGTTGGTGAAAAGGTCTTTGAGGGGAACACAATAGGTCTGCTCGAAGGCACGCTCCAAGAGCGGCTTGGCCACTTTGAAGCCGATGAAATCGTGATAGGCGTCATTGGCGTACTGGCCGTGAGCCACTTCGATGACGTCGAATCCGAACTCGGTCTTTAAATGCGCGGAGGGGTTGTCTTCGTAAGTAATCTCTGGACCGAACCGGGCTCGCAGCTTGGGATAGACCATAGGCACGGTCCGGTTCACTGCGACGGGGTGGCCCAAGTTGTCGGCCGCATAATGCGCCAGGGCGCCCAGCGCGAACGCGTAATCGTTCAGTGCTTGCGGGTCCTGAGCGTCCTCCTCCTGCGCATCCTTGAACAAAGCCAGAACGAAGTCGCCGCTCCGAGTGTAATGGACCAGATCGCTAAACAATTTGCTGCCGAAAGGATAGTAGCCCATGTCCTGGATGATGGCGCCGCCATAGGCATAGGCATGGGCTTCCCGCAACTGGTCGTCAGTGGCGTTGGGGAAGCGCTTGAGAAGCAGGGGGCGAAGGTTGTTCGGCCAACTCGAATCGATGATGGCCTCGTGCGTGAGGACGGAATACGCACGGACTGGAATCGGCAGTGTCAGCACGACTGCGGCGATAGCGGCGAAAAAAATGGAACTGCGCACTATGTATAGTGACCCGTACCAAGCGATATTGTTACAACTCGGCGTAACTAGTTAAATAACATTCATTGTCACGAATGTTTTTTCCACAATTCAACTGATTGTAACGTATGGTGATATACAAATGGGCATGCGCTGCGATCTGCACGTCCACACGCGGCATTCGGGCATGTGCAACATCCCCGGATTCCATCGGTTCTGCCGTGAGAGCTACAACGAACCGGAGGCCGTTTACCAGATTTTGAAGCGTCGCGGGATGGATTTGGTGACGGTTACCGATCATGACTCCATCGACGCCGCCGAGCATCTGCGCCGTCATGCCGACTTCTTCCTGAGCGAAGAAGTCACTTGCACCACGCCATCGGGAACCGAGATCCACGTCGGGGTCTACGGCATCGAAGAGCGGCATCACATCGAACTGCAGCGGCGTCGTAACGACGTGCCTTCGCTCGCCGCCTACTTGCACGAGCGCCAGATCCTGTTCAGCATTAACCACGTTTTCTCCAGCCTTACCGGACGCCGCACCGGGCTTGATTTCGAGATGTTTCAAGACCTATTTCCCGCTATGGAAACCCTGAACGGCCATATTCCGGCCATCAACAACCGGGCCGCTACCCGTTTGGCGGAAGACTGGGAGAAGGCTGTGGTGGGTGGCAGCGACGCGCACACTCTCGAGACCCTCGCGCTCACTTACACCGAGGTCGCGGGCGCCGACGGCATTGGTTCCTACCTGCAACGCCTGAGGCTTGGCCGCGGACAAGTGCTGGGCGCGTCGGGCAACTATGCCAAGCTCACTCGGGCCGTGCTGGGGATCGGATCGAGTCTGGTCCGGGAGCGTCCCTGGACTTTCCTACTTACGCCATTGATGCTCGCCGTGCCGCTGGTCACCCTGGGCAACTATTTCTGCGAATTGAGTTTTCACGCGCGCTGGTCGCGCACCATCTGGCCCGCTGCGCTGCCCGAGCCCGGCTGCGCCGAAGCCGCCGAAAGTTAGAAAGCGGGCCAGCGCCGTGGCTTGCATGCAGAAACCCAAGCTTGATATATTGAGACCGTCTCACACTTGATATAATCGCGCCGGAGGTAAAGCAACATGTCCCTGGTATCGGGCTTCCACCACGTCACCGTTTGTGCATCTGGAGCCCAAGAAGACGTAGATTTCTTGACGCAAGTTTTTGGGCAACGGCTGATCAAACAGACGGTCCTTTTCGATGGACGCTACGCCCATTACCACTTGTATTATTCGAACGCCGGTGCCGAGCCGGGTTCGGTTTACACCACCTTCCCCTACAAGCGGGTGGCAGGCCGTCCAGGATCGGGTCAGATCCAATCCACCGCTTACACGGTGAAGAAGGGAACCACCAAGTTCTGGGACGAGCACCTGACGCACCACAAGGTGAAGCATAGCGGCATTCAGGAGCGGTTCGGACAGAAGTTCATCCGTTTCAATCATCCTTCCGGATTGCAACTGGAAGTGATCGAGGATTCCACCGACGATCGCAAGCCGTGGACCGTGGCCGAAGTCACCGCCGACGTCGCTACGCATGGGTTCCACGGACCCGTTCTTTCGGTTCGCGAGATTCCAGAGACCGAGCGATTTTTTATTGAAGCGCTCGGTTTCAAGAAGACCGGCGTAGAGGGCAATTATCATCGACTGGAACTGAACGGCGGCGGGGCCAACAGGACCATCATTCTGCTGCATGAGCCGGACCGTCCCTCGGGAAGCTGGGGATTCGGCGCGGGCACCGGCCATCACGTCGCGCTCGATGCCGGAACCGATGAAGGGCTCGCCGAACAGAAGGGGATTTACGAAGAGCTGGGCTACACCGATTGCTCCGAAATCAAGGACCGCAATTACTTCCACTCCATTTATTGCCGCTGCCCAGGCGGCATCCTGGTAGAGTGCGCGGCTACCGCCGAAGGCGGATTCGCCCGCGACGAGCCCTACGACGCTCTGGGACATCAGATGCTGCTGCCCCCGTGGTTTGAAGAGCGCCGTGACGAGATCATGGCCATGCTGGAACCGATCACGATTCCGGAAAATAACTTCCCGGTGCATATGGATGCGGTAGCCGTACATACCGCCACCCCTGGCGGAACGCCTTCCGCTGCCGACGCCGTAGGCATCGGACCGTCCCGTCGTCAAGCGGTGTTCATTAGCGGAGAGAGCACTCAGAAGAAGTAGTTGTGAGTATTGCTACAACGCCCCGCGTGCGCGTGGTTGGTCCGCCGCGGGGCGCGTCTATTTTTGGCGGGGTTCTGCTTCATGGACGGGGTAAAACGCCAGACGAGAAAATTGATTTAGCCGCGCGTTTTGGCAACATCGAGGGGATCCGCTGGGTGGTTCCGGAGGCCGAGACTCCAGGCAGTTGGTATCCGGGCCGCTTTTGGGATCCGCGCGAACTGAACCAGCCCTATCTCGACGAAGCCGTCGAGCGGTGTCATGAGGCGGTGCTGGAAGCGAGCGAGAACAGCCGGCTCGGTCCAGAACGCCTGGTCATCGTTGGCTTCTCGCAAGGCGCCTGTCTGGCGCTCGAATATGCCCTGCGCCATCCTGGCCACGTGGGCTCTCTCATCGTATTTACCGGTGCGCTACTGGGCGTGCCAGGCTCCGATTGGAAAGCTACTGCGCCGCAATCCCTGGCGGGCCTTCGCTTGCTGCTGACCGGAAGCGACGTCGACGATTGGGTTCCGGAAGAGAACACCCACGAGGCCGCTAATTTATTTCGCGAACTAGGCGCGGACGTGCAACTCCGGATCTATCCAGGACGGCCCCACATCGTCAGCGAAGAAGAGATTGACGAAGCCCGCAGCCTGCTAAGTTCCCTGATAAAGTAAGTGGAAATGAAACCCCTGCATCTGATGTTCGCCGTGCTCACCTTGAGCACGTCTGTTTTCGCGCAAGCTGGCTCGGAGCATTGGGTAAGCACCTGGGCCACGTCGCCGCAGCAGCCACGGGCGTTTCCCGCGCCACGTCCTGCGGCTACATCCACGACCGCGACGCCGGCTCCACCGCGGCCCGCCCCGATCACGAGCTTCCACAATCAAACTCTGCGCATGATCGCGCACACCAGCATCGGCGGGCGGCGCGTGCGCATCGAGCTTTCGAACGCCTTCGGCAGCGCGCCGCTAGTGATTGGGGCGGCGCATATTGCGTTGCGCGACACAGAGTCCGCGATCATTCCAGCTTCGGATCGTGCCCTGCTGTTCGCCGGCCATCCGACGGCTTGGATTCCGCCGGGCGCAACCGAGATTAGCGACGCGGTGGACATGGACGTTCCGGCGTTCAGCGATCTCGCGGTGAGCATCTACATCCCCGATACCGCCGCGACAGATACGATGCACGCCGTTGGATTGCATACGACGTATGTTTCCAAGGAAGGCGACGCCACGGGCGCCTCCACGATGGCGGATGCCACAACCACGCAATCGTTCTACTTCCTGACGAACGTGGATGTGGCCGCTCCGCCCAGTGCTGCGGCGATTGTTACCTTTGGGGATTCGATCACCGATGGCGCAGTGTCGACGCCCAATACCGATCACAGTTGGCCGAGTTTCCTGGCCCGGCGTCTGGCCGCCTCCGGTGGTGCGAACATCGCCGTGCTCAATCAGGGCATCTCTGGCAACCGCCTCTTGCGCGACGGCGCGGGAGTAAACGCGCTGGCTCGCTTCGATCGCGACGTGCTGGCGCAACCAGGCGTCAAGTGGCTCATGATTCTCGAAGGAATCAATGACATCGGGCTCAGTTCAGCCTCCGATCCAGTCACCTCGGACGATCTGATCGCGGCCCTCAAGCAACTCATCGAACGAGCCCACGAACATGGCATGAAGGTGATCGGCGGCACGCTGACGCCGTATGAAGGCGCTGCCTATTACCGGGAGTCAGGCGAACCGATCCGCATGGCGGTGAATCAGTGGATCCGATCGTCGGGAGCTTTCGATGCCGTGGTGGATTTCGAAGCTGCCACGCGCGATCCCGAGCATCCCAAGCAATTTCGTCCAGGCTTCAACAATGGCGATCACCTGCATCCCAACGACGCTGGCTACCAGGCGATGGCCGACACCATCGACCTGTCGGTATTTGGTTTAAAGCCGGCCACGACTGCCGCGAAATAGCCTACACTCGTTCGAGCAACGTCGCCATGCCTTGGCCCACGCCAATGCACATGGATGCAATCGCGTAGCGTTTGCCGGTGTTCTGCAATTGATGCGTGGCCGTCAGGACTAATCGCGCGCCGCTCATTCCTAGCGGATGTCCCAGGGCGATAGCGCCACCGTTGGGATTCACCTTCTCGGAATCGTCGGGCAATCCGAAGGCCCGCGTCACGGCCACCGCTTGCGCGGCGAAAGCCTCGTTGAGTTCCAGAATATCGATCTGATCCATCGACATCTTCAAGCGCGCCAGCAGTTTCTGGATCGCTGGAATCGGACCGACACCCATCACGCGCGGCTCCACGCCCGCAGCCGCCGCGCCCACCACGCGTGCGAGCGGAGTAAGCCCAAATTTCGCGGCTGCTTCTTCAGAAGCCACGAATAGCGCGCACGCACCGTCGTTGATCCCCGACGCGTTGCCCGCGGTCACCGTACCGCCCTTGCGAAACGGCGTGGGCAGCTTAGCCAGTCCTTGGAGCGTGGTGTCGGGCCGGATGTGCTCGTCCTCGCAGACAGTTTTTGACGTGCCTTTGGGCCCAGGAATGACGACAGGCGCGATCTCTTCGGCGAAGAATCCGGCTTTCTGCGCGGCCGCGGCCTTCTGCTGCGACCGTAGCGCGAACTTGTCCTGCGCCTCGCGATCGATTTTGTAATCCTCCGCGACGTTCTCGCCCGTCTCGGCCATCGAATCCGTGCCGTAAGCCTTCTGCAAAACGGGATTGATGAAGCGCCAGCCGAGGGTTGTATCGAAGATCTCGGCATTGCGCGCAAACGGCGTGGTCGCCTTCCCCATCACGAACGGCGCGCGGCTCATGCTTTCGACGCCGCCGGCGATGGCGATCGACATCTCGCCCGTGCCGATGGCTCGCGACGCCACCGCGACCGCTTCCATTCCAGAGGCGCACAAACGATTCACGGTGACGCCCGGCACCGTGTGCGGAATGCCGGAGAGCAGCAGCGCCATCCTCGCGACATTGCGATTATCTTCGCCCGATTGGTTGGCGCAACCCAGCACCACTTCGTCGATCGCGGCCCAATCGCTCTTGGGAAACTTGGCGCGCAGCGTGGCCAGCGTGTGGGCCGCCAGATCATCCGGGCGGACTCCGGAAAGCGCTCCAGCATAGCGTCCGATAGGCGTCCGGACGCCTTGGCAAATGTAGGCAGTTGGCATAGTTTAGTTGTAATAGATACTGAACACGCGGTCTGCGATGCAGAAGCGTGTTTCTTTGATTTTACCTTTTCACAGCTCCTGAGCGCGTCGCCACTCCAGTTTCTAATATGATGGGACACTATGCGATTTCTGCTGGCCCTGCTCGCCCTTGCGGCAGCGTGCGCTCAAGCCCAAACGCCGGACGGCGCGACGCATTCGGATTGGCCCCATTACGGCGGTACGCAGCTTTCCTGGCGATACAGCGCGCTCGGCCAAATCAACACCGCCAACGTGAAAAATCTCGTGCCGGTGTGGCAATTCCAGACCGGCGACTACGCGGAGAATCTCCAGGCCACGCCCATCGTCGTGGATGGCGTCATGTACCTGATCACGCCACGCATCCAGGTGTTCGCGCTCGATGCCGCCACCGGCCAAGTGCTCTGGCACTACAAATATCCGACTCCGAGGCCGGGAAAGCCCGGCGGCATGACGTTCCTGCAAAACCGCGGCGTAGCGGTCAGCGACGGCAAAGTATTCTTCGGGACCACCGACAATTACCTGGTCGCGCTGGATCAGAAGACCGGCGTCGAACAATGGAAGGTTGCCGTGGACGATCCGCGCCAGTGCGGCTGCGACATCACGGCCGCGCCGCTGGTAGTGAAGGACAAGGTCATCGTCGGAGGCACCGGCGGCGACGCCGCGCATCGCGGTTACTTGACGGCGTTCTACACCAAGAACGGGCGCTTCGCGTGGCGCTGGTACGTCATTCCAGGCCCCGGAGAAAAAGGTCACGAGACGTGGAAGGGCGATAGCTGGAAGTTGGGCGGCGGCGCTCCCTGGATGACCGGCTCGTTCGATCCCGCGCTGAACCTGGTCTATTGGGGCACGGGCAACGCAGGCGGCGATTTCAACGACGAAGATCGGTTGGTGCCGGGCGCGAAGGGGAAGGAAGCCAATCTTTACACGGCCAGCGTGGTGGCTCTCGATGCCGACACCGGCAAGCTGCGCTGGTATCACCAGGAGGTTCCTGACGATTTGTGGGACTTCGATTCGGCGTATGAATGCGTGCTGATCGACCGCCCGATCAACGGTCAGATGCGAAAGTTGCTGGTCCACATGAATAAGAGCGGTGTGACGTTCGTGCTGGATCGAGTGACCGGGGAATTTATCGGCGCATTCTCCATGCCCGAGTTGCAAACGTGGATTTCGGGCATCACTGAAGACGGCAAACTAGTGGGCCGTCGAGAGCCGGAAGCAGGCAAAGTGGTGAACACCTGTCCCAGTGCCGCCGGTGCGAAGAGTTGGAACTCGATGGCGTACTCGCCGCGCACCGGTTATGTCTACGCGCCCATCAACGAAGTCTGTAATGACCTAACCTCTACGTCCACGGAAGCGAGCGAGGGCCGCTTTCACGCCAACGGCGGGTTTTCGTTCAAGCTTCCGCCGGATCGCAAAACCTATAGCCACCTGGATGCGTGGGATCCCATTACGCGCAAGCGTGTCTGGAGCATGCCGTATCGATACGTGCTGCTGGCTTCGGTGCTTGCCACCGCGGGCGATCTGGTGTTCACCGGCAATCCCGAGGGCGACTTCTTCGCGCTGGACGCGCGCACCGGCAACAAGCTGTGGAGCTATCAAACCGGCGCAGGCAATCGTGGGTCATCGGTTTCGTATTCCATCGGCGGGCGGCAGTTCATCGCGACTCCTACCGGTTGGCAACAGTCCATCACTGGCGCGCAGCTTGCTCCGCTGTTTCCCGATCAGAACTGGCGCGGAGGTTCCACGTTGATCGTATTTGCACTTCCGGAGGCGTCCAAATGAAGTGGGCGTTTTTGTTCTTGACGATGACGGCGCTGGGATGGTCGCAGAGTTTAGGTGAGAAGGTCTTCGCGCAATCGTGCGCGACAGGATACTGTCACGGAGCGCGTGGCGCTCCCGCCGGTGCGCCCAGACTAGCGGGACGCGGGTTCGACCAAGCCTACATCACGAACACCGTCATGCGAGGACTGCCGGGCACCGCGATGCCCGCATTTGGAACAACCTTATCGCGGTCCGATTTGGCGGCTGTGGTTGCCTATGTCGCGAGCTTGAATGGAATCACGAATCCGTCCGTTAATCTCGGCCCTGGTCCCGGCGCCGCCGGACCCGTGGAAAAACCGCTTTCCCCAGAAGCCGAGCAAGGTCGTGCATTGTTCTTCGACGCTGTGCGCGGCTTCGGACGGTGTTCGACCTGTCACGAAGTGAATGGCATCGGAATTTCGGTAACGACTCCCATCGCCAACATTCCGGCCGATGTCTCCGCGCTACGCGCGCTCTCGACTCCCGACGTCCGCACCGCCAAGCTGGATGGTGAAGCTATGCCCGCGCTCATCGTGAGCCAGGGCAAGACCCGTGCGCTGTTTTACGATCTTACGTCCGCGCCGCCCGTGCTGCGGACCGTGGAGCCCAGCGCATTGAAGGTCGCCGAAGGGAGCGCGTGGCATCACGCATCAGTGGTCGGAGCCTACAACGATACCGAGCTCGCGTCGATACTTGCGTACTTACGCGAAGCCATCAAGCCCCAGTGATCAAGACTTAGCTGGATTGCGGCGCAGGAGTTCGAAAGCGAAATCCCGGCCCAACCCATGCACCAGAGCCATCGAGATCCAAAGCAATGCGAACGGCTCCAGCAGGCGGGCCTGCGTGAGTGGCCCGGCATCCACAGCCTCGAAGACCAGTTCGTCGATCAGTTTCTTGACAACCTGCTTGGCCTGCGCGTCGTCGCCGCAGTAGAACATCACGGGCTTATGGCCCTCGAAGGCTGGATCAGCCATGATGTTCGCTCCCACCGTGTTGAACGCCTTCACCACTTTTGCGCCGTGGGCCCAACTGGCCACCTGCTCGCCGCCTGAGGTGGTGGTTCCGTGCGTCAAGCCCGAAAGGTCCGGCAGCAGCGGGTTGGTGGCGTCAATCAGGATTTTGCCGTGCACGTCGCCCAAGCCTGAGACGATTTGCTGTGTGGCGGGCCACGGTGTAGCAAGCAGCAAGACCTCGCCGTCGCGCGCAGCGTCCGCCAGAGTGGCCGCGCTTGTCTTACCGCTGGCCCGAGCGGATAGTTGTTGCACATCCAGGCCCTGCGGGTTGCGGGTGCCAAAGATGACCTCGTGACCTAGTTTCGCCCAGCGGCTGCCCAGCGCGCCGCCCACATTGCCGGAACCGATAATGCCGATTTTCATTTCAATTATCCTCGCTGTTTCTATTCTGCCAATATGTAGGCATGGCGCTTCAATTCACCACGTCGTACCTGGAAGATTCCATCGGGATCTTCCGCTACTACAAGAAGCTTGTCGAGCGCGCGCTGCAACAGTTGAGCGATGAGCAGCTCTTTGCCGTTCTCGACGGAGAAATGAACTCGATCGCGGTGATCGTGAAGCACATGGCCGGGAACATGTGCTCGCGCTGGACAGATTTTCTGACCAGCGACGGCGAGAAGCCGGGTCGCGACCGGGATGAAGAGTTCTCCAACCCGCCGCCCACTGGCGAAGCATTGCTCGAAATGTGGGAGGATGGCTGGCAACGCCTGCTCGGTACGCTGGAGTCTCTTTCAGATGCCGACCTCGGCCGCACTATCACGATACGCGGCGAAGCGCATTCGGTGATGCAAGCCATCAACCGGCAGGTGGCGCATTACTCGTACCATTGCGGTCAGATCGTTTTTCTGGCGAAGCACTTTTGCAGTGATCGATGGCAAGTGTTGAGCGTGCCGCGTGGAAAGTCCGCTGATTTCAATCGCCGAGTTCAGGCCGGCGAAGCGAGCCAGCGTTAGGGCTACGAACCGCTAGCAACGCCTGCCGGTCTGTGAATTTCCTGCAGGCTCCATACCCGGATCGGATCGCGTTTGCGCGAAACGATGGCTTGCGCCGCGGCCTTTGCCCCGCTGATCGTGGTAATGCAGGGAACGCGGTATGCGATGGCTGTGCGCCGGATGTCGCGCTCGTCCTTGAAAGTGTGACCGCCGGTGGTGGTATAGATCACCAGTTTCACCGAACCTGCCTTCATGATGTCCACCGCGTTTGGACGTCCCTCGTTCACTTTGAACACGGTCTTTACTTCTAGCCCGGCGGCCTTCAAGACTGCCGCTGTGCCGCGCGTGGCCGCCAGCTGGAATCCCTGCTCGGCAAACTTGGCGGCAACTTCCACGGCAGCCGCTTTGTCGCGATCGTTCACGCTGATGAAGACCACGCCGCTATCGGGCAGGGGAGTGCCTGCACTCAACTGAGCCTTGCTAAACGCTTCACCGAAGTTCTCGCCGACGCCCATCACTTCGCCGGTCGATCGCATCTCAGGTCCGAGTGCGGGATCCACTCCCGGAAATTTTCCGAAGGGGAAAACGGGCGATTTTACGAAGCATTGCGGCACCGGAAGAACCCCGGATGTGCGGCCTCCAGTCAGATGTTTGAAGTCGAGGAGCTTTTTTCCGAGCATCAAGCCGACTGCCAGCTTCGGTAGCGGCACGCCGGTTGCTTTGCTGACATACGGAACCGTGCGCGACGCCCGCGGGTTCACTTCCAACACGTACACCTTACCCTCTTTGATCGCGTACTGCACGTTCATCAGGCCGATCACATGCAGCGCGCGCGCCAGCCGCTCCGTGTAATCCTGAATGGTCTTGAGCACCGCGCCGGAAAGCCCCTGTGGCGGCAAAACGCAGGAGCTGTCGCCCGAATGCACGCCGGCCTCTTCGATGTGCTCCATGATGCCCGCGATCAGCACGTTCCCCTCCTGATCCGCGAGTGCATCCACATCTACTTCGGTGGCGTCTTCTAGGAACCGGTCGATCAGCACCGGCCGCTCTTGCGAGAAAACCACCGCCTCGTGCATGTAGCGCCGGACCATCTCCTCGTCGTAGGCGATCACCATGGCGCGCCCGCCAAGCACGTAGCTGGGGCGCACCAGCACCGGGTAACCCAATCGGCGAGCGACGGCGCAGGCTTCTTCGGCGCTGGTGGCCGTGCCGTTTTCAGGCGATGGAATCCCGAGATCGTCCAGCAGCTTGCCAAATAATTTGCGATCCTCGGCCAGATCGATATCGTTGGGGTCGGTGCCGATAATGGGGACGCCCGCAGCCTGGAGCGGCAGTGCCAGGTTCAGCGGAGTCTGTCCGCCGAATTGTACGATAACGCCATCCGGCTTCTCGACGTCGCAAATGTTCAGAACCTCTTCGAGCGTGAGCGGCTCGAAATAGAGGCGATCGCTGGTGTCGTAATCCGTTGAGACTGTCTCCGGATTGCAATTGACCATAATCGATTCGTGATCGAACTCGGCAAGCGCGTAGGCGGCGTGGCAGCAGCAATAATCGAACTCGATGCCCTGGCCGATCCGGTTGGGACCGCTGCCCAGGATCATCACCTTCTTGCGATTGCTAGGATCGGCTTCGTTTTCCGATTCGTAGCTCGAATAAAGATAGGGCGTGAAGCTTTCAAATTCCGCCGCGCACGTATCCACGCGATTGAAGACGGCGGTGACGCCGAGCTCCTTGCGGCGTGCCCGCACAGTGTTGGCATCGGATCCCAACAAACGCCCCAGCCGCGGATCTGAGAGGCCTTCACGCTTGGCGTGAAGGATCTGGTCTCGCGAAAGTGCGGTTAAGCTTTGGCCCGACAGATCGCGTTCCTGATCCGCCATTTCGCGAAGCTGCTTAAGGAACCATGGATCGATGGAAGTGATCTCGTGGATCTGTTCCACGGTCCACCCCTGCTCCAGCGCGAAGCGGATATAACCCAAACGCTCGGGATTCGGAGTGATCAGGCGCTGCCGGATGAGCGCCGGGTCGAACGTTTCGGAGGTGACCGCTTTGCCGGTCTCGAGACTCCGCAGCCCTTTCGAGAGCGCCTGCTTGAACGTCCGGCCGATGGCCATCACTTCGCCCACCGATTTCATTTGCGTTCCGAGTACCGGCTCGGCGCCCGGGAATTTTTCGAACTGCCAGCGCGGGATCTTCACTACCACGTAATCCAGCGTCGGCTCAAAACAGGCTGGCGTTAGTTCGGTTATATCGTTCTTAATTTCATCCAAACGATAACCCACCGCCAGCTTCGCTGCGATCTTGGCGATCGGAAAGCCGGTGGCTTTGGACGCGAGCGCGGAACTGCGCGACACCCGCGGATTCATCTCCACAATCACCATGCGGCCGTTTTCCGGATTGATGGCGAATTGAACGTTCGATCCGCCGGTGTCTACGCCGATTTCACGCAAGCAGCGTAAAGACGCGTCGCGCATCATCTGATACTCGCGATCGGTGAGCGTTTGCGCCGGCGCCACAGTGATGGAATCGCCAGTGTGGACGCCCATCGGGTCGAAGTTTTCGATGGAACACACGATAATGGCGTTGTCGGCCAGATCGCGCATCACCTCCAGCTCAAACTCCTTCCAACCCAGCACGCTCTCTTCGATCAAGACCTCGTGCACCGGCGAAAGATCCAGCCCGCGCTCCAAAATCTCGATGAGGTCTTCGCGATTATAAGCAATGCCGCCGCCCGAACCGCCGAGTGTAAAGCTGGCCCGCAAAATCACCGGATATCCGATGCGGTTGGCGAAGGCCAATCCGTCATCGACGTTGTTCACCAGTTGCGATTGTGGCGTCTCCAGGCCGATCTTCCGCATCGCATCCTTGAAAAGCAAGCGGTCTTCAGCCTTCTTGATGGATTCGATCTTGGCGCCGATCAATTCGACACCGTATTTGTCGAGTACGCCCGCTTCCGCCAAATCGACCGACAAGTTGAGACCCGTCTGACCGCCGACTGTCGAAAGTAGTGCATCGGGCCGCTCGCGGCGGATTACTTCCTCGGCAAAGGCCACGCTCAGTGGTTCCACGTAGGTGCGGTCCGCCAGATCTGGATCGGTCATGATGGTGGCCGGGTTGGAATTGATCAGGACCACTTCATAGCCATCGGCCTTGAGCGCCTTGCATGCTTGCGCGCCGGAGTAGTCGAATTCGCAAGCCTGCCCGATGATGATGGGTCCGGAACCGACGATCAGGATGCGATGAATATCGTTGCGTCGGGGCATTACCGGGATCCGTAATCCTTGATCATTTGCATGAAGTCGTCAAACAGGTAATGGGAATCGTGCGGACCCGGCGCCGCCTCGGGATGATATTGCACGCAGAACACGGGTTCGCTGCGATGCCGGAAGCCTTCCAGCGTCTGATCGTTCAGATTGATGTGCGTCAGGTCCACTTCGTTTACGTTCAGCGAATCGGGATCCACCGCGAAACCGTGATTGTGCGACGTAATCTCCACCTTGTCAGTCGTTCGGTTCAGGACAGGATGATTCGCGCCGCGGTGCCCGAATTTGAGCTTGTAGGTCTTGCCGCCCAGCGCCAGGCCTAGAATCTGGTGGCCCAGGCAGATGCCGAACACCGGCTTCTTGCCGATCAGTTTGCGGACCTGCCGCGCCTGGAACTCGAGTGGCTCCGGGTCGCCGGGTCCGTTCGACAGAAACACGCCATCGGGCTTGAGGGCCAGCACGTCTTCGGCCGACGTGAGCGCGGGCACCACCGTTACGCGCGCGCCCACGTGCACCAATCGACGCAGAATGTTGCGCTTGATGCCATAGTCGTACGCCACCACGTGGCAGAACTGCTCAGCCGGTTTAGCTAGTGAATCGGACGAGCAGCAGGGCGTCACCGGTTGGTCCCAGGAATATTTCGATGCGGTGGATACGCGCGTTGCCAGATCCAGCCCCGCCATCGACGGAGCCTGCCGCGCGCGTTCGATCAATTCCTTGCGATCCCGGTCACCCACCGAAAGAACGCCGCGCATCACGCCGCGCGTCCGCAGATGGCGCACCAGCGCGCGCGTGTCGATCTCGGCGGCTACGGGAATCCCGTTTTCCGCAAGAAACTGTTCCGCATTTTCTTCCGATCGCCAGTTGCTCGCCACGCTCGAGAACTCCCGAACCACCAGGCCTTCAATATAGGGCCGCGCAGCTTCTTGATCGTATACGTTAGCGCCGTAATTGCCAATTTGCGGGTTGGTCAGAACCACGATCTGGCCGGCATAGGATGGATCGGTGAAAATCTCCTGGTAGCCGGTGATAGCGGTATTGAAGACCACTTCCCCCAAGCTGTCTTTCGGCGCACCAAAGCTCTTGCCCTCGAAGACCGTCCCGTCCTCCAGGGCGAGGATTGCAGCATTCAATTCGGATTGTCCTCCAGTGTTCTCGGGAAGGGGTGTCTCTCATATTGAAGCATGCCGGGGCCGCGAGGTTCAATAGGCGCTCCAGATCCCGCTCCAGCCTGCCTCTTGCATTAGCCTGAAACGTCAGCCATTGGGCCGGCGGCGTATAATTGTGAAATCGTAGCCCGACAGATTGGAATACCTCATGTGGAACGGCGACTATCTTTTCTTAATTCGCAACCTGGTGGAGAAGGACTTCAAAGTCCGCTATCGCAACATGTCCCTGGGCATGTTATGGTCGCTCATCAACCCATTGATCATGATGGGACTCTTGACTTTCATTTTCACCAAGATCTTCGCTCAACCGCACGACAGGAATTTTCCGCTGTCTGTTTTGTGTGGCTTGGTTCCGTTTAATTTTTTCTCGCTGGCATGGGTCACGGGCTCGTCGTCGATATTGGACAATGCTCCGCTCATCAAGAGAGTCCCGGTGCCACGGCAGGTATTTCCCATCGCGAGCGTTTTGTCGAATTGCCTGCATCTGCTGATACAGATCGCGCTTCTGCTCAGCATCATCCTGGTATTCGGACGCGGCGTAAACATCCACTGGCTCTGGCTGCCGCTGATCTGGGGTCTGGAGATTCTGTTCGTGATGGGATTGGCGCTGGCTTTTTCGGCACTGAATGTTTATGTGCGGGATACCCGCTATATCGTGGAGTCCACCAATACGGTGCTATTCTGGCTGGTGCCGATCTTCTATTCCTTCGCGCTCATTCCGGTTCGTTTCCGTGGGTTGTATCAAATTAACCCGGTAGCCGCGTTGGTTCTGATGATGCGCAATGTCTTGCTCGATGGCCATGCGCCAGTCCGTGGCACGCTGTTTCGACTAGCCATCGTCTCGGTCGGCATGTTCGGCACGGGAATGTTTGTATTCGCGAAGTTGAAAAATGGTTTCTATGCGCGCTTGTAGGCTGGCATGCTGATCGAATTTCAGAACGTCTCCAAGTGGTTCCCTCATAGTACGGGACGCCAGTTATTGCGGACCCATATCACTCGCTGGTTTGGTAAAGTTCACAACGAGCCCTTCTACGCATTGCGGGATGTTTCGTTTCGAGTGGAACACGGCGAGAGTTTGGCGATTGTCGGCTCCAACGGGGCCGGAAAAAGCACGCTGCTCAGCTTGGCGGCGGGCTTAACCTTGCCGGATCAAGGCCAGGTACACGTCAACGGCCGGATTGCGGCGCTGCTTGAACTGGGCTCCGGATTCCATCCGGATTTGACCGGTGCGGAGAATCTGGTGCTGAACGCGGCGCTGCTGGGGCTCAGTAAGCGCAAGACCAACGAGCTGTTCGACCGCATTGTGGAGTTTTCCGGCATCGGGGAATTCATTGACGATCCGCTACGCACTTACTCCAGCGGCATGGTCGTCCGGCTGGCCTTTTCGATCGCCATTCAATGCGAACCCGATATTCTGCTGATCGACGAGGTTCTGGCCGTCGGAGACGCCAGCTTTCAGCAGAAGAGCAAGGAGGCCTTGGTCTCCTTCCGCCGCGCCGGCAAATCGATGCTATTCGTGTCGCATTACGAAGGCCCCGTCCGCGAAATGTGCGACCGTGCCGTATGGATTGATCATGGTTCCGTGGTGATGGATGGCCAGGTCAATGAAGTGTTGGACGCTTACCAAGGGCGCATGGTGATGCAGCAGGGGCTTTGAAGCAGGTTGCGCTTCTTCCCTAGGTGATGAATGAAGCAACCTCTTCCGCACAGGTCCTCATCGGGTGCGCGGCTGTCGCCCTGTTGGCTCTCTGGAGCATGGTGGACTTTTACGGCGCCACCGTAGAGGAGGCCGGATCCAACGCCGATGTCTACAAAATTGGGGGAGCAGGCGGCCCGCTTTCAGGAACTGATGTCCGCCCTTGCTGCAACGGGGATTCTCGGCTATGTTTCCGACGTCCCGGCCGGCGAGACTTTAAGCGCGGTTTTGTATAACGGCCTTCAATATACGCTGGCGCCCCGTTTGGTAACCGATCAACCCCTGAACCCGGACGCCGAATGGGTGATCGGGGACTTTTCAAAGCCACTGGATGTGATCCAGTTTGGCAGGGATCATGGCTTGGCGCTGGTGAAAGACTTTGGGAACGGCGCTGTCCTCTACAGGAACGAGGCGCGCTAGATGCTGCAAGCTACCTCCATTCTGTTGGCTTTGCTGATCGGCTTTCTGCTGGTTCAAGCCTTCGATCCGGTGCGGAACATGCAGCCCCGTTGGGCAGCGATCCTATTTGTTCCAGCCTTGGGAACGGGCATTGGCGTCGGATTAACCTCCATCGTTTTTCTACTCTTGGATGTCGCCGGACTTGCTACGCCGCCCGCCATTTTTGGAACCGACATCGCGCTCGTCGTCGGCCTGGCTTGGCAGTATTTCCGTTCGCGATCCAGCCGCAGTGCGCGCTCCAGTTCCGACGCGACCACGCCTGGCTTTCGTTGGACCTGGCTCCTGGCTATTGCTTTCGGAATGGTCCTGGTGATCGCATGGGTTTCGCGTGGTTCAGATGGCGATTGCCCTCCCGGTTGGCGACTGGGACGCCTGGGCCGCTTTGGAACCTGCGCGCCAAGTTTCTGGCTGACCCCAGCGGCGCATGGCGCTATGCGTTATCGCCTCTGCTGAACAATAGTCATCCCGATTATCCCCTGCTGCTCCCCGCCTTCGTCGCGCGCGCCTGGAAAGCCGGCGGCTCCCTAGACATGATCGCTCCCACCGTCACTGCGCTAGTATTCTTCGCGGCGCTCATTGCGCTTCTGGTTAGCGCGGTCGCGCTCCTGCGTGGTACGGCTTCGGTGTTATTAGCGGGCCTTGTGATTCTCTCCACTACGTCGTTGCTGGTTTGGGCTCCATCGCAATACGCCGATATCCCACTCGCTTTTTACTACCTCGGCGCAATCGCTCTCATTTTTCTCGCAGACTCACGGGCGTTATTCTGGGCAGGGCTCTGCGCCGGTTTGGCTGCCTGGACCAAAAATGAAGGAATCGCTTTTCTAGTCTGCATCCTGATCGTGTTCTTTGGCTTCACTTTTTGGCAGCGGCGCGGTGGAACTGCTTTGGTCCGCGGCGGCTGGCTACTGGCGGGCGTTGCCCCCGGCATACTCCTCACCCTGTGGCTTAAGTTCTTCCTCGCGCCTGCGGTGGACCCGCTGGTCATTCAGCGAGCCTCAGGCTTTGCACGATTGCACGACGTCAGCCGGTATGTGGAGGTGGCTAAGGGATTCTTGGATAACCTCCTCCATCTTGGCTCCGGAGTGGCGCATCCATTGATCCTGCTGGCGATTCTCGGCATTCTTCTGCGCTGGCAAATAGAGGAGCGCTATCGACCAGCATTGCGCATTGCCACAGCCGCTCTGGTCCTCGTTTTTTTGTCGTATTGCGCAGTGTATTTGATGACCCCCTACGCCCTGGCATGGCAAGTTCAGAGTTCGTTCGATCGATTGATCCTCCAGGTCTGGCCCAGTGCTCTCCTCGTGTTTTTTGTTCTGCTCCGAAGTGTTGTGGATCCTGTTGCCGCTCCCGTTGCCAAGAGCGCTGTTACAAGGAAATCACCGATTCAGTCCGGCAAGCCAGCGGCCGGCAAGAACCTGGCTTCTAAACGCTGATGTGCCAGCTTTAGCTCCCAGGACGCTATGGTTCGAAGATTTTTCCGCCCCGCGGCACCGGCACTTCGCTGCCCCACCGTTCCGCCAGATCGGTGTGGATCCCAAACTGATCCAACGTGCGCATCACCACGTGATCCACCATCGCTTCGAGCGATTGCGGATGATTGTAGAACGCCGGCAGCGGTGGCAGAATCACGACGCCCATCCGCGCTAGTTTCAACATATTCTCCAGATGGATTTCGTTGAATGGCGTCTCGCGCACCAGTAGCACCAGCTTGCGGCGTTCTTTGAGTATCACGTCGGCCGCCCGGTGGATCAGGTTGTCGCCCTGGCCGCTCGCGATCGCCGCCAGTGTCCGCACGCTGCACGGAGCCACCACCATGCCCGATGTGAGAAACGAGCCGCTCGAAACCGGCGCCCCTTGGTCCGTGGCCTGGTATGCACAAGTGGCCAGTTGCCGCACTCGGTCCAACGAGTAAGAAGTTTCCTCCGCCAGCGTCTGCGCGCCCCATTTGCTGACAATCAGATGCGTCTCGACAGCCGACCCGCGTAGTGCTTCGAGCAACCGGACTCCAAAGATTGCACCTGTTGCGCCCGTTATTCCAACAATCAACCGGTGCGGGTGGCTTTCCGTCATGCGAATCTTCAACCTTTCACACGCGGGCCTGAAAGTCAATTTGGGTCAGCGTTGGTTACGATTGAATCCAGAGGCGTTGCTATCGCGAAATCTTTTGTGTCCGTATAAGGCGCTAATCAATATTAATAAGGCTTGACTATGTGGGAAATAGTGGTAGGATTTCACTAATCTGTATGGCTAATCAGGCAAGCCCGCCGGGCGGGGAAGCGGTATGCTTTACGGCCGGCATTAAGGGAGCTGCGTTCTCGGCGGGTGTTATCCACGCCTACCTGGCCGCAGACCGCCGCGCACCCAGAGTAGCCGCCGGCATCTCCACGGGCGCGCTATCGGCGGCGGCAATGGAACGCTGTTATCGCGAACTCGCCGCCAGCGGACCACCTCAGGAGCGTGAGGTCCAGCGCTGGGGCTGGTACCGACGCTATCTGGACGCCATCACCTGGGAACCCCTGGACGTCATCTGGAATGCCATACCCGACCCGGTGGATTTCTTCGCGGATAAGCCGCCTGTATCCGACCTTTCCGCGCAAGCGCTTCCCCCACAACTGAAAGAAGAAGAGGTGGAGGCGCGGCGCAATTATTACCGGTTGGTAAAGCTGGGCTTGTGGTTGGCTGGGTTGCGCGTGTCGGTCCGCGATATCTCCAGAACCGTGGTCTCGCGGGTCCGGTTCAAAGAGCGCTACGGATATCCCCGCCTGGAGAGAGTGCGGTTTTATGCCGGTTTGACTTGGATTGTGTTGAAAGTTATTCTGCACCTCTGCTTTTCTCCGCAATTCACGGTCGAAGAACGAAAAGGGACACCATCACGGCGATTTCCCCGGCCCCTTTTTGGCTGGGCCGCCTGGGGCGTTGGCGTCGGGTTGGTCGGGCTCGGGGCCGGCGTGGTTCTCAGAATCGTGGTTTTCTGCTTGTACCGTTTGATGTCTCTGATCGACCCAAGCTGGAGGTCGCGATTCGGACATCTTTCGAGATTCGGAGGCGGCGGCCCGATAGCGCAATATATCCTGCACTTCATCAAAAGCTTAGCCCACTACGACGTGTGGCTATTTTCTGGGAGCGCCATCGTCTTGGTGCTGGCACTGGTGGTGTTGTTTCGATTTAAGGTGGGCGGAGCAATTCGGCATTTGCTTTCGGAACTCGGAGTCGTTCGTGGAGTTCTCCATCGTTACACCCTTCACCGCAAGCTATTCTCGCTTTTCTGGACAGGGCCGCACGAACCGGAAGGACCGGTCATCGGTAATCCGCCGGACTCCGGCCAGCCGGTGCAATTCTCCGGCTCCATGGAGCTCCTCCTCGTTGCGGCGCCGCTGCAGGAGATCCCTGGGCTGAGCAACCAGCAGTTATGGGGAGCGCCGGGCACTCCCATTGTGAATGCGCTGCTAGCTGCCTTGGCGGTGCCCGGTATGTTCCCGCCATTGCAGTTGACCGATCCGGACCGGGTGAATCAATGGCTCTCCAAACGCTGCCACGGTCCGCAGCCCAAACGCCTGGACCTGATCGATGGCGCGGCAGTCCGGCAAAACCCCTTACCTGCGTTGTTCTCGTGGCTCGAGGCACATCCCACGGTAGCGAATGAGCTGTGCGGCGAAAGTCCGTCGGATATAGGAATTCATCTGGTCTACAACGTTCCCACCCAGCCTTACCAGCAAGAGCCGGGCGAAGAGCCGCCCGAGCGCGTCGACATCGTCACGGCCGCTCTCACCAGTCTGGAGCTGTCCCGCCGCCGCGATACCAAGCTGGAGTGCCGGCAGACGAACTTTGTCAGCGAAATGGAGCTGTGGGTGCGCACCATGGAGAAACTCCAGCCGGAGCGGGCTGCTGGGGTTGCAGCCAGCGCATCCGCATCTTCCGTATCCGAAGTTGAAACCTCCACGGAGGAACCCGCCACGCGCTCTTACTCGGCCTTCCCTATCTTCGCCGACGAGATTGCCCCAGAGAGAGACATCAAGTTTGAGAACTATCTGGCGCCCGAGCGCAAAGACCTTCTCAAGAGCGCCGCCTCTGGCTGCCTCCGCTCCATGGAAACGCTCTATCGAGAGCGGCTAAGGATCCTCGAAAAGTCGCAATATCCCGTCGCCGGCCTGCAACAAGAACCGGGAAAACATCCCATCGATTGCGCCGACCTGTTAAGGCAAGTAGCTCCTGACCGCAGCCCGTTCATCACCCACGAAGCGCCGGGCCTCCGGGAAGTTTGCGGCGCCTGTACTCGAAAGTTGATCTACCGCCCCGCTCATGATGAGCCGCCCCGGGATCTTCCGCCCGTCCCATTCCGGCACCTGAACGCCGCAAAGCCCCGCGTCGTATTCCTGGCCAGTGGCGGAGTTTTTCGTGGCGCTTTTCACATCGGCGTAATCGCGGCCATGCAGGGCGCCGGTATTCGGCCAAACCTGATCGTTGGGGCGTCGGTGGGGTCGCTCATGGGCGGCGCACTGGGCGCCATTTCGAAGATTGAGCGAAACGACGGCTGGGATTTACTCGCTCATCTTTGCCTTACTTTCCTGCATGTCGATAAACAAGTCGCACTCACCAAGGCTCTGAAGAACGCAGCCAAGCAGTTGGGTGTGCGCACCCGCAATGTCGATCTTTCTCCGGCGGAATTGCGCCGTATGGTACGCCGGGGCATTCGCTCCGACCCGGGTTACGTCGCGGCCGGCGCCCCGCCTGCCCTGATTGATGCCATTTCCACCGCGTTTCTGATCCCGCTCGACGAAACCTCCGAGATTGCCTCCCAATTCGTCGCCGGCCACATCACCCGGGCTGTAAAGAAGTTCTTGATGAGCGTGCGCCAGGAAACTCTTCATCGTCTCGACATTGAGAACGCATTGATGGGCACCAGCTTGATTGAGAATGCGGCCCGCACTTTATTGGGCCAGGGCCGCCGCGGAATAGACCTCAACACGCAGCAGCCTTACCATGACACCGCTCATCCGGATCAGTCTATTTCCTTCTTCGGGACCACCTCCGACTTGAACCGTCGCCGCCCGCTCTTGTTACCGCGCGATATCGACTCCACCCCGGCCTACGACTTCGTCAAGTCGGCACTCAGCTCCAGCGCATTTCCAGCCGTATTCTCGCCACGCCAGGAGGCGGAAGTTTTGGCTGGCACCGGCGCAACCAACGTCCTGTTCTCCGATGGCGGGATGTTTGATAACCTGCCCTTTTTTCCGGCTATAGAAGTCATGAGCTCGGTCCAAAAGCAATGGCGCGAATCGCTCGGCGAGACTGCGTACGAATCTCTGCAACGCCGCTATTTGGAACCGGATTTGTTTATCGCCGCCGCACTGGAGAGCGCAGGCGACGCCTGTGCCGAGGCCGAGGACATTCTCGAAATCAACCAGCGGGCCAGCAGCCTCAAAGTGAATATCAAACTGGAGTCCTTCCGCAAGACGTCCGTCCTGGTGGATCGCCAGATCGAACATCTGCTCGGTTTCTCCGCCGGCAAGGAGCTTCCGCCAGGCTTGCCGAAGTTTATGGATGAGGCGGTTCCCGCCGGCGTGTTGAAGATCGTGCCCACGGATCGCAAGCACCTGAATCGCACTTTCGCTTTTTGCTCCGCGCTGGGCTTGCGGCGGGATGTGGTGACAACCTCCATAGCCGATGGATGTTTTCAGACCTTGGAGAGCCTGGTAACCGCGCAGACGGATGCCGACCCTTTGCTTCAAAGGACAGTTCTGGCTCTGCAGAAAGACGGAAAGATCCTGCCAGTTCAGGCCAACGACGCCAAGCATCTCAAGGCCGACGGAACGAATTGTCCATTTTTCATGGTGAACGGCGATCGGTTCGAGTGTCCGTTCGTCGCCTCGGCTCGCTGCTACCAGCAAAACAGTAACGCAAACGCAGACGATAAGCGGGAGTTACTGGCCATCTATAAGACTTGTACGCGCGATGGGGCCCACCGGCGCCTGGCTCAAGTGGCTAGCCAACAGCATCCTTCGGTGTCCAACGCAACCCCCCAGTAAACTCAACTCCGATTATAAACTTGGAACCGCTGGTTCGCGAGCAATGGCGCACCGACGCTTGGCCCAAAAGTCCTAGCTTTGGCGCGCGTAGCGAGAGATATCCCTGCTTCGGCGGCGCCTCGGGCATTTGCAGGCTCAATCCGCACTCGGAGATGTCCAGAGCCTTCGCGTTAGCGAACTTATCTTGGCCGCCCAGATCTCGCCACAGGACCGTGATGCTATGGTCGCACGGCCGCCTGTCCTGACGCCGCAGATCGTGCCTGGTACTCATGATTCACTCTTCTCACTTCTACCTTAGTGCGGAATCAGGTAATCGCTATAGAACGTCAGGTTCATTACGGGATCACCCCACGTACTACGATCGAATATCCTTTGGAACCCCAAATGCCAAGCTAGACGGCGGAGTCTGACTCATGGACGTCGAGGTTATAAGAAGCCGATTCATCCAAGACAACCTCCGGCGCGCCCTTCTGGAACCTGATAAAGAGCGAGCTGTGCGAACCCTTCGCGCCTTCCGCAATTATTTTCAATGGTTTGAGAACCGGCTTCCCGACATGGATAAGCTTTCCATCGTGGGCCAACTCGCCCGATTGGAAGAAGCCTACGCCTGCCAAATCCCTAACGAAGGAGCTTCAGGGCCTTCGCTGACTAGTGGACGTTAACGGAATAGGGCATCACTTTTAGGAAACCTCGCTGCGATAGCGCCTCTACCGGGAACTTACCGAGTATTTTTTCCAGTCGCATTTGGACCGCCGCAGCAGGGTCCGCGCGGCTCAAAAGCATCTCAAAGACGCTGCGGCGTCCAGGATAAGGCACCAAGGTGACGCGGTCTGAGGGTGACATGTGCGCCTGCTGCTTGAGTACTTCGATGGCGCGGTCCAGCCCGCCCAACTGATCCACTAGGCCATTCTCTTTGGCTTGAGCGCCCACCCAAACACGTCCCTGCGCCAGCGGCTCAATCTGATCGAACTGTCTCTTGCGTCCCTCGGCCACGCGGCTGACAAACGCGCGGTAGAACGCGTCGATCTGCCCGGTCAGTTTCTGTCTTGCGGTATCGCTCAACGGCACGTATTCAGACTCGATGTCTGCGTAGCGGCCTCGTGTAAGCAACTGCGCGTCCACGCCGACCTTGTCGTAAAGCCCATGCAGCGTGAATTTCGCAAAGATGACGCCAATGGATCCGGTGAGTGTGTTGGGATAGGCGATGATGGGATCGCCGGTCACCGCCACGTAGTATCCGCCCGACGCCGCTTCGTCGCTCATGGAAATCACCATCGGTTTTTTCTTGCTCAGGTTCTTGGCCTCATGCAGGATGTCGTCGGAAGCCACGGCATCGCCGCCTGGGGAATCGATCCTCATGATTACGCCTTGGATCGACGAGTCGTTCTCCACTTGCTTGAGCAATTTGATGAAGCCGGTCCCAGTGAAGCTTTCGTCGTCGGCGGTCTCATTCCCCGTGCCCGCCGTTATCATGCCCTGTCCCACAATCAGTGCGATCCTGTGTCCACCTGCGGCGGAGGGGTTCTGACCCTTCACATAGGCCTTACCCGAAATCCTTTTTAGTGCGCTCTGCTTCAGGCGGTTCTGCATTTCGCCCACGGCTTGGTCTTCATAGCCCAAGGAATCGATGAGACCGTCCGCGAGTGCATCCCGCGCCAGGAAGGGCCCGTCGTCGATCAGCGCGCGCACGGCATCGGGCTGCTTCTTGCGGCCCTCAGCCACCGTAGCGATCAGGTTGCCGTAGTATTGATCCAGAATCGCGTTCAGCACCTCGCGTGTTTCGGGTGACATCGAGGTTTGCGTCAGAACGTCGCCGGCATCTTTGTATTTCCCCGCGTGAATGACCTCGGCTTTGACACCCACCTTGTCGAGCGTCTGCTTGAAGAACATGGATTCGGCGGCCAATCCCTTGAGATCGAGCGAATCTTCCGGCGAGATAAAGATTTTGTCCGTGGCGGACGCCAGGTAGTATTCGCGCGCCGTGGGGCTGCGCAGATAGGTAATGATCGGCTTCCCGGATTTCTTGAACTGCACGATCTCGTCGTGAATTTCCTCCATCTTGCCCCAGCCGATATCCAGGCCCCGCGGTTCAAACAGAATTCCGTGGATGCGCGTGTCGGTAGCTGCTCGCCGGAACGCGTCCCATACCTGCTCCACCGACAGGGCCGTCTGGTTCTGCAGTATCGGAATCGGGATTTCGGCTGGCAAACGCTCGGGGACGTCGCCTTCCAGATCGAGTACCAGCGTGGAGCCGTCAGCGACCGTCACGGGCCGGTTGGCGTAGGACCCGGCGAATCGGGCGGCGGCAAACACCAGGACCAGCAGGGTGAGTCCGACGAGCAGGACGCCCACCACCAGTCCAATCAGGAAATTTCTCATAGATTCTCCACGAGTAAGACGCGCGCAAGGGACCGAAGTTATCGCCCCAGCACGTTACACCACGCTCATTCTACACCGTGCCGCTTCTGCCGCGACCAAAGGAAGCGGTCCCCATCGGCGATATGCTATGGAAAGCCATGTCATCGAACGCCATCGACTCCGTTCTGAACGAACAGCGCATCTTCGAACCTTCCGACGAGTTCCGGGCCGGCGCCCAAATCAAAAGCCGGGCCGAATACGAGCGCCTCTTTAAGGAAGCGAAAGATGACCCCGAAGGTTTCTGGGCGAAAATCGCGCGCGAGCTGCACTGGTTCAAGCCATGGGATCGCGTCCTCGAATGGAAGCTGCCGTTCGCCAAATGGTTTCTGGGTGGAGAACTGAATATTTCCTACAACTGCCTGGACCGCCACGTCGCTACCTGGCGCAAGAACAAAGCCGCCATTCAATGGGAAGGTGAGCCTGGCGATTCCCGCGCGCTCACCTATCAGCAACTGCTGCGCGAAGTGTCCCGGTGCGCAAACGTGCTGAAGTCGCTGGGTGTCAAGAAGGGCGACCGCGTCGCCATCTACATGGGCATGGTGCCTGAATTGCCGATCGCCATGCTGGCCTGTGCGCGTATCGGAGCTCCGCATACCGTCGTGTTCGGAGGATTTTCCGCGCAGGCGCTCATCGATCGCATCAACGATTGCGGGGCGTCGGCCGTGATCACGCAAGACGGGGCATATCGAAGAGGTACGGAGGTCAAGCTGAAGGAGGCGGTGGACCAGGCGCTGCCGCAGTGCTCCACGGTAAAGAACGTGTTGGTCTACCGGCGTACTGGCAGCAACGTCACGATGCACGCAGGTCGCGATCATTGGTGGCACGAGTTAATGGAGACCGCGTCCGACGATTGTCCGGCCGAGGCTCTAGATGCCGAGCACCCGCTTTATCTGCTCTATACGTCCGGCACCACCGGCAAACCCAAAGGAATTCTGCACACGACCGGCGGTTACTCGGTCGGTTCCTACATCACCGCGAAATGGATTTTCGATTTGCGCGACGAAGACACGTTCTGGTGTTCCGCCGATATCGGGTGGGTTACGGGCCACACCTACGTCGTCTACGGCATGCTGCAGAATGGCGCCAGCGTAGTGATGTACGAAGGCGGCCCCACGTGGCCGGAGCCCGATCGCTTTTGGCGCATCATCCAGAAATACAAAGTCAACATCTTCTACACTGCTCCCACCTCGATTCGCGCGTTCATGAAGTTGGGAGAGCAGTGGCCTCGCAAGCACGATCTCAGCTCGTTGCGCCTGCTCGGCAGCGTCGGGGAGCCCATCAATCCTGAAGCCTGGATGTGGTACCGCGAAGTGATTGGCGGCGGCCGCTGCCCGATCATCGATACTTGGTGGCAGACGGAAACCGGCGCTACGATGATTTCACCGTTGCCTGGCGCCATCGCCACCAAGCCTGGATCAGCCACACTGCCGTTGCCCGGAATCATTGCCGACGTGGTCACTCGGGAAGGCGTGAGCGTGCCGCCAGGGTCTGGAGGATTCCTGGTCATCAAACAACCCTGGCCTTCCATGTTGCGGACTATCTATGGCGATCCGGAGCGCTACAAGGAGCAATACTGGTCGCAGATCCCGGGGATGTACTTCTCCGGCGACGGTGCGCGCATCGACTCCGACGGCTATTTCTGGCTGATGGGCCGCGTGGACGATGTGTTGAACGTGGCCGGACACAGGCTCAGTACGATGGAAATAGAATCCGCGCTGGTGGCGAACCCCATGGTGGCCGAGGCCGCGGTGGTAGGGCGTCCCGACGACGTGAAAGGCCAGGCCGTTTCCGCCTTCGTAACGCTGAAGAGCGGACAGGCGCCCAGCGAGGAAAACAAAAATCTGCTGCGTCAGTGGGTGGCCAAAGAAATCGGCCCCATCGCCAAACCCGACGATATCCGGTTCACCGATTCGCTTCCCAAAACACGCAGCGGCAAGATTATGCGCCGCCTTCTGCGCGAGCTGGCAACTAACGGTGAAGTGAAGGGCGACACAACGACACTAGAGGATTTCTCGGTACTGGCGAAACTCTCCAGCGACGAAGAATAGATTTTACCGATCCGCGTTTATCGGCGTTCCTCTGTGGCCAGTTTGGGTCTAGCTCGCCTTCTTCAACCTCGCTACAGCCGCGCCGATCCTCAACGACCCATCCAATAAATGCCGCGCCGCGATCGGCCCCGCCTTTTCGTTCGTGATCCAATGCAGCGCGGAACTGATCGCACAGCCACATTCCGAGCAGTCGGGATCGCCCCCGAAAACGCACGGCGCAACGCGCGTACGAAGATCGGCAGTGTAATTCGCCGAGACCCGCGCGAATGCGCATTCCTCTGGGCTGGATGGTGGACTCAATATTGCGCGCGCCATCCCGCCTTTGATCAGAAACTTGGGATATTTCCTGGCAAGTTCTGGAATGGCGTCGGCCAGCCGTTTGCGATCTTCCGACGTTAGCCGCTCCGCGCTCTGCTCGCCCCGTTGTGGCGTATATACGCTCATCCATATGCGGTGAACTTCCTTGCGCGCGCTCCAGAATTCCAGATAGCGTTCGGCATAGCTCGGATCCTGGACGTGTGCGCGCACTGCCGTCCAATGAATATATACTCTCCGCCCCGCGATGTTGCGAAGAATACGTTCGTAAGTGGCGGGCTTGCGGCGCTCGTCGTGATGCTCGGGCAATCCGTCCACTGAAATGGCCACAGTCACGCGCGGCAGCGATGTCCATTCCTCGGGTATAGGAATCACCCCGCTTGTAACCACCATGGTGTAGATTCCACGCGCGCTCAGGATCGGAAGCAATTTGCTCAATTCGCGATGCCGCATCAACGGCTCGCCTCCTACTAAGCTCAATTGCATCGGATCATGCTGGTCCACCAGCCTCAAAATGCCCTGAACCAGATTCTCGCCGCGCGAATCCGACAACTGCGTCAGAGTTACTCCGCCACCCAGGTGCCGGTCGCCGTAGGCGTAGCAACCAGGACAGCTAAGCGGGCACTCGCTTGTGATCTCAATCGACAGCAGCGGCAATTTGCCGCGCAGGATCTTGCCCCAGCCTGAAATGAAGTCTCCACCGCGCATGTATCTGTGACGCGATTGAGCCCGGCCGGGTGTACAGTAACCGTTACTTATGATTTACGCCAGATGTGATGGCACCGGCGGCGAAACCGAGTAAGTCACCGCGCTCGCGAGCCAGCGCTTTCAAGCGTGCGGAATCGCCCGCGAGCTGGCAAAGCTGATACAAGCTAGGACACGCCAACTGATTGGCAGGTATGCCGCTCAGATGTTCCAGTGAGACTTGTACGGCTTCGCGGTAGCGCTCGTGACGCAACAGCAACCCCACCAACACTTGAGCACTTCGGGCCGCTGCCATCGGATCGTCCTGCGCCACAATCTTCGTCTTGAAGTACTCAATCGCGGGCTGCAAATCTTCACCGAGCAATGCGTGCAAGTAAATGGCGTGGTCGCGATAAATGTCATCGAACGGCGCATCGCCGCGCATCCTGAACTGCGGCGACAAATGGGCGCCGTATTCGCACAGCTCCAACGCCAGACGGATAGCACCTCGATCGCGCAAGTCCAGTGCGAACCGGATTACGTCGATGACGTGCGATGTGTCGACATAAGCATCGAACTCGCCGAAAAGCCAATCCCGTCCGGCCATCAATTCGGGAAGGCTATCGTCGGGCGGCGTCACGCCTTCCTGGCGCTCGATGGCGCTTTTCAAGTTCACAATCAGCTCGGCATGGAGCGTCCGAACCAGCAGCTTCAGGCACTCTTCGCGGTTCTCAAGATCGGGGAACTGCTCGAAATAAGTAATCGCCCGGCAGATGCCGTGCTGCGCGATCACTAGCTCTAATCCCTTGCGTGGATGAACACGCTCGCCAAGAGCGATATCGATCAAGGCGTCCATCTGCTCGTTGGGCTGTTTCGTCGCTTCAATAGCCGAAGCGATTGTCTCCCGGTCGCCGATTGCCCGAAAATACGGCCACGCATGCGGAATATCGCCGCCGGCAAGAAACAGCGTTCCGGCCTCCCGCGCGGCTTGCCTCACGCCCTCTTCATAGCTGCTCCGCTTTGGCTCCGGCAGATCTTCGATCGCGCCCAGTTGTATCAACGGAAGTCCCAATTCCAGACGCTTCTGCATCAAGCGCGTCTCAAACAACTGTGGATATTGTTTTTCGGTAAGGAACTTTAGCGCCAGTAGATCCAGAGCTGGCGCAGCGCCGTCAGACGCCACGGCCTGCTCAATCAGATCGAAGGAATCATCCGCCACTCCTAGCCCCCAATTGCGTACATCGGGCGCGGCGGAGCGACAAACTTAGCGGTGTTGATCTCGTGACCCAGCCACTTCTTGTGCACTGTTTCGCGGATCACTGCGGCGATTTCTTCGTCCGGCGCGCCATTGCGCAGCAACGCGCGAACGTCGGTCTCTTCGATGGCGAACAAGCAATACCGCAGCTTGCCGTCACTGGTGAGCCGAACGCGATTGCAGTTGAGGCAGAACGGGCGCGTGACCGAAGCGATGAATCCGACGCTGCCCACCCCATCCGCGTAACGGTAATCGGTGGCCGGGGCACGCGGATCGCGATCTGGAATCTCCATCAGCGGTGAAATTTCGCGCGACAGCGTCTCAATGATTTCGTCCGCCGACAGTACGTTCTCGCGCGCCCACAAGCCTTGCGAATCCAGCGGCATGAACTCGATAAACCGGATCTCGATGCCCCGCTCGCGGCCATAGCGCGCCAGGGGAACGATGTCATTCTCCACCAGATTCTTCACCGCCACCGCGTTAATCTTGATCGGGCTGAAACCAATTCGTTGCGCCGCATCGATGCCTTCCAGCACCTTGCCTAGATCGTCTCGGCGAGTAATCTTGAGAAAGCGCTCGCGATCCAACGTGTCCAGATGGACGTTCACACGCCGCAAACCGGCATCGTATAACGCTTGTGCGTGCCGGGCCAAAAGCACGCCGTTGGTAGTAAGAGCGATATCGCGCACGCCCGGAATCGCGCACAATTTCGCGATCAACACCGGCAGATCCTTGCGTACCAGCGGCTCGCCGCCCGTCACGCGAATTTTCGTTACGCCCAGCGACACCGCCGCGCGCACGAAGCGCTCGATTTCTTCGAACGTGAGGATTTCCTCGCGAGGCGCGTATTTCACATCCTCTTCCGGCATGCAGTAGAAGCATCGAATATTGCAGCGATCGGTCACACTGATCCGGAGGTTGTCGTGCAGACGCCCGAAAGTGTCCTTCAAAGGCTGATTCAAGTGCTATCTCACGCGCAGCATGCGCTCAATGGGAACGGCGGCCCGTCTGATGATGTCGTCCGAAAGCTCCACACGCGGCTCCAGTCCCAATAAACATTCTCGCAGCTTCTCCAGTGTGTTGCGCCGCATGTAAGGGCATTCGCTGCAATTGCAATTCTCGTTCGGAATGAAGTGGAAGCGCTTCGCAGGCGCCAGTTTCTGTAGCGACCGCAATACGCCACTCTCTGTCATGATGATAAATTCCGGCGCCTCGGAGCTCGCGCACCACTGGACGAGCGCGCTGGTGGATCCAATGAAATCCGCCATCGCCAGTACGTCAGGAGGGCACTCCGGATGCGCCGCCACCAAAGCCTGGGGATGCTCCGCACGCGCCTTCGTTAGACGGCGCGCCGCAAACGTGGCATGGACAATGCAAGCGCCCTGCCAAATTCTCATATTCTCGCGCCCGGTTTGTTGTCTTACGTAATTGCCAAGGTTGATATCGGGCAGGAAAAGAATAGGTTTGTCGGCGGGAATGGAGTTCACAATTTGCACCGCGTTGCGCGACGTGCAAAGAATATCGCTCTCCGCCTTCACTTCCACCGAAGTGTTGATGTAGCTGACAATCACATGGTCGGGATGCAGCTTCTTGTACGCCCGTACCTGGTCCACAGGGCAGCTCTCCACCAGGCTACAGCTGGCTTCGGCATCCGGAACCACCACGATCCTCTTCGGATTCAGAACTTTAGCGGTCTCTGCCATAAACCAAACGCCGCAGAATGCAATGACGTCGCCCGAGAATTCCTGGGCCTTCCGTGCAAGTTCCAGGCTATCCCCCACCGCATCCGCCAGATCCTGAATCTCCGCATCTTGATAGTGGTGCGCCAGAATTATCGCGCGCCGCTGCTGTTTGAGCGCGGCAATCTCTTCAGCGATGGATGTAGAGGCAATCATAGGTAATAAAACGTTAGAGCGATTTCATTTAGTGTATCAAACTCATATACAACGAAAAGATCGTCTGATAAGCTACAGAAAAAGGTAGCATTCATGTTCCGTCCATTTTTTCGGCGCTTTCCATCGGCCCTAGCCCTAATTTTGTTCGTCGCCGTATTGCCCGTCGCGAACGCCGCTCCTTTAATCTGTGTTCCCGGAGCTTCGTCCACCCTCGTTCATGGGGAAGGTATCACAGAACGGACCAGTGATATTCTCTTCACCTGCACCGGCGGAGCGCCCAGTGCTACCCTGAACATCAGTCTTTTCATATTCTTAAACGTTAACATCACCAACCGCCTGACTTCCGCCTCCTCCAACACCTTGAGCGGTATTTCGTTCACCGCCGACAGCGGTTCGGGGCCACAACCCATTGCCTCGCCAGCCACCCTCGGCGGACCCGGAACCCTTGTGTTTAACGGCGCTACCTTTACCTTATCCGCTTCCGGCTCAGTTACTCTTCAAATTACCGGCCTGCGCGGAGCTGCTAGTCAGTTAGATTTCGATCCGGCGAAATCGATGCAGGTATTGATCGGTACAAATGACTTCTCAGTTCCAAACGATCAGCTCGTGGTTGGGCAGCCCACCCACGGTCTCTACGTCGCCTTTTCGGGCGAACTCATCTGTACCCAGGCCGGATCTCCACTGGCCCAGAACGTCGCCAGCTTCGCAAGCTTTCTGGCGTCCGGGGCGAGTTTTACTTCAACCCGTGCGACGGAAGGATATGCCAATTCTTTCGCTCCAAAGTCGGACCCGCAAAACCTGAACGCTGACACGGGCACCCGCATCGTCGTCCAATATTCGGGCTTTCCGCCGGGCGCGCGAATTTTTGTGCCCACCGTGGTAGCGGGTTCCGATGCAACGCAACCAACGGCGGGAGGCGACCTCGGCTTAGCTGCTTCGGGCGGCAAGTACACGCCGGGGTCCAGCTCGTCGCTGCTGCTTTCGTTCGTGCCGAACACGGATGCCAATGGCGCGGGTGGAACCCCAGCCTATTTGCCTGGCCTGCCCGGCCCCGGCACCGTGACCCTGGATTCGATGAGCGAAGTGACGCTCACCAACGGATCCGGCGTGGCGGTCTATGAAGTTGTGGACGCTAACCCCTCCATCCAGGAAAGCGCTCAGTTCCCCACATTCCTTTCGATCGCCCCTTCCGGTAACGGCACTTCAACCACCACCGCCGAAAACGTCTCGCTCGGCCCCATCTCCACCGTTCAGACGGCCACCGCTACGGATCCTATTCCTCGCTTCCAGCAGATCACGCCGCCGGCCGATTGCTCCATCGTTGGCGATTGCGATGCCCAGTATTTCCCGGCGTTGCTGGTGCCGGAGTCGACGCTGAACTTTACGGCGCAAGCCGGCGGAGTTACGACCACCAATTACGTGCAAGTCCAGAATTCGGCTGGCGGGCTCTTGCAGTGGACTGCGTCGGTAAACTACTTGAACGGTAGCGGTTGGTTAAATGTGTCTCCGACCGAGGGACAGAACGACGGCACCATTCGGGTGGACGCAACTCCGGGAACGCTTGCGCCGGGAACTTACCAGGCTACACTCACGGTGAACGCAGGGCCGTTAGCGGGGACTCACAATGTCGCTATTTCGTTTGTGATCGCAGCCCCTGCAGTTCAGCCTCCGTCCATCCAGAGCGCCGTCAACGGCGCGACATTTTTGGCCGGGCCATTAGCCCCCGGGTCAATTGCAACGCTGATGGGAGTGCAGTTCTCCGGCCAAAACGTGTCGGTGACTTTCAACGGAATTCCTGCTCAAGTCCTGTTTAGCAATGCCACTCAAATTAACCTCGTCGTACCGGCGAGTCTGGGCTCAGGCATAACGGCACAAGTTGTGGTCACGGTGGACGGCGTCGCGAGTGCACCTCTCACCGTCAATCTCGGGCCTTTTGCGCCAGGTATCTTCGCGAATGGCATCGCCAATCAGGACAACAGCGTGAACAGCGCGAAGCAGCCTGCCGCGGCAGGCAGCGTAATCCAAATCTACGCCACCGGCCTTTCCGGCACTGAGCTGATCTCGGCACTGATCGGTTCGCAAGTGGTCGCGCAGCCCTACTATGCGGGGCCGGCGCCCGGATTGATGGGAGTGCAGCAAGTCGACTTGATTCTGCCGACCACCTTAACGGGCAACACGGTGGACGTCGCTGTTTGTAGCGGCGTTCCGCCTCTACCCACGTTCTGCAGCCCGCCGGTTGCGGTCGCAATTTCTCAATAATCCCTAACGTTATCGATCGTTCACCATCGCAACCCATCCACCTCATCCATCAATCCAAATGGGTGAGGTCAAGATGCAAATCAAATCTGCAGCTCTTTCAGGAATTCTTTTGGCATCATCCGCGATGGTGGCTTGCGGTGGCGGATACAGGGCTAATTACGTGGCTTACAGCGTGCCGCCCCCGCCCGCGCCGTATGCGGTTGGCGCTGTTGGCTACGCCCCCGGTCCAGGATACGTCTGGGTGGACGGCTTTTGGAACTTGAACGGAAGCCGCTGGTCCTGGGTGAATGGCCGCTGGGCGGTGCCGCCGCATCCGCACGCAGTTTGGGAAAGGGATCGCTGGGAGCGCCATGGCAACGGCTGGCGCTATCATCGCGGACATTGGCGTTAGACGCCACTTACAATGGTTATGCATGACCGAGCCCGCGTACGACGCAATCCTGGTCCTCTCTTTCGGAGGACCTGAAAAACCGGATGACGTCATCCCGTTTCTCGAAAACGTCCTGCGCGGCCGCAATGTGCCTCGTGAACGGATGCTCGCGGTCGCCGAACATTACCATCACTTCGATGGCAAGAGCCCGATCAACGATCATAACCGTGCCTTGATCGCGGCGCTCAAGGGTGAGCTGGCCAGTCATGGTCTGCAACTGCCCATCTATTGGGGCAATCGCAATTGGCATCCCATGCTCGCCGACACATTGCGTCAAATGCGAACGGACGGGGTGCGAAGAGCGCTCGCCTTTGTCACCTCCATCTTTAGCTCCTACTCGGGTTGCCGCCAGTATCTGGAGAACATCGAGCAAGCGCGAGCGGAAGTAGACGGTGCGCCGGAGATCCACAAGCTGCGCAAGTTCTACAATCACCCTCTGTTCATCGAAGCGCAGGCCGAGGAGGTTCGCAGCGCGCTGGGTGGCCGGCCCGCGCAGATCATTTTCACGGCGCACAGCATCCCGCTGTCGATGGCGGAGACCAGCGATTATCAGAAGCAGCTTCAAGAATCATGCCGGCTGGTTGCTGAGAGCGTGAATGTCAAAGATTGGCGGCTGGTTTATCAAAGCCGTAGCGGACCACCCGGCCAGCCCTGGCTCGATCCGGATATTGCGGACGTTCTTCGTGATCTGGATCCGAGTGCGCGTGTGGTGGTCGTGCCTATCGGGTTCGTCTCCGATCACATTGAAGTGATTTACGATCTTGACACCGAAGCCCAAGCCATAGCGCGCGAGCGCGGCGTGGATATGGTGCGCGCCCCCACGGTCGGCGTGCATCCCAAGTTTTTGCAAATGATTCGCGAGCTGATCGAGGAGCGCTTCGGCTTATGCCTGCCGCGCGCCATTGGACAGTATCCGCCCAGTCACGACGTCTGCCGGGCTGGCTGTTGTCCCGCTCCTTCACGCCGCGTCCCATCCCCCACCCTCAGCGCTCATTGAGCTTCTGATAAACCTCGCGCTTCGACAATCCTCGCTCGCGCGCCACCTTCTTCATCGCATCCATCCGCGGCATGCCAGCCTCCACCAGCTTGTCAAACGCCGCTTCAATCGAGATCGTCTCCACGACATGAGCCTCGAGTTTAGCGATCATCAGCGTGATCTCCCCCTTGATGGACGGGCGCTTCTCGAGAGTTTCGCGCAATTCCGACGCCTCGCCCGCCAGGAACTCTTCGTGAATCTTGGTCAGCTCGCGCGCGATCGTCACCCGGCGAGGGCCCAGCACGTCCGCGATATCTTCCAGCGCTTCCAGGATCCGGTGCGGCGTTTCATAGAAAACCAAGGTCGCCGGATATTCCTTCATTTCCTCCAGCGTCTTCCGGCGCTGAGTCTTCTTGGCAGGAAGAAAGCCGCCGAAGAGAAACGAGTCCGTCGGCAATCCGGATGCGCTCAGCGCGCTCACCAGCGCCGACGGTCCGGGTATCGGAGAAACAGTCACGCCCAGCGTCCGTGCCTGCGCCACCAGCCGATACCCCGGATCGGCAATCAGCGGCGTTCCGGCGTCGGACACCAGCGCGATATTCTTGCCCGCCTCCAGATCGCGCAGTAATTCCTCCGCGCGAGCTTGCTCGTTGTGTTCGTGATAGCTCACCAGCGGCTTGGAGATGCCGTGGCGGTCCAGCAGTTTGCGGGTCTGCCGCGTGTCCTCGCATGCGATTTGATCCACTTCCCGCAGAGTGCGCAAGGCGCGCAGGGTGATGTCTTCCAGGTTGCCAATCGGGGTGGCCACCACGTACAGTGTTCCGCTCACACGATCAGTATCGCCTCTTACCGGGCCGCGCGCTCCTACTGCACCGGACGCGTTAGCAAGCCGGTATCAATTCCCCGTCATCCATCGTCCGCAGTACGAGCTTCCCCTTGCGCGGACCCAACTCCGCGCGAACGCTAGCGCCCGGGTTGATCTCGCCGCCCACCACCATCGATGCCAGCGGCTGCATCAGCTGATGGTGCAAGACGCGCTTGAGCTCGCGCGCGCCATACTCCGGGCTGGTCCCCTTTTCGAGCAAAAATTTGCGCGCCCGCGCGGGTACTTCGATGCGGAACGCCCGCTCCCCGAGCCGCCGGTCAATATGATCCTGCAAGTCCTCGATCTGTTGATCCAGGATCGCCGTCAGCGCCGCTAAATCAAGCGGCCGGTAGGTCACTACGGAGTCGATTCGATTCAGGAACTCCGGCGAAAAAGTTTTGCGGACCGCGTTCCGTCCGATGCGCTCCAGCTTGTCGTCCTTGTCCAGATCCTTGGGCGGCACAAGCGATTCGAACCCGAACTCCGGATTCAACTCACGGCTCATGTCGCGCGCGCCCAGGTTGCTGGTCAGAAAAATAATCGTCTTCTCGAAATTCACGAGCGTGCTATCGCCCAGGCGCAAAGTTGCTTTGTCCAAAACTCCCAACAGCAAACGCAGCAGCGATTGCGCGGCCTTTTCAATCTCATCGAAAAGGAGAATCGACAGATCGCAGCTCTCGCTCGCCGTCCCGCTCAACTTCTGCTGCGTCAACAACGGCTGCGTTTCCCGGTGCCCCAGGTACCCGGGAGGCGCTCCCAACAACTTCGCTACTTCGTGTTCCATCTGGTATTCGCCGCAATCCACTTTGAGCAGCTTCTTCGGACTGCCGTGCAGCACGTCGGCCAACGCTTCCACGGTCTTGGTCTTTCCCGTTCCCGTTGGCCCCAGCAGCAGGAAGATGCCGGCCGGCCGGCCTTCCGGGGTTAGCTTGGCCCGGTACATTTCCACGTAGGGAACAACGGCTTCAATCGCGGCCGGCTGGCCGACCAGTCTTCGCGAAAGAGCCCTCGCGATATCGCTCGACCAATCGCTATCCGATGGACCGCGCGACCGATTTGGAGTGTAACGCATGGTAACAACTCAATTCCTAGCGCAATTATGGACCAAGGTTTTGAGCGGGGAACGCGTTATTGGGCCGCAAGCAAGGCCCTCCGGGCATCGCGATCCTAAGAATCTGCCGTCAGGAATGAATGAATTAGCCTTGAAATTCGAGCGCTCGCCTGTCCGTCTCCATAGGGATTGTGAACACGCGACATTTGGTCATATGCCCCACTGTTCCCCAATAGAACCGCAGCTTCCGCTACGATGCGGTCCTCGTCCGTGCCCACCAGCTTTACCGTCCCCGCTGTTACCGCTTCCGGCCGCTCGGTCTTCTCGCGCAGCACCAAAATCGGCTTGCCCAGTGACGGCCCCTCTTCCTGAATCCCGCCCGAATCGGTGATCAGCAGGTAAGCCCGGCGCATCAAATCGACGAACGGCACATAACTCTGCGGTGCGATCAGCAGGATGTTGCGATGTCCAGCCAGATAGCTTTGCACCGGATCTTGCACGTTCGGATTCGGATGCACTGGGTAGACCAGCTGCACATCGTCTCGATCGGCGATTCGCGCCAGCGCTCTGCAAATTCGCCCGAATCCATCACCGAAACTCTCGCGGCGATGCGCCGTCACCACGATCAGTTTCTTCGATGAATCCAGCTCCGGCCACTCGCCTCCGCGCAGCGTTCCTTGTTCCAGTCCATCGCGGACATACAGCACGGCGTCGATTCCGGTGTTCCCCGTCACGTGGATCGAATCCGACGGAATGCCCTCTGCACGCAGGTTTTCGGCCGCTTTTTCCGTCGCCGCAAAATGCAGCGCAGTCAGTCGCGATGCCACCACGCGGTTCATCTCCTCGGGAAATGGCTGGCGCAGATCGTGAGTTCGCAGTCCCGCCTCCACGTGAGCCACGGGAATATTCGAATAGAACGCCGCCAACGCTCCGCACAAAGTAGTGGTTGTATCGCCCTGCACCATCACCAGCGCCGGCTTCTCTTCGCGCAGAACCGGTTCCAGACCTGCCAGAATCCGGGAGGTGGATTGAAACAGCGTCTGCCCCGGCAGCATCAGGTTCAGATCGTAGTCCGGCTTGACGTGAAAGGCCTCTAAAACTTGATCCAGCATCTCGCGATGCTGCCCCGTGACACACACCTTCACGTCGAAGTTGCCGGGTTGCTCGCGTAAAGCGCGAATCACCGGGCAGAGCTTGATCGCCTCCGGCCGGGTGCCGAAGATCAAAAGGATTTTGTGCATCCGGATCGCAATCTAAGAAAGAGCTTGCCCGATTTCGGGCGGAGAATGGAAAACTGACTACTTGTGTCTGTAGGTAATTCGTCCCTTGGTTAGATCGTAGGGAGAGAGCTCCAGGGTGACACGATCGCCGGCTAGCACTCGGATGCGATTCCGTCGCAATTTGCCGGCCAGGTGTGCCAGCACTGTGCGATCCTGATCCAACAGAACGCTGAACTGGCCGCTCGGAAACTTTTCAACTACGGTTCCGGTAACTTCTATGCTGTCTTCTTTACTCATCCTCCTCCTTCGTCAGGATTTTCTGTCTTAGGTATCTTAGCAAAAGGGGCCGTCTGCAATATCACTAACAACAATAGGGCCGCGAGTACGGCAAAAAACACCGACCACTCCCACGCCAGATGCGTCAGCGCCCTCCTAGTACTCAATTGATCGAAGATGGCGAGCGTCACACTTTCGGGCAGCACGCGCGAGCCGAATACCAAAGCCAGCAGGATCGCGAGGAACCCCGTCCGCAGAATGGTCTTCACGCCCGCCGCCGAAAAGCGGCGCGCCAAAATAGCGCCTAGCATGGCGATCGCAATGGATGCGCTCAGGCTGAAGATCAAAATGGCCGAGATAAACTCCGCGGGAGGTGTAGCGAATCCTCCGCGTAGGTTCACCCCGCTCGGGCTAACGATGTTTAGCGTCACGATGGCCGTGCCCAGAATCAGCACGGTCATGCCCCAGCCCCAAGCTACGATGATCGCGATTCTCCCGAGAAGCGCCCTTGAACTATCGGCTGCCAGTTCCGCGCTGGCCGGCGCGACAAATAACAGCGCCAGACACGCATAGGCCGCAAGAATGCGCGCGTCCAGAAATCCGTAGCCCTTGTAAATCGGCACCAGAATGCCGAATGCAATCACTACGATGAGAATGACGAGGGCTTGACGAGCCATATCGGTGCATCGCGCCCGCGCTTCCGAGCCGTGACCTCAGGAAGGGGTCTATGGATTCTCCGGCGGACCTGAATTGCCGATCATATGCTTCGAGTCCTGCTGGTTCTCCTGGCAGATGTACTCCATCAGCTCTTCCTTGGGCCGCAGGCGCGCCGTAAAGGTCAGCGTGAAAGGCTTCGAGTAGTCGCCCGGATCGATGATCGTGACCTTATTCTCCAGCGTCCCTAGATCCTTCCGCGTGTAGCGCTCTATGGTGTGCAGTTGCTCGGTATGCGGATGGCCGCGAAAATCGAACCAGAATTTGTCGTTGAACCCGATTGTGTCCACCACCAGCGTGTCGCCATCCCAGCTTCCGATCGAGTGTCCATACCAAGTGGGGTCCGGATCGGCGGGATGCTTGCCATCCATGAAAATCTGCCGGTAACTGTGGATATTGCCCTCAAACAGGAAAAAGATATGCGTCGGAGTCTGCACGATTCGCCAGGGATAAGGCGCGATCCTCGGAATTCCCGTGGGCAGGCAATTCGCCTCCGGATCGTCTTTCGATTGCCGTTTGTCCATGAGCGCCTTCGCCGCAGGTAGCAAAGGAATCGTCTCGCCCTTCGCCAAACCTTGGGCCAGGTCACCCACCGGCCCGCCGCCTTGCCAGACTCCCGACAAATCGGGATGGCCATCGGGAAGCCGAGGCGTTGGACCGTGCGGCGTGGTGTCACGCGGACGCCTCTTCGCCGTATCGGGATTCGCGCTCCCTCCCGCTGGAGCCGTTGCTTCTGCTGGCGTCAGGACCGAGGATTTTGCGGGTGCCGTGGTAGGCGCTTGCGCCGCAGCCCCCACGGCAAACGACAACGCAGTGGCCAGTAACTGGGCGCCTCTCAGGTTGGATCTCATCTTGTCCTCCTTCGCTAGATAGTAAGAGCCTACTGCGCCGGAGGCTCGGTCGCCGAGCCGGCAAAGATCTTCTTCCCGTCAGCCAAGATGACGGTTCTGGCATTGGCCATCTGCGATCCGTCCTTGGCTTGGGAGCCTTCCACCGTCACTTGATCGCCCACGTTCAGGGTGTGTCTGGACCACCCATTTCGCACCAGCACGTTCGGACTGGCAAGCTCCAGGTTCCAGGTTTGGACCGCGCCGCTATCGTCCTTAACGTCGATATAAAAGCGGGCATGCGGATTCGTCCATTCCACCTTCGACACCGTGCCCTTCAGCGTCACCGGTTTCTTCGTGTCGTACTCGGCGGCGAATGAGTGATGCGCGAAAGCGCCGGCCGGCGCCAGCAACGCGAGTCCCGCAACCAAAAAAGCGAACGCAGCTTTCATCCGATTTCTCTCCTTGGTAGATTTTGTCACAGATAGGCCCCCAGTGGATAATAAGGGGGGCAGCGTGCGACGCCTCATATCATCTGGTTCAACTTTCGAACGCGACATCGGCTATTCGCGTGCCGTTGTGGATGGCGACTGGGTATTCGTTTCCGGAACCACCGGGTTTGACTACGAAACGATGACCATTTCCGACAACGTCGTCGAGCAAGCCAAGCAATGCCTCCTTAATATTGAAAAGGCGTTGTTGGATGCCGGGAGTCGGATCTCCGACGTGGTCCGGGTGCGCTACATCCTCCCAAAAGTCGAAGATTTCGAGCCGTGCTGGCCCGTGCTGCGCGGATGTTTCGGCGACATTCGGCCGGCGGCTACCATGATCTCGGCTGGTCTTTCCGATCCTCGCATGAAAATCGAAATCGAAGTGACCGCGCGTAGGAGCTTACAGCCTAATCCCCCGACCTGATCCCCGGTCTAAAGACCCTTCCCAACTCTTTGGCGACGCCGCTCCAGAAGGAACGCCCGAACACGCCGATCGCTAGCAGACCGCCAAACAGCGCCAGCGCCTCGAAACTTTCCCGGCCTTCCCGCTCCCAATAGACATCGCGCAGATTCAGCCACAGGGCAAACTCATCCAGGGTCAAAGCCGCGGCTACTCCGAAGAGCATGGAGGTAATGCGACCGGTCCACCGAGTCGTGGAACTGGCGCCCGTCCCCACTTCCACCAGCCACGAATAGCCCACCATCAGAAGCAAGAGAATGCCCCACACCAGATGGTGAATGTGGCGGCCACTCATCGAAACATCGTGGAACGGGCCAACATTGTGACGAATCGCGAGTGTGAGCGCGCGCACCACCAACACCGTGATGAAGAATCCGAGCGCCGCCAGGAACAGCCGCTCCCGCCGCGATTCCGCGAATCTGTGGTGATAGATCCTCTGCAGCCGGGTGTGGGAAACGATGGCGCTCAGCCCACCGAGAATCGCCGCAACCAGAATCGGCAGCACCCAAAAACTGCGGTGAGTCCAGAACATTCAATTTCGATCTTGACACGCCCCCGATTACGCAAGCTCTGCAGTTCAGAGTTCCGACGGGTCTTCGTCCAGCTCGCCTAAGTCGGGCTCGCGGTTTTCCAGATCGCGATCCTCTTTCGAATACTCCGAAGGAAGGTCTTCGATCGGCTTGGGAACCTTGCCCTCTTTCACGTCTTCTTTTATTTTCTTGTCCAGTGGTTTCATACGTCAGTCTTCCCCCACATTGACTCTAGCGGAATCCAACCTCTGTCAGAATGATGCCCAACTGGCGGTCGTCGCCTGGAACGGAAAAACTTTTGTCCACCGTGATCGTGACCTTTGCAGTGTCGCCATCCGGTTTCATCGGCGGACTGGACAGCACGTAGGTGCCGGGAACGGAGTAGGTCTGGGATGCCACCGTGCGATCGTTCACTGCGACGGTCACCTGCCGGGCGGGCGCAGGCGCCAAGATAGTGAATCGGACCGATACGGGCGTGGGTTGGTCCGGCGGCTTCAAAAGAATGGTCGCGGCCTGGCTCATCCAGCGCCACTGGCCGCCTTCCAGTTGATAGATGCCGCTGACGATCTGCTGCCCCGCCTCCGGCGCGTTCATAGGTAGATCGGTGAGCGTGGGCTTACGCTCGATCATCAGTTCGGCGCCGACCTGATCGATGGGTGCGCGCGAAATATCGAAGGGGCGCAGGCCGAGCATCGTTGTGGAATAGGCGGCGCGGCCTTCGAGCGCAACGATCCGTAGGGGGATGAACGACGTGATGGTCCGCTGTGCCACCGGCGTGAGCATTCCGCCGCCGCTAGTGAAAGGGATGGGATAGCTGAGTTTGCTCGACACCACCCTTTCGCCGGGATGGATTGCCTGACCCTGGTGCAGTGGCAGCCCTCCTTCGGATTCGAAATAGTAGCGCAGTCCCCATTCGCCGTTGATCCAAAGGCGTCTGGATTTGGCATCATCCTGTAGCGCGCCTGCGAACTGGCGATAGCCGTCCCAATGCTGATAATTGACTGCGGCGAGAGCGAGGCTGAGGGCGAATCCGCAGGCGAGGCTGATTGCGAGAAGGCGGGTACCGGCGCGCTGCGTCGCCAGAATCGCGATGGGTAGAGCAATCGGAAGCAGGTACCGCGCGGAGCCCGCGAAGAAGATCACCAGCGCTCCGGCGAAGAAGATCAGCACCCACTGCGCCAGAAAGTCGCGCCAATGCCGACCGCACCAGATCAGGACGCCCGCCCCCACCGCGATGGAACCCCAGAAGAGAGGATTCAGATCGTAGAACGCGGCTCCGATGGCGAAAGGGATTGCGTAGAGGGACGGAATCCAGAGAGCGGGAAACACAAGCCAGGCCAAGTGACCGGTAAGTGCGACGGCGCTCTTGATTTTTTGGGCCAATAGTTGGAGCCCATAAGTGGTCATGTAATTCGCGAGAATGCCGGCGGGAAGCGCACCGGTGGAGACGCGTTCGAAAATTTGCCAGGCGATGAGTGTGGCGAACGGTGTAAAAGCCGCCAGCCGCGCGGTCCGCCATTTTCGGCCGTAAAGGAAAAGGATGGGGACCAGCAGAATGGATTGATACGCAGTAAGCGCCGTCAACGCTATCGCGCATGACGAAATAGCTAAGAGCGACCGAGATTTGCGATCGACGGCGAAAACGTACAATGCTGTCGAGAGCAGCCAGAGTGCCACGAAAGGCAGGTCCGCTTCGAGCGAGGTTCCATTGATAACGAACGCGGGTGTGACGCAGAAAAGCAGTGTGGCAAGGAGGGGATGCGGGCTGAAGCGGCGAGCCAGCGCAAGCGCACTCAAAGCGGCTACGAGCGAAAACAGAATGTAGGCGGCATGGAAGGGAATTTCAGAGGCGCCTTTGCCAGCGGCGATCAGCAGTGCAAGGAACCAAGCGTTGAGCGGAGGATGCGATTGCCCGCGCATATCGATATCGCGGCCCATAAAGACGTAGGTGGTGTGTTTGGGATGAAGCGGTTCGATTTGCGCGTGCGCAGCCTCAGTGAGATAGAGGACGTCGTCGCCCTGAAAGGCCTGGTTGAGGAAGGGCAGGCGCAGGGCAAAGACGACCAGCACGACAAGGATGAGCTGGCGGCGCAAGAGATCAAGATAGCAGGGCCCGCGATCTACAGAGGACCCGCCTCGTGGACCACTTTGCCATTCACAATCGTCAGAACGGAACGGATCTTTCTTATCTCGGCATCGGGCACTGCGAAATAGTCGCGGTCCAATACTGCGAGATCCGCCAGCTTGCCCGGCTCAATGGATCCAATTTTGTCTTCCATTCGGAGGAACCAGCTGTTGTTGCGTGTGAAAAGACGGATCGCTTCGGCGCGCGTGAGATGCTGGCCGGGATTCACCTGATCGCCAAACGAGTTGATGCCGGTGGTGGCGTAGTAGATGTGCAGCCACGGATTCAACGGCGCGATGTGAACGCCATCGCCGTGAATACCCACCTGGATGCCATGGTCAACGATGGTTCGGAACGGCGGACCCGCGACGACCTTGGGGTCCGACGACGTAACCCAGCGGAAGGCGCCCATTTCTACCCCGCAACCCAGCGCCTGGAGCCGTGAAAGCAGATCGGCGTTGACCTCCGGAACGTGATGGACCACCCAGCGCAGTTTGGTGATGTCGAACTCCTTATTTACAGCCTCGTACCCTTCCACCACCTGCCGCAGGCCAGCGAGGTTTTGCACCGCGTTTTCGTTCCGCCACCCGGCTTGGCCCACCAGATGCTGAGCGTCGCGCCACACCGCGCCGCTGTTGAGTGGTGCGGCCCACTCGCCGATCCCGCCCGTGCGCATCATGTCGTCGCCGAAGAAAGGAAACTGGTTGCGGAGGCGTTCCTTCAACTCGGGCAACTGCGGGTCGCTCTGATTCTGCAAGAAATTCATCTCAAGGCGCACGATAGTCAGGCCCTGGCGGTGGAGTTCGAGCCACGAGTCATACATGCGGTACTGATCGAGGTTGGAAAGGACCTGGTTGGGGTGAAGCGGTCCGGGAGTGGGGAACAACACCTGATCCAGATGCGAGGTCAGCCCCAGGCTGGCTGCGTATCGCATGGCATCCAGGGTGCTTCGTTTTTTGTCTTCGAAGGTCTGCATGTGCCGCAGCAGATAGAGCGCCGAAGCCGCCGGTCCGCCGCCCGTGAATCCGCACGGGGCAATAGCGCCATTGGCGGCCACGTTCACTTTCTTGATATCGGGATGTACGGGCGGCGCAGCGTCGGCCGCATCGAAGAACGCTTTGCCCATGCTGTTGGTAGCCGCGGGGCCGGTAAAGCGTTCATATAAGAATACGGGGCGATCGGGAACGGCTTCGTCCAGCTCCGCGAGCGTCGGATGTCGATGTTCGGCCCATTGGTTGGGATGCCAGCCGCCCATCGAAGTGATCCATGCGCCCGCCGGCACATCCTTGCGGCGTGCGGCCAGGGCCTCCTGAATCTCTCGGATGGAAGCCGTGTTTTCGAGGATGGTGTGATAACCGGGACGGTTGGCCAGGCTGACGATATGGACATGCGGTTCCACCAGCCCAGCCACAGCGGTACGGCCGCGCAGATCGATGATCCGAACCCCGGGTCCCGCCTTGGGACGCGGTCCGCCCACGGTAACGAAGCGGCCGTTTCGGATGGTCACCGTATTGGCCACAGTGTTGGCCGCATCCATAGTGTGAATTCTGCCGTTGACCAGGGCGAGCGTGATCTCGTCCCCGCCGGCCGCAGCGTTCTGGCCGGACAGATCATCGGCCGCCGGACCGCCTTCGATTGCGGCTCCGATGGCAGCAGTGGCACCGGCGCTGGTGGCGAGAAAACGGCGTCGCGACGGGCGCTTGTCACGGTTGTTCATCATCGGTGATCCTCCCTGACGATCGGGAGGATTATATCGGTCGCGGGAGATTCCTGCAACGCTTACTTGCTAATGTTCAGCACCACGCGGAATCGCGCCTTGCCGCTCATCATCTGGTCGTAGGCCTCGGCCACGCGATCCAGCGGGTAAGGCTCGTTCATGGACCGGACGCCCGAGAGCACGCTGAAGTTGAGCGTGTCTTCGGAATCGATAGACATGCCCGAGTACCAGCCGGTGACGGATTGGTTGCCCCCGATCATTTGCAGAGTGTTCACTTCGAGCGAGGGCACGGCGCCTATGACCATGAGCTTTCCATGCGTGCCAAGGCCGCCCAGCACAGCCTTCATCGCATCGGCGCTGTTGACGGTAGCCAGGATGACCTTCGCCCCGCCGAGCTTTTGCAGTTCTGCCGCTGGGTCTTGCGTTTTGTTGTCGATGTGATAATGCGCACCCAGTCGCTTTGCCAGTGGCTCTTCCTCTTTACCGCGTGCAATGGCGACTGTCTTGCAGCCCATTTTCGCTGCGTACTGCACGGCAAGGTGGCCGAGCCCTCCGATACCGATGACGGCGACGAGATCGCCGGGCCTGGCGCCGCTGTGGCGAAGGCAATTGAACGTGGTGACTCCGGCGCACAGGAGCGGCGCCGCATCGGAGGGCGAAAGATCGCCGGGGACCAGCGCCAGCGCGCTGATAGGAGCCAGCATGTACTCGGCGTAGCCACCATCGCGTGTGACGCCGGTGATGTCGATGGATGTCTGACAGGCGAAAAAGTCGCCTCGCCGACAGTTGTCGCAGTAGCCGCAGAATCCGCCGTTCCAGCCGACCCCGACTCGTTGTCCGGTCTTCCAGCGCGGCACGTTCGTGCCAACCGCGTCGATGACTCCGATGACTTCGTGTCCTGGAACGCGCGGGTATTGGATGCCAGGCCAGTAGCCTTCTTTGGTCAACGAATCGCTGTGGCAGACTCCACAAGCCTGGACTTTGATTCGTACGTAACCTGCGCCGGGCTCAGGGATGTCGCGTTCGACGATTTCCAAGGGACCGCCAGGACGAGAGACTTGAACCACGCGCATTTTTGGCATGAGTTCCTCCACTCACGATCTTGCCACGAGTTGCGCGCCGTGAATGTTAAAGGGAGATTACGATCTTGCCGACGTGCTGTGCGCTCTGCAAATAGCGGAGCGCATCGATGGACTGCTCGAAGGGGAACACGCGATCAATCACCGGGCGCAATCGGCTTGTGGAGATGGCGCGGTTCATGTCTTGGAACATGGCAACCGATCCGACAAAGATGCCGCGCACGCTGAGAGTCTGAATACCGATGAGACCCACCGGTATAGTGCCTGCCACGCCGCTGAGCACGCCGATGACGGCCATTTGGCCGGACGCTCGGACCGAGTTCATGGAACGTACGAATGTTTCGCCGCCGCCGACTTCGAGAACGATGTCGGCTCCTTGGCCGCCAGTGAGACGCAGCACCTCTTTGTCCCACTCCGGCGTCGCCTTGTAATTGATGGTCTCGTCGGCGCCCAGCGCTCTGGCTTGTGCCAGTTTTTCGTCGCTACTGGAGGTAATGATTACGCGTGCTCCGTGCAGCTTGGCGAACTGAAGGCCGAAAATGGAAACGCCGCCGGTGCCGAGTAGCAGGACGGTATCGCCAGCATGCACGTGAGTGGTTGGCACCAATGCGTTCCACGCCGTGAGGCCGGCACAAGGAAGCGTGGCGGCTTCCTGATAGCTGAGGTGTTCCGGAACGGGTAGCAGTCCGTCCTGATCGAAGACCCGATACCGGGTCAGCACGCCATCAATTGCGCCTCCCAGAGCGGATGCGCCATATTCGCGAGCATATGGTCCATGAATCCACTTCTGAAAAAACGATCCCACCACGCGGTCGCCTGCGTGGACGGCGGTGACGGCGTCGCCTACCGCGATCACTTCGCCCGATCCATCGGAAGCAATGACGGTGGGTTGCGAAGCATTTCGGGGGTAACGGCCAGTAACCACCGCGAGATCGCGATAGTTGAGCGAAACAGCTTTGATAGCGACCAGGACTTGAGCGGGACCAACCTCGGGAACCTCTACGTCATCGAAGATCACTTCTTCGATGGAAGTGCCTCCCGTGGTCCGAACGGCTTGGGCTTTGCGCCCCATCTTCGGGTTCACCAACTGTGGAGCACTCATGAGAATAAAGTGTATCGCAAGCAGTCCGATCGCGCTGCGGTGTATTTTAGAAATAGGATCCACGATGCCAACAGCAACAACCGTCGTCACGCCCACTCGATACGCGCAGGGCCTCACCTACGCGAATTTCCTGGCCCAAGCGGCAGTGAATGTAGATAAATTCGAGCGTAACTACAAGAGCGCGCCCCTGTCGGCGGAGGATTTGACATTTTTCAAAAGAGCCGCGGCGCTTGCGAACGGTCCGGGAAAGATACTTGCGATTGCGGAGGCCTGGTGCGGCGATGTGTATCGCGAGCTGCCGACGGTGGCGCGTATTGCCGAGGCCACCGGGTTGGAGTTGCGCGTGTTTCTGCGGGATGAGAACCCGGACATCATGGACGAGTTCCTGAGCAACGAGGGCAAGTCGCGCGCGATACCTGTGTTCGTGTTTTATACGGCGGACATGCAGTACATCACGCATTTCACCGAGCGTTCGGCGATGGCCCACCGGGAGCTGGCCGAGATCGTGGATCAGGTCAAAGCGCAGATGGGTCTTCCCAAGGAAACGACGTTTGCGACCGCGCCCGAAGATCGAAGGCAGGAACTGCTGCGCGAAGTGATCGCAAAACTTCAGCCGCGCTCCGACGATTGGCGGAAGGAAGCTGTCAAAGAGATGCGGCAGTTATTGTCGGCCGCGCTGCACCTTCCCGATCGCGCGTCATGATGGATGGAAGTTGAGCGATGGTAGGTCCCGTTGTCTACACCATCCGCGGCTGCGACGCCTGCGTGAAACTTCTGAAAAAGTGGAACGCTGACGGTGTGCAATACGACGAGCGGCGCGTGGAATTGAGCCAAGCCGTGCTGGATGAGGCACGGAAGTTCGGCGATATGGTTCCCATCGTGGTCTGGCCCGATGGCCGCGTGGAACAGGGATTCGAGGGCAACCTCGGCTGCTTTATTTAGCCGGCTTCCAACGCAGGACCGGTTTGCGCGCGGCGGCGACTTCGTCCACGCGGCTGGTGCGCGTATCGTGCGGCGCGGTGAGCACCAGATCGGGAGTTTCCTCAATCTCTCTCGCGATGGAGATCAGTGCGTCGACGAAAAGATCCAACTCCGCTTTGCCCTCGGTTTCGGTGGGCTCAATCATCATGGCGCCAGGAACAATCAGCGGAAAGCTGACGGTGTAGGGATGGAATCCGTAGTCGATCAGGCGCTTGGCGATGTCGCCGGTTCGCACGCCGCGCTTGGCCTGGCGCGCATCGCTGAAGACGCATTCGTGGAGCGTCGGCGATTGGTGCGGAAGATCGTAGTAAGGCGCCAGCAGGACGCGCAGGTAGTTGGAATTCAGAACGGCATCGAGCGTGGCATTGCGCAAGCCGTCGCCGCCGTGGGCCATGATGTAGGCCAGCGCGCGAATGTGCATGCCAACGTTGCCATAAAAGGCGCGTACGCGACCGATGGATTGCGGCAGATCGTAGTTCCAGGACCAACGGGTTTCGACGCGCGACAAGCGTGGCTTTGGCAAGAATGGAGTGAGATGCCGCTTCACCGCCACCGGTCCTGAGCCGGGACCACCGCCGCCGTGCGGAGTGGAAAACGTTTTGTGGAGGTTCAAGTGCATTACATCGGCGCCGAAGTCGCCCGGCCGCGCGATTCCCACCAGCGCATTCATATTGGCGCCGTCCACGTAGAGCTGAGCGCCTTTGGCGTGCAGGATTTCGGCGATGCGCGTGATGTGCTCTTCGAAAATTCCGAGCGTGTTGGGATTCGTCAGCATCAGCGCGGCGACATCCTCGTCGACGGCCCGCTCGAGCGCGTCGACATCGATCATGCCCAGGGCATTGGACTTGATGTTTTCGACCGCGTATCCGGCCATGGACGCAGTGGCGGGGTTGGTTCCGTGCGCGGAGTCGGGAATCAGCAGCTTCTTGCGGGGATGGCCTTGCGACTCCAGCAGCGCGCGCACCATCAGGATGCCGGTGAATTCTCCGTGTGCGCCGGCGGCCGGTTGCAGCGTGACGGCATCCATGCCGGTGATCTCGGCGAGCATCTGCTCGAGCGTCGCCATGATTTCCATGATTCCCTGCGATAGCGATTCGGGCTGATAAGGATGTGCCCAGGCGAGCCCTTCGATGCGCGCTACATGCTCATTGACACGCGGGTTGTACTTCATGGTGCAGGAGCCGAGCGGGTAGAGCCCGAGATCGATGGCGTAGTTGTGCGTGGAGAGGCGTGTGAAATGGCGGATGGCTTCCACTTCGCTGACTTCGGGAAAATCGGCGATTTCGGCCCGTGTGTTTTGAGCGCCGAGCGCTGTTGACGGATCGACGGGGGGAACATCCAGCGGAGGCAGTTGATAACCGCGCTTGCCAGGGGAACTGCGCTCAAATAAGAGCGGCTCGTTTTGATTTACATGCGGGCGGACTTTGCGGATCACTGAAAGGCCTCCGCGACGAGGTCCATGTTTTCCCGCCGCGACATTTCTGTGGCGCACAGCAGCAGAGTGTTTTCGAGCTCAGGATAATAGCGGTCTAAGCGCAGGCCGCCGATGATCTTTTTCTCCAGTAGCGATTTGTTGATAGCCTCTGGCGCGTTCGTGGAAACCACGAATTCGTTGAAGTACGGGCCGGTGAATCGGAGCGGCAGCTTTCCGGCGAGATAGTGTGCCTTTGCCAGGTTCTGCTCCGCCAGCTCGCGCAGACCCTGCTTGCCGTAAACCGTCATGAAGACCGTCGCCATCAGAGCGACCAGGGCTTGATTGGTGCAGATATTGGATGTGGCTCTCTCACGACGAATGTGTTGCTCGCGAGCGGCCAAGGTGAGGCAGAACGCCCGATTGCCGCGCGTGTCCTTGGTCTCACCGACGATGCGGCCGGGCATCTGGCGCATGAACTTTTCTTTGGTGGCGAGGATGCCGGCGAATGGGCCGCCGTAGCTGGGCGAGATGGCGAATGATTGGAGCTCGCCCGCTACGATATCGGCGTCACGTGGAGGTTCCAGAACCCCGAGCGAAACGGCTTCGCTGAAAACGAAAATCAACAGCGCGCCATGCCGATGCGCAATCTCGGCCGCGGTTCGCACATCCTCGACGATGCCGAAGAAATTAGGCGATTGAATGATGACAGCCGCAGTTTGATCATCGATTTTCTTTTCGAGATCTGTCGCATCGAGAGCGCCGCTCGCGCGCGCGTAGTCTATTTCGAGTACTGGCATGCCCTGATGTCGCGCGTAGGTAGCCAGTACTTCGCGATACTCCGGATGAACGGTGCGCGCGACCAGGATACGGCTACGGCCGGTCAATCGCATGGCCATCAGTGCCGCTTCGGGAACAGCCGTGGAGCCGTCGTACATGGATGCGTTCGCAACCTCCATGCCGGTGAGCTGGCAGATCATGGTCTGGAATTCGAAGATCGTGGTGAGGGTGCCTTGCGAGATCTCCGCCTGATAGGGAGTGTAGGAGGTTAGGAACTCGGAGCGGGCGACGACGGTGTCCACCAGCACGGGCCGGTAATGACGATAGACGCCCGCGCCCAGGAACGAATCGTAACCGCCGGCGCATTCATCGCCGCGCGCCTGAAAATAGTCGACGATTTCGTACTCTGATTTGCCTCGCGGAATATTGAGCGGCCGGTTGAGACGGACTTCTTGCGGCAAGTGCGCGAATAGATCTTCCAACGAGCCAACGCCCAACGCCTGGAGCATCTCGCCGCGCTCGAGGTCGGACTTCGGTAGGTAACGCACAACCGGATTGGGCCGGGAGTTTAGTGCCCGGTTTCCTCCGCGACGTATTTCTCGTAGTCCGAGGCGGAAAGCAGTCCCTGAATTTCGTCGGCGGCCGACAGTCGGATCTTTACCAACCAGCCGTCGCCGTGCGGGCTCTCGTTCAGCTTTTCGGGTGCTGTAGCAAGCGCATCGTTGATTTCGATTACTTCGCCCGAGACTGGCGAGTAGATATCGGAGACCGCTTTGACAGATTCCACCGATCCCATCGTTTTGCCTCGCTCGACTTTTGTGCCCACGCGCGGAAGGTCGACATATACGACATCGCCGAGCTCTTGCTGCGCGTAGTCCGTGATTCCAATCACGCCGATGTCGCCAGCGAGGCGAACCCATTCGTGTTGCTTGGTGTAGTGCAGATCCTGGGGATACATTAGTTGGCCCTTTTATAGAATGGCACCGGAACCGTGACGGCGTCGACCGCTTTGCCGCGGATCATAATTTGGATTCGTTGACCCGGCTGGGCTCTTTCGGAAGGAAGGTAGCACATCCCGATGTTTTTGTTCAGCGCGGGTGAAGGACCGCCGCTTGTGACCCAACCGGTGGGCGCGCCGTCGAGAAAAACTTCGTAGTCATCGCGGCCGATGCCACGGCCGGTCATTTCGAAGCCGATCAGTTTGCGCGTGATGCCTTGCTCCTTTTGCCGCGCGAGCGCGGCGCGGCCGATGAAGTCCGGTTTGTCCAGCTTGACGATCCAATGGAGCCCGGCCTCGAAAGGGGTGATCGTGGAATGGATCTCGTGGCCATAGAGCGCCATGCCAGCTTCGAGACGCAGGGTGTTGCGCGCGCCCAGGCCACAGGGTTTGATGCCGAATTCCTGGCCCGCGTCAACGATCGCGTTCCAGACGCGCTCGGAATGTTCGGGCGCGAAGTAGATCTCGAAGCCATCTTCGCCGGTGTACCCTGTGCGAGCAATGCGGGCCGGGATGCCGGAGACCGAGCCATCGATGAAGTGGTAGTAACGAATCGCGGCAAGATCGGCGGCGGTCAGTTTTTGCAGGGTTGCGAGTGCGCGGGGCCCCTGGATCGCGAGCTGGCTGTAACGATCGCTCGAGAGTTCAACGGCGGCCTGGTCTCGATTAGCGCTGGCGATGTGCTGGTAGTCCTTCTCCTGATTGGACGCATTAACGCACAGAAAGTAGTGATCGCTTGCAACCTTATGCACCAGGATGTCGTCGACGAAGCCACCATGTTCGTAGAGCAAGCCGGAATACTGCGCTTGACCTGGCTGAAGCTTCGCGGTCGCATTGGTAGAGACGTAGTCGGTGAGCGCTGCTGCATCAGTGCCATGGATCTCGATTTCTCCCATATGGCTTACGTCGAACAGGCCCACTGTCGACCGGACTGCGCGGTGCTCTTCCAGAATGCCGGAATATTGGAGAGGCATATCCCAGCCGCCAAAATCGACCATTTTAGCGCCCATGCGTCGATGGGTGGAGTTGAGGGCAGTGGCCTGGAGGCGGGCAGGGGGCGTCATTCGGTGGCGAAGCTGCGGACGGCGGAATCCTCGTCAGGGAACACGTCGATCACTTGATACAGCTTGGTGAGTTGCATGACGTCTTGTACGCGCGGTGCAAGCTTCATCAGTTTCAGTTTGGCGCCTTGACGTTGCGCGGACGTGCAACCGGCCACCAACTCGCCGAGCCCGCTGCTATCGATGTAGTAAACCTCGGCCATGTTGAGCAGAATCTTGGTTCTTCCCGAGGCGACTGTATCGTGGAGCAACTGCCGCAGGGTCTGGGTGGCTTGGCCGAGCGTGATGGGGCCTTGCAGATGGAGGACGAATACGTCGCCGACCTCCCAGTCGAAGTACTCCAAGGCCATGCAGCGACGGTATCGCGACTGGGGGCGGGTGTCAAACTGTGGTCTGGACCTACATCCGCTACTGAGGTGTAATCGGTGTCGCTAGCATATCGCTTGGACTAGGCCCGACGAGGTGCTGTCAGCGCCGGTGCAAAAATCCCCATAGTGCCGGACGAGAAATCCCCCACCCCTAATCGAGGTTAGTACCGGTTCCGACTCTGCAAAGAGGAGGGGCCGGCCTATGTTGAGGGGGAGAGAC
>JBEKRO010000010.1:0-98841 GCA_049518655.1 Bryobacteraceae bacterium | reverse complement strand
GGAATGAAGGCGTCGTGTTGGCCTACGCGAGCTCCAATTTCCACCAGAGATTCAAGGCCCATTGTTGGATTTGCATCGAGATAGCGAATTAACAATCGATTGATGCGATTCTTGATCAAGTCGTGCGTTAACGAAGCGGGCGGCATCTTGACGACTTCGCCTCCAATCAGTTCGTCTTTGATCCGATTCCCGTGTTGGTCGAATTCCTCGGGCATCGCCAGGAACTGATCGGACGTGAGGAGGGTAGTCGCCGCCATCGCTACTATTCTAGCGCGGGGGTGTCGCCGTTACGGCCGAGTTCTTTGTATAACCGCTCCTGTGCCGGACCGGCTGAAGAAATGACGCATCGAACCCGGGCTACGTCAACTCGAAGAACGCCGCGACGGGGGAAGAGAAGCCGGGCAGGAGGGGGTCGGTGATAACCTGGTTGGCTTTCAACTCACGGACGGAGTTCGTTGTGTGAACCATAACCGAACGGGCTTCGGGGTAGATGATCCAAACAGCTCTCGAGCCGGCTTCGAGGTAGGCGTCCACTTTGCGCTTGAGATGTTTGGCGGTGTCACTGGGTGAAACGACCTCGATTGCAATTTCCGGTGCACCGCGGAAGATCCTGGCCTCTCCCATCAAACGGCTGCGTGTCACCACCGAGACGTCGGGTATGAATGCGTCAAGATTACTAACCTGCGCACCGGTCTCTACCAGCGTCTTGAGTCCCAGTTGCGGATTTGCGCGTAAGTATTCGATCAACAGCTCATTGATTTCGTTCTTAATGAGGTCGTGGGGTAACGAAGCAGGCGGCATCTTGACGACTTCGCCTCCAATCAATTCGTCTTTGATCCGATTCCCGTGTTGGTCGAATTCCTCGGGCATCGCCAGGAACTGATCGGACGTGAGGAGGGTAGTCGCCGCCATCGCTATTATTCTAGCGCGCAGGCCTTTAACGCCAGTAGTGGGCTACTTTGAGACTCTGCGTAGAAATACCTTATTTTCCCAGTCTGGCACGGATTCGGACCGAGAGCGGATCGCGTCAATCCACCTCATGTACTGTTCTTGGTCATCACACTTTGTCCAGGCTTCATCTATGCGCAGTTCGTTCAGCACAATTCGATCAATAGGGCAATGAGGTGGTTTTACAGGAAGTTCGCCAAGGTGCCAAAGATATTTCAAATACAGATCGAAAGCTTTTTGCGATGTGCCGTATCTGAGTCGGCCGCACTTCAAGAGCGGCGCGTATCTGGCCGAAAGACGATCCGAAATCATACGGATGCTTTCGCAATGAGAAGTGTCCGATATGGTCTGGGACGCCAAGCGGTGCGGTTGCGCGTGCTCGCCCATGATTTTCCGCCATTCCGCGCGGAAGGCTTCTCTTCCGGAGTCACTCGCGTACACGCGATTTCGCTGCAGGGGCTGCATTGACAGACCATACTAGGGCATCGGCTTCTGTTGTGATGCGCTCGCGCTTAAGGAATTCGCTCACACCGAATTACACCGCTCTTTTTAATCCCCGTTCCGATGCTCCAAAGGAGCATACGGCCTAGACGCCCCAGCAGTAGTCTTCCACCACCTTGTCGACATTTTCGTCTTGCTCGGTCAGGCGCATCAGCTCCAGGCGAATGGCATCCACCAGCGCGCCCCAGCTGGCTTCAATCACGTTGTCGGAAACGCCGACGGTGGCCCAGCTCCGCCGATGATCGGACCATTCCACCAGCACGCGCACCTTCGCGGCTGTGCCCTTCTTCGGCTCCAGCACCCGGACCTTGTAGTCGGTCAGGCGGACGTTTTTCACCTGCGGATAGACGGACGACAGGCATTGGCGCAGGCTGATGTCGAGCGCATTCATCGGACCTTGCCCGGTCGCGCTGGCGGTGTGAACGCTGTCCTGGATGCGCAGCGTCACGGTGGCCGTAGTGCCGCCCACCAACCGGGTGGTGACGTCGTAGTTCACTACTTCAAAGACACTCCAGCCCGGATGCAGCGCCTCGCGCACCAGCAGCTCGAAGGTGCCTTCCGCGGCTTCCAGCTCGTAACCCTGATGCTCCAGATCCTTGATACGCTCCAGCAACTGCCGCCGAGCTTCAGAATCCAGGCGTTCAGCCAAACCATGCTGTTTCAGCTTGTACAGCACATTGCCGCGGCCCGAAAGATCGCTCAGCAACACTCGTTGCCGGTTGCCGACCAGCTCCGGTTTCACGTGCTCGTAGGTCGAGGAATCTTTCAATACCGCGCTCACATGCACGCCACCCTTGTGCGCGAACGCGCTGTGTCCGACGTAGGCCTGATCGTTGCGCATCGGCAGGTTCGCCAGCTCGGCGATGTAGCGCGCCACCGTGGTCAGCGTTTGCAGCTTCTCCGGGCCGATCGTCGTGTGGCCGAGCTTCAGCTCGAGATTCGCGATGATGGACACGATATTGGCGTTGCCGCAGCGCTCGCCGTAACCATTGATGCAGCCTTGCACATGCGTACATCCGGCTTCCACCGCGGCGATGGTATTGGCTACCGCCACTTCGCAATCGTTATGGGTATGGATGCCGATAACGCCGTCGAACCGCTTGCGAACTTCCGTAACTACTTCGATGATGCAATGCGTCAAGTTGCCGCCATTGGTGTCGCATAAGCACAACACGTCGGCGCCGCTCTTTTTGGCGGCTTCGAGCGTGCGCATCGCAAATTCCGGATTGGCGTTATAGCCGTCGAAGAAATGCTCGGCGTCGTACACCACTTCGCGTCCGTGGTCTTTGAGATACTTTACAGTCTCGCCAATCAGTTGCAGGTTCTGTTCTTCATCGATGCCCAGCGCCCGATGGACATGCAGATCCCAGCTCTTGCCGAAGATGCAGACCGTGGGCGTCTCGGCCTCCAGCAATGCCCGCACGTTCGGATCCTGATCCACCGTGTTCTTGGCGAAGCGAGTGGACCCGAACGCAGTCAACCGCGCGTGCTTCAGTTTTACGTCCTTGGCGCGCTTGAAGAACTCTTTATCCTTCGGATTCGAGTTGGGCCACCCGCCCTCAATATAATCGATACCCAGCTCATCCAGTTTCTGCGCGATGATCAGTTTGTCGTCGACGGAGAATGAGACGGCCTCGCCTTGCGTGCCGTCCCGGAGCGTGGTGTCGAATGTGTGAATGCGCATGGAACTACTTGGTGACCGCCGCGGCCTCTTGCTCTTGCGGTACGCCTTCCTCCTTCTTTTTCTTTAGGAATGTCATCATCTGCCGGAGCTCTTTGCCCACTCGCTCGATTGGCTGCTCTTTGGCGGCCTCCCGCATCGCGAGGAACTTATGACGGCCCGCCTTGTTTTCACCGATCCATTCTTTGGCGAACTGGCCGGACTGAATCTCCGACAGAATCTTCTTCATCTCTTTGCGAGTCTCGGCCGTGACGATGCGCGGACCGCGCGTGTAGTCGCCGTACTCCGCCGTGTCTGAAACCGAGAAACGCATATAGCCGAGGCCGCCTTCATAAATGAGATCGACGATCAGCTTCAATTCGTGCAGACACTCGAAATAGGCAATTTCGGGTGCGTAGCCGGCTTCCACCAGCGTTTCAAAGCCCGCTCGAATCAGCTCGCTGACGCCGCCGCAGAGCACGGATTGCTCGCCGAATAGATCGCTTTCGGTCTCTTCCTTAAAGGTGGTTTCAATGACGCCCGCTTTCAGGCATCCGAGCGCCAGAGCGTAGGCCAGCGCGTTTTGGAGCGCATTGCCGGAAGGGTCCTGATGGATGGCCACCAGTGCTGGAACGCCGACGCCTTCGGTGTAGAGCTCACGCACGCGATGCCCGGGCGCCTTCGGCGCGATCATCGAAACGTCCACGTTCGCCGGCGGCTTGATTTCTCCAAAGTGGATAGCGAAGCCGTGCGCGAACATCAACGTCTTGCCCGCGCTCAGGTTGGGAGCGATTTCGTTCCGATACAAATCGCCCTGAATGTGATCCGGCACCAGGATCATCGCGATGTCGGCGCCCTTGATGGCGTCGGCAACGCTCAGCACTTTGAGTCCTGCCGCAGTGGCCTTCGCCGCGCTCTTGCTGCCGGGATGCAAGCCGACGGTTACATTCACGCCGCTATCGCGCAGGTTCAGCGCGTGCGCGTGCCCTTGGCTGCCGTAACCGATGATGGTTACCGTCTTCCCTTGTAAGCGGCTCAGATTGCCGTCTTTTTCGTAGTATCGTTTTGCCATGATTATCTAGGGTCTCGTTTCCAGTTTTTCGTCTGTTTCGTCCACTACTGCGTTGCGCGGAATGGGTGGCGCCAGCCGCAGCTTCTTCGCCTCAAGCGAAACTGCGATCGCGCCGGAGCGGGTTACTTCAATTTCGCCATAGCTGCGCATTACATCGATGAATTCGTCCAGCTTCTCAGAATCGCCGGTAGCTTCCAGCGCAAAACCCTCGGTGGAGGAATCCACTACGCGAGCACCGAAGATCTCCGCTTCCTTCAGAATCGCTGTGCGGCTAGCCAACGGCGCGCGTACGCGCAACAGGGTCATTTCGCGTTTGACGGCCGGAGAATCGGTCAGGTCCGACGCCTGCAGCACGTTCACCAGCTTGTTCATCTGCTTGATCACTTGCGAACGCAATTGCGGCTCGATGTCCACCACAATAGTCATTCGCGACAGCGTCGGATCCAGCGTCCGCGCGACGGTCAAGCTCTCGATGTTATAACCACGCGCGCTCAAAACACCAGTGATGCGCATCAGCGAACCCGGCTTGTTCTCCACAAGGAGCGAAATCAGTTGCAGCATTGTTCTCGCCTTACACTTCCACCGGTTGCGGAGCCCCGAGCACCATTTCGTTGATCGCGCCGCCCGCCGGCACCATCGGGTACACGTTCTCAAACGGCGCCACGCGAACATTCAGCAGATAAGGGCCGGGCTCGCGCACCGCTTCTTCCAGAGCCGGAGCCAGCTGATGCGCGCCATCGATGGTCCGTCCCTTAAATCCATAGGCCGCGGCCAGTTTCTCGGCATCGGGGAATGAAGTCAGCTCGGCCTGCGACAGGCGGTTGTTATAGAACAGCTCCTGCCATTGCCGGATCATTCCCAGGTAGCCGTTGTTGACGATCACAATCTTGATCGGCAAGGCATGATTCATGATGGTAGCGAGCTCGGGAATCGACATCTGAAAGCCGCCATCGCCGACGATGGAAAATACCAGCTTATCGGGCCGCGCAAACTGCGCGCCAATCGCCGCGGGCAGACCGAATCCCATCGCACCCAATCCGCCCGAGTTAATCCACAGCCGCGGCGAATTAAAGCGGATGAACTGTGCCGCCCACATCTGGTGCTGGCCCACGTCGGAGGTGACAATGGCGCGCCCACCCGACAGCCGGTCGATCTCGCGCATCACGTGTTGGGGCTTAATCACGTCGGTCGCAACGTCCGGTGTCAGCGGATGCTGGGCTTTCCACTCTTGAATCTGCCCCCGCCACGCAGCACGCGCGCCGGAGTTTTGCTCGCGACTCTCGGGCGCGGTCTCTTGCAGAACCTTGGTAAGCTTCTCCAGAACACGCTTGACGTCGCCCACGATAGGCAGGTCGGCCGCGCGGTTCTTGCCGATTTCGGCCGGATCGATATCCACGTGAATCACTCTCGCATGGGGCGCGAACGCAGCCAGCCGTCCCGTAACGCGGTCGTCAAAACGCACACCCAGAGCGATCAGAAGATCGGCATGCGTCATGCCCATGTTCGCGGCGTAGCTGCCGTGCATGCCCGGCATGCTGATGTAGTTGGAATGGTCGGCCGGCAAGCCGCCCAGCCCCATCAGCGTAGTTACCGCGGGCGCTCCGGTCAACTCGACAAACTCGCGCAGTTCTTCCGAGGCATTGGCCGCGATAATGCCGCCGCCCGCATACACAAATGGCCGCTCGGATTCCCAGATCAACTGGGCCGCGCGACGGATCTGGCCGGTGTGGCCCTCGGTGAAGACCCGGTAGCCCGGAAGATGAATGGACGAGACTGGCGTGTAATGCGCTTGCGCCTGAAACACGTCCTTGGGAATATCCACCAGCACCGGGCCGGGTCGCCCGCTCGATGCGATGTAAAACGCTTCATGCACCACCTGCGGCAGTTCGGCGACGGTCTTCACCAGGAAGTTGTGCTTGGTGCAGGATCGTGTAATGCCGAACGTATCGGCTTCCTGAAACGCGTCGCTGCCGATCAGCTTGCTGGTGACCTGGCCGGTGATCGCGACCACCGGAATGGAGTCCATCATCGCATCCACCAAACCGGTTACCAGATTGGTGGCGCCGGGGCCTGAGGTGGCGCAACAAACGCCGACGCGTCCCGTGGATCGCGCGTAGCCTTCCGCCGCGAACGCCGCGTTTTGCTCGTGCCGCACCAGGATGTGGCGCATGGGATGGTCGTAAAGAGCGTCGTACAGCGGCAGCGTAACGCCACCGGGGTACCCGAAAATGCAGTCTACGTTCTCACGAACCAGGCACTCCAGGAGAATCTCGGAGCCGGACATTAGCTTCGATTCGGTCACGCCACTTGTTCGCTGCGCAGGGATCGTCGACATTCTTTCCTCCAAAAATCAAAAAGGCCACCAGGGGGTTTCTCTTCCCCACCTGATGGCCTTTCGGAAACTCTTGTCCGAAGCCCTCAAGCGGGGCTGGGTACGACGACCTCAATAATAATGGGCCGAAGCTTCGGAACTTGACCGCTTGAAAAGACAGAGGCAACCACGCTTGGTAAAGCGCGAGTCACGCTGGCTTGTCCTTTCAAGGCGATCATTGGATTTAGAGTATCCCACTAGCGGGGTAAATGCAAGAGGGTCTTTCTATAAATTATGTTAATCTCAACATTCGTGGTCGGAGAGGAGTCGCCGTGCCTCCGATGTGGGCATTACGACCGCAATAGGGGTGCCACACCTTTGCGCGTGGGCGAGGTCGAGAGGATGGAGATTTAGGTTCCCGAGGCGCCCGCCCGAATAGGTCTACGCGCCAGCAAGACAACAGGCAACAGGGACAGCGCTGATAAGAAGACAAAACCGGGCTCAGGGGTTACAACTTGAACAGAAGTGATGGTACCAAAGAAGTTTCCGCAGCCGTTCGCGCAAGCACCACTCACTGGAAGGTAAAAAAAACCGGCAGTCGTCCATTCACTCAGCGCGGGAAAAGTTGTGGGGAGAGCTGTTGAAGTCAGCACCCCGTTGCTGTCAGGGGCAGCAAAATAAATGTTAAGTGAACTAAGACCCGTAGAGTCAAAGAGCGGGTCGCTGGAGATACGACCCGTTGCATCCGCCGAGGTGAGCGTCCCTAACCAATAGATTGCATCATCACCCCCTGGAATACCCTCAAAGTCCGGAGGTTCATCCGTGAGAACCGTGACCTCGCTTCCGGTCGGAAAAGTCAACGTGGAGTCAGCGAAGTCCAAGGATGGTAGTTGTGGTAGCGGGTACTCGGCAAAGGTCGCCCCCACTAAAGCTCGCGGCCGTTGTGGGGTCGTAGAACAAGTCAGCAGTCACGGTCGTTCCGACCGGTACCGACGCAAATGTTGAGCTGGTTATCTGGCCTGTCATCTGAAGCTCAATGGTGGTCGCCGATATAATCGAACCGAAGGATAACGAGAGAAAAACGACGAAAAACCGAATAATCGGTGATCGCGGCATGGGGTCCTCCGCTGAAGTATACAGTGAAATGATTGCCTTGCAGCCTCGGAAAGTTGATCCTTCACCCAGCGTTCGTACTGCAAGTTAGGTACTGATAGTTAGTCTGCCGCATGAAATCGCGCAATGGGATTTTGACCTGTCAGACGGGACAACAGGTGCGCCGCAATTTTGAACCCTGACATTTGAGACGACCTCAATAATAATGGGCCGAAGCTTGGAACTTGACCGCTGGAAAATCAGTGCATTTAGAGTATCCACTAGGTACGCAAAGCTTGCTTTCCTCCTCTCTTTCTATGTACTATTTGAATGTGTACATGCTTCGAGCCGAGTAACTGCCATGCCGAGAATAGCGGTTGAAGACAATAGCCGGATGTCCCTGCGGATTCGGCCCGAAGAAAAAGCGCTGCTCCTGCGGGCGGTGGCGCTGAACCGTACCGACTTAACCGATTTTGTCCTTCGTCACGCCTTGCTTGCCGCCAAGGCTGTTATTGAAGCGGCGGAGCATGTGCAGCTCTCCGGCAGAGACAGTTTGCGGGTTCTCGATCTGTTAGAGAATCCGCCTGCGCCAAATGCAAAATTGCTCGCAGCCGCCCGGATATTGCCAAAGCGGCGATCATAACCGTGGCGGCTTGGCACGAAGAGCCAATCAAGAAAAGGCATGATCGGGAAGCGTTCGACTGCGGCGAAGCAGCGTTGAATGAATTCTTGCGCCGTTACGCCCGCAAGAGCCACGAACTGGGCGGCGCGAAAACTTTCCTTGCGATTGACGATGCCGATAACAAAACCATTCTCGGCTTCTATAGTCTGAGCCCCGCTTCGGTCGACTATGCCAGGACGCCGGAGATCATACGGCGCGGTCTGGCACGCCATGACGTCCCGGGCTTCCGCTTGGCGCGCCTGGCTGTGGATCGCAGGGTGCAGGGGAAGGGAATTGGCGGGCAGCTCCTGCTCGCGGCGGGCAGACGCTGCCTGTTGGTGTCGGCAGCGGTTGGCGGCGTCGTGCTTGTCATCGACGCCAAGAATGAAAGGGTGGCCGGATGGTATGGCAGCTATGGCGCGGTGCCGCTGCTGGATGCGCCGTTATCCCTGCTGCTGCCGCTCGCGACAATTGAGGCCGCGCTTAAAAAAGCCGGCAAATACTGAGGTGCGTTCCGAGTCCGTAGCCTATTCCGCCAAAACTTTGTGGACGAACTGGACTGCCATCGATCCCTCGCCGACGGCCGCCGCAACCCGTTTCATGCTTCCCGCGCGAACGTCGCCCACGGCGAAGATGCCGGGCTGGCTGGTTTCGAGCAGGTAAGGGGGGCGGCGCAGCGGCCATTGATCGCCCACGTCCGCGCCTGTCTTTATGAACTGCTTGGCGTCCATCGCCACGCATCCGTCCAGCCACGCCGTGTTGGGACAGGCGCCAGTCATCAGGAACAGATGCTGGGTCTCACAGGTATGGCGCTCTCCTGTTTTGGTGTTCCGCCAGTGCGTCCGCTCCAGGTGGCCGTTTCCCTCCAGGCCTTCGATCTCAGTGAATGTCTTGACCGTGATCTCAGCGCACGCTTCAATCCGGGAGATCAAGTATCGCGACATGGTTTCGGAGAGGCCGGGCCCCCGAACTAAGAGGTACACGTGCTTGGCGAAGGTGGATAGGTATATCGCCGCCTGGCCGGCCGAGTTTCCTCCTCCCACGATGGCCACTTCTCGATCGCTGCAGACCTGCGCCTCCACCTGCGTGGCGCCATAGTAAACGCCATTGCCCTCGAAGTGGGCCAGGTTGGGAAGATCCAACTTTCGATATTGAGCGCCGGTGGCAACGATCAGGCTGCGGCTCTGAACGGACCCGCCGTCGTCCAACTGAAGCACGTAGGGCTGCCGCTTACATTTGAGTGCGGCGGCGGACCGGGCCACCGATATGTGCGCTCCGAACTTTTCAGCCTGAACGAAGGCTCGCGCGGCCAGATCCTGCCCGGAAATGCCCATCGGAAATCCCAGATAGTTCTCGATTCGAGAACTCGAGCCCGCCTGTCCGCCCGGCGCGTTGCTTTCGATCACCAGTACGTTTAATCCCTCGGAAGCGCCGTAAACCGCGGCTGCCAGGCCGCTGGGGCCAGCGCCCACCACAATCAGATCGTATACACCGCCTTCATCGATACCCTCATTTAGTCCGAAGCAGGCCGCGGCCTCGGCGTTGGTGGGGTTGCGAAGCACTAGCTCGCCCCGGCAAATCAGGACCGGGACGTCCGTCACTCGGACTCCGAAATGATCCAGCACGCTCTGGACGTCGGGATCTTTTTCTACGTCGATATACGTGAACGGATGCCCGTTGCGCGAGAGAAACCCTCGCAGGCGCAGCGTATCGGCGGAATTGCTGGAACCGATCAGGACTGCATCGCCCAGCGAGTGCGTGATCAGATACACGCGCCGCATGATGAAAGCGCGCAGGAACAGTTCGCCCAGCGCCGCATCGTTCTGCATGATTTGTTGCAGATTGGCCCGGCTGATTTCAAGTAGCGTGCTGGCCTGGTGCACCCGGCATCGGACCAAGCTGCGCCGGCCTGAGAGCTGATTCACTTCGCCTGTGAACATCCCAGGACCGGGGACGCTGAGGACCGCTTCCTCGCCGTTCACCATGCTGACCAGTTCGATGCTGCCGTCCAGTACAACGAAAACGCCATGATCGGAGTCGCCTTGGTCGAAGACGATCTCACCGGTGTCCACGTGACGCTCTCGGCCGAGCGGGTTCAGCCGCGCGATTTGCGCCTGGTCCAGCTTCGGGAACATCGCGTCGGTTGCTTCGACGTTTTCGGCCATTGCTCCTACCGCCTGACTTCCTCAAGATAACATCCATCGGAAGCGCGACTCTCAGGAAGCAGTTGCCGTTCCAATCGAAACGAATGGATTTCACTAAGGATAAACGCCAAGCGTCGCCGCGTCTGTCCGCGGGCGGTCAGTTGTCGACGTATTTAGACTAGTTTTAGGCAGTCAAGCAAACAGATGACCGATAAAAACGATCTACGTTGGAAGCCACCTCTGACCTTTCCGGTAGCGGACTTTCTTGGGATCAGCTTTACAACTCAATCCAATGGAAATGCGGTTGCGGAGTTCCATGCCCAGGCGAACCACGCCAACCCGATGGGGACCCTGCACGGGGGAATCTTGTGCGACTTGGCTGATGCCGTGATGGGGGTCGCCTTCGGTACGACGCTCGGCGCCGGCGAGAGTTTCACAACCCTAGAATTGAAAATCAACTTTCTTGGGCCCGTGTGGACGGGATTGTTAAAGGCCGAAGCCGGATGTTCTCTCTCGAGGTCGCACGGTCGGTCTCGTTACTTGCAGCATCACCGACGAGAAACGCCGCCTGATCGCAAGCGCAACCTCAACCTGCATGGTTCTGGCTGGGGAAGCGGCTAAGAACCGCTAAGGGCCCGTTCGGGTGAGCCAATTCGCCCAAACTCGGATGAGGCTTATCACCCAGCGCTGTCGCGACTACTTGAGCAGAAGACTCGCCTGCCACGCCATAAACAAGAAGACAGCCGCGATTAACAATCCAAGAGCGACCGTAAACACTGTCAAGCCTTTACCCCAGCGATCGATGACCTCCAATTTGTGGGCCAGGGCAACCTGTTGAGGAATCAGCCGTTGTTCTCCGGCGGCCAAATGTATAAACTCGTCGTCTCCGTGAAACGTCAGGATCTTTCGATAAAGGGCGAGTGCAAGGACCGCCAGGCCGAAAAGGGACCAGATGGCAATATAGGGAATCAGCTTCATGGCGACTACATTCTCCTTGCATGAACTAAATGCAATTCGCGGCCCAGGCCGTTACGATCATACGTATGTCTAGCGATATCGCGAAAGGGCTGTTGGACGGATCAGCCTATGTCGACAGTCTCCGCGATGGACGCGCCGTCTACATTTATGGGGAACGCGTTTCTGACGTCACCAAGCATCGGGCGTTCCGTAACGCTTGCCGGTCTGTAGCTCGACTCTATGACGCGCTCCACGATTCGACACAGCGCGAGGCGCTGACGGCGACCGACACGTTCGGCAATCGCACGCACAAATTCTTCAAGCCGAGTTATAGCGCGCAGGAACTGATGGAAGCGCGCGAAGCCATCAGCATTTGGGCCAGGCTGAGTTATGGGTTTATGGGCCGGACTCCGGACTACAAGGCGGCGTTCATGGCCAGCATGGCGGCGAACCCGGAGTTCTATGCTCCGTTCGATGGCAGCGCCCGGGCCTGGTATCGGAAATATTCGGCGCAATGCCTGTTCCTGAATCATGTGCTGATCAATCCGCCGGTGGATCGCAATCGGCCAGTGCATGAGGTGGAAGACGTCTTCGTCCATGTGGTGAAGGAGCGGGATGACGGCATTGTGGTATCGGGCGCGAAGATGCTGGCCACCGGTTCCGCTTTGACCCACGCCACCTTTGTGGCGCAAAACAGCGCGGTGACGCTGGACAAGGACAAGGCCAAGGATTTCGCCATCGTGTTCATTGCGCCGATGGACTCGCCTGGCACCAAGCTCATTTGCAGGCCGTCTTATGAGATGAACGCACAGAGTCCGTTTGACCATCCGCTGTCGAGCCGTTTCGATGAAAACGATGCGGTGATCATCTTCGACAACGTCTTTGTCCCCTGGGAAAATCTGCTGGTGTATCGCGATCCGGAGCGAGCGAACGGATTTTACGCCGAATCGAGATTCGTGAATCGGTTTACGCTGCAAGCGGGGGCCAGGCTAACAGTGAAGCTGGAAATGATGGCTGGACTTTTCGCCAAAGCGATTGCCACCAATGGCACGGATTCCTTCCGCGGCGTTCAAGCGGCCTTCGGCGAAATATTGGCCTGGAGGCATCTGATGATGGCCATGACAACGGCGATGTGTCTCGATCCAGAGCCCGCTCCCGGCGGCACTGTGGTCCCCAAGTCCGAGTACGCAAGCACTATCAAGATGTTTGCATCCGAATGTTGGCCCGCTGTGCGCCGGATTTTCGAGAAGCAACTAGCGGGCAGCCTGTTGGTGGCTCCCTCGAGTTTCAAGGATCTTAAAAACGAGGAACTGCGCCCGCTGATCGATAAGTACTATCGCGGATCTTCGGGGGCGGCCGAGGAGCGCGTGAAATTGTTCAAACTGATTTGGGATGCCATCGGGACGGAGTTCGGGGCGCGCCACGAACTTTATGAAATCAACTATTCCGGCAATCACGAACAGGTCCGGATGGACGTGCTGAACTTTTCGCGGCGCAATAATCTGGTGGAGCAATTCGCCGGCACGGCTGAATCGTGCATGGCGGAATACGATTTGGACGGCTGGAAAGATTCGACCTGGTCCTTCGATGACTAATGTTCACTTGTTGTGCTTCTCCATCTCGGCGAGCGCAGCCATTTCCTCGTCGAACGTTGCGATGCGGCCGTGCACCGGAATGTCTTTCGCGAAGTGAATCTTTCGCATAGCTAGATTCTGGCGATAGTTTTCCGCCCAGGGATGTTGGGTCCAGCCCATATCGATCAGATCGCCCTGCACCAGCAGGTTGTCGCCAGGGAGATACGCGGCGATCAGATAGGGTGAATGCGTATTGTCGTGCAGACGGAAGAGATCCACCTCCATCGAGTTATCTTTCAGCACCAGCGTGTCCCCCATGCCGCGAAACTTGAGCGTCTTGCCGGACTTCGTCAGTAGGTCGGGTTTCACGGTAGCCTTACGCGAAGTCATTTCTTTGAAGATTCCCTCATTACCCTGGTGCGAAATCACGGTGAGGCCTTCAGCCACTGCGGTACGCAGACCGCCGGTGTGATCGAAATGATGATGGGTCACGATCACTTCCGTGAGCGGCTTGTTAGGAACGGTGGCGCGGGCTTTGTCGATAACGGCCTTGGTACGAGCTTCGCTGGTGGGAGCTTCAAACAATGTCAGGTGATCGTCAAACTCAAACAGGATGCTGAACGCGTTGCCGGTACCCGACAGCCACCAGACGCCCTTGGCGACCTGCTGCACATCCACCGAGATGGGCGGCGGTCCCGGAGCGGCGGCGCTCTTCACGGCAGCGGGTGCGGCAAGATCGCCAGCATCGCCATCTACTATGTTTTTCGAGACGCTGAAATCCCCGCTGGTCCACCCTCTGAAATCGATCGTGGTGACATAACGCTTGGGAAGCTGGATGCCACCCACCGTCTCGTAGTCTTCAAACGAAGTCGTATTGACGACATCGCCCAGGTTTTCGCTGGACGTCATCCAACTCACCGACATGGGAAGGTGCGTGGTTCCATCCAGGGCGAGCGTGAGCTTGTCGCCTTGCGCCGTGGTGATGCCGAGCAATTCCTGCCTGCCTTTTTTGTGGGGAACGCCGAGCTTCGCACCGGGATCAAGAGCGGCACGCACAACTGTGACGGGCGTTGCAAGCATCTCGATGCGGCGGTCGGTTGCAGCGGTGTCCGAAGCACGTTGCGCGCGGCCGTCGGGAGCGGTGTTAAACGCAACGTCGCCGTCCAGGCTCTGGGTCTGCCGGATGTCGGTGGAAAGCGCGAACGGGAACATCCCGATGCGATGCTGCTGGGTACGCGCGCGGTGATGCACTAAATCGATACCTCGTTTGAACTCGGGGATCCACCAAGTGGGCAACGGGCCCTCGGGAAATGGATTCTGCCCGATGTTGGGGGCGATGCCTGAGCCCTCGATCGTCAGGGTCTGGATGGCTAGTATCCTGTCCTTCCCGCCCAGAGCGTCGGCCGCGCTGTCGATCGCTTTCCTGCCTGCGGGCTGGCCGAACGCAATCGCGTTCAGGGCGAGAATGATCGAAAGAATTCTCGTCATTTGGTGGTCTGCTTCTCCGCCGGCAGCGCTTTTGGCATGGGAACGCGCGGCATCATTTGAGGGCGCGTCGCGGTGTTGTAGACGAACGCCGCCATGATAGCGGCGCATTGCATCATGTCTCCCGGCTGCACGCGATCGTACACGTCCATATTGGAGTGATGAGTGCGTGTGTTGTAGTCCATGGGATCCTGGAGAAAATTGAAACCCGGCAAGCCTACGAAGTCGAACGAGGTGTGGTCCGTGGAACTGGGGCGAGACGCCGAAGGAGAAGTGACGCGCGTTACAGCCGTTGCTCCGAGATCGTTAAAGGGCTTCAGCCATTCCTCGAAGATAGGCTGGACTTCGTCATTGCCGGGCGCGACGATGCCGCGGAAGCGACCAGTTCCGTTGTCATCGTTGTAATACGCCGAGAGCTTGAAATACTCGGGCTTCGGCTGCATGGTCTCGCGATCCGCGAAGTGCTGCTTTACGTATGCTTCCGAGCCGAGCAAACCCTCCTCTTCGCCGCCCCACAACGCGACGCGCACGGTGCGGTCCATTTTCAGATTCAGAGTCTTTAGAATGCGCACGGCCTCAATGGCGACCGCCGAGCCGGTTGCGTTGTCGGTGGCGCCGGTACCGCCGTGCCACGAATCCAGGTGCGCGCCCAGCATCACGATTTCGTCTTTCTTGCGGCCACCTTCGATCTCGCCGATGACGTTGAACGAATCGGTTGGCGAATCGATGAACTGCGCTTGAATATCGAACTCCAGCTTGACTGGGATATTGTGATCGAGCAGCCGTACGACGCGGTTGTAGTGTTCCGGCGTTACGACGACCATCGGCGGCGGAACTGGGTCTTTGGGATCGCGCGACCCGCCCGCTTGCCCGAAGACCGTGCCGGCGTCTCCGATGTTCCCGGATTTCAGGACCACCAGCGCGCCTTCGTCTTTCAGGAATTGATTTACTTTGTTGCGAAATGCGGTGCGTTTCTGCTGTTCGGGCGTCTGCGCTGGGCCGAGCGGGCGGAAGAGATTCGGCAAGCGTCCGGGATCTACGTTGGCGCTCAGTTCGGCGTCCGTGAGGCGGCGTCCCGGCGGATCGGTAGGCATCGCGAGATCGCGCGATTTCATCGACAGCACGATCTTGCCACGCAGCTTGCCTTTGAACTTTTCGAGATCCGCATCGTCTACCAGCGGGGCATAAATGGCTTCGGCTGCGACGGGGCCTTGCGTGCCTGGACTCCAGGCCAGCGGGAATCCAATCAGCGGCGCATAGGCTGGCTCAAGCATGTGGCCGGCGAAGCGGGTGTAATTCCAGCCGCGGCCGAAAGGTCCCCAGGATTCCTGGCGCACGTTGGTGAGTCCGTACTCTTGCAGCTTCTTGACCACCCAGGCGCCGGCAGACTGGAAACCAGGCGAATTGGTAAGGCGCGGGCCATTCACGTCGGTGAGATAGAAGACGTGGTCCATCACTTTGGAATTTTCGAGCGCCTCGGCCTTGATGCGATGGATGACGGAGAGGTCGACGGGTTCTTCGGAGTAAGCGGCGAGGGCGGAGACGGTGAAAAGGATGGCGAAGGCGCGGAATGGCATCAGGACTCCTTTCATAGAGCTTACATCGGGCTGGGTCTGGTGGCTGGTGATTGGTGGCTGGTGACTGGTGGGGGGAGGGGATGATGCCCGCAGGTGCGGCGTAATAGTTTTTGACGGCGGTCTCAAGACAAACCGATGAATGTTGCCGGGGACGCATCAGGGCTATTTTTGTGTTTGGTGACGCAAAAACTGGAGGATTGGCGGTTGGGATTGGGGCGGAGGGCGGGAGGGTTTGCATCGAGGGTACCAGGAAGCGGCAGCAGTCGCGAGGGAAGGGTGGCGGAAGTGGTTGGCCGGGTGGGTGTTAGCGTTGAGCCGTTTGTGCGAACGACGCTACCTGACAGAGGAGCGCCGTGTGCGGGTATTGTTTTTCGGCTCGGCGGTGGAACCTGAACGGCGGGGCGGTTGGCTTTCCATGGCGGCTCGCAATATGCGATTGATCCGGGTCTGATAACCTCTGCCGTTAGCCTTCAACCAGTCCAATACATCCGCGTCAAGGCGAATGGTCAACTGATGCTTCGCTGGGGGCCACGCCGCCACTGCCTTGGTGAAGAACTCGTCTCCAAGCGGAGGAATGCCGGAATAGTCGATGGGCGCCGCATCCAAACGCCGCGCCTCCGCGGGTGTCAGTTGCCGGGGTTTCTTCCTGTCAAGTCGATAGCGTTTCATCGTATTTCCTTTGCTCGCGTTCGTTCGCCTTTCGCGCTGAAATCAGACGAATAACCGGTCCGCGCGGGGTATAAGCGACAGCAAAAATCCGCTTTTCAATCTTTCCGAGGGCGAGCCACCGCTCCTCGGCGTAGTCGCGACGGGTGTCCTCGCTCTCCAGACGGTACGGATCGAGAAAGACCCGTGCAGCATATTCGAAGGGTACGCCGTGTTTGACGATATTCTGAGCAGCTTTGCGGACGTCCCACTCAAATAGCAGTCGTTAGTGTAACTCTTTTTGTAGTTACACACAAGCAGGGTGAAGCGCAGACTCCGTCATGGCCGCAGTTTGGTTGGAGCGGACGGTGCGGCTTGTACGCACGGCGGAGCGGGCCCATTCGTGCGCGGCATCGGATCGCCGGTTGCGGGAGGGGGGATCGTGCGCATGCTGAATTGTTCCGGTTTATCAACGTGCATTTCGAGCAGCGGAACCGAACAAATTTGAGCGGAGGACAAGAGCGCTGCCGGTGGCGGATTGTGGCGAACGACGGGCCCGGACGCCGCGGCATCACCCTTGATGATGCGATCGATCGCGCTGCGGATCGGTGGTGAAAGATCGGGTGACGATGCGTTCTGAGCGTAGACGGGGCTCAGAACAGTCGCCATGAATAGAGCGATTTTGAGCAGGCCGCGCATGCAACAATTCTAGTCCTTTTGCCGGCGGCGCAATCTTAAGCGCCGACAATCTGAACGTTCATTCCCTCGGGATCTTTGATATGAAACCCCGCGTCCAGGTTCTCTTCGGGCGTGAGGCCGAGCGCCTTGAGTTGTTGTGTCACTCGTTCCTTGTTGAAGTTCTCCACTCCGATAGCGAAGTGATCCACGATGGCGGTGGGGTTCTTGTGGTGCAGCGAGACGATGATTTTCCCCGCGCCAAGGCGCGAGATTTCGTTGGGCTTGTCCTCGCTCATGACGGTGAGGCCGAAAATCTTTTCATAAAAGGCGATGGCACGCGGCAAATCGCTGACCTGAATGCTAATGTGATCGATCTTCACGCCTTTCAGGCCGGCGTCCTGGGCCTGTGTGACCGATGCTGCGCCGCCCGCCGTGGTCAGCATCGCGAGACCTTGAATCAATCCTCGGCGCGTGAGCGCTCCCTTTTCAAAACGGTTCAACAGATCTGAAATTATGGCTTCCATACAGCCTCCTGAATGTGATTTTAGAATTCAATTCTTTCCGGTGTGGGCGCGGTCCTTTTCGTTTTCGCAGATGTTTTCAAAAATGTCGGCGTCGGCGAGAAGCTGGTAGGTGAACTTGATGGTAAAGGGTTTGGTGTACATCTGGGGGTCGTCGAGAGTGACTTCGACATCCAGGCGCCCAAAGTCCCGGCGATGATAGCGTTCCACGATGCGCAGCGCTTCGCTGTGGGGATGGCCGCTCACATCGAGCCAGGTTTTGTCGTTGAAGCCGGCGGATTCCACCACCAGGGTGTCGCGATCCCACTTTCCGGCCGAGTATCCGAGCCAGGCCGGTTGAACAATTTCCTTGGGAAGCGCGCGGCCGTCGGTATAGATTTGGCGATGGGTGCCGTCGGATTCGTACATAATAACGGTCAGCCGGGGCGACTGAACGATTTTAGTCCCCTCGGAGACCAGACCGGCGAGAGGGATGCCGATGGGCAGACAAACTTCCCGGTTTTCGACGCCTGTGCCACGCCGGCGAAACAGTTCCGCGGCTTCGGGACGCATGAGCGTTTCCTCTGGCTTGAAGTCCACAAGAATATTGACGGCGTACTTGGATATGGTATCTAGCTCCATTCCAGGCACGCTCAGCGTGAGGGCGCCATCCACCAGGCCGCTGCCGAAGAGGCGCCTCATTTCCGCGATGGATAAGGTCTGAACGTGCCAGACTCCGGAGAGATCCGGCTTGCCGTCGGCGGTGCGAGGCGACGGGGCGGAGAGGTTGGGTTTGCCATCGGGCGTGCGGGGCGTACCCGGGGTTGGAAAGTTCAACCATTGCGCGTGCGCGGCGGTGGAGAAGAGCGCGAATAGCAGGAACAGCCGCTGAGCGGGAATCATTTGCAAGCCTCCGAGTCTCACAATGCTAACGGAGACGGTGAGGGGACGCAAGGGATTTTGATATGCTTCGACAGAGAGATTTCTTGGAGGTTTGAACGATGAGGGTACCGGCGATTGTCAGTTGCGCGGTGATGGGGGCGGCATTCTTGTTGGCGCCGTTGGCCGAGGCTCACCACAGCAACTCGGCGTTTTATGTGGACAAGGTCATCACGATCAAGGGCGTGGTGAAGGAGTTCAAGTGGAGCAACCCGCATGTTTGGGTGATCCTGACGGTGGATGACGGGAAGGGCAATAAGGTCGACTGGAAGGTGGAGGGCCGGCCGCCCGGGATCCTGGCGCGGGCGGGATGGACGCCGAAAATACTGCAGCCCGGCGATGAGATCACCATCGACTTGAGTCCAGCGAAGGACGACTCGGCTTCCGGATTGATTGCGCGGGTGACGAAGGCAGACGGCACGATCCTGGCCAACGCGCCGCCGCCGACGGAATAAAGGAGCGGTATGAAGCTTCAGAAGATTCTACTCGCGATGATGGCAGGCACGGTTGCGCTTTGCGCGCAGTCTACACCACCCGATTTTTCGGGTGTGTATTATCCGCTGAACCCGTTTGGCAGGTTCGCCGGTGGCCCCAGGGCCGGAGCGCCCGCTCAACGGCAGGGACCGCCGCCGCGTCCAACCGCATCGGCGCCGCTGTCGGATGGGTCGCGCGGACGCAGTCCGGATGCGCCGTCGCTCACACCCGAGTACATGGCGAAGTGGCAAGCGATCAGCAAGACGCGCATCGCGGGCTCGTCGGAATACGATCTGACGGCCAAGTGTCTGCCACCTGGAATGCCGGGCATGATGTCGATGGCGTATGGCATGGAGGTGATGCAGAACAAGGACAAGATCACTTTCTTCAGCGAGCTGAACGATGCATTGCGGCGCGTTTATCTGGATGGGCGCAAGCCGTCGGAGAAGGTGCTGGAAGATCCCACTTACGCCGGCTACTCGACTGGGCATTGGGAAGGCGACACGCTGGTGGTGGATACGGTGGCATTGCGCGACAACACTTTCATCGAAGGATTCACGCCGCATAGCGACGCTATGACGGTGCACGAGCGCATTCGGTTGAAGGAGCCGGGGCTGCTGGAGGATCAGATTACGGTTACCGATCCGAAGGCGCTGACGAAACCTTGGGAGACGGTGAAGACTTATCGCAAGGCGAAGCCGGGGAGCGGTACCGACGAGCTGCGGGAATTCGCGTGCGCTGAAGGATTGGGAGAAGCAAAGTGAGAGCCACGGCTCTTGTGTTGGGGCTCGCCACCGCGGGAGCGCTCTGCGCGCAAACGCCGCCCGATTTTTCGGGCGTGTACTATCCCATTAATCCTTTCGGGCGGTTTGTGGGCGGACCGGCGAAGGGAGGCGCGCCGAAAGGTCCACCGCCGCGTCCCACGGCATCGGCGCCGCTGGCGGATGGATCCACGGGGCGAAGGCCGGATGAACCGTCGCTGAAGCCTGAGTATATGGCGAAGTGGCAGATGATCAGTAAGTCGCTGGTGGCCGGTTCTTCGGAATACGATTCGACGGCTAAGTGTCTGCCTCCGGGGATACCCGCGATGATGAGCATGTTTTATGGCATGGAGGTGATGCAGAACAAAGACAAGATCACCTTTTTCAGCGAACTGAACGACGCACTGCGCCGGGTTTATCTGGACGGGCGCAAGCCTTCACAAAAGGTGCTGGACGATCCCACCTACGCGGGTTATTCGATGGGCCGTTGGGAAGGCGATACGTTGGTGGTGGATACGGTGGCGATCCGCGACGACACTTTCATCGAGGGAATCACGCCACATAGCGACGCGATGACGGTGAAGGAGCGCATCCGCTTGACGGAGCCGGGGCTGCTGGAGGATCAGATCACCGTGACCGATCCGAAGGCGCTGACCAAGCCGTGGGAGACGGTGAAGACTTATCGGAAAGCAAAGCCGGGCTCGGGGCAAGACGAACTGCGGGAGTTCGCGTGCGCCGAAGGAATCGCGGACGCGAAGTAGATCCCAAAAACAGCAGGCCCCGCGGATGGATTCCGCGAGGCCCCAGTTTGCACCCAAGGAGATTGGTATTACCAGCGGCGACCGTAACCCCAGCGTCCGCCAAAACCAAAGTAGACCGACGGACCCCAATAGGGATACACGTACGGATACGGATAAGGATAAGGAGCGGCATAATAGCCGCCGTAGTAGGGTGCCGGTGGCGGGTAGTAGCCCGGCCCGTAGGATGATCCATATCCGGGGCGCGGCATCATCGGAGGACGGACGCCCGCGTTGTAATCCTGCTGCCCTGCGTACTGGAAAGCCTGCTGCGAATTGTCGAGAGTGAGCTGGGTGTCCATGCTGAAGGTCAGAGGAGTTTCAGGATAGACCACCGTGGGGCGGCCCCGCGTGAGCATCACGCCGATAGTGGATGCCACCAAGCCGGCCGCAGCGCCAACTCCCGCTCCCACGCCACCGTTCACGCCAGCGCCGATCGCGGCACCCACCGCAGTGGTGGCTCCGATGGCAGCGGCGTCACGTCCATAGGATGTGTTGCCCCGACGATCCATCAACTTTGTTTTGACTTGCACCTGCCTGCCGTCGGCAAGCTGAATGCCGGTGATCTCTAAGCCCAGGTGCGAAACGCCGGATACGCGGCCAGCCTTTTTGGCTTCGGAAACGATTCCGGTGACGGTAGCGCCGCGCCGCGCGATGAGCAGTCCATTGGCAATGATCGGCTGGAGCAACGTACCGGTGAACGCATCGCCGGTTTGGTTATGATCGCTCGACAGCGGCTCATTCACGCGAACGGTGACCCAGGTGCCTGCCGGCAGCGTGATTGTGGTTGGGGCATAGCGTGCCTGGAATGGAGCCTGCGGAGGGGGAGGCGGCGCCTGGTTTTGATCCTGTGGGTCTCCGGCTGGGGGCGCGGGCAATGGGTCGGCAGCGGCCTGATCCTGAGGTTGGAACTTTCGCCATCCGCCAGATCCGGATGAAGCCGCCGGCGGCGCAGATTGATTCACGTCCTGAGCGACGCCCGGCAAAGTGCCGACCAGCGATAGGGCTAAAACAGAAGCAACGGTCCAAGGAAGAGATTTTGTTTTCATGATCGTGGTGCCTCTCAAGTGACATACATTGCATCTGGATTGCCACACCTAAATGCTGCAATGAAAAGGCTTGTACTAAGGTGCTTTGGCCGAGGAAAGCCAAGCTGGTGCTTTTCGGCCACCTGACTGGTAATTGGTGACAGGTGGTTGGTGACTGGTGGTTAGTGGTTGGTATAGTAGCCGTCCCGGGTTACCACCAGCAATTCGGCCCGTTTGGCGGACAGGTGGATTTTGCGGTAGCCAGGTGTGGTGCCGGCTTTATCGGATGTGTAACCGAGGCTGTATTGGCTGCGGAGTTCGTCTTCGAGCTGGGTATAGATAGTCGATATGGAGTTCTTGGCGGAAACTTCGAAAAAGGCTGCGCCGGTTTCGCGCGAGACCCGTTGGAGAGCGCTCTTGCCGTTCAGGCTGGCGTAAACGCCATCATAAGCCCCACGATCGGAAAACAGGATGGAGTAGACCAGCGTGTCGGCACGCTGGGCAGACTCAATCGCCTGTGATAAACCAACCTTGCTCCCGTTGTCGACGCCGTCAGTAAGGAGGATGAGCGCTTTGCGGCCGGATTGCTTTTGCATTAGCTCGTCGGACGCAAGCAGCACCGAGTCATAAAGCGCAGTGCCACCTTGGGACCAGGACGGTTTGCCCGGCTGGCGCTTGGGAGTATCAAGTCGCGTGAGTGCGGCACCCAGTTTCCCGCGCGCTGACGTGAGATCCTGCAACATCTCGACCGCTCGATCGAAGTGCAGGACGAACGCGCGATCCTCTTCCGAGCGGAGCACTTGGGTGAGGAAACGATAGCTGGCGGCGCGTTCTTCGCCGAGGACACGGCGCTGGCTGATGCTGGTGTCGACCAGAAGGCCGATAGTCAGGGGCAGAGCTGATTCGCGTGAGAAATAGCGGATGGTCTGAGTGCGGCCGTCCTCTTCGAGCGTGAAATCGTCCTTGGTTAGGTTAGGTACGACATGGCCCTGGGCGTCGCGAACGGTGACGAACAAATTGACGACGTTGACGTCGGTGGAGAAGTTCTGGGCGTAAACTGTCAGTGGCATGAAGGCCATAAATAACAGTAGCTTAGAGATCAACATCTCAAGCGTTGTCGTATAAACTTGGTTGCCCTTCGGGGCGTGTCTTCCAGCGGCGATGGATCCAGAGCCACTGGCCGGGGTGCTCGCGGATAACATCCTCCAGGACGGCGTGGAGGCGGCGAGTGTCTTCAGCGGGGTCGCCAGATATCTCAAGTGGAGGATGAAATTTGAGAATGTATTTGCCTTCCTCTTGAGACCAAACGGCGAAGCCGGGAATGACTGCCGCGCCTGTCCGGGCGGCGATTTTCGCAAAGGCGGTGTTGGCGCAGGCCGGGGTGCCAAAGAAGTCGACAAAGACACCTTCTTGCAACGAAGTGTTCTGATCGATTAGAACACCCACGGCCTCATTTTGATGCAGAGCGCGGAGGACGGCTCGGGCACCGTCCCATTTGACGATCAGGCGATTGCCCGAAAGACTGCGGCGGTCTTCGACCAGACGGTCGATGCCCGGATTGTCGAGAGGGCGGATCATGATGTGCATCGGCTCCGTCATGAGCGCGTGGGCGAAGGCGCTGAGTTCCCAATTGCCGAAATGAGCGGTGGCGAAGAGGATGCCTCGGCCAGCTTTTTTGGCTTCGAGATAATGCTCCAGTCCTTCGTAACGTATCAACTCGGAAATGTTCTGACGATTGATCTTAGGGAAACGGGCGAAGATCCAAATGAGGCGCGCGATGGAGTGGAAGACCTCATCGGTGATGGCGCGGCGCTCGGCTGACGATTTTCCCGGATAAGCGAGCTCGAGGTTGCGCATCGCGGTGCGGCGGAGGCGGGGGATGGCGAGATCGAGGAGAGTTGTGTAGAAGCGGGCCAGCCCAAGCGGTGCGTGCGCAAGGGACCAAAGTAGGAACGCGGCTATTCGATCCAACCGCCTCCTAGAACGAGATCTCCATCGTAGAGCACGGCAGCTTGGCCGGGCGTGACGGCGCGCTGGGGCTCGTCAAAGCGGACTTCCATGCGCGTGGCGCCGTTGCCCACGGGCGAGATAGTGGCATCGGCGGCGGCGTGCTTATTGCGAATCTTCACTTGCGCTCGGATCGGCGCGCAAATGGGAGCGATGGAGATCCAGTTCATGTCCTTGGCCGTAAGGGTGGCGCGCAGCAGATCTTCATGGCGGCCGACGATTACGCGTTGTGAAGCCGGTTCGGTAGAGATGACGTAGAGGGGCTCACCTGCCGCGATTCGCAGCCCGCGCCGCTGGCCGACGGTGAAGTGATGCACGCCTGCGTGTTCGCCCAGGACGTGGCCCGCAGTGTCGCGAATCTCGCCTTGCGTCTTTTCTGGGGCGATGCCGCGTTCGCGGAAGTAAGCATCGATGAATGCGGCGTAGTCGCCATTGGGGACGAAGCAGATCTCCTGGCTATCGGGCTTGGCGGCGACCGGCAATCCCAAATCACGAGCCAGTTCGCGCACCTGCGGCTTGGTGTAACCGCCGAGCGGAAAATCGGTCCGCGCCAACTGCTCCTGCTTCAGGCCGAAGAGAAAATAGGTCTGATCCTTGGAATGGTCCACGCCCCGGCTCATCTGATAGCGGCCCGTGGCATGGTCAAAGGCGATGCGAGCGTAATGGCCGGTGGCAATGCGCGACGCGCCGACGCCCGAAGCGAGATCCAGGAACTGATCGAACTTGATGAAGTTGTTGCACAGTGTGCAGGGGATGGGCGTGCGGCCGCTCAGATAGTCGTCGATGAACGGCTTCACCACCTGCTCTTCGAAGCCGGACTCGAAGTTGACCACGTAATAGGGAATGCCCAGGTGTTGCGCGACATGGCGCGCGTCGTAGACATCGTCGAGCGAGCAGCATCGACCGGTGACGCCGCCCGCAGGCGCGAGCTCCGGTAATCGCCGCTGGTTCCAAAGCTGCATGGTCAAGCCGACAATGCGCTGGCCGCTGCGCTGCAGAAGTCCCGCGACCACGGAGCTATCCACGCCTCCGGACATGGCTACAGCCACAGGTGCTGCCACTGCGACGGGAGACTCGGTGATAGCTTGATCAGACACTCGTATAGGTTGGCGAAAGCTTGCGTAATTGCGCGACCGATCCAACAACGGCTTCGATCAGCGCGTCCACCTGCTCTTCATTATTCGAATGTCCGAGCGAGAAGCGCAAGCTGGCGCGGGCACGTTCGGGTTTGAGACCCATGGCGAGCAGCACGTGCGAAGGTTCGACGGCCCCGCTGGAACAGGCCGAGCCGCTCGACACGGCGAAACCCTTGAGGTCGAGCGAAATCACAAGAGCCTCGCCCTCCAGGCCATCGAAATAGACATTAGTGGTGTTGGGAGTGCGGGCGACGTTTCTAGAGTTCACGCCCGCGTCGGGAACACGCGCCAGGATTCCTGTTTCCAGACGATCGCGCAGGGCTTCTAGGCGAAGGGGCTCAATGGGCAGCGTGGCATAAGCGATGGACGCCGCTTTTCCCATCGCTACGGCGCTCGGAACGTTTTCCGTGCCGGGACGGCGCTCGCGCTCGTGCTTGCCGCCGAACTGGATGGGGCGGAGCTTGGTGCCGCTCTTCACATAAAGTGCGCCGATTCCTTTGGTGGCATAAAACTTGTGGCCGCTGATGGAATAGAGATCCACGCCGAGCGCTCCGACATCGACGGGGATTTTGCCAGCAGCTTGCACACCATCGGAATGCATGAGCGCGCCGGCTTGGCGGGCGATGGCGGCGATTTCGGCGATGGGCTGAAGCGCGCCCGTTTCGTTGTTGGCGTGCATGACGGAGACAAGCGCCGTCTCGGGCCGCAGGGCGCGGCGAACGTCGCCGGGGTCGATGACGCCGTCCGGGCCCGGCAGAAGATAGGTAACCGGGATACCAGAGCGCTCCAGCTCACGGAACGGATTGAGGACCGCCGGGTGCTCGATGGCGGTGGTGATGACGTGCTTATGAGGCGCAATGTTCGCCAGGACGGAGCCCAAAATCGCGAGATTGTCAGCCTCGGTTCCCCCACTGGTAAACACCAGTTCCTTGGGTTCGCAGCCGAGTAAAGAGGCCACTTCCTGGCGGGCCATCTCCAGGCGCTGCTTGGCGATCTGGCCATCCTGATGGATGCTGGAGGCGTTGCCGGGCACTTCAAGTAGCGCTGCAACCAGTACCTCTAGTACTGATTGAGATACGGGGGTGGTCGCATTGTGATCAAAGTAGTAACGCCGCACTTCATTTATCAGTTTAACAGTGATACATGGGCAGGTTATCGAGCTTCCAAGTGCTTCAGGCGGGCGTCTAGCACCTCTTCGACCCGGCGCAAGTCCGAGTGCCACATTTCCCGCATGTCGGCGAAGCGGGCGTCCATGTGGCCGCGAAGATCGTTGAGCCGGGAATTGTTGATCAGAATCCCGACCAGCACCGCCAGTGTGGGAACACCCACGGCGAGCGCCGTTTGAATGGTGGCATCAGCCATTTGATTCAAGTTTAGCTGACCGTGGCTTCTAGAGGAAACCTTCAGCGACCCACGCGATTCCTAGGACGCCAACTGACATACACAGCGGCCAGTAGTTCGGCTCGGTCAACATGGCCCAAGCCAGCCCAATCAGCGCTAGGACTAGGGACACGGCCTGTAGAGTCGATCTCGGCAGCTGCGTCACGAAGCGGTAAGTCAAGAAGCTAAGTGCGGCCAGCAAACCGAGCAGCTTCAAAACCAGCGACCGGTCTGTTACGAGGTGCCGAGTAGAAACCGTGACGCCGAAAACCAGGGCGAGTACGGCTTTAACAGCCGCAATGACGCAGACGGCGAAGAAATAGCCCGCCCAGCGTTGGACTGTCAAGCAGAGTACGGCTCCCATGCCAAGAACTACGCCGGAGCCCAAGACTCTGAAGAGCAGGGGATCGTTTTCACGTCGGCCTAACATCAAGGCGATGCCAGCCAGCAAAGCCAGGAACGAGACTGCCAGAATGGCGAGCCCGGAGCGCCGGTAGATCATCAGACAAATCCCTCTTCATTATCCCCTCGTGCACCTAATCGGTGGGCAGCTAGGTGAAACCGGCGCGTATAATGGCACGTAGGAATCAGCATGAGTACAAATCCGGCGTTGCGCGCCGGCATCCTGGTGATCGCGTCCTTGGCGACGGCTTTGGCCCAGACCTACCACGCCTCGATTGTGACCGAAGACGGGTCGCCGCTACCGACCTCGCCGCAGATCATTCCCGACTTTTCGGACAGGCTGGTGCAAGAATGCGTGATTGTGAATACTTTCGGGAACGGCAGCCTGCAATACCTGGTGAACTTGCGTTCGCGGCCCTATGATCCAGCCACGGCCGATATGTGCACGGTTACGATCCGGCTGAAGGGATATCGTACGGCGCAGGTGACGTTGCGCAATGACGCGACCATCGTGCTGAAGCGGGTGGGCCTGCACGAAGGTTCCACCGTTTCGGCCACTGCCTTGAACGCTCCCGAGCCCGCCAAAAAGGCTTATGGGAAGGGTGTGAACGCCATGACCGACGAGAAATGGGCTGCCGCGCAAAAGAATTTCGAGAAGGCCGTGGAAATTGATCCGGATTACGCGGCGGCGTGGAGCGACCTGGGCGAGGTTTTGCAGAAGCAATCCAAATCCACCGAGGCGCGTGCCGCTTGGGAAAAGGCGGTGCAGGCCGATCCGAAGTACATCAAGCCTTACATCCAATTGACGATGCTCGACCTGGCGGAGAAGCGCCCGGAGGACGCGGTTACGATTGGCGGCCGCGCAGTGGCCATGAATCCTCTGGAATTCCCCGAACTCTATTTCTACTACGCGGCGGCGAATTACAATCTAAAACATTTCGATGTGGCAGAGGCGAACGCCAGGCGCGCCACCGAACTCGATAACGCGCATGAGATTCCGCGCGCGGAGCTTTTGCTGGCATCGACGCTGATCGCTAGAGGAGACCGCTCCGGCGCTCTTCAGCATTTCCGAAAGTATCTGGAGATCGTGCCGAAAGCCACAGACGCCGACCAAGTGAAGCGGGCCATCGCGCAGCTGGAAACACCGGCCGCCGGAGATGCTAAGTAACGGACCACGACGCTTTGACGGAAGGCGCCGCTTAGATTCTCACCGCGGGCGCAACCAAAATTCGATTCGCATACCATCGGGATCGTCGAGCCAGATGTACTCCGTCACGCCATCTTGCCACAGCTTGATTCCACTGTGGGAGATTCCGCTACCACCCAGCTGTGCCTGAATGGTTTGCAGTTCCTTTGGCGTGCGCACGCCGAAGGCAATGTGATTTAGGCCGATTTTTTCTTTCTCATACTTTCCCTGCTGGGACTCCGCGGAACGCGTGAAAAACAGCCGGGTATCACCGACCATGTACATGAGGTAGTCTTCTTCCTTCAGAGGGCGGCCGAGAAGTGCGCTGTAGAAACGCTCCGTTCTTTCGAAGTCCGCTACACGGAAAACCAGATGGTCAACGAAGTTGGGACAGATCATCCATCTACTTGCCCTGCACTTCGTTCATGACGCCGGAAGCTTGAATCGTGGTGTGATAGCTTTCCATCATCATCCAGAGGCCATCTTTATTGGGAGCGAAGACGCGGCTGGACCAATAAGCTTTGCCTCCGTAGGTGGGCTGGCACATAACGGCAACCACGGCGGTCCCCAGGTCCCACATGCGGGCAAAGAGCACGGGCGCCACGCCCACTTTCGGAGCGTTGGGATTTCGTTTGCTGATTCCGTTCCATCGATCCATTTTGGTTGATACCCCGTAGGACCCGATCACCACCTGGTCATCGGCTACGTGAAGCTTCCAGTGCTCCGGTGTGCCATCCTCCTGTTCCATCCATCCTTTGATGGCCGCCTTCTCGTTCGCCGTGACGGGCTTGTACGGCATCTCCTGGCAGGGGTTGACGCAGGGTATGGCGTAGGGCGACCGGCCGTCCGGATTTTCCGAAGCAGGGCGCGTGGCGATTTCGGTGTTGTGAAGAAGCTTCCAGCCGGTTGGCCGCTCCACCCAGAAGTGCGCGGCGTACTTGTTGCCTACATTCTCCTGGATCCAGACCACCTTGCCATACTTATGCTCGACGATCTTCACGTCGTCGCCGCTCGGAACCAGTGGCTTCAGGCCCAATGCAAGGGCATCGTCCTTGGAATAGAAGACGCCGTCCGTGTCAATCCAGGTAAAATCCGCGTCGAGATACTTCTTTACTACGGCCATATTGCCCTTTTCGAAAGCTTGCACGAAAGCTTTGTCGGTGGCTGCCACCGGGTCGTCCGCGCCAGTGGCAGCTGATAGCGCGGCTGCCGCGACAAGGGCTGTAAGGCTTAGGGTGATCGTTTTCATCTTTTCTCCTTTTTGTTTCATTACTCTTCTGGCGCAAACGCCAGCAATACATTTCCGGGTGCGCCTCCGAATCGGCCATATCCGGAATTCATAAACAACATTCCATTTACCACCACGGGACCGGGCCCGTCGATGGCGCCGCCTTTCGCCGCGACTCCGTTGACCGTGGTGAACGGGCGGGAAGTATCGAAATCCCAAATCACCTGGCCATCTTCAGAGGCAAAGGCGCGCATGTGGCCATCCATGGAGCCGGAGAACACCATGCCAGGAATCGCAGTGAGCGCGGCTGATTGCGCGGGGCTACAACGGGGGCGCGAACCGCAGGGTTGAGGCTCGGCGTGCCAGGCTCGCTTGCCATCGGCGACGCGCAACGCCGTGAGTCCGCCGCCTTGATCGGGAGAGAGGATCCGCACTTGGTCCTTCGTGAAAAAGTAGGCATCGGACGCGGCCGCGTAGACGTTCTGTCCGTCGCTGGCCATGCCCCACTGCACTCCGCCGATGGTGCCCCCTTTGCCTACACGTTGGGTCCAAACGATCTCGCCCTTGTGGCCGGGATCGAGCGCATAGACCATTCCGGATTTTTGTCCCGCAATCAGCAGGTCGCCACCTTGCGCGGTCTTGACCAGGATCGCCGAGGAGCCGAAATCATAATCCGGTCCTTTTGTGCCGCCTTCCGGGCAATTCGGTCCGTTGACCCCTGCGCCGCAACCCGAATTATAGACGTCGGCTGGTGTGACTTGCCGGGACCACAGCATGCGACCGGTGGTGAGATCGAGTCCGAGGACCGCGTCACTCGTGGTGGTGGCGGGCGCCGAGTAATTATCGCCTGTGGTGACGTACAGCATGCCTCGCTGGGGATCGATCGTGGGCGCCGACCAGACACCCGCGCCCGATGGACCCTGCCGCAACGTTCCGGTCGAGGTCTTGCCGGTGGTATGCGGCGCGTCGTCGATGGTGTATGTTTTCCAGACTTGTGCTCCATCGCGCACGCGCAGAGCGACCACGCTTCCGCGAAAACTGCAGCACGGGTAGGCGGGATTGATGGCGCGCGTTTCCTCCCAAGAGGCGACGCCCACGTAGACGTTCCCGTTGTAGACGGTGGGAGAGCCGGTGAGCAAAGCGGCCTCATGGTCTTCGATGCGCTTCTTCCAAAGCAGGCGGCCGGTCTCGGCTTTGAGAGCATAAAACGTACCGGTGAGATCGCCGAAGAGCAGTGCGTGGTGATTATCGAGGGCCGCGGTGGCGACGGCCTCGCGGACGAGTGCGCCCGCTTGGTAGGTCCATTCGATGCATCCGGTGTCGGCGCGAAGGGCATAAATGAGGCCGGCTCCGCTGCCCATGAAGATGTGTCCGTCAACAACAGTGGGTTGCGCGTAAGCGGAAATATCGCCGTCCAGTCCAAAAGCCCATTTGAGTTTCAGCTTGCGTACCTGGCTGATGGAGAGACGGGCGGCATCGGCCGATTGGAAGCGCGCGTTATCGAGAGTGGGGCTCCAGCCGTTCCACGAAAGAGCGGGGATTTGTTTCAGGCTGATGGCGCGCTCTTTGCAAAACGCTTCGGGTTTGGGGCCTGGCTCGGGGCCCGGCGTCCCGAGGTAATTAGCCACCGCTTCGCGTTCTTCGCGCCGCAGGGGATACGCGACGGTCATCATCGCGCCGGCGTTCATGGCGCGGAGAATTCGCAAGGCCGGCATTTTCTGGAGCGCCTGGCGCGGAGGGATGCGCGAATCGGGCTGATCGTGACAAGGGGAGCAGCGTTGTTTGTAGATCGCTTCGCCGGAGGGCGCCTGGGCGTGGGCCGCTATGGCTGAGGCGAGCAGACAAGTGGCGAGTGCGAACGGCGCGCGGTCCATCTGCATGAGACTATCACGGAGCGCGGGTCCGCTTGCCATGATCGGGCAGGATTGTTCGATTTGATGACAAGAATCGGAGTGTCTCGGGCAACTGCAGTCGCTATGCTCGACTGGAATGAAGCAAAATGCCATCCACTTCGAGTCCTCTTTGCAGGCTGCTTTTCACTCCGCGCTGGCCCACTTGGAGGGTTTGGGAAGTCGACCGGTGACCGCCACCGCAACCTTGCCCGAGCTCCGGAGCAGATTGGCGAAACCTCTGAATGACGGTGGCATCGATCCCGAAGAGGTGGTGCGCGATCTGGTTCGCGACGCGCGGGACGGAATCCTAGGAAGCGCGGGCGGGCGATTCTTTGCGTGGGCGATTGGAGGCTGCGTGCCAGCAGCTTTGGCGGCGGACTGGCTGACTTCGGCCTGGGATCAGAATGCGGCCCTTTATGCGTGCGCTCCCTCGGCCGCCGTAGTGGAGGAGATCGCCGGAGAATGGCTGAAAGATTTGCTGGGAATTCCGCGCTCGGCGTCGTTCGCTTTCGTCAGTGGATGCCAAATGGCTCACGTAACTTGCCTGGCTGCGGCAAGACACGCACTCTTGGAAGCGAAAGGTTGGGATGTGGAACGGCGCGGACTTTGCGGCGCGCCATCCATACGAGTTTTAGCTTCCAACCGGCACGGCTCCGTGGAGCGCGCGATTCGACTGCTGGGGATTGGCGAAGACAACGTGATCGATATGGAGCTGAATGAGGATTCGCAGATTACGCCAGAGGCGCTCGGCGTTGCGCTCGCAGTTGCGCCGGATACGGCGACCATCGTCCTGTTGCAGGCGGGAGACCTGAACTCGGGCTCCTTCGACGATTATCGCGCCGTGATTCCAGTGGCTCAACGGCACGGAGCCTGGGTGCACGTGGATGGCGCATTCGGATTGTGGGCCGGCGCGAGTCCTTGTTACCGGCATTTTCTAAATGGCGTTGAGTTGGCGGACTCCTGGGCCACCGACGGCCACAAGTGGCTCAATGTTCCTTACGACTCTGGCTATGCGTTCGTGGCCCGGCCGGAGGCGCATCGTGCCGCCATGTCGCACCGCGCGGCCTACTTGGTGCACGATCGGGACGCCAGGGATCAGCTGGATTGGAATCCGGAATGGTCGCGACGGGCCCGAGGGTTCGCCACTTATGCCGCCATACGGCAGATGGGCCGGCTTGGCATTGCGGGCATGATCGACCGTTGTTGTGGGTACGCGAGGGACATGGTGGAAGGAATTGGGGCGTTGAGGGGCGCCGAGATAATTTGGCGTCCGCGAATCAATCAGGGGCTGGTTCGCTTTCTCGATCCGAGGCAAGGCGCAAACGATGAGGATCACGATCGGTTCACGGATACGATCATTCAGCGCGTGAATGAGAGCGGCGAGGCATTCTTTGCGGGGACGAGCTGGCATGGGCGTCGCGCGATGCGGGTGAGCGTTTTAAATTGGCAAACGTCGGAGGCGGATGTGGAGCGGGCGATTGGGGCGGTGGAGCGATGCCTAGCAGAGCTCTACAGATGACGGATCAAGGTGTTTCGATCTTGTGTGCCTGCTTGGGGTCGATCACCTTGAAGTGTTTCACGTTCCAGGTGTAGATGACCTCGGCTTTAATCTTAGCGGCGCATCGAAGAAGAAGGGCGTCGTAAATGCGGCCGCTCGCGAATCCGCGTTCCGCAGCCTGCTGGATCGTCTCGTAATATTTGTCCTCATTGAGAGCGACGATGGTAAAACGGTCGCGCACTTCTTGGACGAAAAGAACGGCCTGATCTGGCGGGATAATGTGCTTGACTGGGAGCGCGGTCATGCTGCCGTAGACTTCCGCCAGAGTGTGCAGCGCGCAGGAGGATTTCTTTTTGTTCGCTGCCGCGACGAGCTTGAGACTGGCTTCGTGCTCGCGATGACCACGCCAGAATGCCGCGACGACGACTGAGGTATCGAAGAACTCCTTCATTCCATAAGTTCGCGCAGACGCTTCTCGCGATCGCGGTCAATCACAGCTACGACTGAAGCCCCGGTTGGCTCGCCTTGATAGACCCAGACGCCACGCTCCTTTTCAAGAGAGCCTTGGGTCGCATCGGACGCAGTGTGATTTGTTCCCCTTTACTATCAAGCTGAAGGGTGTCGCCCGGCCCAAGATGCAATTCCTGGCGCAGGGTTTTCGGAATCATGACGCGTCCGGCCTTGTCGAGCGTGAGCTTAGTGGTCATGTTGGTAATAGAGAATGGGAAAACACACCGCTCAAACCCACTTCTTATGTTACCATCCGTTAGTTCTTCGGCAACGTTCGTCCTCTGTAGGCCGAGGCTGCGTCACAGACGCTCGTACCCTTCATCAGTAGGTAATCACTTCATTTTAGCTGCTTTTTACCAACTCCAAAAACGCTTTCGCGGCGTGGCTCAAACTCCGCTTGGCGGGGCAGACCAGGCCGATCTTGCGGTCGACGGTGAGCTCTTTCACCTTGATCTCGCGGAGGGCGTCCTGGGCCACGTCTTGCCCCACGCACATGTGCGGGAGGAAGGCAACGCCTTCGTTGCGCTGGGCCATGCGGCGGATGGTTTCGACAGTCGGCATCTCAACATCCATATTGAGCTGGACCTTGTGGCGTTGGAACTCCTTCAGCACCACGTCGCGATAAGGCGAAGGATAACAACGTGCTAGGCGTATGCTAGCTTGACAGTATGACGCTCGAAGCCATCAAGGAAGCGATCAATCATCTGCCGGAAGAGGAACGACGGAAGCTCGCTGGCTGGTTTGAGGGGATGGAAGAAGCGGCGTGGGATGAGGAAATGAAACGGGATTTTGCCTCGGGTGGCAAGGGTGAACCGCTGGCGAAGGAGATCCAGCGGGAAATCTCCGAAGGCAAGGCCCGACCGCTTGAAGAAGGCCTTGCGGAACGACGCCGCTCGCATTCGTGACTTTTCGTTCGCTGGCCCTCCCTCGGTTTTGGGATCTCTACGATCGGCTGCCGATGGAAGTTCAGGCTCAGGCCGACAAGCAGTACGCGCTATTCTCCCGAGATCCCTCGCACCCCTCGTTGCGGTTCAAGCAAGTTGGATCCTTCTGGTCGGTCCGCGTCTCATATTCCTACGAGCATTGGCTGCGCGTGATGGAAACGTCCTGACATGGTTCTGGATCGGGACGCACGCGGACTACGACAAGCTGCTAGCATGAACCTCTAAGCCAGGCGGCATTCCGAATACGGTTAACGTGAGATTCCGCCGCCATGGATCGACGCCATTGGAGCCGCAATTGTCGAGCGCACGCTTGGTGGTCATGATTGGTAATGTAAAGTGAGACAACCCACCTGTCGAACCGCTTCTGCGGTGACAATAAATTCGACGGGAACCATTCTATGCGCGACGCAGGTTCGGTATCGGTCAAACGGGATGACTCACCAGCGGGGTTGCTGCTCTTTAATTCTTCATATGTTCTTTAATGAAACTGGCTGCCTGGACGCAATCCGCTGGTTCCTGATCGATATTGCAAAGCCAATCGGCCGGTCCTAGTCCCACAGGTGCCGAGATGGCGAGAACCGACCTTTCAAAAGCATCGATCAATTCGGTAAAGGATAGTGGGCTGTCCTTGCCGCCACCCTCCCAGATGTAAACATCATAGTTGGCCGCGATGAAACATTTGTTGTACTTCGCACTGTAGTGGTTTTGCCAATCCCGGAAACCGTGGCTTCCACCGGCCGTTACACGGCGGTCAAATTCGGCGAACGCCTTCTCAGCTAAGCTCGCGCATTCCTTGCTCTTTTGCCAGGTATCTGCCTTTGGAGCGGGCGGCACGGCCTTTTTGGTCGATTGGCCGAAGGAGAGGCCCGCAGCGGCGACAAGGAGGCCACAAGCAACTTTCATAGTCCCCTTTCGCAGTGACTTATGATGAGAGTCTTTCGTCAAGGGGGGCCCTTTCAAGCGGTTCCTCGCATCAATCCGCAGTTCCTCGCGACTAAAACGAATAGTGCGACGTTCCGGGATTGCTCTCCGAGAATCCTGGATGCTCCTCACGTGCATGATGAACCCCTTCGCGGAACGAAGCCTTACCCTGGCGAGTAGTGGCGAGGTGCGCCCTGACCTGTATTCCCGATAACAAGAGACTAAGGCCGATCGACTACTCGCGGTATTAAACGCTGCTTTAGTTCCTCAGCGCGTTTTAAGAGCCGACACACCTGTTCCTCAGTCTGGCCCTCGACCTCGATGTCACCGACTTTCACACGCACCTTTCGGCTAAATCTGGCCTGAAGGCAAATTCCTATCACAGTCCCGACTACGCCCGCCCAAGGACTGTGTGCGAGCTGGATTATGAAGTCCAAGTAGCTGGTCACGCATATGTATTGCCACCCGATTCTCTATCGTCTGCGGCCCGGCCTCGAACCTGCGGCACGTTGGCCTTGCTTCGAAAGGCTTGGCTTTGGGAAACCTAGCTGCTTTTCACCAACTCCAAAAACGCTTTCGCGGCGTGGCTCAAACTCCGCTTGGCGGGGCAGACCAGTCGGATTTTGCGGTCCACGGTGAGCTCTTTCACCTTGATCTCGCGGAGGGCGCCCTGGGCGACGTCCCGCTCCACGCACATGTGCGGGAGAAAGGCCACGCCTTCGTTGCGCTGGACCATGAGGCGGATGGTTTCGACAGTCGGCATCTCCACATCCATATTGAGCTGGACTTTGTGCCGCTGGAATTCCTTCAGCACCACGTCGCGATAAGGCGACAAGACATTGTGCGCGATAAATGTTTCCATACCCAGTTCGTTGATAGACACCCGGGAGCGCGTGGCGAAGCGATGCTGCGGCGAAACGACGAAGGCCAGGTGATCGGTGTAGATCACCATGGAATGCAGGCGCTCGTCTTCGGGGTCGTAGCTGATGACGCCGAGTTCCAGATCGCCGTCGATCAGCTGCGATGGAATCTTGCTCGATAGCGAACGGCGCACCTGCACCTTCACTTTGGGATAGAGACGCCGGTAGCGCTCGATGTGGCCGAGCAGATAGAGCGAAGTAGATTCGTTAGCCCCCACGATCAGGCGACCGGCTGAATTGTCGCGCAGCTCGGACAAGGCGTTTTCCAGATCGGCCGCGAGGTTTTCAAAACGCCGCGCGTAGTCGTAGACAATGTGGCCGGCATCGGTGAGCAGCAACTCTTTGCCTGAGCGGTCGATCAGCTTTTCCTGCAGATCCGATTCCAGCTTCTGGATGGCGAGCGAGATGGCTGGCTGGGTGCGCAGCATCTTCTCAGCGGCGCGGGAGAAGCTTTTCTCCGATGCCACGGTCAGGAAGACCTTCAATGGATAGAGTTCCATAAGCGGCTGTTATGCTATGATTGTAACTTATTCTGACCGGTTGAATTATAAATTTGCCAAATCACACCAACACCAGCATAATGGGTAGCGAAACAGGAGGACACATGGCTAATCGAGTCTATATCTTCGACACCACCCTCCGGGATGGTGAGCAATCGCCGGGCTGCAGCATGACCGTACCCGAGAAGCTGCAACTGGCGCGAAAACTGGTGGAGTTGGGCGTCGACATCCTCGAGGCCGGGTTCCCGATCGCCTCCGAAGGGGATTTCGAAGCGGTGGACGCGGTGAGCCGTGAGTTCTCCTGGGTTCAAGTGGCGGCGCTGGCGCGGGCCAACCGATTGGATGTGGAGCGCGCGGCGGCATCGCTGGAACATGCGCGGCGGCCGAGAATCCACACGTTCCTCGCGACCAGTGAAATCCATCTCAAGTACAAGCTGAAGAAATCGCAGCAACAGATACTAGATGAAGCAGTTGCTGCCGTGGAACTGGCGCGGAATTACACCGACGACGTGGAGTTTTCGGCTGAAGACGCCACGCGAACAGACTGGGATTATCTGGAGAAGGTTTCGCGCGCGGTGGTGGCGGCCGGCGCCCGGACCGTGAACCTGCCGGATACGGTTGGGTATTCGGTGCCGGAGGAATACGGCGCGCTGATTGGTCGCATGGTGCGGGTGTTGGGCGATAGCGCGATTGTGAGCGTGCATTGCCACGACGATCTGGGGCTCGCCGTGGCGAACTCGATCGCGGCGGTGCAAGCGGGCGCGCGCCAGATCGAATGCACCATCAATGGCATCGGCGAAAGGGCGGGGAACGCGGCGCTCGAAGAGATCGTGATGGCGTTCAAGACGCGTCCCGACAAGCTGCCGTTTGAAACCAAAATCGTCACCGAGCATATTTACGCGGCCAGCCAATTACTCACGCGCACCATCACGTTTGGGCCGCAACCCAATAAAGCAATTGTGGGCGAGAATGCTTTCGCGCACGAAGCGGGAATCCATCAGGATGGAATGCTGAAGGACCGCACGACGTACGAGATTTTCGATCCAAAGAGCGTGGGCGTGCCCGAGAGTAAGCTGGTGCTGGGCAAGCACAGCGGCCGGCATGCACTACACAAGCGCGCCGAAGATCTCGGATTCCAGCTCGGCAAAGAGGATCTGGACGTGCTGTATCATCGCTTCACCGCGCTGGCGGATCGTAAGAAGGGCGTGCGCAACGACGAGATCCTGGCGCTGCTGCACGAAGTGGTTGGCGAGAAGGCCGCCGCTGCCCAAGACTAAGGAATGCAACTTAACATACTGATACTCCCCGGTGACGGAATCGGCACCGAGGTCACACGTGAAGCAGTCAAAGTACTGCAGAGAGTCGCCAAGAAATTCCATCATCAGCCCGTGCTGACCGAGGGCTTGATCGGCGGGATCGCGATTCACAAGACGGGCGGGCCGCTGCCGCAAGAGACGATCGATCTGGCCATGAAGGCCGATGCGACGCTGATGGGTGCGGTGGGGCTGCCGGAATTCGATAATGTCGCACCGGAGAAGCGGCCGGAGAAGGGGCTGCTCGGGATTCGCAAGGTGCTGGGCGTGTATGCGAACCTGCGGCCCGTGCGGTCGTATAAGGCGTTGCTGGATTCGTCCCCGCTGAAGAATTCGCTGGTGGATGGCACGGACATGATCATCGTGCGCGAGCTGACCGGCGGGATCTATTACGGTACTCCGCGCGGGATTTTCGGGACCGGCAAAGACGAACACGCGGTGAACACGCTGTCGTATACGCGGCCTGAGATCGAACGCGTGTCGCGCATGGCGTTTCACCTGGCACGGAACCGGCGCAAGAAGGTGACCAGCGTCGATAAGTCGAATGTGATTGAGACCTCGCAGCTCTGGCGCAAGGTGATCATTGAGGTGGCGGAGGAATTTCCCGACGTCGCGCTGGAACATTTGCTGGTGGATACGGCCGCGATGCAATTGATCCTGAATCCGCGGCGCTTCGACGTGCTGGTGACGGAAAATATGTTTGGCGACATCCTCAGCGATGAGGGCGCAGTGCTGGCGGGATCGATCGGCATGTTGCCTTCGGCCTCCATTGGCGACAAGAAGCCGTCGGGCGCCTGGGTGGGGCTGTACGAACCGGTGCATGGCTCGGCGCCCGATATCGCGGGACAGAGCAAAGCGAATCCGTTTGGCGCGATTGGATCGGTGGCCGCAATGCTCGAATATAGCTTCGGGCTCAAGGAAGAAGCGGCGGCGGTGAATAAGGCCGTGGAGACCGTGCTCAACTCGGGCCGCGTGACGGCGGACTTGAAGCCAACGGGCAAGCCGGCCACAACATCTGAAGTAGGAGACGCAGTAGCGGAAGCAATATGAGTGTTTCAACCAACCAACCTCGCACCATCATCGAAAAGATCTGGGACAACCACGTAGTTTCAGAGCGGCCGGACGCTCCATCGCTGCTCTATATCGATTTGCACCTGGTGCACGAAGTGACTTCGCCGCAAGCCTTTGACGGGCTGCGCGCGCGTAGATTGAAAGTAAGAAGACCTGACCTGACCATCGCGACCACGGACCATAGCACGCCTACGACGCCGCGCGGGTTGCCGATCGTGGATAAGATCGCCGCCACGCAGGTGGAGAAGCTGATCCAGAATTGCAAAGATTTTGGCATTCATTGCTATCCGCTGGGAAGCAACAAGCAAGGCATCGTGCATGTGATCGGACCGGAGCTTGGCCTGACGCAGCCGGGAATGACGGTGGTTTGCGGCGACAGCCACACGGCCACGCATGGAGCACTGGGAGCGCTGGCGATTGGGATCGGCACCAGCGAAGTGGAGCACGTGCTGGCCACGCAATGTTTGCTGTTGAAGCGATCGAAAACCTATCAAGTGCGCGTGGATGGCGCGCTGAAGCCGGGAGTTTCGGCCAAGGACATTATTCTGGCGCTGATCGCACGCATTGGCATCGGCGGGGGAACGGGTTGCATCTTTGAATATTGCGGATCCGCCATCCGGGCGCTCTCGATGGAAGAGCGCATGACGGTTTGCAACATGTCCATTGAAGCTGGGGCGCGCGCAGGTTTGGTGGCGCCGGACGATACGACGTATCAATATGTAGCAGGCCGCCAGTATGCGCCGAAGGGCGCGGCGTGGGATGAAGCGGTGGCGCGTTGGCGGAAATTGCCGACCGACGATGGCGCGAAATACGATAAGAGCATCACGATCGACGCGGCGTCACTCGAGCCGATGATTACCTTCGGCACGAACCCGGGCATGGGGATTCCGATTCGAGGCGCAGTTCCGAATCCTAGCGACATTACCGATCCACTGGAGCGCGATTCACTGGCGCAAGCGCTGGTTTATATGGATCTGCCGGCGGGGAAACCTTTGCTGGGGCATCCTGTGAACGTGGTGTTCATCGGAAGCTGCACGAATTCGAGAATCTCGGATCTGCGCATTGCCGCCAGCGTGCTGAAAGGCCGCAAGGTGAATCCGAACGTGCGCGTACTGGTGGTGCCAGGGTCGCAGCAAGTGAAAGAGCAGGCGCAGGCCGAAGGGTTGGATCAGATTTTCCGGGATGCGGGCGCCGATTGGCGCGAAGCGGGATGCTCCATGTGTATCGCGATGAACGGCGATCAGTTGGAGCCGGGCCAGTACAGCGTGTCGACGAGCAATCGCAATTTCGAAGGCCGGCAGGGCAAGGGCGGGCGGACATTCCTGGCGAGTCCGATGACCGCGGCAGCATCAGCCATCTCGGGCATGGTGAGTGACGTACGCGAGTTACTGTAAGGAGACTTGTTGTAATGGAAAAGTTCACTCCCTTTGAGAGCCGCATGGTAATGATCGCGCGCGACAACATCGATACCGATCAGATTATCCCGGCGCGATTCTTAAAGACGATTTCGAAGGTCGGGCTGGGCGATCAGCTTTTCTGCGACTGGCGCTACGAAGCCGACGGGAAGCCGAAACCGGATTTCGTGTTGAATAAGCCCGAGTCGAAGGCCTGTCAGGTTTTGCTGGCGGGGGACAACTTCGGCTGCGGCAGTTCGCGCGAGCACGCGCCTTGGGCGCTGACGCAATATGGTTTTCGAGCGGTGATCAGCACGTCGTTCGCGGATATCTTCAAGGGCAATGCGCTGAAGAATTCACTGCTGCCGATTGTGGTGCCGGCGGACGTTCACGCGGAGCTGCTGAAAAACTCGAGCGCGGCGGTGAAAGTGGATTTGGCGTCGCAGACGCTGACGCTCGCGAGCGGCCGCAAGGTGGAGTTTCCCGTCGATAGCTTTTCGAAGCATTGTTTGCTCCAAGGCATCGACGAGCTGGGATACATCCAACAGCAGGAACCGGCGATCGCGGCGTTTGAGAAGGCGCACCCGGCCGGGATTGATACCAGGGCGTAACTAAGTCTTCCTGGGGAACGCTCTTCTCTGAACGCGCTTACCATGCAAAATTCGTGCAATGAGAATTCTCCCGGGTAGGGCGCGATAGTAGATCAGATAATTTCCCATTGGGAACTTCCGCACATCTCCGGGGGGCAAATCAGGCATGTTCACACCCGCGCGAGGGCTGGAAGCAATCGATACGAAGGTCTCATAAAATCTCCAGAGGAAGCCAGTTGCGGTCTCGACGCCGCCGCGCTCTGCGATGTAGTCCCAGATGCTGTCCAGATCGGCACTGGCTTCCGGGGAACTTACATAGCGCTTCACCCGCGCGCGGCTTTCCTTCTAGTCACGAGGCGCTTCTTGCCGCGGCGAACGACGTCGTCGAAATAGCGCTGAAGATCTTCTGGGGTATGAAGCTCGGTGAAACGTCCGCCTTCAATCGAACGAAGTCCTTGAAGGACCGCTTCCTGAACGTTGGTAGGATCCATAATGGCGTTCTGTTGGGTAACTATCTCGTCTTGCTCTAGCCGCCGAAGAGCTTCCCGCACAACCTCACTCGCATTGGAATACCTGCCGCTCTTCACCTTGTCCCGGATATACTTCGAGAAGTGAGGGGTGATGGAAACGTTGAGTTGACGGGTGTTGACGGCCATGTGTCAATTTATTATATTATGTGACACATCGAGTTTCTTTTTTTTTGGCATGCTTCCTCGCGTTCTTTGTTTTGCCGTCATCGCCTGCCCGCTTATGGCTCAACAATTTCATATCGATCACGTGACGGTCGCGGGCAAGAACGTCGACGCGATGATCAACACGCTGCGCGATGTTGCAGGGATCACGGCCCAGTACGGCGGGCCGCATTCCAATCACGCGACCGAAATGGCGCTGGCGAGTTTTCCGGATGGGTCCTATCTGGAACTGATCGCGATCCAACCCAAAGCCGATCCCGCCGCTTTGGCCGCGCATTATTGGCACAAGTTTATGGAGGCCGATGCTGGTCCGTGCGCCTGGGCCATTCGCCCTCCGGATTTTTCCGGGGAAGTCGAGAGACTACGTAAGGCAGGAGTGTCCGTGACAGACGCACGTAGGGCCGGCCGCAAAAGGCCGGACGGCGTCGATCTCGATTGGGAGACCGCCCAGGTGGGCCCGACGAATGGCGGATTCTTTCCGTTCATGATTCACGATTTCACGCCGCGAGATAATCGCGCTTATCCGAGCGGCAAGCCAAGCGTGACGGATTGGACCGGCGTAGTGAAGGTAGTGATCGAAGTCCAAGACCTGGACGCAGCAATCGCGCGATACCGGAAAGCGTACGGGCTGCCGGTGCCCCAACGCCAAGACGATGCCATCTTCGGCGCGAAACTGGCTTGGTTCCCGGGAACGCCGGTGGTTTTGGCCGCGCCGATCAATTCCAGCTCATGGTTGAGCGCCCGCTTGCAGCGTTACGGGGAAGTGCCTTGCGCCTTCATTTTTGGAGCGCAACATGGCGTCGCCGGCTACAAGGGATCCACGTGGTTCGGGTACCCGATAGTCTGGGCCGATTCGGATCGGCTCGGCTGGCATCTCGGCTTTGCAGCAAGTGGTGGCTGAAAGTGCCACACTGGGAGCATGGCGCGGGGCTGGGAAAGCAAGTCAGTGGAATCCCAGATCGAGTCCGCGGAAGCACGAGAGGCTTTGGCCAAATTACCTAAGCTCACGCCCGAGGAAGCCGATCGCAAGGGTCAGCGGGAAAGCTTGCAGCTTTCGCGCACCCGCGTGCTCCATGACATCGAGACGTCGAAGAATCCGAAGTACCGCGCGACGCTCGAGGCTGCGCTCAAGCATCTGGACGATAAGATCGCACAGCTGTCACAGCCCTAAGCTGGCGTACACTCAAAAACTTCTAATTTCATCCCAACCTTTCTCAAGATGAACGCGTCTTAATATTGCGGTATGACAATTCATCGCCATATTCGGAGAGCGGTCTTAGCCTCGATCGCCGTATCGCTCCTCGTTGTGCAGCTAAACGCGGGCTGGGTACCGCAGCCTGCGCAGACGACGGCGGCAATTGTGCGGGCCCATCCAACGGCCGCCAGGCAAGCATCGAATCGGAGGCTGAACACCAAAAGGCTTACGACGTCACTGCCCGCCACCGCAGGGTATGCGCTGCATCCGGGCGTTGAGGGCGATCTTGTTCCACTCGGTGAGCCAGCCGTTCTGGTCCGTCAGGCCCGCGTTCATTCTGCCCGCGCCCCGCCGGTTTCCTAGGAACCTTCTTTCTTTGATGGTCTGACGACGCACGCATTGGTGCGCTAAATCTACTGCATTCATAAAGGATAAGAAATGTTTCGAACACTGAAGTTGTTTCCAAAGGATGGCGTTGTGCAACGCTCCATGAAAGTTCTTCTTCGCTGGGGCACCGGAGCGGTGATCGCCGCTCTCGGGTTCCAAACCATTTACACGCTGCTGCTCACGGAGTGGGAGTGACGAAAATGTCTGCGGTCGCGAGCGGATAGCCGGCGCGCTTACCGCCTAGAGGCCTGCTAACGCCGATGCCTAACGCACATAGGCTGGCAGGCCTTGCAACTCCGATTCCTCTATCTTGACCCAGCCGCCGTCAAAAGCCTCAACGCTGCTGCCTTCGAGGAACCAACTCTTGGGAGCATGGCCGCCCCATAGGGCCTGGCGGCGGGGATCGTGCAACTGCCAGCGGATGGGTTCGAAATCCGGATCGACGCTCAAATAATCGGAAGTGTAGAGCTCGATGCGGTGGCCGTCGGGATCGCGGAGATACAAGAAGTAAGCGTTGGTGATGCCGTGACGGCCGGGGCCGCGCTCAATGCGATCGGTTTCAAATGCGCCCGCCAGGATATCGCACAATTGCGAAATGCGCGCGCCATCGGGCAGCCAATAGGCGAAATGATGCAAACGCGGTCCAGCGCCGTTGGTGGTGGCCAGATCGTGCGCGTGACCTTTGCGCTGCATCCAGGTGGCCCAGATGCGGCCGCTATCGTCTTCGGTGGACTCGGTCAGCCGAAAATCCAGATGCTTCTGATACCACTCGGAGAGTTGCTTTACCTGAGGCGACAGGACATTGATGTGATCGATGCGCTGGATGCCGGGGCCGCAGTGCAAATGGAACTGCTGCAGCAACCAAGGATGTTTGATCGATTCGTAATAGAACGCAATCGGAAATCCGAAAGGATCTTGCATGCGCAGGATGCGCGGGCGATCGCGCTCGGTCTCCCAGCGGTGAGGAAGGCCTTCGGCCTTGGCGATGGCCGCGATCTCATCCAGCGCCGCTTCGGAACCGGCTTTGTAGGCCAGTTGCCTGACGCCGGGCTCCGGGCCGAGTTCCAGTTTCAGGCTCCACTCGCGATCTTCGACACCGCGCAGATAGAGCGCGCGATCGTCCTGGTGAACCACATTGAGGCCGAGGAGATCGACATAGAAATGGCGCGATGCAGTTAGATCGGCGACGGATAAAATAACGTGGCCAACACGAATTACGCGGGGAAATATCATGATTATCCTTTTCCAGTCACTTTTTTCCAAATCCTGGAATGGCGTGCGATCCAAGGGGCACGGCGATGTGTTTTAGCTCGGTATAAAACTCGAAGGAATGCTCGCCCCCTTCGCGATGCGTGCCGCTGAATTTCACACCGCCGAATGGCGTTGGAAGATGGCGCACGTTGTGGCTGTTGATCCAAGTCATGCCGGCTTCCAGCGCCAGCGCCATGCGATGAGCGCGGGCCACGTCGCCGGTCCAAACGTAGGAAGCGAGCCCGTATTTCACGTCGTTGGCTTGGGCCAAAGCTTCGGCTTCGTTTTTGAACGGAATGGCGGTGAGGACCGGTCCGAAGATTTCTTCCTGCGCGATGCGCATGTGGTTCTGGCCGGTGAACAGGGCGGGGGAGACGTAGTTGCCTTCCGAGCCCACCCGTTGGCCACCTACTAAGAGCTCGGCGCCTTCTTTTTTTCCGATGTCGATATAACCCAACACGCGGTCGCGATGTTCGGGATGGATGAGCGGCCCCACTTCAGTGTCGGGATCGAGCGGGCTGCCCACTTTGACGCGCGCGGCACGAGCGGCCAGGCGTCGCGTGAACTCATCGAAGATGGATTCTTCAATCAACGCACGTGAATTGGCGGTGCATCGCTCGCCGTTGAAGCTGTAGATCTGGAAGACGGTGGCATCGAGGGCGCGGTCCAGATCGGCATCGGCGAAAATAACGGCCGGCGATTTGCCGCCGAGCTCGAGTGAGAGACGCTTCAGTTGATCAGCCCCGGTTTTCATGACGATGGAGCCGGTGGTGGTCTCGCCAGTAAATGTGATCAGCGGTACCAGGGGATGAGCCACCAGCGGCGCGCCGGCTTCTTCACCAAAGCCTTGGACGACGTTGAACACGCCGGGCGGCAGATCGGCCTCTTCGAAAATTTGCGCGAGCTTCCACGCGGTGAGAGGCGACCACTCGGCCGGTTTCAGGATGACGGTGTTGCCTGTGGCGAGCGCTGGAGCAATGCGCCACGTGGAGAGCATCATCGGCGCGTTCCAAGGCGTGATGATGCCGCAGGGGCCGACGGGAACGCGCAGGCTGTAATTGAGCCACTCGCTGTCTACTGGATAGGTCCGGCCATCCATGGCCTTTTCAGCGTATTCAGCGTAGAAACTGAAGTTTTCAGCGGTGCGTGCGATCTGCGCGCGGACGATCTTGAGAGCTTGTCCGGCGTCCAGGCATTCAATGGTAGCCAGCTCGTCGCCGTGCTTTTCGATCAGGCTGGCGATCTTGAGCAGATACTTCTTGCGGTCTTTGGCCTTGCCGTGTCCCCATTTTTGGAACGCCGCGTGGGCCGCCTTAGCCGCGCGATCGATGTCTTCGGCGTGACCGCGCCAGGCGCGAGCCAGCACGCGATTGGTAGAAGGATCGAGAGTCTCGAAAGTTTCACCGCGCACGCCCTCGGTCCATTGGCCGTTGATGTAGTGCTCCACCGTAGTGGGAGCGAGCTTGGAACGAACCTGGTCGATAAACTCCGGGCTTATCCCGGCTGCTGGGGACGCGGTGGCCATGGTTCAGTTCTCAGTGGGGGATTTTTCCAGGTGATCGATCACGATGAAAGGGAGTGGCGCTTTGCGCGATTCCAGTTTTAAGCCCAATTGCTGAACGGAGACGAAAATGGTCGAGCCCGACGGTTCGGAGGCTTCCGCCAAGCCCTGGCCGCCATTGCCGCCAGGAGCTCCCGGCATCGTCAGGCCCACGGTCCTCGCGACGTTCTTAAGATCGTCCAACGAGAGGTCCAGAGCCACCTGGTAATTTCCCTTCAGCTCAGTCATGTCGACCACCGGCCGGCCCACAAAACTGGTTGCGGTTTCGGCTAGAGCCGCCATGGTCATCTTTGCGGCTTCCAAGTGCATCCTGCCATCGGCCATCGTCATATGCATCTGGCCCATGGGGCCGCCCTTGACGGTCACGCCGCCGCCCGCCTTATCACCGCTGATGCGAAGCTGGCTCGATCCCTGACCAATCACCATTTCGCCCTTTTTCGGCGCTTCGGGAACGTCCGGCGAAACTTCCGGGGCGGGCGGATCGGGCTCGGATTCCTTCAATTTCGGTCCGCCCTTCGCGACCACCAGCGCATAGATGGATTGATCCTTGGTCTCGCGATGGACTACCAGCTTGAACCGTTCCGCCAGCAGCGCCTGGAGCATTTGCGGAACCTGTTTTTCGATGGCTCCAGCGGGCATCGTCGCCTGGATGTTGAAGCGCTGGGCCTCCAGCGGGGTGCCGAGCGAGTCCGCGCCTGCGATCTGGTAATCCTTCACCTCATAAGCAGTGCGAATCAAATCCCTCAAAGAAAAAGCTCCGATATCGCAGATTGCGCCGTCCACTTTCATTCCGACGTGGACCCTTCCTTGCTGGATGGCGAGAGGGTCGAGCGGTCCAGTTGGTTTGATGGATGCGACTTCGAACGCCAGTGCGGGCGGCGGCGGGGGTGCCTGAGCGAACACGGCCGCGGCGGTTGCCAACGCAGCCAGGCTGCCTATTTGCAAACACATCATTCGCATGATCCTAGCCTACCGCTTTACTGCGTGTCGAGAAAGACTCGACCGCGGGGATGTTTTCTACGATACATCCAACCGCCCAAAAGAGAGATTTGATTCAAATTTGACGCCATGCGCCGAATAACTTGTTGCGCAAGAGTGATAACGTGAGGGCCCAGTGTCCACTCTCGAAAGGAGAACTGCAATGAAGCTTACATTGCTCGTGTCCGCGTTTGCGGCCGCGTTCCTGGCCTCCGCCGTTCCGTCATTCGGACAGGCTCCGGCTCCCATTATGCTCAATGTGGCCCATGTTCGGGTGAAACCGGAACATCTTCAAGATTTTCTGGACCTAGAAAGACAGGTCGCCGGACAGATCAAGAAAGGGGCGCCGACGGATCTTTTTCGAGTGGTGTACCGTGGCACGGTCGGCAACACCACGGATTTCGAAGTTTTGACGCCGCTCAGAAAGTTCGCTGACCGGGATGGTGAAAACCCGCTCAACAAGTACTCAACCGAGCAGGAACGCATTCTACGAGGCGCGCGGCTGGCGCAGTACGAGCAGAATGTGCAGGTGACCATCGACCGGACACTGCCCGACCTCGGCATCGCGCCGCAGGGGCAACTGGTCCCCCCAACTTTCACACACATAATTCGACTCCGGGTCCGTAGCGGCGGCAATGAAGAATTTGCCGCGTTGGTGAAGAACGATTTGGTCCCAGGGCTCAAGAAGGAAGACGTGAAGTTGCTGCTGGTGCGCCGAACCGTACTCGGCGGAGTGGGCGACTATTATTTCGCTGAGGGGATGGAGAAATGGGCGGAGATGGACAATCCCCAATCCCTCTCGAAAGCGATGGGCGCTGAAGCGTACAAGAAGATGGAAGACAAGCTGAATTCGCTGGTCACCCTGCGCGAGGACACCATTTGGCGTTACCAGCCGGATCTGAGCTACTATCCGGGTGCGACGACGACCAGCAGCAGGTAAACCGGCTCCCTAACGGTCGCGGTTCAGTAAGGCGAGTTGTTGATCGAGGCGCTTGGCGCGATCGTGGGCGAAGCGCTCGATACCTTTGAAGATCGATTCCTTGTCCAGGTGCGCTTCGGCGATCACCTCCGGCTCCAGGCCGCCGGTAAGCCACTGATTGTCCCAATCGGAGGTGAGCGAGTAAGCATCGGTGAGAGGGCCGGCATCGCGCAACGGCCACATGCGTCGTGTGCCGGTGCTCACCACCATGAGATCGTAACGAGCTTCCGGCGGCAGCACGGAGCTGCGGTATGCGTCCGGCTGGCGGTCGAATAATTCTTCGCTGATGGCGGCGATCACCTTCACGTTGATTCCGGCCTGTTCCAGGCGAGGCAGAATGCTCACTAGATTCACAGTAGAACTAGAGCCCTGCGTCACGATGTAGCCGTGCTTCGGCTTGCCGGGCGTGAAATCGCGAATGACGTAGAAGCCTTTGGCGGCGGCTTTCAGATCGGTGTCGGCGAACTTGGCGCGGTCAGCGACCGGGAAATCGGGCCGCGCCACTTCAATGGAAATGATTCCGACCTTGGGATCGCGCGCGGCGATTTCGGCTGCGGCAAAGTAGCCGGCCGCGACGTCGTTGTAATCCCAGAAATTCAGGTGAATGGTCTGACCGCGCGGGAAGAGCTTCCAAACCTGCGTGGCGAAGATGCCGAAGTGGGTGCGGCCATCGGCGGCGGTTTCCGGGCCCGAGTGTCCGGCGAGAATGTGCAGCACGCCCATGCGGAATTTGCTGTCCTGGTTCTGTTGGCTCCAGACGCGGGCCGGAGTGTACATCAATGGTGTGAATGCGCCATAGGTGCCGCTCAGCGCCCAGACGCCCGCGAACTTTTCGGGATCCACGCTGGCGCTTTGGCTCACCAGGCCGATGGCGGTAGAAACGTTGCCTGCTTCCTGGATGGCGGCTTTGATGCGGGTGCCGAGCGGATTGGTCTCCGGATCATAGTGGCCCCACAGACTGCCGTGCTCCACGTTGATGGATTCCGATAGATCGGCAGCCAGCGTGATGAAACGGCTGTCGGTGACGTAGTTCATCCACTTGATGATTTCCGAAATGCCCCGGCGCGTGCCCGCAATCTCGCCGGGCTTGCGGAACAGCGCGATCGAGACCTGCTTCTCAGCGCCCGAGATGCGGTTCTTTACACTGACCTTTTGCAGTTCCACCGGAAGATTCGCGACGCGCAGGCGATCGTCTTGGAAGGGGTCGTGCTTTACGTCAAAGTGGAGTTTGGCTTCGTCTTTCACCGTATCGCCGATGGCCACCAAGCGATCGGCCAGCCAATCGCCCAGGCCATTGCGTTCCAGCACCGACATCGCGACGTCGATATTGGCCTTGAACTGGATCAGGCGCTCGCGCGAATCGGTGACCGCTCCCTCGCGGATACCCACAAACTCGACGCCATACTGCTGCTCGAATGTTTTGGCGAGTTCGACGAAGTACTCGGAGTTCATTTTGAGCGCGTACGGATGGCTCTGATAGCCGATAACCTGATCGCACTGTCCGGCTATCTTTCCGTGCGATACGCACGGCCAATAACCCTTGACCGTCTTGCCGACGACCACCATGGGGCGGCGGTCTTTGGGATCCCAGTCCTCCATCGTTTTCAAAGCCGCGACAACCTGATCGTAATCGTTGCCGTCGTCGAGTGTGAAGACGTTCCAGCCGTAGGAGGTCCACTGATCTACCAGGCGATAGTGATCGTACTTGGAAGCGATGACGCCGCCGAGCAACGAATCGTCGATGCCCGCATTGTTATCGGAGAACATCACGCGCAGTCGCTTGCCAACCTGCAAGGCGAGGGCTTGTGTCTTTAACTCCTGGGCGTGGCCTTCGGTCATGGCGAATTCGCCTTCGAAGGCGATAATCTTCGGCCCGGCGATCGGCGCCCCGACCATATCCCAAAATGCGGCCTTGCCTGCGGCGGTGGCGATTCCGATGCCGGAAGGGCCTCCGTTCACGTCGTTGGTGAGGTCGGTGCTTTCGGCGTGACCGGCGAGCGCGCGGATACCGCGTACCTTGGCTTCAGCGAAAAGCGGATGATCGGCCAAACCATTATCTTGCAGAATGGTGGCCAGCGCGCCGGCCCCCCGGCGGAAACCCAGTGCGTCGATTCCGAGCATTGCGATGTGCGGATCAACGTAATAACGTTTGTCGCCGGTGGCTTTGAATTTGCGTGCCAGCGCTTCGCCCATGATCATCCACAACGCGTAGCAGGTGGGGATGCAGTGGCCGCCCGCTAGCATAAACTTGTCGCCGTAGGGATGCTTGGGACGCCGGTAATCGTAGCGCAGGCCGCCGAAATCGGGACCGGTGAGATGCACGGCAACGTTGTAGGGCGTGTAGGCCAAAGGTCCGCCGAAATGGCCAGTTTGCGCGTAGTTGCCAAGCAGGACCAGGGTCATGCAAGTCATGAAGCCGACGTCTTCCAAACGGTCGCGATCGTAGGCCAGGCTTAGCGGTTCAACGGGTGAGAGTAGAGTTTGTGCAGTTACGGCCAAGTGGATGCCTCCGGGTACGCTCAAGGCGTAAACCTCTAATAATGGCAGATTCCGGGGATTGGAAGGAAATGCGGCCGTTTACTCGTCGCGCAGTGCAGTCAGCGGATCCATATGTGCGGAGCGGCGCGCAGGAAGATAACAGGCCAGCAGGGCGACACCGGCCAGGAGCACCGGAGCACCAATGAGGAGCAGCGGGTCGTTAGTTCTCTGGGCGAAAAGCTGACTAAGCTGGAAGGTGAGGGACGAGAGCGCGCGCGAGATAAGAAATGCGCCTGCAAATCCGATCGCCGATCCAATGGCAACCATAACCGCGCCCTCCTTCATCACCAGCCGCAATACCTGGTAGCCGCGCGCGCCCAGCGCCATGCGAATGCCGATCTCTTTGCGCCGGCGAGCGACTGCATAGGCAGTTACGCCCGCCAATCCGATACAAGCCAGAATCAATCCAAAAACTCCGATGCCGCCATACAGGCCCTTGGCCAGGCGAACCACCGTATTGAACTGGTCCAGGCGTTCGTCCATGCTGCCGACATTGAAAAGCGTGAGACGCGAATCGAGAGACGCAATCGAACTGGTTACGTCCGCGATGGTGTTTGCTCCGCGGCCGCGGACGACGAGCGTAGCGCCCAGTGGAACCGGGTAGGAGCCCGGAAGGCGCGCCGCGAGAGGAACAAAGACGGTGGCTACCGGCTTCGCCATCATGAAGCCGGATTTGATGTCGCGAACTACGCCGACGACAGTATAACTGTACCGATCGTCGCGGAGGATGCGGCCCAGCGGACCGTCCTGGCCGAAAAAGTCGCGCGCGGCCGTTTCATTGAGAATGACCGGCAATGCGCCGGCGCTGTTTTGTTCCTCGAATTCGCCGAAGTCGCGGCCGCGCATCAAGGGCACGCCTAAGGTATCAAAATATTTGATGCCGACGTGCTGCCGGACTGCACCGCGCAGTGTGTCGCCGCGCGGGCCTGGAGCGGAAAACTGAGCATTGGACACGACGGTCACCAATTCGCCAAAGGGAGCGGCGTCGGCCAGAGTAACGGCACGGACGGCAGGTAGTTTCGACAACCGATCCGGCAGCTTTTGGTACAGAGCCTCGATTTGCTGGGGCGAATACCCGTCGTGTATGGGGTCGAGTTGATAGACGGTCAGATTCGAAGTGTCGAAGCCCGGATCGATGCGAGCCGCCTTGCCGAAGCCAAACACGATATAGCCGGTAATGAGCAGCAAAGTGAGCGAGCCCGCCACTTGATACAACACCAGTAGATTCCGCAACCCGAATCGCCGATAGCCGCGGAGTGGAGTGAACGCGCCTTGCTTGAGCGTGGCGGCCACGTCCGTGCGCGTGGTGGCAAGCGCCGGCGCGAGCCCGAATCCCACGCCCGCGATCACAGAGATTGCGAGCGTGAACAGTAGCATGGGCAAGTTAGGCTGCACGCTGATTGGCGTGGAACTGACGAATTTCGCCGCTGCTGACGTCTGCATGAGCCAATAGGCGAGCCCGGATCCGGCAATGCCGCCTGCGAGCGAAAGGATCAGGCTTTCAGTAAGAAGTTGCCGCACCAGACGAAAACGCCCGGCGCCAACCGACAGGCGAATCGCGATCTCATGGCGGCGCTGGCTGCTGCGGGCGAGCAGAAGATTCGCGAGATTCGTGCAGGCTAGCGACAGTACGAGACCTAGCAGGACGCCCAGAAAAGTGACAACGATGGCGGTTTGCGCCGCAGGCATAGGCGCAAGAGTATTGACTGACAGAAAATGAACGTGGCGCGCGTTACGAGGGTTGTTCGCGTTCGGCTTTTCGGCGTCCAAGCGCTCTGTGACGACATCCAGCGCCGCTTCCACCGCCGATGGTTTCACGCCATGAGCCAGGCGGAATACGACGTGGCAGACTGCCGGCTTCCCATTTTCCGCCAGCTCGGGCGAAATGGAGGCGCCGGAAGTGATTGGAACGAACAAGTCCGCGGGGAATGTCGGCCATACGCCGAGAAACCCTTTGGGTGCGACGCCCAGGATTGTGGCTGGATGGCCGTTGACTCCGAGCGTTCGGCCGATAACTTGGGGATCCGAGTTCATGTGGGAACGCCAGAAGCGCTCGCTGACCACCACCACGGGCGGCGTTCCCAACTTCTCGGTATCGGCGCGGAAGAAGCGGCCCCGCACCGGTTGCATTCCTAAGACGGAGAAATATTCCGGAGAAACCAAGCTGCCGAACACTCGTTCGGATTTTGACGCGCTCATGCCCTCGCGCGAGACGTTGAACGGGACGGGATCGGTGAAAGCGGCGGCATCCGTCATCTGGCGGTGCTCGCGATAGCGTTCGAAGTAAGTGTAAAGCACTGGCACGTCCAACCCTTTGAGAGCAGCGGTATCGCTAGCGCCCGCCAGCGGATGAAACAGGGTGGCGGTGAACGCGTTAAAGAAGAAACTGCACACGCCGATGCCAAGCATGAGGGAGAGGATACCGACTGCGGTAAATCCAGGCGATTTGGCGAGCATTCGGAGGGCGAACCTGGCGTCGCCCCGCAGTTCGGAGAAATATTCGGCGGGCAAGCGCAGCGCGATGTCGGTGAGCAGGCGGGTCAGTCCCAGAACGCCGTGACTTCGCCAGATTTCGGGTGCGGCATCCTCACCCATCCGCTCCAAATCCTCACCGTAGAGCATCTGGAACTCGTGCGGATAGGCTCGAGCCAGGGCGCGATAGAGGCGCAGGCAAATCGTCACACGGATATTCATTCGTAAGCCTCCTCGCGGCGTTTGGCCTGCCTGCGCTTGGCGCGCAAGACGCTTACCAGCTCTTCCAGGCGCTGGCTTTCGAGATCCAGCACGCGGCGGCCCAGACGTGTCAATTTGTAATAGCGGCGGCGCGCGTCGTCCAGCTCTTCAGCCGGACGTTCTTCAGACTCTTCAATGAGCCCGGCGTCGATCAGGCGCGCCAGAGTGCCATAGAGGGTGGCCGGCCAAAGATGGACCTTGCCGCTGGTTCGATCCAGCACCTCCTGCATGATCCCGTAGCCGTGCTGTTCTTCGGCTGCGAGTGAAAGCAGAATATGAAACCAGTTGGTCTTGAGGGGCAAAAACGCCTGTGGATCTTCTTTCGGCATTGGTTGATATATATATCAAACGATACAGATAGTCAAGGCCCTATTCGGGCAGGATCTCGGGAGGCTCCGGTAATAGAAACGTCAGCCCCAGCGCGAGAGCGTAAACGCCGATTCCGACCACAGTAGCGGCATGCGTCAAACGGGCTGACGGTGTGATACCCGGCATGAGCGCGGCCAAATGCGTGGTGACGATCGCCGCCGAAGTGCCCAGCATGCGGCCGCCGACGTTGGCCGCGAATCCTTCGCCGGTGCCGCGCAGGTGCACGGGATATACGCGCGGCAGATAGTTACCCCAAAAAGTGAGCTGCGCCACCGTGGTGAACCCCGCGAAGAAAATCCCAATGCGGAACATCTGCAGGCTGTGCGTCGACATGTAGAGGAAAACGATGGGAACGATCGCGAGACCCGGGATCAGGAACATTCGTAGCAGACGACGACGGCTGACGACGATCAGCGCGAGCGCGGCGAGTACGATTCGTCCTGCCAAACCGCCCATCTCTTGGGTGCCTTGCACGCTAGAAATGGCTTGCCCGCGGGCAGCCGGCGCTAATTGTGCCACCTCGCGCAATCCCGGCGTGATCTGCGGCGATTGCTGGATGGTGCCAAAGGCAGCGCCATAGGCGCAAGCAAATAACAGCGCTGTGACGATGGTTACGCGGCGAAATTCGGGATTGAACAATTCGCGAACGCTGGGACGCTTCAGAGTCCCTTCGACGCGCTGGTGTTCCCATTGGGGAGATTCAGGGAGGAACGGACGGATGATGGCCAGAGGAATCGCGGGCGCCACGCCGGCAATCAATGCGTAACGCCAGGCGGAGTGGCTCCCATAAATCGCAGGCAAGGCCAAGCCCCAGCGATTTGCGACGTAAAAGGCCCCGGCCGTGAGCACGCCGCCCAACGATGAGAAGGCTTGCGTGTAGCCGAGCACGGCCTCGCGTGTCTTCGGATCGGGAAATATTTCGGCGAGCCACGCCACTGCGGCGACAAATTCGACGCAAGTGCCGGCGAAGGAAAGCGTGCGGAACACGAGTAGGGACTCGACGCTGGCCGCGAGCCCGGAAGCCGTGGCGGAGAAGGCATACACCAGAATGCTGTAGGTGAGAATCCGGCGGCGTCCAAAACGGTCGGCCAGATAGCCGCCCCACAAACCGCAAAATCCGCCGACCAGAGGTGGGATCCAGAACAGGTAACCGGCCCAATCGCGGTATTCCGGCGTGCCCGGCCGCAGATGTCCCAGTTCGGTGAGCGCTGGCTGCAGAATCAGCGGCCCAACCAGCACGACGTAGATGTCGAAGAGGAAGCCCATTGCAGCGACTACGCAGATGGTCCACTTGACGGCGTTCGAGATCGCACGCGGGCCGGGTCCAGACATAAATCGCCAGACTAGCACGGGGCTGCTCCCTCGCGGTCGCAGCGTAATTGGTTATTGGTGGTTGGTGGTTGGCTGGGATTCGATATGATTGAGCGCGGAGAAGCTTCTATGCGGCCTACCTTTTGCATTGCGACGCTATTTGCGGTGACGCATATTCTGCCTGCGGCGATTCAGGAACCGGTGCATCTTGACTCGGGGTTAATCTCCGGCGTTGCGGGAACGAATAGCGCCGTGCGTGTTTTTCGCGGCATCCCGTACGCTGCTCCGCCGGTGGGAAAGCTGCGCTGGCGCGAGCCACAGGCCGCGACACATTGGGACGGCGTGCGACCAGGCGATCAATTCGGAGCGATATGCATGCAACCGGCGTTCCGCGGCGCGAGCCCGGCGGCGAAACCGCCGAACATGAGTGAGGACTGCCTGTTCCTCAACGTCTGGACTGCGGCCGCTTCGGCCAGCGATCGGCGCCCCGTGATGGTTTGGATTCATCCGGGCGGTTATCAGACTGGGTCGGGATCGACGCCAGGTTTCGATGGTGAGGCGCTAGCGAAGAAGGGCGTGGTGCTGGTCACCATCAACTACCGGCTGGGCGTGTTTGGATTCTTCTCGCATCCCGAGTTGACGAAGGAATCCGAGCATCACGCGTCGGGGAACTATGCGCTGATGGATCAAGCGGCCGCGCTGCGGTGGATTCAGAAGAACATCGCGGGATTTGGAGGCGATCCGCAACTTGTGACGGTTTTTGGCGATTCGGCTGGATCGTCGAGCATTGCGAATCTCATGGGATCGCCCCGCGCGAAAGGGCTGTTCCAGCGCGCTGTCGGTGAGAGTGGGGCGTGGATGGGGCTTTCTGTCACTCCCACGCGGACGCTGGCGGAGGCCGAGCCAGCCGGAGTGAAGATCGCGGAGGCGCTGCACGCTCAAACACTGGATGAACTGCGCGCGGAGCCGGCCGAAGATTTGCTCAAAGCAGGCCGCGCCGGGGGCCCGGTGATCGACGGATGGTTTCTGCCGGAAGATGTTGGAGCGGCATTCGCCGAGCACCGGCAGAACGATGTACCGCTGCTCGGCGGGTCGAACAAAGACGAAGGGACGTTTTTCCTGCAGCCTACCACCGCCGCGAAATTCATAGAGCGATCGCGGGCGCGCTACGGCGATCAGGCGGATGCGTTCCTGAAGCTTTATCCGGGGAGTTCGGACGAGGAAGCCAACGCATCGCAACTGGCCGCTTTTCGCGATGAGCTGGCTTTTGTAATGCGAGTTTGGGCGCGCGCGCAAACCAAGACGGGTCGTTCGAAGGCGTTCCTGTATTACTTCACGCACGATCCTCCGCCGCCCGCCGGCGCGACTTCGCGCGGAGGCTTCGGTTCCGGCGCTACTCACGGCTCCGAGGCTCAGTATGTTTTCCAAAACCTGTTACCTCCGCGCGCCTGGACCGATCTGGATCATCAGGTCTCAGACATGCTTTCGTCGTATTGGGTGAACTTCGCGACGAATGGCGATCCGAACGGCAAGGGTCTGGCGAAGTGGCCGGCTTTTGACGATCGCAAGAGCGACCGGCCCATGGTACTGGGCGATCAAGCCGAAGTGGGACCGGCGCCGAATCGCGCGCAACTGGCGTTTTTCGAGGCGGTGTACGAGAAAGAGCGCGGAACCGAACAATGAGGCAATCCGATAACATGGGCGTGGAGGATCGCATGACCCGAGTCACCTTATCACTCCTCGCTGGATTCACCGCAATCGCGCTCGCCGCTCCGGCAGCGGCGCAGCGTTACACCAGCCCGCCGGTGAGCACCTCGGCGGTGATCGGAGGCGACCATATCACCATCGACTATTACGCGCCATCGATGCATGGGCGCAAGATCATGGGCAACCTGGTGCCATACGACGAGGTGTGGTGTACCGGCGCAAACTGGGCCACCAAGATCACCAGCGAAGCGGACCTCGACATCAACGGGCTGAAAGTTCCCAAGGGGAGTTACAGCATCTGGACGCTGCCGAACGAAAAGCGATGGCTGCTGATCGTGAACAAACAGACTGGCCAGTTCCACTTGAACTATGACGAGAGCCAGGACTTCGCGCGCGTGAAGATGAATGTCAAGACGTTGCCGTCGCCCGTGGAGACCTTCAAGATCGAGCTACAATCTGCAGGAGGCAATAAGGGAACCCTGTCGTTGCTTTGGGAAAACACCGACGCGTGGGTTCCCATCACCGTATTGCGCTGACCGGCCTGACCAGCTCCGCCACCGCGCGAGGTGCTGCTAACCGTTCGGGGCGTAGGCGTTCTGGGACATATTCTCCGCCATCACCTGCTTGCCATAAACCCGTAGCATACGGCGCGCGATTGCCAGATCCTTTTCGAACTGTTCCTTCTCCGCGGCAAGAAGCTGTTCGGCAGTTCGGAAATCAATTCCCGCCGATAGATCGTGCGCGCTCAACAGATCGCTAACGTAAGTAGCGAGCCAATGCTCCGAGCGCATAAGGGTTTGCAGACGCGCTAGAGTTTTTTCTTCGTCCAATGCTTGATTAGCCACAAAAGACCTCCGATGGTGGTAGTAACTACTAAAAGCGTCAGGGTACTACGCAGTCCATTCGTCGAACGCGGGTGCGGCCGCTTCAAATGGCCGCTTGGCCCGGCGCGCGAGTCCTGGACGTTCCTCTCTAGTCAAGATCCTTCGAACGTATCAGCCCCGACGGTCTGGGCCGAGACATCGAAGCAACGCAGCTCGCGCACGAAGCTCTCGATGCTTCCCTGCATCGCTTCGGCAGCGATCGCCAGCTCATGGTGTTCGCCGAGCTGGTTGCGCAGCACTCTGGGCACGTCGGCGGTCTCCGACATCAACTCGGTGGCCCGGCGCGTCAAATCGTTGAGCTCTCTGGTATCTATGTACATATAAGTTCCTCACTGCGAGACCGGCTGAATCTGCTGAGGTCCGATCTCACCTCGAATCTCTGGAAAAAGTTGGGGATAAGTGCGATACATCCTGCGAGCGACCAAGAAGTCCCTCAGGAAGTCGTCCTTCCGTTGTTGCAGCAAACGCTCCGCGACTTCAAATGTGATTCCGCCCGAAGTGCGAAGCTGCGAAATAAGATCTTCCACGAACATGGGCAGCCAGTGTTCGGGCTCGATTCCAGCTTGCGAAGCAAAGAATTCCATGGCTTGCGTCCCGGCGGGCTGGTGTGCCGGCGGATTTGACCCGGGGGCCACTGGCTGCGTCTCTGCGCGCAGCGCATCCTGCAAGTCCGTCAGGCCGCCAGCAAGGTCCGTATTTTCCGTCGCTGAAGCTCGAACTTCACGCAGCATATTCTCAATCCTTGAGGACGCCGCATTGGCGAGCTCGGCTAATCGATGTTCAGGCCCCAGGCGAGCCCCAATAGAAGCGGCGAGTTCGGTGGCGCGCGACCGGGCTTCCGAAAGCGTGCGGATCAGTTGCTCGAAGTCCGCTTCAGGAATGTACAAGACTGAAGTCTAAACGGTTTCTTCCCATTTCTTCAACTAGGAATCGGCCTAGTACGCCCAGTCTTGGATGTTCGCGCGAGCTTCGAGGTAACGATCAACTCACCAACGTGGCGCTGCGTATGCTCGGCCAAATGGACCACCAATCCAATCACGGTGGTTGGCAATTTCTTTCGGCCAACGAATCGAGGTTCTGAAAGGATCTTTAGATCCAGTGCTCGAATCACGCGTTCTGAATTCTGAAGAGCTTCATTCACTTCTTTGAGCAACTCAATGAGCGAACTGGATTGTTCCGGCCCCGGATCCAATTCGTGAGAGATCGCTTCCAATTGTTTCGGAGTGAGCTGCTCGCCGCGGATGTAAGCGGTCAGACGGTCCACGCTACCCGCGATATGGCGAAGATGAAATCCTACGGGTGCGAGGCCATGTGGACGCGACCAGATTTCGGCATCGGTCAGGCCGCTCGTCCAGCGCGCAAGGTCCTCACGGGCTTGCGCGAAGGCGCGCAAGGTCGGCGCCAGCACAGGCGGGACACCTGGAAGCGGTCCTCGCAGCCAAGGCTCTCTGTCATGGAGCGAAGGCTCAACCGAGTCAGCCGCCATGCTTGTGAACTTGTGGTACGCCCAGCCGATCCAACGTATCGCCTTCGAAGTCGAACTCGATCAGCACGGCCGGCTCGTCTCCCACCACCCAACCTTCATGTCCTGGTTCCACCTGAACGAACTTGGGAGCTTTGTATTCCACCACACAGCCATCGGCGAACCTCACATTGATTTGACCGTGAGCCATGAACCCCACGTGCGCGTGCATGCAGTATTTACTGCCCATCAATTCGCTCAAATGTTTGGCCCAATGGAATCCAGGCGGATAGATGAGCCGTTTAACCCGGCAGGCGCCCGTGCGCGCGACATCCACCTGAACTCCACCGAGCTCGCGGTGCTCGTCTGCTTCCACTGGTGCTAAGAGTGGATCGGTGACATTCATCGTCATCTCCTCCTCACCTAGGTTAACCTTTGCGAAACCCTAAACGCGGACCTTTTCGCGCCAGGCGATTTTCGCTCCTTCCGCTAACGACTCGAGCTTGGCCCAGACGATGCTGGGATGCTGGCGCGCGATCCTTGAGGACTGCGCGAATCCGCAATCGGTGCTCGCAACTACATTCTCGCGGCCCACCAGCTTGGCAAACCGTGTGATGCGCTGTGCGATCAGTTGGGGATGCTCCACGTGGCTGATGGCATGGCTGATCACGCCCGGCATCAGGATCTTGCCTTCGGGCAGTTTGACGTCTTGCCAGACCAGCCATTCATGCTCATGCCGCGGGTTGGCCGCTTCGATGGAGTAGGCCTGCGCGTTGATCTTCAGCAGCAGATCGACGATCTCGCGCAGCGGTACGTCGCTGGTGTGGGGACCGGGCCAACTGCCCCAGCACAAGTGGTAGCGCACGCGGTCTTCTGGAACACCCCGCAGTCCGTGATTGAGCGCTTCGATATTCATGGCAACCCAGCGGCGATAATCTTTTCCGTCGGCGCGCACCTGATCGTAGAGATTCGTCAAGATCGCGTCGTCTATTTGGACTACCAATCCAGCGTCCGTGATGGCTTTGTATTCTTCGTGCAGGGCATCGGCCACGGCAAACAGAAATTCCTCTTCGGACTTGTAGTATTCGTTCCAATACGCCACTCCCATGCTGCACGGCGCTATTACCGGGAGAAAAGCTTCTTCCACGTGAAGTCCGGTCAGGGCGTGCTTGAGATTTGCGATGTCCCTCTCGATGGCCGCGCGACCGGCAGCGCTGTATTTCACCGGGCCGACGCACACCATGTGCGGAAAAGGCTGTCCCCGTTGGAACCAAGTGATGCTTTGGTCGTAGAACTCAGAAAAACGGCCGTCGCGCTCCGCTCCCAGAAAGCTAGGGCTGCGCAGCGGCTGCATCCGAGTTTCAAAGCCCGACACGCGGTGCTGAAAATACGCCAGCCAGTTAGTCTTACTAAACTCGCCGTCGCTGACCATGTCCACGCCCGCTTGCACTTGCCGGCGGACCACCTCGTTGACGCCCGTGCGCAGCTCCTGCTCGAACGCCAGCTCATCGATCGCCTTTCCCGCGGCGAGAGCCTCCACGTATTCGGTGATCTTGGGCGGCCGAATCATGCTGCCGACATGTGTCGTCAGGTAACGATCGGTACTTCGTTTCACTTTGTTCCCTCCACGGGAGCCATATCGTCCAGATATGCGCGCATCTTAAAGAGCGCCTGGGCGCGATGGCTTACTTCCATCTTTCGTTCCAGGGGCGCTTCGGCAAAGCTGCATCCGAATGGCGGATAAAAGAACAGCGGGTCGTATCCGAATCCATTGGCTCCACGCGGAGTTTCGAGCAACCGGCCTTCCACTTCACCGCGGAAGGTGCGCACTAAGCGCCCCCGCTCGGCTAGCGCCACTACGCACACGAATCGCGCAGTGCGATCGGTTACGCCGCGCATCCGATCTATAAGCAGTTGATTATTCGCCGCGTCGGTGGCACTGGGACCTGCGAATCGAGCGGAGTACACGCCCGGCGCGCCGCCAAGCGCGTCCACCTCCAGGCCCGAGTCATCCACGAACAAATATCCATCGCAGTGCTTTGAATAGTGCAGCGCCTTCTGGATGGCGTTCTCTTCGAACGTGACGCCTGTCTCTTCACAAGGCGCGACGGATTCAAGACCTGGCAGCGGCTCCACTTGCGTCAAATCCCGCAGCGCCATCTGAAACTCGCGCAGCTTGCCCCGGTTGGTGGTTGCGCAATAGAGTTTCGCGCAATAAAGTTTCGCGCAGAAGAGTTTCAACTCAGAAGAGCCGCCTTCTGGATTTCGAACAACTCAACAATGCCGCGCCGCGCCAGCTCCACCATTTGTTCCAATTGCCCGTCATCGAACGGCGTCTTCTCGGCCGTGGCTTGCAGCTCGACGAAGCGGCCGGAACCGGTCATCACCAGATTCATGTCCACTTCAGCCGAGGAGTCCTCCTCGTAGCACAAGTCGAGGAGTGGCTCGCCCCGCAGGATGCCGACACTGGTCGCCGCTACGGGCTGAGTGATTGGAAGCGATTTCAACGCGCCAAACTTCACCAGTTTCTGGAGCGCCTGCATCAACGCGACGTAAGCGCCGGTGATGGAGGCGGTGCGAGTACCACCATCAGCTTGGAGCACGTCGCAATCCACCACCACCGTCCGATCTCCGAGCGCGGTGGCGTCGACAACCGATCGCAAGGAGCGTCCGATCAGGCGCTGGATCTCGAGCGTGCGTCCCGACTGGCGGCCTTTGGCGACCTCACGGGGCGTTCGCGTGGCGGTGGCGCGCGGCAGCATCGAATACTCCGCCGTCACCCAGCCACGCCCGCTGCCTCTGAGAAATTGCGGCACGGTTTCTTCCACGGACGCAGCACACAGAACGCGCGTTTGGCCCACCTCGATCAGCGCCGAGCCTTCCGCGGTGACCAGATAGTTGGTCGTGATCCGCACCGAGCGCATTTGGTCCGGCCGGCGATTGTCGGTTCTCATTTAGGATTGATTCTCATTGAGGATTGGTATTGGATTGCAGGGAAAAATAGAACAGCAGACACATCAGCGCGATCCCTAATGCTACGAGAACCAGGCACGGAAGGGCGGCCCGTGCCGACTTTACTTTTTGCGAGGTCTTCTTGGTTCCGGCGGACTTGAACTTTGCCATGAAACTTCAGTGTAGATCGCTTCGGTTTAGATCAGGCGGCCGATCTGGACCGAAATCTCCGCAGCGTAGTGGACGAGCGGCTCTCCCTGGGGCGCCGGGAGCCCCGCGCTTTCGAAGAGACTCTCGCGCAGCTCGATCGTTCGCGCGCGTGCGAGCGGCCACGGTGGATGTTCGATTTGTGCGTGCCGCAGCCGTGCTCGCGATGTGCTGTAGAGGCGATAACGGGCTGTCAGGAAACGATCGCGATCTGTGAGTTCGCTGGTCTTAAAGAGCTCGCCCGGGCGTATCACTATGTCGGTCATTGTGCTGGAATCATGCGGCCAGTGGCGACGGCTTCGGTAGTGAACCTCGCCATCTCCTGATGTCACATTCATGCGGGCCCAGAAATAGGGCAGATGATAACCGATGCGCGCCCCGATCACGGCCACGACGCGAGCCGCGTCCAAGGAGAAGAACCAGACTGCGCGGCTTCCGTCGGGCGAAACCACATAGGTGCGCAGATTTGTTTCAGGAAAGTACCGAATTCCCGGCGTGCCGTAAATCTCAAACGGTACCAGTCCGATCCAGGCCGCGCTATCGAAGGTGTCCAGCTCAAGTCCCGATGGAATGAAGCGGCGAACCAGATCGGGCGCATACGGCCAATGCAGGAAGGTGAGACGTCGCCAGGTTTGCCGCATGGCAATCCGGTGCAGGGCTTCACTGTGGCTTGCCGTATCCGCCGCCTCCGGGAGATTCAATGCGCAGCACATCCCCGGCTTGCACCTCAAAGCGTGCTTTGCCGGGGATCGCAATGGTGCGTTTGCCGCGCAAAAGCGAGTTTCTGCCGCGCGCGCCCGGTTTGCCGCCCAGCAGTCCATATGGCCCACGCTCGCGGCGATCCGACAAAATGGTGACGTCAGCCCGCGTCAGAAATTCATACTCGCGCACGATGCCATCGCCGCCACGATGCTTCCCGGTTCCACCCGATCCCGATCGAATGCGGTAGCTGCGAATCCGCAACGGATACAGATGCTCGAACGCCTCTACCGGCGTGTTCCAGCTGTTGGTCATGTGGGTGTGCGTGGCGCTGGCGCCATCCGACACCGCCGACGCGCCCATGCCGCCGGCAATCGTTTCGTAGTAAGCAAAGGCGCGTGCGCGCGAGCGATCCCATCCTCCAAAGGTCAAGTTGTTCATGGTTCCCGAGCTCGCGGCCGGAATCCGCTCGGGCGAGGCTTTCGCCAACGCGGCAAGAATCACGTCGGTGATACGCTGCGAGGTTTCGACGTTTCCGGCAGCCATGGCGGCGGGAGGCTGGGCGCTTACGACGAGTCCGCTTGGGGCAATCACGTCCAGTGGCCGCATCACACCGGCGGTGTACGGAATGTCCTCCCGCACCAGGCAGCGAAACACGTAGGTGGCGGCCGAAACCGCGACGGCGTAGTTGGCGTTCACCGAGCCTTCCACTTGCGCATCCGAACCGGTGAAATCGATGCTGGCGCGATCGTTATGAATGGTCACCTTCACCGCGATTTTGACTGGTCGATCGGTGATGCCATCGTTATCCAGATAATCCTCGGCGCGATAGATTCCCGATGGCAGCCTCCGGATCGCCGCGCGCAGCATGCGCTCGCTGTAGTCTTTTAGCGCCGCCATGTTGCGTCGTAGCTTGGGCGCTCCGTACTTGGCAACGAGCTCAAGCAGCCGCTGCTCGCCTCGTTTGATCGCCATGATCTGCGCCCGCAAATCGCCTTCGCGTTCAACTGGAGTGCGCACGTTCGCGAGGATCAGGTCCAGGAGCTCGCGATCCATCCGTCCGCCGCGCACCAGCAGGATCGGCGGGATACGAATACCCTCCTGATAGATTTCGCGCGCCAGCGGCATCGAGCCTGGGCTCATGCCACCGACATCGGAGTGATGCGCGCGATTCGCCACATAAAACGCGGGCTTCCGAGTTCCCTTCAGGAACACGCCCGAGACGGCGGTGATGTCCGGGAGATGCGTCCCACCGCGGAATGGGTCGTTGAGAATCGCGACGTCGCCTGGTGCAAGATCGAATGCTTGAGTGGCGTGTTGCACCGAAAGCGGCATTGCGCCCAGGTGTACGGGCATGTGATCGCCCATCGCCACCGTTTCGCCCTGGGCGTCGTAGACCGCGCACGAATAATCGCGGCGTTCTTTGATATTCGCCGAAAAAGAGGTTTTACGCAGCACCGCTCCCATCTCCTCCGCGATAGAGACCAGCAGGTGCCGGAACAGTTCCAATTCAATTGGATCGGTGGTCATTATTCTTTACAACTCGCAATATCCACCAGGAAACTTGCTACCTTTTGCCAGCGAGTATTCTCGGATTTTTCAATGACGTAGCTGTGGGTGGCCGCGTCGGTTCGGACGCGCCAGCCCGGCGCGCTCGCCGGTTTTTCCTTGGGGATCGCGATCGGACCGGCGGACGTCTGTTGAACCGCCCAGCTTTCGCCGCCGGTGCGTGTTTCATACAATTCGCGCTTACCGTTGTCGAGCCGCGCATCAATCAACAGCGTTCCGTTTGCCGGGCTATCAAACCAAAACCGCTCGATTGCAGCGACGCGAGTGTCCTCAAAGATCGGACGCTCACGCCAAGTCTTGCCGCCATCGGTGGTGACCAGCAGAAACGGATCGCGTGGCGCGCCTTGCAGGTTGGCGCCAGATATCCAGCCATTTTGAAAATCGACAAATTGAATCTGATCAAGGCCTGAAGAATGCATTCGCGCATGAGGCTCGGTCCAGGTGCTCCCATTGTCTTCGGACTCAAGCAGGATGGAGTACAGCGTTGCCATCGGCGTGTGGAGATTTCCAGTGACGAAGATCTTGACGCCTACGGCCTCCACGTTCGAAAGCTCAAGGTAAACCGGGCACGGATCTTCGTCCGAACATCCCAGCCCCGCGGCCTGCGTGTCCGCCGGTGTGCATTCATATAGCACGCGCATGGGCTTTCCGCTGTTTGCAAGCGGAGTCTGCGCGCTGACGAGGCTGGCGAGGGCTAGCAGGAAGGCCGGATAGCGAGTCACTGTCTTTATGTTATCGAACGCCCACTAAATCTCGAATTCGATGCCTTGTGCGAGGGGCAGATCCTGAGACCAGTTGATGGTCACCGTTTGCCGCCGCATGTAGGTCTTCCAGGCATCGCTGCCGGATTCGCGCCCACCGCCCGTATCCTTTTCGCCGCCAAATGCCCCGCCGATCTCCGCGCCACTGGTTCCAATGTTGATATTTGCAATACCGCAGTCGCTGCCGCGCGCGCTCAAAAACGTTTCAGCCGAAATCAGGTTGGTGGTGAACATCGCCGACGACAAGCCTTGTGGAACGGCATTGTGCCATTGGATTGCTTCGTCCAGGGCGTCGAATTCGATCAGGTATAGAATCGGCGCGAAGACTTCCTCCTGCACGATGGGCAGGTCCGCGCGCGCCTTCACCAATGCCGGCTTCACGTAGCAGCCGCCCAGTTCTTCTCCACCGTAGATAACTTCGCCACCCTCGGCTCGGATTCGCGACAGCGCTGCGCGCATCGCTTCTACGGCTTGGCGGTCAATCAAGGGGCCCATCAGAGTCTTTTCGTCCATCGGATCTCCGATGCGAATGTGAGAATAAGCGGACTGCAGCTTGCGCGTCATCTTTTGGGCTATCCCGCGTTGTAGAAACAGCCGCCGGATGCTGGTGCAGCGCTGGCCCGCCGTGCCCACCGCGCCGAACAGAATCGCGCGCAGAGTCAGATCGAGATTGGCATCGTTCATCACGATCAATCCGTTGTTGCCGCCCAGTTCCAACAGCGTGCGGCCCAGACGCCGGGCGACGGTTTCGGCAACAATGCGGCCCATGCAAGTGGAACCGGTTGCGCTGATCAATGGCACGCGGCGATCTTCGATCAAACGCTTGCCGATGGTGGCGTCGTCACCAATGATCAATTGGAAGACGCCGCGCCAGCCGTGGCGGCCGAGCACGCGATCGCAGATGTTCTGCACGGCGAGCGCGGTCAGCGGTGTTTTGAGCGATGGCTTCCAGATCACGCAATCGCCACACACTGCGGCGAGCAATGCATTCCAGGACCAAACCGCCACCGGAAAATTGAAGGCGGAGATGACGCCGACCACGCCAAGCGGATGCCACTGTTCGTACATGCGATGTTCGGGGCGCTCGCTCGCGATGGTGAGTCCATAAAGCTGGCGCGAAAGTCCAGTTGCGAAATCGGCGATGTCGATCATTTCCTGTACTTCGCCCTTGCCTTCGGCGAGGATCTTACCCGTTTCGAGAGTCACGAGGGTGCCAAGATCGTCTTTGAACCGGCGAAGCTCCTCGCCGATTTCGCGTACAATTTGTCCACGCTGGGGGGCGGCGAACATGCGCCAGCGATGGAATACATCGATGCTTTGCGCCACGGTGCGCTCGTAATCTTCGGCGGAGGCCAAGCACACTCGGCCGAGTTCGCTGCCGTCGGCGGGGTTGAGCGAGGCGATCGTCGGCCCACCGGTTTCTGATGTGATTCCGAGGCGCTCTAAGACCGTGCCAGCCATCCAAATCCCTCCGCCCCCGTCGCGAATCTACGTCCGGCGCGGCACGCGGTAGCGCCAATGCGCTCTACCATCTCGCTCTGAAACTCGGGATCCAGCCAGGCCGAAAAGCCATGCTTTTCACTGATCGCAAACGTAGCTTCGCGAGTGGTTGCGCCGCGCGGCTTCACGGATCGGACGTGCAACGGATCGCCGATGATGTCCCGATCGGTGGATTCCAGCGCGATCGAAGCCAGCTCTTCGGGATCGCACGGCAGCATCGGCGCGAGTGTGGCGAAAGTGGTAATTCCGGCTGCCCGCAATTCGCGAATCGCTCTCAGGCGGCAATCGATGGTGGCGCAATGCGGCTCGTACAGCTTGCGTATCGGCTCGCGATTCGTTGTGATCGAAAAACTCACTCGTACCGTGGTCCGCGCGGACAACGCCACCAGCCGCGCTAAATCGCGAACGATCAGCGGCCCCCGCGTCTGAATCACAAATACTTTCGGCGGTTGCAACAATAGCTGGTCCAAAATCCGCGGCATCATCAGCGCAGTCTCTTCCGCCGGTTGGTAGGGATCAACGAGCGGGGAACAATAGATCACTTGGTCATGACGCAATTGTCGCCGCAGCAACTCCGGTGCATTGCTTTTGAACGTTGTGAACTGTCCCCAATGCCTCCAGTCCTCCGGCTTGAGTCCGCCATAAATACGCATGGTGGGAACGTAGCAATAGCTGCACCCAAACGTGCAATTTCGCGCGGGTGTAAGGGAATGCGTGAAGCCGGCTTCGGCGATGAAGCCGGTGGTCTTGCTGAGAATGCTGCGAGCCGGCGCTTCAAACACTTCGAATGGCATGGCTCCTCACTGCACGGCGAGAAGCTTGCGGCGCAGCATATCGAGCGCGATATTCGTCGAAAAAGCGCGAACCTGCTCGCGATCGGCCGGAAATTGCACGCGGCGAACCTCGGCGCCGCCGCGCGACGCCAAGCCAATAAAAACGAGGCCGACTTTTTCGCCGTCCGGCCCGGCATAACCTGTGATCGACAGCGCGTAATCCGACCCGGTCCGGGCGCGAGCGCCTTCCGCCATGGCCTTCGCCACCGGTTCACTAACCGCGCTGTGTTCGGCGATCAACTCCGCGGGCACGCCGAGCAGTTGGGTCTTCATCTGATCCGAATAAGTGATGAATCCCCCGCGGAAGTAATCCGACGCCGAGGGGACGGCGGTGATCCTTCCACCTAAGAGCCCGCTGGTCGCGCTTTCGGCCACACTCAGCGACGCGTGCCGCGCGCGTAGCAGATCGCCGATTACTTTTTCGAGCGAATCGCCGTTGCACGAATATACGCGATCGCCGAGCAGCGGCTCGATCTCGGCGCTCGCTTGAGCCACCAACGTCTCGGCCTCTTGCGCCGTTGCGCAACGCGCGCGCAGATGCACGTGAATCTCGCCCGACACGGCCAGAATCGTGGTTGCGAGATTCGGGTAGCGCTTGTACACCGGAGAAATTAACTGATCCAGGTCGGACTCGCCTATTCCCACCACACGGAGCCAGCGCGTCCGAATTACCTGCGGCGGCAGAAGTTTTTCGAGCCGAGGCAGGCATTGACCTTCGAACATCGGCTTCATTTCCATGGGCGGCCCGGGTAGCAGCATGAAGACCACGCCGTCGTTGGCGATCCATTGTCCCGGCGCCGTGCCGCGATCGTTGGGCAACACCTCGGCGCCCTCAATCACATAGGCCTGGCGGCGATTGATCTCCGCCATTTTGCGGCCCAAGAAGCGCAGACGAGACTCGATGCGGTCGCAAATCTCTTGCTTGAATACCAGCGTTCGGCCGAGTGCGCTGGCTACCGCGTCGCGCGTTAAGTCATCCTCGGTTGGTCCCAAGCCGCCGGTCAGCACCACGATTTTCGATCGCGCCGCAGCGCCCAGAATGCTGTCGGTAAGCCGCTCGCGCTCGTCGCCGACTACCGTTTTCCGTACCACCTCCACACCTAGAGCATTGAGCTGATCGGTGAGATACAGCGAGTTGGTATCGAGCCTTTGCGGCGTCAACAATTCCGAGCCGACGGCAATGATCTCGGCGTCCGGCATCAGGAAGGCAGAGGTCGGCCCTCGATACCAACGTCCACGCGATAAAGAGCGTTGTTGGTACACACCGCCAGCGCGCGCGAGGGCGTGAATGCCAGGCCGACGATTCCCGGGCCGGAGAGAAACAATTCCGGATTCCGATCGTGATCGAAGCGGACTACGCCCCGCCGGCCGCCCAGCGACGCGGCCACATACAAGCGACCTTCCGCATCGAACGCCAGTCCTTGAGGACGGCCCAGGCCGCGATAGTAGGTCTCCACTTCGCCCGCCGGAGAAATGCGATTCACCGAATCGAAGCTCGACGTTGTGGGACCGGCGACGTACAGGTAGCCGTCGTTTCCAAAGGCGAAATGGTAGGCCGCGATGGAAGGCTCCAGCGTGGCGAAAACATAAATCTGCCGGGAACGGCTGATCTTGAACACCGTGCCGCTGCGATCGCCCACGTACAGATTCTCGTCCGGATCAAACGCGATACCGGTGGCAACCCCCATGCCTTCCACGTAGACCGATACGTTGCCGGCCGAAGTGGCCTGATAGATGATTCCGTCGTAGCGGCTCGAAATGTACAACGTGCCGGCCCGGTCGAAAGCTAAGCCAGTCGCATTCATGATCTCGCTCGCGAACGGTTTCGAGTTGTAGTTCAAATCGATCTTGTAGACGGACACCGGCGTCTTCTGCCCGCGCGAACCGCTGAACGTGACATAGATGTTGCCAAAGGAATCGACGGCCGGGTTGCCAACGGGGTAGAGATTCTCGGCGATCTGGATTCCAATATCGCAAGTCCAAGCCTGGCTGCTGAGAGCGCCGTTCGCGACCACCAGCTCACCCGCCGAAGCGCCTTCCGGCACGCGCACGATCACGCAGGAATCGGACCCGATCACGATAGGCGCTTCCATGTCACCGATGGTGACGCGCGGGCGTTCGGATTTCGCCAGGCCTGCGCCACGGATTTGAAACTCACCACCCGGGATGGCCGCTTCCGGGGTGACTGTAGAAATCTGCGGACGGCCATTCGAGTCCTTTTTAGATGCCATGTTAAAAGAGATGCAACCTATCTACTACGAATATAGCAAGCGCGCCGTAAAGCCCCGCCATCACGTCGTCGGCGACGATGCCCCAGCCGCCCGGCAAATTTTCGAGCTGGCGCGCCGGAGCGGGCTTCCACATATCGAGCAGGCGAAATAGAACGAATGCCGCCAGCCAGGTCTTCCAGTTGAATGTCGCCGCGCCCGCCAGGGTGATCCACTGCCCGATCACTTCGTCGACCACCACAATCTGCGGATCCGGCTTGTTCGTCTCACGCGCCACGACGCTGGCTGCCCAGATCCCCGGCCCGAGAAGGATTACCGTCAGCAGCAGCAGCGTGCCGCGCTCATGGCCGCCGCCGTATCCAAGAACATAATGCAATGCGATCGCGATGAGCAGCGCCGCCAGCGATCCGGCAGTCCCGGGCGCGATGGGCGCGTAGCCGCAGCCAAACCAAGTGGCGATGAGAAACGCGCCGGAACTCCGCCGAGGGGGGCTAGGAGTCATCGTCTTGATCGGAACTGCGAGCTTCGCTCTCCAAGTCCTCGGGCTGCACCGGCGTCGAGATCACGTATTTCTCGCTGGCCCAATTGCCGAGATCGATGATTTTGCAGCGCTCGCTACAAAAGGGGAAGACGAGGTCGTCAGGAAAAGCTTCTTTTTTGCAAATCGGACATTTCATCGCGCTGTAGCAAGGATTTGAAAAGCGTTGCCTGGCGGAATCGGAAGGGGTCCGTCGGTAGCCACATCCAACGCACCGATCAGATCGTAATCGTGCGCCTCGGTAATTCGCATGCGCCGGATCTCGCCGCGCCGGGGCGGTGCGCCTGCGAAATCGTTCACGTAGCAGAAGCCGTCGATCTCGGGCGCCTGTGTGGACATACGCGCTTGCCACAGCAAATCGGTGTCGGCGGACGGGCCTTCGATGAGAACATCCACTTCGCGGCCGATCATCTTCCGGTTTCGCGCCTTAGAAACGCGCCGCTGCAACGCCATCAATTTCTGCTTGCGATTGTGGATCGCGCGGCCATCTACCTTGGCGTCCAAATGGTAGCTCGCGCTGGTGTCTTCGTCGGAGTATGAGAACACACCCAGCCGGTCGAGCTGCGCGGCCTTGACGAAATCGCACAGGATCTCAAAGTCCGCTTCGGTCTCGCCGGGAAAACCCACGATCATGCTGGTGCGAATCGCGACGCCCGGAATGGTGGCGCGAATGCGTTCCAGCAGCTTCAGGAAAAAATCACCGTGCGATCCGCGCTTCATGCGTTTGAGCACGTTGGCGCTGGCGTGCTGCAGCGGCATGTCGATATACTTCACCAAGGCTGCATGTTCGGCGATGGTGTCCAGAAGCTTTTGGGTGATGCGGTTCGGATAGCAATATAGAAAGCGGATCCACTTTTCGCGCGCGGTCTCAATCTGCGCCAGGCGCGCCATCAAATTTGCCAAGCCATCTTTTAGGCCCAGATCCTCGCCGTACGATGTGGTGTCCTGGCCAATCAAATTGATCTCGCGAACTCCGCTGGCGAACATCCGGGTGGCCTCTGCTATCACCGATTCAAAGCGGCGGCTGCGAAACTTGCCGCGGTACTGCGGGATCACGCAGAACGAGCACGGATGGTCGCAACCCTCGGCGATCTTGATATAGGCGAAATGGCTCGCGGTGGCCAGCACGCGCGGTGTCAGGTCGTGATAAAGATAGGGTTCCAGCGCGCCGGCGTCGGGCTCCAGGCCCTCGCACACCGCGACAATCTTGGATAACTCGTTGGTGCCGATCAGCGCGTCCACTTCCGGGAGTTGATCGCGAATCTGATCGCGATAGCGTTCCACCATGCATCCCGCCACGATGAGTCTGCGCGCCCGGCCGGATTTCTTATATTCGGCCATCTCCAGAATGGTGTCGATGGATTCCTGCTTGGCAGGATCGATAAAGCTGCAGGTGTTCACCACCAGCACTTCGGCATCGCCCGGCTCCGGCGTCAACTCGTGCCCGCGCTCGGCCAACTGGCCCATCATGACCTCCGTATCCACGAGGTTCTTGGGGCATCCGAGACTTACAAAGCCAATTTTCACGAGTGAAGGTGCGGAGGAAAGTCCGTCTCCTATAGAATAGCAAGCCTACGTTGAATATTAAAACATTCCTTAGAATTGGCAGCGCTATCGTCCTGACGTTCACGTTGTCCGGACAAAACGTGGCGATTCATTACGACACGCTGACGGCGGACCAAATTCACCTACGAGAAAGGGCTGGTTTGGGTCGCATTTCTACGTGCATCAGATGAGCAAGGACGAAGTGAGCGCGATGGTGAACATGGATTCGCTGGGAACTACTCCGACGAAGTTGGAATTGGATCGCGGCGACAAGCGGCTGGCCAACGAAACCTGGCCGATCCTGCATTCGCCGCGCGATCAAATGACGGCGATTCACCCGGCTGACTATTACGACACGTATCGTTTGCTGGCCGCGTATCTCGCCTACTTGGATGTAACGCTCGATCTGGCGACCGATCCCAAGAAGTAGCTACTTCGCGTCTTTACTTCACTTCACTTCGGCGGGCGTGGATGTGGCCGGGCCCATCCCGACGATTTCGAGCGTCACCTCTTCATCCTTCGCGCCGTCGTAGTGGATCTGCTTGCCATAGTGCGTGACAAAACTTCCGGCCGGGATGGGTGTGGTGCTATCGGGGTCGTATTTGGAGCCAGTGCCGACATACCACGTTCCGGAGATCACGGTAATGAACCGGTCGTTGGGATGAAAGTGGGGATGGCTCATATGGTGCGGAGTCCACTTGGTCAGCACGACGTAAAGGCCCGGTTTGGACGGATCGCCCGCCAGGATCGCTTGTTTGGCTCCGCCTGGGTTTTCGGTCCAGTGGATTTTGTCGGGCAGAGTGTAAGCCAGGACCTTCGGGTCAGGCGTGGCAGCGTTTACGGAAAAGACGCCCGCGAAAATGGTTATCGCGGCGATCATAAGCAGGGAGCGAGAGGCAATGCAGTGACTGTGCATGCTGCTCATTCTATCCCTCTTGTCAAGAACGGATGATTTGATAGTATGGCCGCATGGCATCCCCCGAGGTTCGTCGCCTGCGCTTCGAAGCACCCGCAGGCGAATTCAATTTAAGCCGGCTGGAGCGCGTCATTTATGGGCCGGGCAAAATAGCGGCGTTGAAAGACGAGATGGAACGGCGCGGGCTGGAGCGCGCCGTAGTGGTGACCACCGACGTAGTGGCGGCGCTCCCGATATTAGAAGATGTGACGGGAGCACTGGGCTCGCATTGCGCTTCCGTGTTTGCCGGAATCATCCAGCACGTGCCGCGCGGCACGGTGAACGATCTGCAAAAAGAGATCGAGCGCGTGGATGCGGACAGCCTGGTGAGCCTGGGAGGTGGTAGTCCTATCGATTCAGCCAAGGTGGCGATGTATGGCTTGCTCGACAAGCGCGAACTGATACACATCGCGGTGCCGACCACGCTGTCGGCGGCGGAATATACGCATGCGGGCGGCGTTACGGACGAGAGTACACGCGTCAAGAGCGGCATTTACGATATGCGCGTGTTGCCGCGCACGATAATCAACGATCCGAAGCTGACGCTTTCGACGCCGGACTGGCTGTGGGTATCCACCGGGATTCGAGCGCTGGATCACGCCGTCGAGTGCGCCTATGCCATCCGGCATCAGCCCATCAGCGATGCGCTGGCGGCGAAATCGATCGCGTTGTTTGTGGAGCATCTGAAAGCCTCCATCACGACCAAGGGCGATGAGCAACTCGCGCATCGCGGGCATTGCCAGTTCGCGTCGTGGTACTCCATTTATGGCGCGATGAATACGCGCTTCGGGCTTTCGCACCTGCTGGGACATCAGATTGGACCTCGCTGGAACGTGCCGCACGGCATCACGTCTTGCATTACCCTGCCGCACGCCATGCGCTTTATGGCCGAAATCGCCGCTGAACGCTTTGGCCCAATAGCGGAAGGCTACAAGATTCCGTTCGATCCTTCTAATCCCAAACCGGCCGCGCTCGCGTGCGCCGATCGCACCGCGGAGTTTATCGCGCAGTTCGATGTGCCGCGGACCCTGCGTGACGCGGGCGTGCCGCGCCAGGAGATCGGTTCCATTGTTGCGCCCATCACGCACGAACTGGAGCACAATGGCGTGGTGGACCGGCCGATGACGGGGCAGGAAGTGCTCGCGCTGCTGGAAGCGGCGTACTGAGCATGATTCATGGAAGCGCGTTCGGCAGAGCGGGCGCGATTCTGCTTGCGATTGCGTCCTGCAAGCTCCTGGTGCATTTGTACGCGGGGCGGCACTACGGCTACTTCGTCGAATGAGCTGTACTATCTGGCGTGCAGCAGGCATCTGGACTGGGGTTACGTCGACCAGCCGCCGCTGATTGCACTAATCACTTGGCCTGTCCAAAGTACGGTTTGCCACCGGCCATCAGCGGGCATCAGAGCTATTTTCTGTGGGGACCTCGAGGCTATACGGGTGAGAGCATGATCGTGATGGACGACCGTCGGGAGAATCTGGAACGGATCTTCATGAGCGTCCGGAAGGCGGCGCGCGTGGACCATCCCTATTCCATGCCGTACCAACACTTCGACGTCTTCTACTGCCAGGGGCTGCACCCGCCTCTCGCGGAGCTCTGGCCGCGAGTGAAACGCTGGAATTAATTCAGCGTTGCTCGGAGACGGATTTTTCCGCCAGATCGCCCAGGATCGGCAGCTTGTACATCTCGTCATGCGAGGTTTTGATGATCATGAAGATCCAGGCCAGGAAAATGACGGCCTTCATGAGCCCGGGGAAAACCTGGTGAAATGGCGGACCCCAAAACGCGAAGCCAAACATAGGGCTGAGCACCCAATCGACCAGGAGCCAGGTGACGAACAAGTAGAGGCCCTGGAAAGCGTGGAAGCGGACACGGCCGTCGGTGCGAAAGCGCGCGGAAGCCAGCACCACGATGGAGACGATCCAGCCGAGGATTGGGATGTAGCAGAGCAGGGAAGCAGTGCGCGGGCTGATGCCGTGCATGTAATCGATAGGAGGCCCGGAAGCAGAGGCAGGCTGGCGCGCGCCGCACACGCCACAGAAGGCGTCTCGATTTCCGACGGACTTCCCGCATTGGCAACAGTACGGCATGGCTTCCTAACCATTATTACGTTACGATTTCGCGGCATGTTCCGGCAATAAGATTATCAAGGGGACGTGAACGACGTGCATGGAGCCTGCATGGAGGGTTAGCCAGACAGTAATGTGATATCGTGTCGGTCGAAATATGTTGCGCATGAGCCGCCTTGCGGTCCCTCTTTCGCTGACGATCCTTACCAGTTTGGCCGCTGCCCAGCAAGCTCCGGCTTCGCGCGGCCACACACAGGTCGTTCTCCTGGGAACCGGACTTCCCCCACCGGATCCGGATCGATCAGGCCCGGCCACCGCCATTGTAGTGAACGGCGCCGCTTACCTTGTTGATGCGGGCCCAGGCGTTGTCCGCCGTGCAGAGGCCGCCATGGATCGAGGGGTCGATGCGCTTGATCCCAGAAAGCTGAGAGTGGTCTTCTTCACTCACCTGCATTCGGATCACACTGCGGGTTTTCCGGATCTGATTCTGACACCGTGGGCGATGGGACGCAGAGTGCCGCTGGAGGTCTACGGTCCGGCGGGTCTTAAATCGATGGTGAGGTATTTACTCGAAGCATACCGAGCGGACATCCAGACTCGCATTAAAGACGATCCCATCGTTCCTCTGGGCCCAACCGGCGGATATCGAGCTAATGCGCACGAAATCAAAGCGGGCGTCATTTATAAAGATGCGAACGTCAAGGTCACTGCGTTTCCGACACATCATGCGATGGAAAGCTATGGCTACAGGTTCGACACGGCGGATCGCAGCATCGTCATTTCCGGTGACACCAGCCCCGTCCAGGCGACAGTGGATGCTTGTAACGGCTGCGATGTTCTAATTCATGAGATCGTACCTGCCGCGTGGCTCAAAAACCATCCCGCCCTGCAGCCGTTCGCAGCTAAATATCACACCACGACACCACAGCTTATCGAAATTGCAAACAAAGCCAGGCCGGGCCTGCTGATTCTCGATCATGTGCAGTCCGCGGCCCTTGGGGGGCTGCTCAATGACTTCACCGAACATTACTCGGGCAAAGTCGTCATCGGGCACGATCTGGACGTCTACTGAGTGCCCGCGACGAAATCCACATTATTGGCTGTGATACGATGCCGTCAAATGCGAACTCTTAGCCTGGGCTGGGCCTTTTGCGCGCTTCTGCTAGCAGTCTTTGCAGCGCCGTGCGCGCTCGCCAGGCCGCTCGAAATCTTCTTCATCGACGTGGAGGGCGGACAGTCCACTTTGATCGTCAGTCCGTCGGGGCAATCGCTGTTGATCGATACCGGCTGGCGGGGGTTCGAAGGGCGCGATGCCGACCGGATTGTAGCAGCCGCCAAGGCGGCCAAGGTGAAGCAGATCGATTACCTGCTCATCACGCACTACCATCGCGACCATGTGGGCGGCGTGCCGCAACTCGCCGATCGGATGAAGATCGTGAATTTCCTCGATCATGGGCCCAACACGGAAGACTCGAAGGCGACGAAGGAAGATTACAGCGACTACGTGAAGGCTATCCAGCGAGGCGAGCATATGGTGGTGAAGCCGGGTGACACCGTGCCGATCAAAGGCCTCTCGGTGAGGGTGCTGACGGCGGCCGGCGACCACATTCCAGTGCCGCTGCCGGGCGCGGGACAGCCCAATTCCTACTGCGCAACCACGCCCCAGCGCGATACCGATCCAACCGAAAATGCGCAATCGGTAGGCGTGCTGGTGACGTTCGAGAAGTTTCGGTTCCTCGATATGGGCGACCTGACGTGGAACAAAGAGCTGGCGCTGATGTGCCCCAACAATCCGATCGGAACCGTGGACGTGCTGCTGGTGTCGCATCATGGGCTGAATCAATCCAATTCACCGGCGCTGGTAGACGCAGTGCATCCGCGCGTGGCGATCATGAACAACGGCGCTCGTAAGGGAGGCAGCCCGGACGCGTGGCAGATCGTGAAGGATTCACCGGGATTGGAAGATCTGTGGCAATTGCATTATGCAGTCGCGGGCGCCAAGGAACATAATGTGCCGGATTCATTCATTGCGAATGTCGACGAGCAGGACGCCGGACAGTACATCAAACTGACCGCTGAGGGAAATGGATCGTTCACGGTTTGGAACCAGCGCAACAAATTTGAGAAGGTTTACAAAGCCAGCGGGAAGTAGCGGGGCCGCGTCCGATGGACGGCCGCGGGTGACGTGCCGGACGGGGCGGGGGACGACTGCAGCGATTTCGGGCAACCTATTGGAGCAGTAGTGCGTCTCTCCCTTGACCGATTCTCGCTTAGGGCCTAGAATGATAAACAGATCCGATTCTCGTCTGGCGGTGAATTGTATGAAATTAAAGCACTTCTCAGCGTTGACCAGCGTGCTGGCCATGGGTTTGGCGGGGGGTTGTCTGATGGCAGCGCCACAAACCGCGTCTCAGGCGGCGGCGCCCCAGCCGGACACCGATCAAAAGCCTTCCGCCTCGAAACGGGACACCGTTGCGAAGCCCATGACCGAGAAACAGAAGAAAAAGCAGGAAGACAAGCTCCGCAAAGAGCTGGAAACGCCCTATCGGAAATGGATGAACGAGGACGTTGCCTACATCATCACCGACGAAGAGCGCAAGGCGTTCAAGAGGCTGAGCACCGACGACGAGCGTGAGAATTTTATCGAGGCGTTCTGGCTGCGGCGCGATCCTACGCCTGACACCGAAGAGAACGAGTTCAAGGAAGAGCATTACCGGCGCATCGCTTATGCCAACGAGCGCTTCGCTTCGGGCATTCCGGGGTGGAAGACGGACCGCGGCCGTATCTACATTGTTTACGGCCCGCCTGATGAAATCGACGATCATTCCTCCGGCGGCACTTACGACCGTCCTATTGAAGAGGGCGGCGGAACGACATCCACCTTCCCGTTCGTGGATTGGACCTATCGTTATATAGAAGGCGTGGGCAGCAACATCAAGATCGAGTTTGTGGACCCCAGCATGTCGGGCGAGTTCCGCATGACCATGGACCCTTCCGAGAAGGACGCTTTGACTTATGTTCCGGGCGCAGGTTTGACGCTGTATGAGCAGATGGGCTTAGCCGATCAGTCCCAGCGCTTTACCCGCACCGACGGCACAACGCTGGGCACCGGCAATCAGCCGCTGCCGGCCAGCATGGATGAGTTCGAACGGCTGTCGCAGTTCGCCAATCTGCAGAAGGCGCCGCAAGTGAAGTTCAAGGATCTGCAAGCGGTGGTCAGTTCCAGCATCCGCTACAACAATCTGCCGTTCAAGGCGCGCGCGGACTATATCAAGATCACCGATTCCACCATCCTGACGACGGTGACCATTGAGTTCCAGCGCCGCGATCTGCAGTTCCAGCAGAAGGACAACGTCTCGAAAGCCACTATCAACATTTTTGGCCGTATCACCTCTATTACCGGCAAAGTAGTGAACACCTTTGAAGACCCCGTTACCATCGAGGTGCCCGCCGACATGCTGCAAAAGGCGCTGGACGGGGCGTCGATCTATCAGAAAGAGATTCCGCTGGCGCCGGGGATGTACCGGCTCAACATCGTCTGCAAGGACATTACCGGCGGCAACATGACCACCTACCCCATGGCGTTGAATGTTCCTCATTTTGACGATGAGAAACTGGCGTCGAGCAGCCTGATCCTGGCGGACCTGATCGAAAAGGTCCCGACCAACAGCCTGGGGACTGGCCAGTTCGTCATCGGCGACACCAAGGTCCGGCCACGCCTGACCGATACTTTCGAGCGGAACGAGAAGCTGGGAATCTACACCCAGTTCTACAATTTCTCGCCCGACGAAAAGACCAATAAGCCAAACGGATCCATCGAATACGACATCACCAAGAGCGGCGCCAAAGATCCGGTTTTGCATTACACCGAGCAAGTGAATGCAATCCCGGGAGCTTCGTCTTCGCGGGTGACGGTGGAGTATCTGTTACCTCTCCAATCCCTGGAGCCTGGGCAATACACCTTAAAGATGAAGGTCACTGACAAGAACAGTAATCAGGTGTTAACCCCAAGCGCCAATTTTACGGTAAAGTAGGTCCTAGGTGGACGGCGTGGTAGTACCGTCCCCTGAAGCCTGTACGGAATGATGACGGGTCAGCCTAAACTCGCTGCCAGCGTGATTGCCGCGCTGATCTTGTCAGCGCCGATGGCATTGCCTGCAACCAGCGTCCCGCTATCGGGAAGCATCGCCGGCGTGGTCCGCAATTCCAGCGGCGTGCCTCAGATGGGCGCCACGGTTTTTCTCTTCAATCGCTCGGAAAAGCTGCTGCAGCGCGTCATGACGAACGAGCGGGGCCTGTTCGGCTTCGGTCTCCTCACTCCCGACCTTTATTCTGTACGCGTATCGCTGGCTAGCTTTGTCCCGGCCTTGAAGGAAAAAATCGCCGTACAACCGGGCATGCAGAGCTTGTTATATGTCGATCTGGCAAGCGTTTTGAGCTCCATCGAGCTGGTGTATGCCAAGCCCGGTGAAGGCGCTCTGATGAGCGACGATTGGAAGTGGGTGCTGAAGGAATCCGCGGCGACGCGCCCGGTTTTGAGAATGCTGCCTCTGGACAGTACGTCAGATCCGGAGCAGCGCCAATCGGCGGTGGGTAGCGTTTTCTCCGATACCAGGGGCGTACTGAATCTTTCGGCGGGCGATCCAGGATCGCTCGGTTCCACGTCTGCGCAGACGGACTTGGGAACGGCGTTCGCAGTGGCAACTTCTTTGTTCGGTCACAATGAGCTGCAGTTGAGCGGGAACGTTGGTTATAGCGCGCACGCGGGCCTGCCTACCGCAGGCTTCCGCACCAGTTTCAGCCGCGACGGACTGGGCCCGGAAATCGCGGTGACAGTCCAACAAATCTATTTGCCGGCACGAGGCGGATTGGCCAATCTGACGGGACAGCCCGATGGCGGGCCGGCACTGCGAACGATGTCGGTCTCGATGCATGACAGCGTGTCGATTACCGACGAGCTGCGCCTGGATTACGGCGGCTCGTTCGATTCGGTGAGCTACCTGGATCAAGTGAACTCGCTGAATCAGTTTGCGCGTCTGACATATGATTTTGGCGCGGCCGGCAAGGTGAAGGTGGCTTTTAGCTCGGGCGCGCCCCCTGCCGAATTGGCCATGGAACCCCGCGACGGCGAGGGACGTGTTCCCGGGGACTCGGAAGCTTTGGCACAGGACTTAGCGGCGCTGGCGGTGTTGCCGCGCCTCTCATTGCTGGACGGGCATGCGGCCATTCAACGGTCCCAGGATGCCGAGATCGGCTACGAGAAGAGGCTTCGCGCTACCACCCTAAACTTGAGCGCATATCACGAGAGGGTGACCAACGCCGCGATGACCCTGGTTGCGCCCGATGGAGCTTTCGCCCCCGGAGATCTGCTGCCCGACATATCTTCTCAGAACAGTGTGTTCGATGCCGGCAGCTATCAGCGATCCGGATTTGCAGCATCGGTATCGCAAGCGCTGGGCGATCGGGTGCAAATCGGTTCCTCGTTTGGTAGCGGCGGTGCGTTGGCTCCCACCGGCCAGGATCTAGCGGCAAATTCCGCGGAGGCGTTGCGATCGCGTCTGGAAGTGGCGCAGCGCTTCTGGGTTTCGGCGAGAGCATCTGCAAAACTTCCGGTCACTGGCACTATTATTACGGGCAGCTACCAGTGGATGGATTACAACAACACCATCATGCCGGATCACTTCTACCTGACGCAGAGTCCTTACACCGAGCCCGGTCTGAACGTTCGCGTACGGCAGCCGATTCCCTCGGTGCTGGGGATGCCGGGACGCCTGGAAGCGACGGCCGAGCTGCAGAATGGCTTGGCGCAGGGCTATCTGCCCGTCACGGTAGGCAGCCAGCACGTCACGCTGGTACAGTCTCCACGCGCGTTGCGCGGCGGATTGAGCTTCATTTTCTGAAGCGATTTTAGCCGCCGATAAACACGAATAACGCAGATTCTTAACCGATGCCGATGCTCATGTTGAGCAGCAGATCGTTCACGGCTTTGTCGAACGGAGCGGTGGAGGCCAGATCGTAGAGCTTGCCGCCCTCCTCGATGTCGCTGGCCAGTCTTTCATCCAGTGTCTTGAACTGATGCTCGAACGCCGCTGCCAGTTCACGCAGGGCATGGGGAAAATAATGGGAGGCGGCGAAATGGCAGGCCAGTTGATAGTGGATTTCCGAAGCCAGAGGCGATTCCTGCGTGGCCAGGCGTAGCGCTCGTTCCAGGTAGAAGCGCGACCGGGCTGCGTCGAGGGAGGCATAGATGCGTCCGAAGCTCAAGTACAAGCCTGCTAATGCGCAACACATCGCAGAACCGGCCTTGGAACCGGCGGCTACTTCCAGGTAGGCCGCTGCGTGCTCATCCTGGACCAAGTCCAGCCGGGCTTGCTCGCTGAGGGGCAACCCATTCCAGACCAAGCTTTGCCAGGCACTCAGGCGTGCCGCCATTTCCGTCACCTGGGTCAGCCAGCCAGCCGTCGGTTGATCCAGGACGGGCCGATCATCTACGACGGGCCGGGACTGCACAGCGGTCGCCGCGGCAAGCGGTGCGGCGGTCATTTGGTGTAAGCGTTGCTCCGTTTCTTCCTGCAGTTCGCGAAGATCGCCCATGGCCAGCCCGATCTGGTCCTGAATGTGGCCAATGGTTTGATCGGCCTGGCGGGCAAAGCTGGTAGCGCTGAAATAGGAGGACGCGACGAACACGATGGCGTAGAGACCGGAAGTGCCGAGCAGAATAAGGATCAACAGCTCCATGTCACCCACGCGCTTGGTCATCAGATCCATGCGGTTTTGCAGGATGCGCGCACGTTCGCCTCCGCTGGTGAAGCCGGATTCCTGCAAGGGCAAGTAAGCCCATTGGCGGTAATTCCACAGCTCCCAAGCGGCCATCAGCAGGACTCCCGCGGAAGCCGCCAGCAAGAGAGCGAGCGCAATTTTGCGTAGGACCGCCATTTCGACCTCTATAGTCTAAAGCCGCGCGGTGTTTTGTCCAGGCGGGAGAAGTACTAGGAAGTCACGTCCTGAGTGTGGTCTTCGTGGATGGCCAGGCGCCGCGACAGGACCACCCGGTACTACTTCCGCGCTCCGCGTTGCGGCTTCTTCAATCTGGACTGCCGAAGCTTGGGTCGCTTGCGCTTGGGCTTGCTGATAATGAAGGTCCCGCTACCGTGGGCCTCGGCTGAATACAATTTCTCGTCTACCATAAAGGTTCATTGTCGCATGAAACGCTTTTGCTCACTTCTGGCAGCGTGGGTGCTAATAACGCCGGCGCCGGCGCAAGACCTGTTTGCCAACATTGGCCGGATCAAGGAAGGATTGTCGGCCATCACGGGTCTAGCGTTCAAGCACGACGTTCCGTACGCACTCATCAATAAGGATCAGTTGCATCACTACCTGGAGCAGCGGCTCCACGAGACCATGAAGCCGGACGATGTGCATGCCGAGGAACTGACCCTGAAGATGCTCGGATTGGTGCCCGCCGATTTCGATTTGCGGAAGAATACGCTCGATTTGCTCACCGAGCAGGCGGCCGCATTTTACGACTACAACCAGAAGAAGCTCTTCGTACTGGAAGGCGGGGGCGGGGGTGATGAGGAGCGTGTCGCCTTGGTCCACGAATTAGCGCACGCGCTGGCGGATCAGCACTTCCATCTGGCCAAATACATCCATGACGGGATGCGGAGCGACGACAGCGCGACGGCGCGGCAGGCGGTAATGGAGGGGCAGGCAACGTGGCTGATGGCTGCTTATATTTCGCGTGAAGGTGGAGGCAAGCCGGAGGTCCCCGAGTCGGTTCTGGAGCTGATGAAAAAGAGCATCGAAGGTTCGGCCGCGCAGCAATACCCGGTGTTTACGCAAGCGCCACTGTATATCCGCGAGTCGCTTGTATTTCCATACGCCCAAGGGCTGGCGTTTCAGGACGCGGTGTTTCGGAAGCTAGGCACAGAGGCGTTTTCGGAAGTATTCGTTCGGCCGCCGGCCAGCAGCGGACAGATCTTGCATCCAGAACGGTACTTGGGACACGGCGGGGCGATCATGCCGAACCCTCCACCCCTGCCGGAATCGCGCGAGTTCCGCAAGCTGGCGGATGGCACGCTGGGCGAGCTGGATTTCCGGGTGTTGCTATCGCTGTACACCACTGCGGAGGAAGGCGAGGCTTGGGCAGCTCATCTGGCGGGCGGGTCTTACGAATTGTTCGAGCACAAGCGCGAGAAGTTTCCCGTGCTGGGAGTGGCGTCGACGTGGGATTCGCCGGAGTCGGCGCACAAGTATTTCGACGACTATCGAAAAGTTATGCGGGGGAAATGGAAGAAACTGGAGATCGCGAGCGAGACGCCGGAGCGCGTGGAAGGCCAAGGAGACCCCGGCTATTTTCGGGTGTGGATAGACGGACTGACGGTGAACCAGATCGAAGGATGGAAGACGCCGCTTCCGTAAGTTACTCGACGCGCCAATTCGTTTCGGCGTTTACATCACTTTTGCGGCGATGCCGTCGTGCTGGGAAAACGCCACTGGCCTGGATCGGGCGGTGGTTTAAACTCGTCGGTACTGAAGACACGTGGTTCCTGACCGGGGCCCGCGACTTTCAACACTAGCGCGATTTGATACTTGGGTCCTTGAAAATAGGACACGCGAATACGGTGCAGACCGCCCGCAAGGTCGACGGCGCCGGTCTTCTCCAGGGGCGCATGTACGCCGTCGTTATCGATGATGACTTGATCGTCGATATAAAGCTTCGCGCCGTCGTCCGATAAAAGCGCGAACGCGTACATCCCCGGATCGGCAATCCAAAACTTTCCGTTGTAATCGATCGCGAACCACTCATTTCGCTTGGTGACGCCGGGGAAGCCTTGTCTAAAGTCTTGAGGCGGCAGGTTGAGCGACGACGTGTAGATGGCGGGCCCGGCGGGCTTCAGCTTCTCGAAATCGGGGAGTTGGGACGTGTTGTGGTGGATGTGATATACCAAGCCCCGAAGACCCGATGGAATTACCACGGTGGTGCCGAAGATAACCGTTGGTTCCTCTTGGGCGGCTGGCTTGAGGCAGGCCGGAATCGCGAGAATGGCCAGCGCGAGAATGGAGGCTGGGCGCATAAGCTAAACCGGCGCGGCTGAAAGGGCTGGCTCTGGGAAGAGTTTTCCAAACCAGAATGCATGCGGCGAGGCGCCGTGCAGTCGATAGTGCTCCAGACGCTGGCGTGCTTCCTCTAGCGATGGAATGTGCCCTTCAGGTACCCACCACAGCACGTAGTGGGCTTGGCTGGGTTTCTCAAACCAGTCGGATCGCTTGAGATAGTACTCCAGGTGGCCGGAGCGATAGACAAACTGCTTCAGATCTTCCGGATTCTTCCAAACCGACATATTTACGAGGGCGAACGGATCCTGCGACCAGGGATGCCGGATGTCGGTGGCGTTGCCGGAATCGGTTTGCAAGCGCCAGACGAAGCCGGGCGATTGCTCAGCCAGCGCATTGATGTGCTCCAGGCCGTCCATAAATTCCTTGATTTGGGGATGGTCCAAGGGATGCAGGAGTCGCGCGACATTTAACTGGGCGAGGTGAAAGGCCATAAATGTATCGTAGCGGAGGCGGCCCCCAGCGAAAAACCGGCGTTTGTTGACCCCGGCTGCATTACGATATAATCGGGTCGTAAACTAGAGGTAAAGGAGTTTTGGGATGCGCCTGGCCTGTGCAGCCTTCTTGCTATTCACTGGAATCGGATTATATGCGGCGACCCCGAAAGCGGAAGCCCCGAAGACGGAAGCTCCCCCGGTGCTCCGGAAATCGCCCGAGTTTGTCATCAAGTTCGTGGATGGCAAACAGATGCTGCTGAGCAGCTTGAAAGGCAAGGTCGTGGCGCTGTTGATGGTTCACACCACCTGCCCGCATTGCCAGCACACCTCCCAGGTTTTCACGCAGCTCTACAACGAGTATGGACCGCGTGGATTCCAGCCCGTGGATGCGGCATTCAACACGATGGCGAACATGTACGTCAGTGACTTCGTGAAGAACTACAACATTGGCTATCCGGTTGGCTACAGCACGCCCGAAGAGGTGATGACATACCTGGGCTTCAACATGATGGAGCGCTACACCGTTCCGCAGATTGTATGGATCGACCGCAAGGGCAACATTCGATCCCAAACCCCCGCATCGGGAGACGATGCGAGTTTGTACACGGAAGGCTATTGGCGGAACATGATTGAAACGTTGCTCAAAGAATCCGCTAGCGCGCCGGTTCATCACACCACTGCGGCGAAGGCGCATCACGTAGCGTCTAACTAAACCTTAGGCGCTGGAGTTTCCTGGAGCGCGAGACAGCTATAATAATCACAGCGCGCCCGTAGCTCAGTCTGGATAGAGCGTTTGCCTCCGGAGCAAAAGGTCGTAAGTTCGAATCTTACCGGGCGTACCAATTATTTCAATAAGAGAATAGCGCACTTCCTTTCTATTACCTACCCAAAACCTACCCAAATTATCAGCGGGCTCATCGCGAACACCTCGCCGACAGTTTCGTGAATCCTTCTTTGCTTATGGAAATCGAGACCGCTTACTTATATAAAGAGCGACTCAGGCTCTGTAGCAAGCAGCTCATGAGATCTGATAAGACGCCAGCTACCGTTCAGGCGCAGCCATCACTTAGGCCAAGACGGATTGCAGGTGTCCCGTGCCTTCACTCCGGTGTTCCTTCGGGCTCACATCCGAGACATAGTTCGCGGTCCATGCTTTCGACGGCTTCCCGGACCTGATTCGGGATCTCTTTTATATACCGCCCCGTCATTTCCAATGTGAAGTGGCGAAGTTGAGCCTGAATGTCGCGTGGGTTGCCGTGCTTCTGGAAGTGCGTCGCACACGTCCTGCGGAGGGCCTGGTACGTCAGGTCCGGAATGCCCGCCTTCTCTGCGAGCGGCTTCAGATAACGCTTCAAGTAATTGCCCAACCGAAAGGGCGTCCCAGTCTCACTCGGGAATAAGAAGTCCGATGACGATGCATCTGGAGGGGCTTGAGACAGACGTTTCTGATGGCGTTCGCGAATCCATGCGGCCAGCTCCTGTTGGAGGCCCGCACTGATTCCGACATACCCGCGGCTGCCGCCCGTCTTCGTTCCTCCGATGCGCCGGCAGCCGCGTTCCGCCTCTTTGACGGCTTCGTCAATCCGCAATTGGCCTGGTTGTACATCGTCCTCTCGAAGAGCGAATAACTCACTGGGCCGCAGACCGCAGTTGATGAAAATGCGCAGCACCAGGTGTTCACGGCCGTGAGCATTCGAGAGCAAACGCCGGACCTCTTCCTCGGTGTAAAAGCGCTCGCACGGCCTACGAAGCAATTGGACAGGCACTTCAAGCTTCTGCGCAGGGTTGGATGCAATGAGGCGCTCGTCGCGTGCATACTCTAGCGCGGCACTGATATACGTCCGGACTTTCTTAACGGAGGAGTAGCTGTCTCCGCGGCGGGCTAGCGTGTTCAGAAGATCTTGAAGTGAGCCCCGGGTCAGATCGCGGACCAATCTGTCCCCAATCAGTGCGAGCACCCTTGGTCGGCTCTTTTTCTTGCTATCACCTGCGAAGACCGATTCCAGAGTCTTGCGTGTCGCGGTACTCCAGGAGCCTGACTTCAAGACGGCATAGCTCTTCCAAAGTTGCCGCACCGTAAGATCTATCGGCAGAGTGGCAGAGATCTGGTTTGTACTATGTATGATGAGGGCATCCAGTTTCTCTTGAGCTTGCGACTTGGTTAACACATTGGCAGGTCCGAGAATCTTCTCACGCTTGCAGATCTTCTCGGCACCGTCTTGCTGCTTAATGTAGACGTGCCAGCGGCCGCGCCACATTTTGCGGATCTTGCCGACTTTTCTTAGGGAGCCACGCTGGTATCGCTGCCGGGACATACTGCCTGCCAGTGATGCGGAGATCAACCGGATTTGAAACTGAGTCTAGCATGCCGCGCGATTTGCTACGTGAATTCAGGGGAGTCTTGTGGACAAAGTGAAGCGAATCGAGATTCGTGGTCAAGAGACTCGTGTTCCGGCGGAGGCTGTAAATGCTGTCGATTTGATATGACATCATATACGTTGACATTTGCGCTTGTCCTCTGAGATCATGGGAGGTAAGTATTTGATTCCGGCGTTCGAACTGAGCACCGGCGCTTTGCCGCCGGGAAACCATAAGGCAACCATGGAACACATCGAGGCCCGCTTCGGATTCACGCCTCGTCGTAGATGGTTATTGAGGGGCATTCGAGCAGCCATCGAAGCCTTTTGGGCTGCAGGCATTGGGGAGATTTACATCGACGGCAGTTTTTGTACGGAGAAGCCGGATCCTGGTGATGTCGACGGCTATTGGGTTGAGCCCGACGAAGGCGTCTACGATCGCATCGATCCCTACTGGATCGACTTTGAACTCGTCTTGGTTCCGCATCTGCGGAAATGGAAATGGAGAATGTGGGCCGACCACGGAGTTGAATTTTTCATTCATCCGGCCATGCAGGCGACGTCTGAAATGGGGTTCCCCGAGTTCTTTCGTCAGGATCGAGATGGTCAACCACGCGGGGTGATTCAAGTGGTGAAGGCGGCACGATCATGATTAAGAGCGATGCTCAACGAGACCGGACCTTGGCTCAAATCGCGGGTTTCCGGCGGGCAATCGCGATCGCAGAGAAGGAAAAGTCAGGCAAACGCTCCGCCGCAATCCGCGCCAGCTACGAAGGCATGATTCGGCAGCTTGAGGACGAATTGAGCGAGTACGACCAGCTCAAGGCTGGTGAATTGACGCTGCCGCATGTGGAACGGCTAGACCAAATCGCTCCCTTCATCGCGAAGATCCGCATTACGAAAGGCGTTTCGCAAACAGAATTGGCGCGCCGGCTTGGGGTGAGCAAGCAGGTGGTAAGCCGCTATGAAGAGAGCGACTACCAAACCGTTTCGATCGCCAGGCTTCAGGAAATCCTGGATGCAATTGGGATCAAGACTCTGGTGACCCTGACTGCCTGAGAAGGCAAGAAGATCCGAAACGCCCAGCCGCACCAGAGTCGCAGCGTTTCGGCTCGCAAACCGGATGGGTAGTTTTGGCTAGGCGGACTGCCGGTTTGTCACTCGGAACGCAGCAACTTGTGGGACTGCAAGTCCAAAGCCGGGCACGCAGCAGTTCTCGAGTGTTGGATGTGGCAGATGAATTGCTTCCTGCTTTCTTTTCGGAAACCTGACCATGTTGGAAATTGCCATCGTCGGTGGTGGGCTGACCGGACTTGCTCTGGCTAAGACGCTCGAACAAAGCGGCATCGATTATGCTCTGTTCGAAGCGCGCGATCGCCTGGGGGGACGTATTTTGTCGCGCGATTGTCCGGTTTCAGCCATTCCTGTCGACCTTGGGCCAACATGGTATTGGCCCCAGACTCAACCCGCGATGGTGAAACTCGTCTCGGAGCTAGGGCTGACCGTGTTCTCCCAATACGACGACGGAACGGTATGGGTTCTGACCGATCCGAACCAAAAGCCGCAGAAACTCGAAAACGAAATGCTCCACGCAGGCGCGCTGCGCATCGCTGGAGGGATGATGCGACTGACTGAGGCAATCGCGGCAAAGTTGCCGCCCACTCGGTTGGCGCTGTCACACGTGCTCGAGGGCATCGTGGATCGTGGTTCGCATGTGCAGATTGTGTTTCGCACTCCGGAGGGCGAGGTCGAACGGACGGCGCGACGGGTGGTGCTCGCCATGCCGCCTCGCCTAATTGAGGAGCACATTTTCTTTTCACCGGCGCTGCCGGACCGAGTGCAACGTGCGCTACTGGCGCGCCCCACCTGTATGGCACGACAAGCGAAAGCGGTGGTTGTATATGGGAACGCCGTTGGTTTCCGTGCTAAGGTCGGTTCCGGCAATGCGTTCGTCAACCATGAACAGGCGGTACTCAGCGAGGTCTTTGATGCGAGCAGCATAAACGGAGACGTGGCCGCGTTGGGTGGATTTCTGGCCCTGCCTCCTGCCGATAGGGCGCGGTTCCGCGCAGGACTCGATATGCTGGTCACCAGTCAGTTCGTTCAGCTTTTCGGCCCGGCCTTTGAAGCGGGAAGGCTACATTACCAAGACTGGGCAACCGAGCCGTTTACTTGCGCAAGCCTCGACCGGCGCGAAGACGCCGCTCCGCCCCACCCCCATGTGGGCGACCCATACCTGTGGACTGAACTATGGGACGGGAAGCTGTGGTTCGCCGGCACGGAATTCGCGGCGCGCCAGACCGGGTACTTGGAAGGCGCCTTGATCGACGCCGAGCGCGTGGCCTTGCAATTGACCGAGGAACAATATGAACGAACTATACGCGATCTGCCGAACGTCGGACATTGCCGATAGCGAGGCGGCGGGCTTTGTCCTGGCACGCGCCGAGGATACGGGCGCGAAGCCCTGGCCAATTCTGATTACCCGCAAAGGGAGCAAGTTTTATGGATTCGAAAACGCCTGTCCTCACCAAGGCGAGCGGCTGGATGCGAGCCCAGGGCAGTTCCTCGACGAGGATGGAAATTTCCTGACCTGTGGCCGGCACCGCGCCCAGTTTGACCTTGATACCGGACATTGCTTCCTTGGCCCCTGTCAAGGTCAGCGACTGACACCAATTGACCTCGTGATTGACGATGGTGACGTGTGCGTTTCAGGTGTCTGTTTGGCGGAAGAAGACGGGTTGGACCTGCCAGATTCCGATGCGATGCCGGACGTAATGATTTCGTCAGACTAGTTAAAAGGGGAGGGGATTGTCATGATCGAGCTAACTGCGGCCGATGGCCATACTTTTTCGGCTTACCGCGCGGACCCGGCGGCTGAGCCCAGAGGCGCCGTTGTGGTCCTTCAGGAGGTCTTCGGCGTCAACCAACATATCCGGAAAATCACCGACAGGTTCGCCGCTCAAGGCTATCTGGCGATTGCTCCTTCTCTCTTCGACCGTGTGAAGAAGGGCGTCGAGTTGTGCTATGACGAAGCGAGCTTGGCCGACGGTGTGGAGATGATCAAGCAGGCCGGCGAGACAGGCCCATTCGCCGATATTCAGGCGACAGTTGATGCAGTCAAGAGTGCGGGAAAGGTTGCCATCGTCGGTTATTGTTGGGGTGGCTACCTGTCGTATGTCGCGGGTAACCGGGTAAGCGGGCTTGCTTGTGCTATCGGCTACTACGGCGGAGGAATCACAGGCGTATCGCGAGAAAAGCGCAAGGTTCCGACTCTGCTCCACTTTGGCGAGAAGGATCCGCTGATCCCCATAGAGGAACTAATCCAGTTTCGGGCCAACAGGCCGGATGTTACGGTGTTTGCTTATCCGGCTGGGCACGGCTTCAATTGCGAGGAGCGTGACTCTTATAACGAGGAATCCGCGGGGCGGGCGCTGGAACGGACCCTGTTTATGATCTCCCAATATGTGGACGGTCAACCGCCCGTGAAGTTGAAGAACTCCGGCGCATACCTCTCACAAGAAGCGAAACGCAAGAAAAAACCAACCGCCGCTGCGAACGATGGGCCACCCGATTAAGTTTCAGCCTGATCTCCCATACCCGGCCCGGCAGGCGCTTCGATTCTCTGCTACAAAAGGGGACATGGCACTTTCTGCGAGAAACCAACTTCCCGGCACTGTGGAGGATATTCAAATCGGCGACATCGAGGCCCGTGTGGTCGTCAAGGTTGGCAACAATCTGGTCGAAAGCGTAATTACGCGCAGTAGCGCCGAAGAACTCGGATTGAAGAAGGGCGATTCCGTCCGAGCAGTCGTGAAATCCACCGAGGTAGTGATTCAGAAGGACTGAGGTCACTAGTGGCGCCCGGCGTTCGCTGCTTTGTTGAGCAACTCAGTGTTGGCGCCCGCCCGTATCGTGCGGATTGCCAGGTTGGTTCCGCATCCAGTCGGCAAGCTTTTGGAGCGCGGCAAGAATTTCCTGGCGGGCTGCTGCGTCCTCGATTGTTTCCTCCAGCGCGCCGCCCATGCAGAGCAGCCAGGCATCGCGTTCCGCCTCGCCAATCCGAAACCCGAGATGTCGCTGGCGAAGACGCGGATGGCCCTTTTCGGCGGAATAGAGCTTGGGGCCCCCCATCCACTCGCTGAGGTACCGCTTCAGAACTATCTTGGTTGGTCCAAGGTCGCGCGGATGCATCGCCCGGATGATCTGAGCTTCGGGAAGACCTTCCATCCGCGTGTAAAACGATTCCACCAGGCGATCCACTGTCACGTCGCCGCCGATCCTCTGGAACATGGAAACCTGCTCAAAGATTGATTCACCCATATGTCTCTTCAAGAGCAAGCATCTCTCCATTTCCCAGCGAGACTCCGCGGAAGGCCGAGCCGATTGACTATGTCCAATTCGACATAAACCTGACACCGGTTCTTGACACAAGGCAAAAGTGGTGGTAAGGTTCCGAGTACGGGCTCCGGATTCCCGCGTGAATTCGCCCGCCCTCGCCAAGTTAGCGCGACTCCAGCCTGGCTCCGTACCGTCTCTCAAGCCAGGGTGTCTTTGCGCCTCAAGCACAGCAGCGCAAGATATCTGGAGCACGGCCGCGCTTAAGTCGGCCGTTGATCGGGCGATTTGCTTCAGGCGAGGTACTTCGAATGGCCGCGACCAGCAGTGAGGTTAACGTCGCGAGAAGTGATACAGCTTCCCGTTGGTCTGAAGTTGCGCTCAGTGGCATCTACGAAATCTCCAAAATCCTTACGAACCCGGCAAGGGTTGAAGTAACGCTCTCAAGCGTTATCACGCTACTGTCGAGTTTCCTTGATATGCGCCACGGCCTCATCGCTCTGCTTAACGACGAAGGCGAGCCGGAGGTAGTTGTGGGATCGGCGTGGAATGAGGAAACCTCCAAGCTCCACTTTGAACACTTGCCGGAACGCGCGGTCGGCCAGATTGTCGTCACGAAGTTCCCGGTCGTCGTGAGGGACATGGCCGTCGATCAGCTCTTTGCGGATTGGAAAGCTGAAGAATTGAATGCGGAAGACTGTTCCTGTTCTTTCATCGGCGTTCCGATCAAAGACCGAGACCGAGTAATCGGGACGATTACGATCGAAAAGCACAACCGTGGAACTGACCCGTCTGTCACGTTGGACGAGGACCTTCGCTTTCTGACAATGGTTGCCAATCTGGTCGGACAGACCGTGCGGCTTCAAAGGATGGTGGCACGGGACAGGGAGCGGCTCATGGCAGAGCGGCACCGGCTGGAGAAGCAGCTCCAAGTCCAGGCCGCGCCGGATCGCGATCATCGGGTTGCGGGGATTGTTGGCGAGAGCCGCGCGATTCGCGCCGTGCTGGATAAAGTCCGGGTGGTTGCGCGTAGCCATTTGCCGATCCTGCTGCGAGGCGAGTCCGGTACTGGCAAGGAACTGTTTGCGCAAGCCATACACGATCTTTCGCCGCGCAAAGAGGCACCTTGCATCAAGCTGAACTGCGCCGCCTTGCCTGAAAGCGTGCTCGAATCGGAACTGTTCGGCCACGAAAAGGGAGCTTTCACGGGCGCGATCGCTCAGCGCAAGGGCCGTTTTGAACTGGCCGATCATGGAACGCTGTTTCTCGACGAGATCGGAGACATTTCTCCGGCCTTCCAAGCGAAGCTGTTGCGTGTGCTCCAAGAGGGTGAGTTTGAGAGGGTTGGCGGCACGCGCACGCTCAAGGTGGACGTCCGCCTGGTAGCGGCTACGAACCGCAATTTGGAGGCGGCAGTGGTCAGCGGAGCTTTCCGTGCCGACCTGTATTATCGGATCAGCGTGGTGCCGATTGCGCTTCCGCCCTTGCGTGAGCGGCGGGAGGATATTCCTCCGCTGGCTGTTGAGTTTCTCGGTCACTTCAACGAGACTCACGGGACGGCGCTTTCCCTAAGCAACGACGCGCTTAAAGTTCTCTGCGCTTGCGATTTTCCGGGCAACGTGCGTGAGCTGGAGAGTTGCGTACGCCGTACAGCCGCGTTCGCTCAAGGATCGTCCATTGTGGCCAATGACTTTGCGTGCCGTAACGATAGTTGTCTCTCCTCGCTGTTGTGGAAGCCCGAGAAGCAATCAAATCGGACTGGCTACATTCCACTTCCCGTGGCTGGAGGAGGACCGAGGAGCAAAGTTGCAGTCGCCACGCCGCCAGGCGCTTCGGGAGCAAACCGGTCCGAGTCAGAATCGTCCGCGAGTGGAACAGAGCGCGCCGAGGAGGTCCCCGGCGCGGATGCGAGCGGGCAAGTCGAACGCGCGCAACTGGTCGATGCTATGGAGAGAGCTGGTTGGGTACAAGCCAAGGCAGCCCGTCTGCTCGGTCTTACGCCGCGCCAGATGGGCTACGCGCTCCGCAAGCACTCGATCGAGATCAAGAGGTTCTGACCGCAGTGCGGAGCAGGCTTCCGCGGGATTAGCCGCGCGGGGTTCACAGGTTGCATGCATGAGCGAGAAATTCGTCGACGTGTTGCATAACTTCGGTCTCCGAGATACCGGAACTAAATCCTGCAACCGACCTTTAACGTGACCTGAAACTCTTTCACCTGGTCCCCCTGAATCTTGCCTGTCTCCCGCACGACCTCAAACCATTCCATCTGATCCAGGGTCTTGGCCGCCTCTGCGACCGCAGCCTTGGCCGCATCAAAAAAACTGGTGTTTGACGTGCCGACCAACTCAACGAGCTTATAAGTTCGTGCCATTTTTCTTTCCTCTTGTGCATCAAAATTAGACGATTTGCCTATACCGGATCAACCGCCGCCACCGCCTGTTGCAAAGCCTTTCGAAGCGTTTCCTCCTGCTCAATCCAGCGGTCGAGAATCTCGACATGCTTCGCCTCTTCTTTGACGAACTCGTTCGCCGCGGCGGCGATCTCGGGATCTTTCGTCGTGCCGGCGACAGCGTAGTAGAACTGGTACGCGCGGCGCTCTCCCTGCATCGCCGCTTTCAGGGCGTCCATTCAGGACAGGTCGGGGTCCCCGGCCCAAAGAGAGGTTATCTCCGGTGTGGCATGGTCCGGCCAAACATAATCCGGAGGCAGGTGCGGCGTGACGTCGATGGAACCGGCTCGCGCTCTGGCTTGCAAGAGGTGTAACGGCGAATAGCCCGCTAGGTCCCTGAACAGTTTCGCGACTTCCTTGTTGCCGCACTGCTCCATGGCCGTTCCCAGTTCGTCGTGGTGGATGGAGGCATCCTTCTCGAACCTGACGGCGAATCCCAATAACTGGTCGAGACTCCCGATTTCGATTCCAGCTATAGATTTTGGCTGCGATCGACAGGCTGGGCCGCTCCAAAGGCAATGTCTGGTCGGCTTCGAACGAGACCAGGATATCTTCGTCGCGCACAAAGCACTGGCGCGCCAAGCGGTATCGTGGGGGCATGTCGTTCACTTCGGCGTCCCGGATTTCTTCGCGCGTGATCTTACGCAGTTGCGACAACAGCTCCTTCTCCTTCTCGGAGAGAGCGATCCCGCATCTCACATTCTTCGCGAAATGATTAACCTTCACCAGACAGGATCCGCACTCGCCATCCTGGCAATCAAACGGGATGGGAATCCTGTGCGCTCGGGCAACCGCGAGAATGGTGCCGCGGTGGCCGGCGACTGCATATACGGTAACGACCTTCGCCATAACCGGCAAGGAACAGGTAACGTTGGCCAAGAATTAGCTCCGTTCTTCACCGTGCACGCCGCGGGCCAGCTCAATACGTAGGCGCGTGGCACCTGCATTGCAACGTTCTTAAAGACGCTTCAGTCGTCGAAGGAGGATTCAACAATGGCCTACAAGATTGTTGCTTCTCAATGCACCGTATGCGGCGCGTGCGAGTTTGAATGTCCAAACGCGGCCATCTCCATCAAACGCGAGATGTACGTGATCAATCCCAAATTGTGTACGGAGTGTAAGGGCCACTTCGACACGCCGCAGTGCGCCGCCGTCTGCCCCGTCGCGAACACTTGCGTGCCTGCCTGAACGATGTCGCGTTTCCAACAACACCGCAAGCCTGCGTTGTTCCCTGTAGGCATTCCTACACCGTGTCGCAACCCAAGTTCATTTGTTTTCAAGGCTTGGCTGATTCCCGCTGTTGGCAGATGATTTGCATCTTGGCTTAACGATGGCGCCGCGTACCGCGCCTCCTAAAGGAGCGGAGCATGCAAGAGTCGTTCAACCCATCAGTCGGCCCCTCGCTCAACCCAGGCATTAGCCTGCCGGTGATCCAACCGTCCGATGCAATCATGCAGAAGATGGCCGAGCACAAAGGGTGCGGAACCCATGGCGGCAGTGGCAAAGCAAGTTGCGGCTCGGGAGCCGGACAGAACGACCTTGCTCCAGAGATTTGGGAAAAGGTCAAGAATCATCCTTGCTACAGCGAAGAGGCTCATCACCACTACGCTCGCATGCACGTTGCGGTGGCGCCGGCTTGCAACATTCAATGCAACTACTGCAACCGCAAGTACGATTGCGCCAATGAATCCCGGCCCGGTGTCGTCAGCGAGAAACTGACACCGGAACAAGCCGCGAAGAAGGTGCTTGCAGTGGCCTCCACAATTCCGCAGATGACCGTGCTCGGGATTGCGGGACCTGGGGATCCGCTGGCGAATCCAGAAAAAACGTTCAAGACTTTCGAGCTGATTTCCAGAACTGCGCCCGACATCAAGCTGTGCCTTTCAACCAATGGCTTGATGCTTCCAGATCACGTGGAGACGATCAAGAATTTCAACGTCGATCACGTGACCATCACCATCAACATGGTCGATCCCGAGATCGGTGCCAAAATCTATCCCTGGATCTATTACAAGCACAAGCGCTACACAGGCATTGAGGCGGCTCGGATCCTCACCGAGCGGCAAATGCAGGGCCTGGAGATGCTCACTGAACGGGGCATTCTCTGCAAGGTCAATTCGGTGATGATTCCGGGCGTCAATGACAAGCACCTCGTGGAAGTCAATCGAGCGGTCAAATCCCGCGGCGCATTCCTCCACAACATCATGCCCCTGATCTCCGCGCCCGAACATGGCACGGTCTTCGGGTTGAATGGTCAGCGCGGCCCGTCGGCCCAGGAGCTCAAGGCGCTTCAGGATAGCTGCGAAGGCGAGATGAACATGATGCGCCACTGCCGGCAGTGCCGTGCGGACGCAGTGGGCCTACTCGGCGAGGACCGAAGCGCGGAGTTTACTACGGACAAGATCATGGCCATGGAGGTCAATTACGACTCCGAAACGCGCAAAGCGTATCAGGCCAAAGTTGAAGAAGAGCGCGAAGCAAAGGTCGCGGCCCGCCAGACCGAACTCGAGACCCTCGCCGGTGAGATGACTGACGTTAAGGTCCTGATCGCGGTGGCCACCAAAGGCAGCGGCCGCATCAACGAACACTTTGGACATGCCAAGGAATTCCAGGTGTACGAGCTGAGCACCGCCGGCGCAAAATTCGTAGGACACCGGCGAGTCGATCTGTACTGCCAAGGCGGCTACGGTGAAGAGGACAGTCTCGGCACGATCATCCGCGCGATCAACGACTGCCACGCGGTATTTGTCGCTAAGATCGGAGGCTGCCCCAAAGATACGCTGCGGCAGGCCGGCATCGAACCGGTGGACAAGTATGCGCTCGAATTTATCGAGCAATCGGCGATCTCCTGGTTCAAGGAGTACCTGGACAAAGTGAAGAGCGGCGAGATCGAGCATGTGGTGCGCGGCGATGCCGATATCCGGCAGGGAGCGTTCGTCGCCGCGTAATCGTGGAGGACACAGAAGCAAAAAATGGCATACAAAATCGTAGCGTCACAATGCACGTCCTGTTCAGCTTGCGAGCCGGAATGTCCTAATGTGGCGATTTCCCCTAAGAATGGAACGTTTGTAATCGACCCCAAGAAGTGCACGGAATGTATCGGTTATTTCGATGAGCCGCAGTGTGTAGCGGTTTGCCCCGTAGACTTGACGTGCATCGTTGACGCGTCTGTGCCTCGCTATCAGGCGAGGGCATAAGGAGGAACATGAACATTGTGATTACGCCGGCAGCGGAGAAATTCATTCGCCGCATGATCCGGTTCGGCGGCGTGCCGGGCGGCGGTTTTCGTCTCGCGGTAAGCCCGGGTGGATGCTCGGGGCTCGCAGCCGAGTTCAGCGTGGAGAGAGACCCGCGCGCTGGCGAAGCTGTGCTGGAGCACAACGGCCTGAAGCTTTTCTTGCCTGTGGAAAGCCGGCTGCTTTTGGATGGAGTGACGGTCGATTGTGCGGATACGCCGACGGAATCCGGTCTCGTCTTCCGTGATCCGAAGGGGAGCGGCCCCGCGTGCGGCAGTCAGCCAAACGCGCCAGTAGAGCTCGTGAACCTCACGACGTTCGGCTCCAGGAGGTAGAGCTTTGGCGGCTGTGGGCGAAGCCACTGCGTGGGACCTGTCGACGATGGATATTGCACGGCTTGCCGACGCGCTGTTGGGGGCGGGTCTTCCGGAGGAAGCCGCCCGGCATCTGCAGCATGCGGGGTTCGCCTATGGGCAGGACGAAGTTGCTGAGCGTCATCTTCTGGATGCGGAAGTGTTGGCTCCGGATCACGCCGCCGTGCTAATCGCGCTGTACCGTTTCTATTTCTATAAGGGACGGCTGCGCGATGCTTTGGAGATTGCGCAGATTTGTTTGCGGAAGGCGGCCAGGGAGAACAGCCTCAAGCCAGACTGGCGCGAAGTGCGCAGGGAAGATGGGAACTTCAGCTCTTACGATGCGAGGCTGCCACGATTCTATCTGTTTACGCTGAAGGCGTACGCATATCTGCAGATGAGGCTGGGTCGCGTGGAGGAAGGCCGCGAAGCCGTCCTGAAGCTACTAGAGCTCGATCCGTCCGACAAGATTGGCGCGAGAGTGCTTCTGGGCGTACTGGAGGCTGTGGCTTATGGCGATGACGACTGAAATCCAGAACGACATAAACGAGGCACGAGACTGGCGCGGCGACGAGGTCTGCTGCGGGTCTTGCCCTCACCGGGAGTTGCTCTCCCAATCCCGCTGCCGTTTGAAAGCCGCCTGCATCGAAGACCGCTATGCCAGGCGCATCGACCGCTTCTTCGATTGGAACCCCGAGCTTGCCAATGCGTCCTTGGCGCATCCTTACTTCGAGGTGCGTGCTGTCGCGGCCAAATATGCGGACTTGTCTCAGCTTCCGCAACTGTTGAGCGACCCGGATGAAACCGTTCGGTGGAGTGCGGCGTTACGCCTGCCGGAACAGTATCTGCTGCGTCTGATCCACGACCCGCACCGGGAAGTGAGAATCCGCGTGGCGTCCCGGCTAGATGCCGCGGACCTGATCTTGATGATGCGAGATCAGGACTATTACGTTCGCCAGATCGTCGCGCGGCGAATTCCGGGCCACCTGCTGCGCCTCATGATTCGCGATCAGGAGCACGAGGTCCGGCGCATCGTCGCCAGCCGCATCGATCCCGCGTGGCTCACTCCGCTTACTCACGATTCCGATCCGGCAGTCCGGCTCAAGGCGGTGGAGCGATTACCGCCGGGTGAGCTCATTGCCTTCGATTGCGATCCAGACTGGCGCGTGCGCTACGAAGTGGCGCGCCGGATGCGCTCGGATTTGTTAGGCGCGATGCTGCACGATTCCGATCCCATGGTGTGCGACATGGCGCGCTCGCGTCTGAAGGAGGCTGGACAATGAACATCGCCCGTGACAGCGAAGTGGTGGAATTGAACGATCCACCGGCCTTCGATTACGGCGCGCGCGTGCGCTCGCGGCGGAGCATTCGCAACGACGGTACGTTTCCGGGGAAAGAAATTGGCGAAATCCTGGTGAAGAAGGGCGATGAGGGTTACGTGGTAAGCATTGGGACGTTTTTACAACAGTTCTACATTTACGGCGTGGACTTTCCCGCTTTGGGCTACCGCGTGGGTATGAAGCGCAAGGAACTTGAGCCGGTGGCGGTTTCGGCGGAGGCGGTGTGACAGAACCGGTCGAGCCCAAATATCAATGGGGGCAGCGAGTGCAGGCGCTTCTCGATCTTTACAACGACGGCTCGTTCCCGGAATGTCCGCCAGAGGCCTTGTTGGTGCGGACAGGCGATGCGGGAGAAATCGTGCAAGTGGGCACGCACGTGGAATCGAATACTCCGGTCTATCTGGTGGAGTTTGGGGCCAACCGCGTCGTGGGATGTCTGGAGCAGGAGATCGCATCAGTTTGATTAAGGTGTGCGCATGGCAACGATTGCACCGGAACAGTTGAGCGTGTTCGAACGTAAACAAATCGAACGCGCGATCGGAAAGCGAAAGCGCTACAAGTATGTGCGCCCGACGGTGCGAGTAGTGCCCGAGGGACTTCTGGTGGAAAGTCCTTGTT